>CAMLLU010000054.1 GCA_946480925.1 uncultured Rivibacter sp.
TCGCGTTCAAGTCCAGCACCATCGGTCGCGGTGAACCGGGCGGTGTCGCGTTCAAATCCAGCGCCATCGGCCGTGGCGAGCCAGGCGGTGTCGCGTTCAGGTCCAGCGCCATCGGCCGTGGTGAACCAGGCGGTGTCGCGTTCAAGTCCAGCGCCATCGGCCGTGGTGAACCAGGCGGTGTCGCGTTCAAGTCCAGCGCCATCGGCTGCGGTGAACCAGGCGGTGTCGCGTTCAAGTCCAAACCCATCGGCCGCGGCATCGCGTTCAGGTCAAGTTGCAGGAGCCTGTCGCCCCGGGGAGCCAGCGATGATGGCCCCGGCTCCAAACCGCTGGCCATGGGCCGCGGAGACAACGGCCCTGAACTTTCTCCGGGGCCGGACAAGCGAGGCCGAGCATCCCTGTGCGAGGAGGCATCCGACTCGAGGCTCTCCGCGCGTGGCCTTTTCATGCCTACATTGAGCGATGGAATCATGACCGTCTTGATCAGTTGCCCGCCACCTGCTGCAGCGACTGCAGCGAGCGGTCGAAGTCCCACAGGTCGTCGGTGGACTGGCAGAGGAAGTCGCGGATGTGCTGTTGCTTCTGCATGGTCTCGTCGGCCAGCGCGTCGTTGCCGGGCTTGTATTCGCCCATCTGCACCAAGGGCTCGATCTCGTCGTACTTGGCCATGAGCTTGCGCAGCTTGCCGGCGGCGGCCTGGTGCGGCTTGGGCACGATCTGCGACATCACGCGGCTCAGGCTGCCCAGCACGTCGATGGCCGGGTACTGGTTGCGCGCGGCGATCTTGCGCGACAGGATCATGTGGCCGTCCAGGATGCCTCGCACTTCTTCGGAGATCGGGTCGTTGCCGCTCTCGTCTTCGTACAGCACCGTGTAGAGCGCCGTGATGGAGCCGTGCGCACCCATGCCGGCACGTTCGAGCAGCCGCGGGATCTCGGCAAACACCGAAGGCGGGAAGCCGCGCCGCGCCGGCGGCTCGCCGGCAGCCAGGCCGATCTCGCGCTGCGCTCGCGCGAAGCGCGTGAGCGAGTCCATCATCAGCAAGACCTTCAGGCCCTTGTCGCGGTAGTACTCGGCCACCGCGGTGGCCACGTGGGCGGCCTTGGCACGCTCGCTCGATGAACGGTCGGACGTGGCGCACACCACCACCGAGCGCGCCATGCCGTCTTCGCCCATGATGATTTCGATGAATTCGCGCACCTCGCGGCCGCGTTCGCCGATCAGCGCGATGACGCTGATGTCGCACTGCGTGCCGCGCGCGAGCATGCCCATCAGCGTGGACTTGCCCACACCGGCCGGCGCGAAGATGCCCATGCGCTGGCCTTCGCCGAGCGTGATGAGGCCGTCGATGATCTTCACGCCGGTGGGCAGCGGCCGCTCGATCATCTCGCGCTCCATGGGCGTGGGCGGCAGTGCGAACACGGGGCGGAACTCGGTGGTCTTCACCGGGCCCTTGCCGTCGATGGGGCGGCCCAGGCTGTCGATCACGCGGCCCAGCAGCGCATCGCCCACCGGCACCGAAAGCACCTGCCCCAGCCCCACCACGCGCGTGCCGCCTCGCACGCCGAGGATGGAGCCGAAGGGCGAGAGGATGCTGCGCCCGCCGGAAAAGCCCACCACTTCGGCGGTCTGCAGCACGGAGCCGTCTTCGTCGAGCACCTCGCACAGCTCGCCCAGGCGCGCATCGAGGCCGCTCACGCGCATCAAGGTGCCGATCACTTCGGTGACCTTGCCGGTGCGGCCCACCATCGAGGCCGAGGCCAGCTCGGACTCCATCAGCCGGGTGAATGCGTTCAGTTCGCTCATGAGTCGGGTGTTTCTGTCTCCAGGCAGCCTAGGGCCGCGTGTACGCACGGCCACCCCATGGGCCGAACCCGCGAACGGCTTCGCGAACCGTGGAAGCGTCAGCCCCCGCCGGCGGTCGCCGTGCTGAGCGCCTCGATGAAGTCGGCCACCGGCGATGGAACGCTCGCGTCCTGAGGCATCACCGCCCTGACCGTGATGGGGATCTCCGGCAGCAGGGTCCGCACGTGGAGCTTGTCACCGCCGCTGGCCATCGCCGTGAACGAATCGATGATCGCCGGCCCGAAGCCCTGCAGGGCCAGCACCAGCGCCGTGTGGTAGGTCTGCACCGTGATGTCGCCCTGGGGTTCGACGCCGATGCGCGCCCATTGCTCGGCCAATATCGCCCCGATCGGGTCGCGCTCGTCGATGCAGATGAAGGGCGCATCGGCCAGGTCGCGCAAGGCCACCGAAGATCGCTGGTCCTTGGCGTTCGCACTGGCCCGCGTGACGCACACGAGCCGGCCCTGGGCCACGATCTCCTCGCGCAATGCCGGGTGGGTGGCCGGGCCGTAGATGATGCCGACGTCGGCCTCGCGCAGCGCCACGGCCTGTGCGATCTCGAGCGAGTGAAGGGTGCGGATGGAGACCCGGACCTGCGGATGCAGCTTGCGGAAGCGCTGCAACGCTTCGGGCAGGTGGCGTACCGCAAGCGAAGGCACGATCATCACGCGCAGCTGCGTATGAGCCGCGCTGTGCAACGCATTCGCCAGCCTGCGCGCCGACTCCAGGTGCGAGACGACCTTCTGGATCTCGGGGTACAGCGCCTGCGCTTCCGGGGTGGGCACGAGCCGCTGGCGATGCCGGGTGAACAGGGCGTAGCCCAGCTGCACCTCGGCGTGCTGCAAGGTCTGCGTGATGGCCGGCTGGGTGACGTGCAGCAACCGCGCCGCGCCGCTCACCGTGCCGGTGAGCATGATGGCGTTGAAGACCTCGATGTGCTTGAGCCGCATGCCTTCGAACCGTCTCTCTTGCGATGTCACGTTTCTCTAGCAAGAAGCGTGACATCGCGTGGACAGCATGGCCGGCCCGGGCTGGCGAAGCTCAGTGGACGTTGCCGCCCGGCTCTGCCCGCTGCGCCAGCGCCCAGGCCACTGCCCGCTTGGCCAGGGCTGCCGTGGCATCGATCACGGGAACCGGCGCCCCTTCGGGCGTGAGCACCACCGGGATCTCGGTGCAGCCCAGCACCAGCGCCTGGGCGCCCCGCTGCACCAGCGCCTGGGCGCTGCTGCCGAGCAGCTGCCTCGCCTGGTCGAGCTGCCCTGCCTTGACCGCGGCGATGCCCGGCATGACGCGTTCGAGCATTTCACCGGCCGTGGGCATGACCCACTGCATGGCGGCGGCATCGGGCAGGTTCTTGGCACGGTTGATGTAGAGGCCCGAAGCCACCGTGGCATCGGTGGCCAGCAGGCCGATGCGGGCCTGCGGCCCCACCAGCCCGGTGGCGGCGTCGAGCGCCGCATCCACGAGATGGAGCATCGGCAACTTCAACGCGTCGGCAAGTTCGTCGAACCACAGGTGCGCGGTATTGCACGGCATCACCACCAGCTGTGCACCGGCGTTCGCCAGCCGTTGCCCGCTGGCGATCATGGCGCGAAGCGGCGACGCGCCCTCCCCCCTGAAGGCGGCCGTGCGGTCGGGCACCTGCGGAATGGAGCTCACCACGACCGGCACGTGCTCCTGGTCGGAGGCGGCTGGCGTGGCGTCCAGCAGCTTGCGCATGAAGTCCACCGTGGCCAGGGGCCCCATGCCGCCGAGGATGCCGATCACGCCCGGCGCCTGGCA
Source organism: uncultured Rivibacter sp. (assembly GCA_946480925.1). Next base: position 3,628 of record CAMLLU010000054.1, read on the forward strand.
GCTCGCTTGCGTTTGCATCGAGTGCATGGCTGCGCCGGTCAGACTGCGGGGTCGTCCGACAGGGCCTTCAGGTTCTCGCGCAGTTCCTTGCTCATGGGGGCATTGAGGTTGACACCCTTGGGCGGAATCGGCGACTCGAACCACTTCTTGTACAGGCGCTCGAACTCGCCGGCCTTGATGAGGCGCACCAGCGTGTCGTCGACCAGCTTCTTGATGGCCGGGTCGTCCTTGCGCAGCATGATGGCGTACGGCTCGACCTGGATGGGCTCGCCCACGATGGCCAGCGACTGCGGCTCGGGCGCGTTGGCACGCAGGCCGTACAGCAGGATGTCGTCCATGCCGAAGGCGTCGGCGCGGCTTTGCTGGACCAGCAGCAGCGCTTCCACGTGGTCCTTCGCGTTCATCAGCTCGAAGCCGAGCTTCTGGGCCTGGTTGAACTTGCGCAGCACCAGGATGTTGGTGGTGCCGGTGGTGGAAACCACCTTCTTGCCCGCGAGGTCGCCGACCGCTTTGACCGGCGAGCCGGCCTTCACCAGGAAGCGCGTGCCGGTGTAGAAGTAGTTGATCGCGAACGCCACCTGCTTGGCACGTTCGCTGTTGTTGGTGGTGGAGCCGCACTCGATGTCGATGGTGCCGTTCTGCATCAGCGGAATGCGGTTCTGCGAAGTCACCGACTGCTTCTCGACCTTCAGGTCGGTGCGGCCCGTCACCCGCTTCACTTCCTCGACGACCTTGCCGCAGATCTCCCAGCCGAAGCCGGTGGGCTGGCCGTCGCCGCCCAGGTACGAGAACGGGATCGACGACTCGCGATAGCCGAGCGTGATGACACCGCTGCTCCTGACTTTGCCGAGCGTGTCGGCTTCCTGGGCCTGGGCACCGACGCACAGGCAGGTCATAAGCAAAGACACCGCCTGAAGGGTACGTAGACGCATGTGATTTCCTTGATCGAGACCGTTGAGGTGGCCTTGATCTTAGGAAGCAAGGGCGCGCGGCGTTCATCGCAATTTCCGCAGCACCCATAAGTCAGCCTTATGGGTGGATAGAAATCCGCCGACCTTGTCAACCGCATGCCTTCGCCTGCGCATGCATCGGTTCGCGCGCTGACGTCAGGGCTCACCCTGCCAGGTCGAGCATGACGTCATCAAGGACGGAGTCAACCAACATGACCATTGCGATCTCGACCTCCACACGCCCCGCGGCCCCGACGCAGGTTGACGGCGAGACATCCACTTCAGGCGCCGCTCAGCGCGATGCAGGCCCCTCGGCGGCAATGCCGGCCACAGGCGGCCTGTCGCGGCGGGAGGCCGTCGCAGACGGCACCGGACCGCGCCGCACGGGTGCCGTCATCGGCGTGATGGGTGGCATGGGCCCCGCGGCCTCCAACCAGTTCGGCCACCAGCTGATCGACCTGAAGACCGGCGCCAAGGCCGACCAGCAGCATGCCCGCGTGCTGCTCGACCAGGCCACCGACATCCCGGACCGCACGGGCGCCATCCTCAGCGGCGGCCCCTCGCCGGTGAAGAACATGGAGCAAAGCCTGAAGCGCCTGGACGCGGGCGGCGCGGACCTCGTGGCCGTGACCTGCAACACCGCCCACCACTTCTTCGACGACATGCAGCGGGCGATCGACAAGTTCGGCCTGAAGCTTTCGATGCTGCACATCGTGGACGCCACGATGAAGGAGCTGGAGGCACAGAAGCCAGGGGCCAGGCGCATCGGCCTGCTCGCCACCTCGGGCACGCTGGACTCGAAGATCTACGAGAACCGTGCCGCGCAGAACGGCCAAGCCAAGGAGTGGGTGTACCCCGACGCCGACACCCAGAAAGGCGCCGTGATGGCCGGCATCTACGACGGCGTCAAGGCGGGCAAGGAAGACCTCGGCCGCGAGCTGCTGCTGAGCGCCGCGAAGGAACTGCAGGCCAAGGGCGTGGACGCGATCCTGCTGGCCTGCACGGAGATCCCGCTCGTGCTGAAGACGGGCGACATCAAGGGCGCCGACGGCAAGGACATGCCGCTGATCGACACGCTCGGCTCGCTCGCCAAGGAGGCGCTGGCCAGGGCCGACGCGATGCCCGGCCGCATCGCCACGCCTTCGGGCTCGTTCTCCGTCCAGCCCGCGGAGCCATCGGGCTTCGTGCAGGCCATGGCGAAGTTCTTCGTGGGTGAGCCCGAGCGCCCGCGGCGCATCGGCGTGATGGGCGGCATGGGCCCGGCCGCGGCCATGCAGTTCAGCGACTACATGGTCAAGTTCAACACCGAAGCCAGGACCGACCAGCAGCACGTGCCGATGATGGTGGACCAGGCGACGGACATCCCCGACCGCACCGCCGCCATCCTGTCCGGCGGCCGCAGCCCGGTCGACGAGATGGCCAAGAGCCTGAAGCGCCTGGCGAAGGCGGGGGCCGACGAGATCGTCATGACCTGCAACACGGCGCACTACTTCTTCCCCGAGATCCAGAAGGTCATCGAGCAGGAGAAGCTCAAGGTGAACGTGGTGCACATCGTCGAAGCGACGATGAAGCTGCTGGACCAGCAGGCACCGAATGCCCGCAACGTGGGCCTGCTCGCCACCTCGGGCACCGTGAACACCGGCGTGTACCAGAACCACGATTCGGCCAGGGGCAGGCAATGGATGACGCCCGCCAAGGACACGCAGGAACAGCAGGTCATGGCCGGCATCTACGAAGGCGTGAAGACCGGCGACCTGGACAAGGGTCGCGACCTGCTGAAGGCCGCGGCCCAGGAGCTCGCAGACAAGGGCGCCGACGCCATCCTGCTGGCCTGCACCGAGATCCCGCTGGTGTTGAAGACCGGCGACATCAAGAACAAGGACGGCAAGGTCATCCCGCTGATCGACACGCTGGAGGCGCAGGCGCGCGAAGCGATCGCACGCGCCAAGGTGCCCGTACCGGCCACGCCCAGCGTCCTCAAGCAGATCGCCGAGCAGCTGTGCCTGCCCGCTGACGGCGGCCGCGCCGAACCCGCCCGGCTACCAGCACTGGCCGGCGCCTGAGCCGCCTGAGCCACACCAGAGCGCTTCATCGTCAACCCCATCTTGCGAACACATCACGAGCCCATCATGAGCATCACCCTCGACAAGACCCTCACCGTGCGCAGCTGCATGGAAACCATCGCCAAGGCCCTCGGCCACCCGCTCGGCGACGCACCGGACGCAGGCCTCGCCCTCACCGTCAACAACCTGCCCGTGACCATCGCGCCCGGGCGCAACAACCGCATCGCGGTGTGCTGCCAGATCGCCGAAGCACCGAAGGTGTCGCAAGACGTGTGGATCAGCGCGCTATCCGAGGCTGCGAGCTGGGGGCTCGACGGCGAGACGCAGCGGTTTGCAGTGGTCGATCGCTATGCCGTGCTGCTGTGGACGCCCGCGCCGCAACCGGCTTCGCAGCTGCTGCCGCGCCTGTACGAGACCTTCGCCACGGCACTGGCCGTGGCGGACCTGGCTCGCCGCTTCTGACCGCACGCACAGATAAGGAGCAAACCATGGCAGGTCCCGTGCGTACAGGCGGCGTCGAGTTGCCGCCCATGCGGCCCATGGAGACGCCCACGGCGTCTCCCGCACCGCTGGTGGGGCAGCAGCCTCAGCCCCAGGCAGCCCCGGCCGTGTCGGAATTTCTCGGCAACCTGCCTCGGCGGGCCACGCCGCGGCCGCCTTCGACGATGAGCAACCGGCAGGAATATTCCACGCTCGCGTCGAGCCACGTGCGCACCGCGCAGTCCACGTCGATGGAGCGTTTCGCCAAGGCCACGGCCGACCTGCAGGAGCCCGGCAAGGTGCAGGAAGTGACGGCGCCCGCGCAAGGCCTCTTCGGCCGGGCGCTTTCGGCGGTGAAGCAGTTCGTCGGCATCCCGGAAGCCGGCGACTGGATGAAGAACACGATGCGCACGCTGCGTGCGCAGTCGGTCGGCGCAGGCAGCTCTGCACAACAGCCCGAGCGCGCCAATGCACTGCAGGCACTGGCCGGCGCAGCACCTGTCTCGGCGTACTGGGCATCACCAGGCCTCGCGGTGCATGCGCGCTTCGGGCCGCACAAGGAGGCCCTGCTCGCGCACATCGACACGCTGGCACAGGCGCACGGCCCGGAGCTCGCACTGACCGTTTCGCTGGCCGTGCTGAACGCGAAGACCAGCCTGCCGCACGGCTCGCCGCCACTCGACCCTTCACTGTTCCAGGCCTTGAGCCACCCGGCGCTGCTGCAAACGCTGCTTGCACACGACGCACACGATGCACACGGCCCTGCCGAGGCCGGCGCGCCATTCACGCTGGCGCGCGCCGTGCTGACGGACCTCGCGCGCAACGACCAGTTCGCCGATCTCGCAAAGGCGCTGTGCCCGCAGGTGCCCGAGCAGCAATTGCCTGCGCTCAAGCGCTACCTCGAAGCTAGCGACACCGTTGCGAAGGAGGCGGCCGGTGCCGGCCCGCGCGCGCCCATCGACCACGACCCGGAAGCATTGGAAGCTGGAGAAGGACCGGGCGTGAAGAACCTCGCGGCCCGCGTTCTCGACAACGCCCGTGCGCAGCTGGCCTCGGACGGCACGGCCCACCGTTCAGAGAAACAGATCACCGACGACTTCTTCTGGGACAACAACTTCCGCAAGGAAGGCCCGAAGACCGAGTTGCAGGAACTCAAGAACCACATCCACACCTTCTTCGGGCAGCTCGCCAAGGCGCCTGAAGAACGTGGCCCGCTGAACTCGATGTACCGCTACGGACTGGCCGGTGCCGACCGCCACACGCTGGCCGACGAAACCGCCAAGCTCAACAAGCTGGTCGACACCCCCGAGGTCGATCAGCTCGTGGGGGCCGCGCGGAGCAAGCTCGTCTCCACGCTGCAAGATCTCGCGCACGGCCGGGAGGTCCTTGCAGAACCCGGCAACGACGCGGTGCGCGGCCTGGCCACGCTGGTGGCGCTCGAAGCCTGGTCTCCCGCCGACAAGAAGGCGCTGTCACTGTCGGACGTGGTACACGGCAAGCGGCACGAAGCCGCCGAAGGCAGCCCCGAGGCCGAAAGGATCGCGCTGGTGTGCCGGCAATTCCTGGGCAACGGCCCCATCGACCCTTCGGGCACCGACCCCGTCACCTCGCCTCTGTATGCGCACGTCGCCGTCCGCGGGCTCGAAGCGCGGGTGCGCGCCGAGATCGCCAACGTGCAACTGGGCTTCGACGCGGTGCTCGGGCTCGCCAACAGGTCAGGCGCGGAATTCGGCGAGGGCACGCGGGCCATGGCCGACAAGATCCTCGGCACCATCGAGGCCAGGTCGCTGCAGCCCGCGGAAAAGACGCCGGCAGCCGCGGGGGCGGTGGTGGCCGAGTTCCTGGGCAACGTGCAGTTCGGCAACCACATCAAGGTGACGGACATATCGAGCGGCGGCCTCACGGCCAACGGCACCGGCGTGAACCTGGCTTCGTCGCAGTTCGATCTCGAAAGCATCGAGCACCCGCGCAGGCCGGTGATCGTGCGCGGGGACCTGCGGCTCGAAGGCTCGCTCGAGCACGTGTTCCGCGCCGGCGCGGCCACGCACGGTGGCGAGATGTTCATGGGGCAGGACGTGAAGTGGCGCGCCAGCGGCGGTGCCGGCATCCAGTCCGGCTACACCGCGCTGGGCGACAAGGACACCGTGGGCCGCCTGGCCGCCTCGCTCGACGTCAACCCCTACGGCTACGACCACAGCAGCTACCAGGGCGCGATGTGGCGCGTGGACCGCAAGGTCCTCGAAGACATCGCCTCGCCCACCGCACCGAAGTTCGCGCAGAACGACCCCGAAGTGCGCGCGACGATGAGCGACATGGCGCGCATGCTGCACGAGCGTGCGCCGCAGGCGCGAGATGCCGTCGAGCGTGAACAGCTCCTCGAGGAGTTCGTCGCCAGCTTTGCGCACCGCGGGCTGTCCGTGACGCTGATGAAGCAGGAGAGCTCGTCGCACCGTTCCGAAGTCGCGCTGGGCGGCGGTGCCTCGGCCACGACCGACACCGTGACCGGCGCGCGTTTCGGCATCGGCGCCTCCGCGGCCTACGAAAAGGGTTGGGCCACCAGCGTGAGCGAAAAGGACACGACCGGCTCCTACCGCATCAACAACGTCCGTTCCGGCTGGTTCGAGCGCAAGCGCGCCGGCACCAACGCGGGCGGCAACGTCTACCACCAGGCCGTCGGCCTGCCCCGCACGCCGCTCGGCACCGCGGGCGTGGCATTCGGCGAGTCGGGTGGCAGCGTACGGGTGCGCACGCCGCTGCGCGAGGGCAAGATCGTGCCCGAGAAGACCTTCAGCGACACCGAAACGCCCGACAGGAACCTGTTCAAGCAATTGGTGCTCGACGACCACCAGAAGTGGATCGACCTGTTCGCCTATCCGCACCGGCACCTGCCGACTGAAGAAGCCCAGGCCAAGGGCCGCGAAGCCGTGACAGCCTTCTTCCACAAGATCGACAACATCCGCGAAGAGCACCACGTGTACTACGCACGCGAGCGGATCCACCCCGACGTGGCGGCCCAGCTCGACAAGCTCTCGATGGTCGAGCAGCAGATGCCGCCGCAGCTGCGCGGCGCGCTGGCCGAGGTGCAGTCCAGGCGGGAGGCCCTGGTATCGGCCGACGAATCCTGGGGGCCGGCCTCGCTGATCGCCTACCAGCGCAACGTCAAGCAGGACGGCACGGCCACCGACATCTCCGGCATCCGCGCGGCCCACACCTCGGCTGTCGAAGGGGAACGCGAAATCGTGTTCGACACGCCGGGCTGGGCGAATCTGCGGCAGCGAGAGCGGGAAACGACGCCGCAGTCTCTGCAAGGCTGACTGCGCACTTCGCAAGGGCTGGCATCGCTTCGGCTTGGCAACCGGCCTGCAATGCAGTGCCGCCGATCCTTCTCATGGTCGCCAACCGCGTTTTCTTAGATTTTTCACATGTCGAGCAGTGGACTCGGAGGAGCCAGCCGCAACAGCCCGCCGCCCTCCAGGGCATCGCTTGGCGAAGCGAGGGCGGGCGAAGCGTCCGCGTCCTCGGGCAGCCGATCGTCGACGGCAGCCCAGCCACCCGTCGCAGCGGCCGAGTTGTCGCAGCGGCCCACGGCACACGTGCTGTTGGAGTCCGCGGCTTCCCAGGCCGGCCGGCGCGCAGGCCTGCCCGGCCGGCACTCCGCTGACAAGAGCCCGGCCTCAACAGGCAGTTCGGGCGCAGAAGCGGCCGCCTTGGAATTGAAGAGACTCGCGCCGCGCCTGGAGGTGATCGGCGGCATCGCCCTCGACTCGGGAAACGTCCCCCAGGCGGAAGAGCTTCTGAAAGGTGTGCTGCCGCAGGCGGAGCACGCACTCGGCACATACGAGACCTTGTCCAGGCTCGGAAGCAGCGCCGGCCGCGACGTCAATGAAGCGGCCGAAAAGTTCCTTCCCAAGCTCGCCACCATTCATCTTCTCGCGCACAAGCGGCTGCTGCAGATCTACGACAAGACCGCTCCGGGCTCCAGATCCATTCGAGGCACTGCGGACGAAATACCCGCTCTGAAAGAGCTGAGGCGTGAACTCGATGGCTCGCTCGGTCTGATGGAGAAAACCCGTCAGATGCTCGAGTCGAAAGGCAATGCCGACCTCCTGCCAGGCAAGGAACTGCCAAGCCAGCTGGCTGATAGCGCTCGCCGAGAGATCAACGAACACCTCCTGTTGGCACAGGTCCAACACCTCTCGCTCAACCTGCAGCAGCCGGACCTGCGAAGGTCGTTCGACGAACTCGGGAGGGCTGTGATCGAGGCCTGGCGTCTGACGAATCAAGTCCGCCTGGGTCATGAGGAAGACAAGAATGCTTTCCGGCAGATGGACTTGGTCGATCGCCTGGCCGACCAGTTCGCTGTGCGGATCGATACGGCATGGGATGCCCCGGACGATCAATGGCAGGGCATGCTCGACTTCGCCGGCACGCTGAAAGACGTGCTGAACGGGTTTCGGAAGACGATCGCCGATCACGCCGCGCGCCTCGCCTCGCAGGATGCTCCGCAGGAGCGCCAGCCTGCCTCGCAGGCTTCACCGCCATCGACCGCATCGCCGAACACCGCCTCTTCGTCGAAAAGCAGGAAGAAGAAAGGAAAGTCGAACCGGCCGGCGGCCGCTGATGCTGCGAGCAACGAGAGGGCTCTGACCCTCGACAGGGCGAACCAGATGGTGAACAGCCGCGCGTTGACGTTGAAGCTCGCCGGGCAGTTTGGTGGTGACCCCTTGGCGATTGCCCGTTCAAGCGGCTTGAACACTGCAGAACTCGACGACGCAGTGCAGGACGGCGATCCTCACAAGATCGCCAGCACGGCCCGGAACTCGGCGCGACGCTGGTTCGGTCGCATGGATGCGTTGACTGACCTGCACGAAAAGCTGGACGCCCAGCTGAAGGCCCACCCCGGCGACGAGAAGCTGGAAGAGGCGCTCTCGCAGATCGGCGACCGCATGCAGGCGCTGGGCCTGGTGCAGCAGCGCATCCGCGCCGACGAAGCCGATGCGCTCAAGCGCAGCGAAGCTCCTGTCGCTCCACAGCTGCAGCGCCTGCTGAACATGGGAGAGATCGCCGGCGTCGGCGCGCTCGCGAAGTTGAAGTCCGACGACGACGTGGGTGACCAGGGCAAGCTCTTCGAGCTGGAGATCCAGCTCAAGCCGAAGGCCGATGGGACCGCGGCGGATCCCTTGTACCTGCACGTCCACACGTCGAAGCTCGTCTCGGCGGAAGAGTGCGCAGCAGCCCCCTTCCACGAACACGACGCGGTACACGTGAAGACCGCGTCGCAGCGCAAGCTGGGACGCCGGTGGGAACAGTTCCAACAGGCGCTGGGTCGTGCCGATGCCAAGGTGCATCGCGGCGAGGTGGATGAATCGCTGCTGAAGCAGCTGCTGGCGGTCCGCACCCCGGCACCGCACTGACACGGCCGTGCCACACCCGGCGCCGGCCAGGGCGCCGCGCCGGTTCAAGGCACGCTGGACAAATCCCGCGAGGGTGCGCCGCGGGTCGGGATGGGCTGCCAGCCACAAACCCAAGCCATGGCCCGGCTATGGTGAGGATCTGCAACGACGCCGGCCGCCCAAGCCGTGGATGCGCGCTCCGCGAGAGACCTGTTCAGCGTTGCCTCGAGTCACGGTGAGCTGCAGCTCGGCAACCTCCAACCTCATTCGTACCGATCACCGGTCTCATCGTGATCGGACTCGTCGTCGAAGTCCGTCTCCTCGGGCAGCTCGTCCTGCGCCACGGGCAACGTATGCAGGGCCGGAGTGGCCTCCTCGGTCTCGTGCAGTGCATCGCCATCGGTCACCGCCTTGCGCACCGCGCGGTCCATCGCGGCGCGCAAGCCGTCGAGCTGGGTCTGCAGGCTCGCATCGAGGATGCCCACCTCCGACTCGAACACGCAGCCACCCGGCTTGAGCGCCGGGTCCACGTTCACTTCGATGTGCAGGCCCTGCGTCTGCAGTGCCTTGAGCGACTCGATGGCGGCGCGCGCGTGCTCGTAGTCGGCCGCGTTCACGCGCAGCGCCAGCGTGGAAGCACCGCGCGCCAGGCCTTGCACGCTGCGCAGCGCGCGCTGGTACAGCGCCTCGCGTTGTTCGGTATGCACGATGCGCTCGACCGCGGCGGTCACGATGGTGGCGAGCTTCTCGTGCATGTTGCGCAGCATCTGCGCCTTGTCGATCACGCGGCCGGTCTGCTGTTCGTGCCATTCGAGCGCGGCCTGGCGGCGGCCCGTTTCATAGGCTTCCTTGCGGGCGCGCTCGGCGTCTGCGCGTGCGGCTTCCTGCATGCGGGCCACTTCCTGGCGCGCCTGCTCCAGCAGCGCCCGTGCCTCGGTGCGTGCCGCTTCGAGCACTTGCTCGCGCTGCTCGTCCATCGAGCGGCGCAGCGCATCGAGCTCGGCCACGCCACCAGCCGCGGCGGCCGGGAGGATGCCGTCTTCGACGCCGATGCTGCCGGCATTGCCGTGCAACCAGATCACCATGCCGCTTCCCTTTCGAACAGCGTTTCCATGCGCCGCAGCGCCTCGTGCGTGGGCACGTGCAAGGGCGGTATTTCGCGTGTGCTGGTGGGCACCGGCCATTGCGCCGGCAGGGCCAGGCGCGTCAGGCGGCGCAGGCTGCGGTGCTGCCACGCACTGATGCGCGACAGGTCGGCATAGCCCACGCAAGCCCATTGAATGGGCACCCAGGCCGCCACGTGCCCCGGCACCGCCGGACCTTCGTGCGAGGACTCGCGCAAGGCATCGATGGCCGGGCCGAGCGCGCCTTCGAGCGCCTGGCGGGCGCGCCGCTCGACGCAGCAGCGCAGCACGCCCGGGCGGCTGAGCAGCGCCACCGCGCACAGGCGCGACAGCAGCTGCAGCCGGCCTTGCAAGGCCAGGCGGCCCGCGGGCGTGGCCAGCGTCTGCAGGCAGGGCAGCGGGCCGCACCAACGGCGAAACAGCGAAAGCGTCGCGCGGCGGCGCGATGCGCCTTCGGGCAGCTGCTCGAAGAGCGGCTGCATGTCGGCCAGCGCCTGCCAGCTGGCATCTGCCTCATCGGGCAGGCGATCGAGCCGGTGCTGGAAGACCCATGCCAGGCGCGCAAGGCTGGCGGCCTCGGGCGCCTGCGTATCGGCTCCTGCGTCGGCTGCATGCATCGCTCAGCCTCACGCGGCGGTGGTGGCGTTCGCGGTGCCCTGCGCGCCCTGCGGCGCCTGCTGCTGCGGTGCCTGCACGTTGCCAGCCTTCGGCAGCTTCTGCGCAATGGCATCGGGCAGCCAGGCCGGCCGGCGCCACACCACCCAGCCGGCACCGCCGAAGAGCAGCACCACCACGGCCAGCGCGATCCAGAGGCCGATGCTGGTGGACTCCGGCGGCGGGGCGGGTGCCACCAGGGCGCCAGGCACGAGCGTGACGGACACGTTGTCGTACGAGAGCCCTTCGACGCTGCGCGCCACCATGTTCTTGATGGCCGGCGTGAGCGCGGTGAGGTTGGCCTGCGGGCGGTACTTCACGAACACCGATGCACTCGAAGGCTTGGCCTCGGGCGCGAGCGGATCGTTGTTGGGCAGCACGATGTGCACGCGAGCCGTCACCACGCCGTCGATCTGCGTGAGCGTGGCCGAGAGCTCCTGCGACACGCCGTGGATGAAGCGCACGCGCTCCTCGGTGGGCGTGGAGATGAGCCCTTCCTTCTTGAACATGTCGCCCAGGTTGACGTGCTTGTCCTGCGGCAGGCCCTGGGCGCGCAGCACGGCCAGCGCGCGCACCACGTCGTCCTGCTCCACCTTCACGCTCCAGGTCTTGCCGTCGGGCGTCTCCTTGGTGGCCTGCATGCCGCTTTCGAGCAGGGCCGAGACCATGCTGTTGGCGTCGGCCTCGCTCTGCTTGGTGTAGAGGTCGGTCTTGCAGGCGGCGAGACCGGCCACCACGCAGGCGGCCAGCGCCACGCGCAGCAGCCGGAGGATGTTGTCTCGAATGGTCATGTCGGTTCTCCGCTCCACAGTTGTCCAGTTGGCCCCAGCGGCCACCGCGGATCCGGCTTTGCCGGTCCGCCAGCAGAGCCCCCCTTGAGGGGGGCGGGGTGGGCTTTCACTGGTTCTTCATCAGCGTCTGCAAGCCGCTCTTCGTGCTTTGCGAGATGTAGACGCCGGCGTTGAACTGCACCTGCACCATCGCGAGCTGGTACGTCAGCTCGATGTTGCGCGAGGCCAGTTCACTCGGGTTCATCGAAGGCGCCTGCAGCGAGAACGAGCGCACGTTGTCGAAGGTCTGGCGCAGCACGCCTTCCTGCGCCTCGATGAAGTGCGAAACGGTCGAGCGCGAGCCCACCTCGGTGTCGTGCGGCGCGGGCGCCGCGGGCTGCTCCTGCACCATGCGGCTGAAACGGTCAGCCAGGTTGCTCAGGGCATCGGGCCGCGTGGCAGACTGGTCCATCAACTGCGTGGCAGAGACGGAACCGATGGCAGAGACGGTCATGTCGGACTCCTTTGCACAGCCAGCTGCGCGACGCTCAGGCGCGCAGGAAGGCCGCGTGGTGCATGGAACGCGGGTCGTAGTCGGTGAAGGTCGCAGCCGGAGCAGCTGCGGCTTCGGCCTCGGCTTCGGCAGGGTCGGTGTCGTCCTTGCCCATCAGCAGCTTCACGAGGCCGCGGGCTTCCTCGGTCGAGTTGCCTTCGAGCACTTCGTTGGCGCTGACGCTCCAGCTGGCGTCGCCCACGGCGAACTGGCAGAAGGCCATGAGCGCCTTGCCCAGGCTCCAGTTGTTGGCAGTGGCGTCGAGCTTGTGCAGCGTGCGGATGGCGTCTTGCCAGTGGCCACGCTTGATGGCGATCCAGGCCTCGAAGGTGTCGAGCTCGGCCAGGCGCGGGCGCAGCACGCGTACGCAGCTCAGTACGGTCTCCGCATCCTCCAGGCGGTTGTGCGAGATGGCGGCGCTGATCACTTCGATCAGCGCGGCGATGAAGGGCTTGCGGGTGAAAAACGGGTCCATCGTGCGGTCTCCAAGTGGGAGGAATTGCCTGTCCTCAGCGGAACGCGTTCCGCTGAGGACAGGCATGCCGCGCCTGCGCGGCATGCCTTGCCTGCATTACCGGTTGAACATCCGGTCGCCGGTGTTGAAGATGCTGTACAGGTTCATGCCCTGCTGGATGTCGCTCGCGGTCTGGTTCGCGCCGCCGTTGGCCAGCGCCCAGGCACGTGCAGCGTCGGTCGTCATGACGCCGCTGCCGATGCCGACGGTGGCCACCGGGACGAAGCCGTTGTTGAGGCCATTGACGCCGTTGGCACCCAGGGCCACGCCGGCCGCGGTACCGGCCACGTTGCCGATGGAGGCGCCCAGCTGCGCGCCCGGCACGCCGCCGACCGCACCACCGATGGCCGAGCCGATCTGCGCGCCAGCGTTGCCGAGGCCGCCACCCAGACCGCTCACGGCCGGGCCGACGCCCAGGCCGCCGCCGGGGAACTGGTTGCCGAGCTGCTGGGCCGGGCCGTTGGCACCGAAGTTGTTGCCGCTCAAGGCTTGCAGCAGCGGGGCCACCGACTGCAGCAGGCCGGCGAAGCTCTGCAGCAGGCCGGCGATGCCGCCCAGGCCGTTGGAGCCGGGCACTTGGCCGGGGCCACCCAGGCCGGGCGTACCCAGGCCAGGCGTGCCGAGGCCGGGCGTGCCCATCGAGGGGGCCTGTTGCGCCGAGCGCAGCACGTTCATCAGCACCGAGTTCATCAGCTGCGTCATCTGCGATGCGACGTCGAGGGTGGAAGACAGCGCGTTGAGCGCCGGGCTGCGGGGCTGGGCAGCGGTGAGGTTGACGGGTTGGGTCGAAATGGAATTGACGGACATGGTGTTCTCCTTGAAAGGTGAAAGAGGTTGAAGTTCAGGCCCGCAGGGCGGTCGGTGATTGCAGGGCTTGGAAAGCGGTTCGGACGTCGCCTTTGCTGATGCGCCCGTCGGCCATCTCACCCGGATTGCGGATCGTGGCGTCAGCGCGGTCCAGCACGGACAGCAGCTTCGGGTTGTTCAACAGGAAGCCGGCGGCGGACTTCAAATCGGGCGGCGCGAAGGGGCTGCTCGCTGCGTTGGAGAGCTCCCGTGCACCCACCATGCCGTCGGCGCCCTTGATGGCGTCGAAGTAGCGGCCCAGCGTGCCGAGGGCGTTACCGCCGTTCATCGGCACGGCCTGCTGCAGCGCCGAGTTGAGCAGCTGGTTGATCGACCCGAGCATCGAAGCCGCGCCTTGCAGCACGGAACCCAGGCTCGAGGCCAGCGCATTCGGCGCCAGCGGCGTGCTCTGGGCAGCCTGCAGCAGCAGCGGGGTCAGCGAAGACAGCAGTTGTCCGGCGGACTGCAGGACGTTGGCCAGCGGCAGGGCCTGCGGCATCGCGCTGCTTCGCAGCAGCTGCGCGCTGTCCATGCCCGTGGTCATCATCCTGTTGGGGGAAAGGGTTTGAATGCTCATGAAGGTTCCTCAGTGGCTGGTGATGCGAGGCGCCTCGAACTGCTTTGCGCAGCGGCGGCCCATGTCAGGCCGCCGCTTCCCGCACCGACCGATCAATCAGGCCAGGCCCTTGATGGCTTCGCCGATGGACTTGAACATCTTGGCCAGGGCTTCATTCATCTTCACGATCATCTGGATGATGCCCATCTCGGTCTGGAACTTCATCTGCATCGCAGCGGTCTGCTGGATCTGGGCCATCATGGCGTTGCCGTTGTCGCCTGCGGCGCCGGTACCGGCAGCGCTCAGTTGCGCGCCGCCGTTCTGGAAAGCCTGCATGCCAGAGCTCAGGCCGACGCTGGTGTTGCTGGTGTTACCGATAGACATTGCTTACTCCTTGGGTTGGAAGGTGCGGAACATCCGCTTGGTATCTGCCACCGGGGTGAGCGGCGACGGTTGGTGTGAGGCGCCCGACCGTCGGGCACCCCGGGGAACTCTCATCAAATCAATGCGCTTGCTGCATGGCCGACAGGAAGGTCAGCACACCGTTTGCGGCTTCGCGCGCGCTTTGCTCGGTGCTGGTGGCCAGCACGTTGTCGAGCCAGTTCTTCCACTCGGCATCGCCGCCCAGCATCAGGGAGACGGCCATCGCGACCTTCGCGTTGTCGTCGTTCGGGTGCTGCTCGACGTAGCTGCCCAGCGTGTCGCGGGCATAGCGCACGTCGCCGCCCATGCCCACCGCGATGGCGCGGCACATGCGGTAGAAGGTCGGGTCGTCGAGCGTGGCCTCCACCGCGGTGTTGACGACGTTGGCGTCGTCCGTGCAGCGGTAGATCGCGCCCAGCAGCCCCACGGTCATGAGGTTGCGGTAGACGTCGGGGTAGTTGCTCGTGGGCGCCGCCGTCGGCGCGGTATAGGCCGCGTGCTGCGCGTAGGCTTCGTACATGTCTGTTCTCCTGCGTCTTGCGTTGGGGCTCAGACGGCCAGCGACGCGTTGTGCAGCGTTTCCCACACGTGGCGCACGATGCGCTGCGAAGCGTGGAAGCCTTCGATCAGCTGCGTGACCAGTTGGCGTTCGGTAGCGGCGGCGGTGGTCAGCATGCCTTCGGCGGACTTGGCCACTTCGGTGAAGTAGCCCAGCAGTGCACGGGCACGTTCGCCGGAGGCGTCTTCGGCCAGCGACTTCTCCAGATTGGCCAGGTCGCCGAATACGGTTTGCTCGAGTTGCTCGTTCATGATCGGAAGTGCTCCGTGGATGGATGGGTTGTCAACGGGAAGGAACCGCCGGCGCGTCGCTCAACTCGACGATCGGCTCGGGAGAAAGTGAAAGGTGCTTGGCGCCATCGCGCGTCTGCACGTACTGCAGGCCGTCGGTGGACAACATCGCGCCCACCGGCACGCTGTCGGGCGCGGGGGTTTCGGTGGCAGCCACCTCGATGCCGCGCACCAGCGGTGCGAGATCGGTCGCGATGCGCGTGGCGGCTTCGCGCACCTTGTCGAGGTACATCGCGCGGCCGCTCACCACGAACACGCCCTGGTCGCGGTAGCTCACGGTGAGGCCCGGCGTGCCCAGCGCATCGGAGATGCTCTGCGCGATCTCGGGCGCCGCGGCGTACTTGTGCTCGATGAGCTCGACCGGGAAGCGCGACAGCAGCTGGCGCACGGCCACGGTGTCGGCAGCATCGGCCAGCAGCCCTTCGACGATCACGCGGTCGCCGGCAGGGCGCACCGTGATGCCCTGCAGCGTGGTACCCGACACAGCGCGGAACACCTGGCCCACCAGCGGCTCGGGCTGCACCTTGTTCTTCGCGGTCTGCGTGTTGTGCCACACCACCGAGGCGAAGGCACCGCCCACCGCCAGCGTGGCCACTGCCGTGAACACCACCGCGGTGCGCGCCACACGGGAAGGCCTGGCTTCCTGCACGGCCTCGACTGCCTTCTTGACCGGGCGCATCAGGCGCTCGAGCAGCTCCACGTCCGAAGGCCACTGCGCGGCCACCGGGCCCACGCACAGCACCACGTCGCCGAAGCGTCGCGGCTCGAAGTCCACGAAGGACTCCGGCATTGCGGCGCCGTTGGCGCCGTTGTCGGCGTCGGCTTGCAGCGGTGTTGCGATGGTGACCAAGTTGCCTTCTTCCAGGAGTTCGAGGTTCAGGGGTTCCGCCTGCCAATCGACGAGCTGGATGTCTGCTTGCTCGTCTGCGGCGATGCGGTACTTCGATGCACTCAACATTAGTTGGACCCCTGCATGCCGACCGGTCAAAACGCGAAGCTGCTTCATGATTTGCGAACCAATCAACGGTTGTTGTTGCGGGCGATGCGCTGCACGCCACGCAAGTCACCGCCCACGGGCTGTGCAGCGGGCTCGCCTTGCATGTCGATCGCGGGTGCGGTGGGGCTCACCGCGGCCTGAGGCCCGCCCACGAGCTTGGGCGTGATGAGGAACAGGCGCTCGGTGCGCGTGGAGCGGCTGCCGTTCCAGCGGAACAGGCCGCCCACCAGCGGGATGCTCTTGAGCAACGGCACGCCCGACTCCTGGTCGGTGTTGGCCTCGACCATGAGGCCGCCGATGAGCAGGCTCTCGCCTTCCCTCACGTGCGCCTCGGTGCGGATCTCGGTCTTCTTGAGCACGGGCACCTGGTCGACCGAGCTGGCTTCGAAGTTGCCGTCTTCGATGTAGAGCGACAGCTTGATCTGGTTGCCGCCTTCGCCGGTGACCACCTGCGGCGTCACCTGCAGCAGCGTGCCGGCCTCGATCTGGAACAGCCTCGCGTCGAGGTTGCCGGCCACGCGGATGGTGGCCACGCGCTTTTCCTTCATCACCGCGGGCCGGTTGGCCACGCCCAGCACCGAAGGCTTGGAGACCACGCGGGCCTTGCCTTCGCCTTGCAGCGCGTTGATTCGCATGAGCAGCTGGCGCCCCGCGTCGGCCACCAGCGTGCCGATGGTGTAGGTGCCGTTGCCCAGCAGGCCCTGGCCGCTGCCCACCTGCGGCGCCCCGTTGCCGGGCGACGTCACCGAGAAGGCGCCGCGCGAGCCTTGCACCGACCAGTCGACGCCGAGCGAGCGGACGTTGTCTTCGCTCACGTCGATGATCATGGCCTCGAGCTCCACCAGCATGGGCTTCTGGTCGAGCCGGCGGATCAGCGCCTCGTACTCGCGCATGCGGTAGGCACGGCCCTGCACGATGACGGAGTTGGTACCCTCGTCGGCCTCGAAGGCGGGCTGGTCTTCTTCGAAGTTGACCGGGCTGCGCAGCGTGCGCGTGCTGATGCCGCCGCCCGACTTGTCCGGGGCCGGCATGGCCTCGTGCGATGCCGAAGGCAGGTCCGGCATCATCTTGCCGCTGCCGTACAGCGACTGCATCGCCTTGACCTTCTGGCTCACCGGGCGCGAGCCTTGCGACTCGCCCGAGCCCGCTTCGGCACCGGTACGCGAATACAACCCGCGCAGGATCGACGCGACACCCGGCACGTTCACTTCGCCCAGCCCGCGATCGCCCGCGGAGGCGAAGCGCAGCGGGAACACACGCACCACGCGTTCGTTGCCTTCGGTGGCGCCCTGGTCCAGCGAGTCGAGCGCCTGGGCCACCAGCTCGATGTGACGCGGCGGCCCGTAGACCAGCAGCGTGCGCTGCGCGTCGTCGAACTTCAGCGGGAAGCGCTTGTCGCCCAGGTTGAGCGACTCCAGCAAGCCGGTGACTTCCTTGCGGCTGTAGCCCTTCAGGCGGAACAGCCGGCTCTGGATGGCCTTGGCCGGGTAGAAGTACAGCGCCGTGCCGTCGTGGTACCAGAGCACCCCATAGGCCTTGGAGATGGCGCTGAGGAAGTTCTCGGGCGTGGTGTCGAAGCTCGCGTTGACCACGCCTTCGACACCGTCACCCACCACCGAAGGCAGGCCCTGGCTGGCCGCGAAGTCCTGCAGCACGTCGGCCAGGCGCCGGCCTTCGGCGCGGTAGACGAAGCGCTTTTCGCTGCCGCCGCGGCCAGGCCGGCCGACACCGCCGCGCACGGCGTGCGTCTGCTGCACGCCTTGCGCCGCACCGCCTTGCGCAACCTGCGCCCAGGTGTCGTCGACGACGCCGCACCATGCCGCCACGGCCATGCAGGCCGCGGCCACCGCGTAGCGACGGTGGGTGTATGCCGCTTTCATCACAGCGGCTCCGAATCCGGGTCTCCTTCGTCGGGCTCTTCCTCCTCCTGGAAGAACTTCTCCATCGCCTCTTTCACCATGCCCTGGCCGGCATTGAGCGTGTTGGCGGCGAACTGGCCCAGGACTTCCTGCAGCTTTTCGTTGTCGACGCCGCCCGAGCCCCCCGGTCCTGACACGGGTGAACCGCCGGTGGTCGGCTGGTTCGCGTACGACGTGAGCATGTTGAACAGCTCTTGAGGCGACATGCCGTAGTTGCTCGCCAGCTGACTGAGCAGCTGCTCGAACGAAGCACCGTCGTTCGGCTGCGTCGGCGGCGCCGTCGAGTAGCTCACGGGTGACACGCCATTGACTGACAAAGACATGGTCCGCTCCTTTGGGTGTTGATGACCCGTGGAGCCTAGGAACACAGGCCGGCGATCCTGCGCACCGAAGCGAAGCGGGGTGCGCCACCACGAAGCACGCCGCCGCGCCGTGCGCAAGCACTTCGCGATGCGTGTGCACGCGATCCGCTTCGCCGCGTGGCAGCAGGTTCGCGTCGCAGAACGCCGCTTCGCCGCTGGCGCCACGAGCCCTGCCGCTCTTGCCAACACTGCCGCCATGCACTGGCCGCCATGCAGCGCGACGGTGTGCACCCAAGTCACCGATCGGCCGCATCGCGGTCACCACTCAACAGGAGTCACTTCATGCAAGCAGCCCAATCCGCCGCAAACGCCATCGCCGGCTACACCGACCTCTTCGCTTCGCTGCAGACCGTGCAGGCCACCGTGCAGACGCAGATCGAGCGCTTCAACGAGCTGATGGCCGAGATCAAGGTCGTCGGCACCGCGCGGCAGGACGAAGAAGGTGTGCGGGCCGTCGGCGAGATCGCGCTGAAGCTGCACCGCGTGCACACGCTGCTGTACGGCGGCACTTCTGCCGTGGCCGTGCCCCAGCAGCAAGGCGACACCGCGGCCAGCGCCGCCGAGCTGGACCTCCAGAACGCGCTGAACGAGTTCTCGACGCTGCTGGCCACGAGCCAGAGCACTTCGCACGAAGTGGCTGCCCTGCTGGCCACCGCCGCCGAAGAGCTCGCGCAGCTGCGGGCCTGACCCGCCGCCCCGGCAGCCGCATGGCTCGGCAAGGCGCGACGAGAACGTCTTCTCGATATGGAGCGTTGAAATGAAAAGGCACCATCGCATGCTGACCGCCGGCATTGCGGCGCTGCTTGCCGGCACCAGCGAGGCCGCAGTGCGCTATCGCTGCGAAATGCTCGACGGCACGGAGCGCGTGGCGATGCAGGACCTGTCGGTGCGGTTCAGCGGCGCCGTGCGCCGCTGCAGCGCCTTCGAAACGCAGGAGCCCGCGGCCACGCCGCCTGTGCTGCGTACGGACGGCCGCCTGACGGATCTGCTGAACCCGGAAGAGCCCTTCATCGCGACGCTCTCGCCGCGCTCGGCTCCGCTGGACCTGGGCTCGCCCCACCTGCAGCGCATGGTCACGCAGGCGAGCCGCCGCCATGGGCTGGACCCACGGCTGGTGGGCGCATTGGTGCACGTGGAATCGGCCTACCAGACGCAGGCCCGCTCGCCCAAGGGCGCTCTGGGGCTGATGCAGATCATGCCGGCCACCGGCGCACGCTATGGCGTGGGTGCTGCGCGCGACCTGCTCGATCCGGCCACCAACATCGACGTCGGCACGCGCTACCTGCGCGACCTGCACGAGATGTTCGACGGCCGCGTCGAACTCATTCTTGCGGCCTACAACGCGGGCGAAGGCGCGGTCAAACGCTACGGCAACCGCATTCCGCCCTACCGCGAAACGCAGGACTACGTGCGCAAGATCCTGCGGCTTTACAACGGCCGCTGACCGGAACCGGCCAGCAGATCTGCTCCACACCCGGCAGGCCGGCTGCACGCTTCGGTGCAAGCCAACCCCAGTCTTGATCGCATGGTCAACCAAAGATCATGCCTTCGTAACGACTGCCGCGGCGGCATCACCAACACTACGCACTCTCTGAGCCATCGACGGGCGTCCCCCACCAGGGGGTGCCCGGGCGACAAGGTGCCGTAGATGTTTTCCAGTCGCAGCCGTTCTCTTATCCCCGATCCGGCCCCGCATTGGTGTGGGCCAGCCCCCACGCAGCGCATGCAGGCATTGCGCCTGCCCGTGCCGACGCAGGCCCACCGCCTCTGCACGTGGAGGTGGCGATGAACGAACCGGTCCAACGAAGCTTCACGGTCGGCGTCACCGGCGTACGCATATCCGACCTCGCACGTCTCGAAGTCTTCATGCGTTTCAGCAGGGGGCGCACGCAGGCCGAATGGGCGCTGGTGAGCGAAGGCCGTGCCGACGTCTGGCTGGTGGGCGGCGATGTGCCCGACACGGTGCCGGGCGAAGTCGATCCGCCGCGTGCCGTGGTCCAGGTGTTGCACATCGAAGGCGAATGCCCCGAGGGCGCGTTGCGAAGCCCGCTGCAGCTCGAGGACTTCATCGGCCTGCTCAACACGCTTGAAAGCACCTGGGAATCGGAGGCCGCCCGGCCGCCGGTGGCTGCTCCACAGCAGCAGGCCGAACGAACAGCACCCGCGCCACCTGCGCCCCCGGCATCAGCCACACCCCCTATACCACCCACACCACCCGCACCGGCAACGCAACCGGCACCGCCCCACCCTGCCGCTGCCGTTGCGGCCGCGCCGGCAGAAGCCCCGCGGCCGGCCCATGCCGACACGAAGCCCCGCACGATGCCGCTCGTCGAGGCGGGGGCGGCGTTTCGTCTGAAGCGCTGGCCGCCGACGGCCGTGATGGCCACGCATCGCTACAGCGCCAGATTGGCGGGCCTCCTTTCGAGCCGCCCGATGCGGCTGGGCGAGCTGAGCGCATTGAGCAACGTGGCCGCCGACCAATGCACGGCATTCGTGCAGGCCTTGCTGGCGCTGGGCATCGTCGTGCAGGCCCCCGTGGTGCCGCCGTTGGTGGCACCTTCGCTGGGTGCTTCTCCTTCGACCTCGGCAAGGGCCGATCGAAGGACGGCCGTCATCCCCATACCGCCGCCACTGCCGCCCTTGAGCGACCACCGGCCTGCCGCACCGCCCTCCTTCTTCGACCGCATCCGGCGCCGCCTGGGCATTCGCTAGAGCCTGAAAGCTAGAGCATGAAACAACGAGAACCGAAGATCGTCTTCACCGGCCCGCCGGGGGCAGGCAAGACCACCGCCATCGTGGCCATCAGCGACATCCCGCCGGTGTGCACCGACGTGCGCAACACCGACGCCTCGCTGGCGAAGGAATACACGACCGTGGGCATGGACTACGGCGAGTTCGCCCTCGAAGGCGGCGAACGCGTGCGCCTGTTCGGCACGCCCGGCCAGGAGCGCTTCGACTTCATGTGGCGCATCCTTTCCGAAAACGCCCTCGGGATCATCGTGCTGATCGACAACAGCCGGCCCGATCCGCAGGGCGACCTGGCCGCGTACCTGGACGGCTTCTCACACCTCCTGGCGGACACGCCCTACGTCGTGGGCGTGGGGCGGACGAACAGCCACACCACGCCCACGCTGGACGACTACTGCGACTTCATGGCCTCGCGCGGGATCGTGGGTCCGGTGCTCGGCGTGGACGTTCGCGAGCGCGAGGACGTGCTGCTGCTGGTCGACACCCTGCTTGCCGCCGCACAGGCGCGCCTCTGACCCCCGGAACAAGATGACCGTTTCAACACACATGGCCGCACAGGCGCAGCAGGAATGCGAGGCGCTGCTCGATGAGATCGAATCGGCCCAGGCCGTGGTGCTGGCAACGCCCGACGGGTTTGCCGTGGCGCACGCCCACCGCGGATCCACGCACCCTTCACGCATCGCGGCGATCACCAGCTCCATCTCCGCGATCGGCAGCGCCGTGACGCAGGAAGCCCACCTCGGCCGCGCGCGCTGCCTGATCGTCGATGCGGAAGAGGGCTTCGTCGTCGTGCGCACCGTTCACGGCAACGAGTCGCCGCTCATCGTCAACGTGCTGGCCGGCCGCCGCGCAACGCTCGGCTACATCCTCAGCCGATTGAACGATACGTGCCGGCGACTGGAAGCCGCATGAAGGCCGCGCGCCTCGCCGAGGCCCTGCAGGAAATGGCGTCGACGCCCGGCATCGACGCCTGCGCGCTGGTGCAGGCCGACAGCGGCCTCGTGTGGCACACGGCCGGGCGCTCGCAGAAGTCGGAGCGCCTGTGGGAAGCGGCGATCGACTACTGGCGACTGCAGTCCCGGCAGCACGAACACTTCGAGCCGCTGGGCAAGCTGGGCGCCGCGGTGATGTACCACGCATTCGGCGTGCTGGCCATCGTGCCCTGCACCGAAGACCCGGATCTGATGGTCGTGTGCATCGGCATGCACGCGGGCGTCGATTGGACGAACTGGCAGCGCAAGGTCAGGAACCTGGCGCTGCTGATCCGTCAACCTGCGCCCTGACACGGGGCGCTTTCCACCCCCTCCACAAAAGGAATCCTCGAGATGGCAACCATCAAACAATCCCTGGACGAACTGCTCTCCGTCGACGGCGCCATGTGCGCGGCAGTCGTCGACTCGGGCAGCGGCATGATGCTGGGCTCGGCCGGCAGCGGCGTGGATCTTGAAGTCGCCGCGGCCGGCAACACCGAAGTGGTACGCGCCAAGCTCAAGACGATGCGCCAGCTCGGACTCAACGACGTGATCGAGGACATCCTCATCACGCTGGGCAAGCATTACCACATCATCCGCCCCTGCTCGCGCAAGGAAGGCGTGTTCATCTACTTCGTGCTCGACAAGGCCAAGTCCAACCTCGCACTGGCCCGCCGCAAGACGCTGGACGTCGACAAGGAAATCGTCATCTGACGATCCGCCGGTGGCCCCGCTCCACCGGCTTTGCGCGGCACCTGGACATGAGCACAGGTGCTGCACCGCACGGCTTTCCGGGACCGACAACCAGGAAACCTGCACAAAGGCTTCATCCATGGAATGCGCTGCCTGGGCCCCATGCCTGGGCCGCGCAAACCAGTTCGCGCAGACCCGCTCACGTCAAGCCAGCCGTGAGGCTTCGTGAGGATGCTGCAGCAACTCGAAACATGTCTGCGGCAACGGCCAGCCTTCGGAACACAGACGGTCAGCACTCAGTCATGACCCGGCCACGGGGCAGGAAATATCGTGATGCGCTTCGAACAACCACTCCGGAAGAAGTTGCCATGAGAACAACACCCCCCTCTCGCTCGGCGTGGCTTGCCGCCGCGGCCCTGAGCGCGCTGCTGGCCGCCTGCGGCGGAGCCAATGAAGACGCTGACGAGCCGTTGTCGGCCGCTGCCGGCGTTCAGGAAGAAACCGTTGCCGCCGAAGCAGCAGACAGCACGCAGGTCGAATCCGTTGCGGCCGACGAGCAGAACGGCGTCGTCGCGGCCAAGCTGATGACCGTCTCGCAGAAGCCCGTCGGTTTTGCGGCGGGCGTGACAGGCGGCGCGGGCGGAGAGGAAGTGATCGCGGACACGCCCGAAAAACTCATGCGCGAGCTGTGCCGCAGCGGCAATGGCGACATCTGCACCGACCACGCGAAGCGCGTCATCAAGGTGACCACCACCATCGACATGACCCGGTTCCAGGGCTTCTCCCAGGCGGTGGGCTGCCACGCCTACACGGAGTGCAAGGCGCCGCTCAAGAGCGAGGTGATGCTGCTGGTCTCCAAGTCGGAGGAATACCGCTGCAACGGCAAGCCGGGCCGCAAGATGTACGACTATTCCGTGGCCGGCCTCAAGGGCATGCCGGTCGGCTCGAACAAGACGCTCATCGGCATCGGCAAGAACGCCGGCATCAAGGGCAAGGGCCTGCTCCTCAAGAACGGCGTGAGCAACGTCATCATCCGCAACATCGCCTTCACCGACATCAACCAGGGCCTGACCTTTGGCGGCGACGCGATTGCGCTGCTGGATGTCGACAAGATCTTGATCGACCACAACTACTTCGCCCGGATCGCCCGCGAGATGATCGTGACCGGTGACGGCTCCGGCCAGCCGCTCGCCACCAACGTGACGGTCTCCAACAACGAGTTCGACGGTCGCAACGACTATTCGCCCGACTGCTCCGGCAAGCACTACTGGGGCCTGCTCTTCGCCGGTTCCGACCGCATGACCTTCGTGGGCAACTGGCTGCACGACCTCGGCGGCCGCTGGCCCAAGCTGCACGCGACCAAGGATTCGGCGGTGCAAATGGTCAACAACCTGTTCGAGAACTCGAGCAGCAGCGGCCACGCGCTGGAATACAGCGGCTCGAAGCTGCGCGTGCTCGCCGAAGGCAACTACTTCAGCAACGTCGCCTACCCGGTGGCCCAGCCCAGCAGCGACAGGGGCCAGCTCTTCGGCCTGTACAGGCAGAACACCGCGCTGAAGAACACCTGCACCAACGCCATCGGCCGCATTTGCACGGGCAACGTTGCGAACCCGGCCCCGAAGACCGACTACATGGTGCAAGACAGTGCCGCCATCAACGCGATGAAGCCGTACAAGAACCAGCTCGTGAAGGCCTACTCGGCCTCCAACGTGCCGGAGACGGTGCGTGCCAATGCGGGCGTGGGCAAGCTGAAGTAATCGAATCGGCAGAGCCAACGCGAAGCGGCAGGCCCCTTGCGGGCCTGCCGCTTTTTCTTCTGTGAGCAGACTGCGCGCGACCGTCACGATTCGGCGGCCTGCATGCGCCACGCGCCGCGTCAGGCAACGGCATTGACAAAGCCACGCTTTCGTCGTGACGGACGCTCGCTTGGGCGATTACTGTGCCGGCCCCAACCCAATTGAAAGATCTCAAATGAACGACATAGCAGTACCCCATCGTTCGAGCTGGATTGCCGTGGCAGCACTGAGCGTGCTTTTCACCGCCTGCGGCGGCGCCAGCGACGAGACAAGCACCACAGCCGAACAGCCCGCGGCCATCGGAAACCTGGAGCAGGAACAGACGGACGAGGTGGCGCAACAGGAGGAACCGACTGGCGACATCGACGATGAGATGGCCGCGGCCAAGCAGATGACCGTCTCGCTGAAAGTGACCGGCTTTGCCGCCAAAGCCGAGCTGAAAGTACCCAAGATCAAGGCGGTCAACACCTCCGTGGCCCCCCACGGCGGCGCCAGCAGTTCCGACGAGGAAACCGTCATCGGCGTGACCGGTGGTGCCGGCGCCACCGCCGAAAACGTGGTGACGGTGACGACGGCCGCCGAGCTCGAGAAGGCGCTGTGCAACAAGGCCAACGGCCTCTACTGCCTCGACAAGGAAAGACGCATCATCAAGGTCGAGGGCGTCATCGACATGACCGGGCCGGAAGCCGAGGCAGAGGGTTGCTACGCCAACGCAGACACGTGCTCCCTCCCGCAGAAACCGGAAGCGACCATCCTCGTCGCGACCGACCCGAAGTACCGCGCTGAATTGCAGGCTGCTCACTGCCCCAAGAAGGCGATGCAGAAGTTCAAGTACCGACCGGCCGGCGTCACCGGGCTGCTGGTGGGGTCCAACAAGACGGTCATCGGCATCGGCGCGGATGCGGGCCTCAAAGGCAGAGGACTGCTGATGACAGGAGGCGTCAGCAACATCATCATCCGCAATCTGTCCTTCACCGATATCAACCCGGGCCGCGTCTTCGGTGGCGATGCGATCAAGCTCTTCGACGCCAAGGGCGTGTCGATCGACCACAACTACTTCGCCCGCATCGGCCGCCAGATGATCTCGAGCAGCACGGCAAACGGCGCCAAGGTGGCACTCTCCAGCGACATCACGATCTCCAACAACGAGTTCGATGGTCGCAGCCAATACTCCTCGGACTGCTCGGGCAAGAGCTATTGGGGCCTGCTGCTTGCGGGCTCCGACCGCGTCACGCTTGTGGGCAACTGGCTGCATGACATCGGAGGTCGCTGGCCCAAGCTGCACGCCGACAAGCACGCCTCGGCGGTCCACCTGGTCAACAACTTCTTCGAGAACTCCACCAGCAACGGTGCGGCGCTTCAATACAGCGGGGCGGGCATGCGAGTCTTTGCCGAGGGCAACTACTTCAGCAAGGTCACACGCCCGGTAGACCGGATCGACCACCATGGAGCCCAGCTCTTTGGCCTGTACAACCAGACCACCGCGCTCAAGGACACCTGCACCAAAGCCATCGGCCGCGTGTGCTCCGGCAACGTTGCGGATCCGAAGGACAACGAAGGCACCATGGTGCAGGACACGAGTGCCATCCTGGCGTTCAGGCCTTACGCAGCAGCTGGTTCCCTCGTAAGGGCCTACCCGGCGGTGAACGTGCCTGACACGGTGCGCGCCAACGCTGGCGTGGGCAAGCTGAAGTAATCGATTCGGCAGAGCCAACTCGAAGCGGCAGGCCCCTTGCGGGCCTGCCGCTTTTTTCTTTCGTGCGCAGCCCGATGCCCTCCGCCAACAACCGGAGCGCTCTCGAAGCACCACGGGTCAGCGCCCCACCATATCTTCGCAACTGGACGGTCATCGCTTGGAAGCGACTTGAGCCTCCTGCCGTCGATAGAGTGACCTGATCTTTCACTGAGGGGTTGAGGATGCGTGATCTGATGAGGTTGGCCGCGTGGGCGGCGATAGGCCCGTGTTCACTCTGGGTCGCCACACCGGCAATGGCGGCAGGCTCCGGCAGCGATCCTGTCTCCACGATCGTCGGTGCGGATGGGCGCTGCCTTGGGGTCAACGGCTCGACCACAGCGTCAGGCGCCGCATTGCAGGGTCAAACCTGCAACGGCACCGCCTTCCAGAACTGGCGGTTCGTCAAGGACGCCTCGGGCGACTACCAGCTGATCAACGCCGGTAGCGGGCTCTGCCTGGATATCCCTGGCGCTTCGACCGCTTCGGGTACGGCCCTCCAGCAGTGGGGCTGCAGCAGTGGCGCAGCGTGGCAGAAATGGCACTTCAATGCCGACGGCCACGGCCGCTACTACATCACCTCCAAGGCCAGCGGTCTGGCCATCGACGCAGACATCTACAGCCGCACGGGAGCCATCATCCAGTGGGCCTATGGCGGAACGTCCAACCAGTTGTGGACATCTCCGTCGGTCAACCTCGCCGCCACCGGGCCGGCGAACAATTCGGTGATCACCCTCAAGTCGGTACGTGACGGCAGTTGCCTCGGCGTGAAGGGCTCCAGTGTCGAGAGCGGCGCCAAGGTGAAGGTGCAAGCGTGCAGCCGCTCGGGCTCGGTATTCCAGCAATGGAAGACGGTCAAGGACGGCACCGGCGACTATCAACTCGTCAACGTCGGCAGCGGGCTCTGCCTGGACATGCCGGGCGCCTCGACGGTGCCGGGCACATCCGTCCAGCAATGGGGTTGCGGCGGCGCAGCGTGGCAGAAATGGCAATTCAATGCCGACGGTCGCGGCAACTACTACATCACCTCGAAGGTCAGCGGCCTGGCCCTCGACGAAGACATCAACAGCACCGCGGGCAACGTCATCCAGTGGAAGTACAGCGGAACGGCCAACCAGCAGTGGATCGCAACGAGCTCATCCAGCCCTGGGGCACCGGGTGCCGGGGCGACCGGTGGTACGGGTAGCACCGCGGGCAACGGCACCGCGTCAGGCGCAGCAAGCTCGGGGGGGGCTGCCGGTACAGGGGCCGGCGGCACGGGTGACGCCGCGGACAAGGGCAGTACACAAAGCACTGCAAGCTTGGCCAGCCCTGTCGGGTTCGGTGCCGGAACGACCGGTGGTGCCGGCGGCTCCGTGGTCACCGTCACCAAGCCGGATCAGCTCGCATCGGCCCTGTGCGCGACGACCAGCAACGACGGCTACTGCACGGACACCACGCCAAAGGTGATCCGCATTTCAGGCCTGCTCGATTTCCGCGGCAAGAGCGGCACCACGACGGCTTCGGCCTGCATCTATTCCGACCGCAGCTGCTCCGCCAACGGAAAGTCGGAACGGATCCTGAACTACACGGAGTATTGCAAGGGCAGGCAGACCGCCCCCATCACCTTCGACACTGCGGGCGGTTATGCGCACGCGCTGGTGGTCGGCTCCAACAAGACGGTGATCGGCGTGGGTGCGGGCTCTGGAATCGTCGGCAAGGGCCTCGCGATCAAGGGCGGAGTGTCGAACATCATCGTGCGCAACCTGTCGTTCACCGACATCAACGACGGCATCGTCTGGGCCGGTGATGCCATCACCATCGACAACGCCAGCAAGATCTGGATCGACCACAACTACTTCGCCCGCATCGCCCGCCAGATGCTCGTGACCGGCTGGGGCACGGCGCGCAACGTGACGATCTCCGGCAACCACTTCGACGGCACGACGGAGTACGGGCACTTCTGCAACGGCAGGAGCTACTGGGTCATGCTGCTCAACGGCGAAGAGCAGACCATCACGATCGTGGGCAATCGCATCCACAACACCTCCGGCCGCTCGCCCGAGCTGGGCAAGCCCGACGGCAAGCAGGGCGGCGTGATCCACCTGGTGAACAACTACTACGACAACAACTATTGGCAGGGCGGGCTGACCGGAACCAACAGCGTGGCGGCCCTGGTGGAGGGCAACTACTACGCCAAAGGCGACTCCCTCTTCCCGATCTTTGACAACACCCCCAACAAAACCGACACGAACTCGAACTGGAACTTCGCCCCCATCGCCGGCACGCTGGCCAGGGCCAATGGCAGCTGCCTGTCGATACTGGGGCGCAACTGCGTTGCCAACGTCGACTACAACCTCACGGACAACAAGGACGCGTGGGGCAACCCCGTCTTCCTGCTGAACCCGGCCGCAATGTCGAGGATCCAGGGCTTCAGCGGCGCGGCCAACGGCATCAAGTCGGTAACGCCTGCCGATGCGTCGGCAGTACCGAACTGGACGTTCGGTCCGCAAGCCAACATCGTGCAGTGATGGTTGCGGAGCGCGCCTGAACAGCGCGCTCCTGTTGCCGCGCAGCGCAGGAGCGATCGCTTCAGCTGCCGCGGCAAGGCAGGTCACTCGAGCTTGATGCCCGCTTCCCGGATGACGCGCGCATTGGTCTCGTGTTCATGCCGCACCAGCGCCATGAAGCCTTCCGGCGTCGAAGGGCTCACAACGTTGTCGAGTTGATGAAGGCGCTCCTGCAGCACCTTGTCGCCCAGCAGTTGATTGATCTCGGCATTCACCCGCGCAACGACCTCGCGCGGCGTACCGCCTGGCGCGAAGAAGCCGAATACCGAACCGAGGCTCGCATCGCGGTAGCCCAGCTCCGCCAGCGTGGGCACGCCCGGCAGATCACGCAGCCGCTGCGGTGCCGTCACGGCCAGGACCCGCAGCTTGCCTTGCTCGATGAAGCCCCTGAGTGCAGGGCTCGGGTTGGTGGTGAAGAGATCGAACTGCCCGCCGATGGCGTCGTTGAGCACCTGCCCGTTGCCCTTGTACGGGATGTGGTTGAAGCGGACTCCGGCCTTCAGGCTGATGAGCTCCACCATGAGATGCCCGAGGCTGCCCGCACCACTGGTGCCGATGCTCACCTGCCCCAGTCGCGCCTTCGCCTGCGCGATGGCCTCTGCGAAGGTCCGCGCGGCAAATGCCTGGGTGGCGACCACATACACCGGCGAATACATCACTTGCGCCACGGGCACGACGTCCTTGAGCGGTTCGTACGGCACGCGCTGCAGGTGCGGCGTCAGCGTCAGCGGGCTGATCGCCGCGAAAGCCAGCGTATGGCCGTCGGGCGCCGACTTCGCGACGAAGTCCATCCCGGTGGTCCCGGCTGCACCGGGGCGGTTTTCCACGACGACGGGTTGCGCCAGGGATTTCTGAAGGCGCTCGCCCAGCAGGCGCACGACGGCGTCGCTGGTACCTCCGGGGGCGTAGGGCACGATGATGTGCAGCGGCCTGGTGGGCCACGATGCGCCTGCCGCTGCGGACGCTGCAGCTGGCGCCATGGCACCGAGGCCTGACAAGGCCATGCAGGAAGCCAGGCCGAGGGCATGACGAAGCAGGTCACGGCGGGATGAGTTCATGTCTTCGATGGCGCGGTGAACAAAGGAAGGCGCATTGTTGTTCATGGCTACCCGCGTTCCAAACGCCTGCGGCCGAGAGAACGAACGCTCCTGCGTCTTTCTTGCCTGACGCACCAGGCGCCCGGACCGCGGCGGCACGACAAGCGTCGTTCGGATTACATTCGCGCCGGAAAAGCGCCTGGAGGTCCGCATGCCTTTTCATCGACACCACAGCCCCGCGAAAGGCCGCACCGGGCAGCCCGGTTCACTGCACGCAGGCATGACCAGCCTCATCGGGCGATGGACCGAGGGCCTGGAAGACTGCTCCACCCCGGTTCCGAATCTCGGCCTCTTCCGGCGTGAAACGCCCACGCAGCCCTGCGCCTGCCTGGTGGAGCCCAGCGTCGTGCTCGTCGTGCAGGGCGCCAAGCAGATGCTGATCGGCGAACACGCGTATGCGTACGACAGCGAGCACTTCCTGATCACCTCGCTCGATCTTCCCGCCAGCTCACAGGTCATCGAAGCCAGCCAGGACAGGCCTTGCCTGGGGCTGGTGTTGAAGCTCGACCTGCGCGTCATGGCGGAGCTGATCGCACAGGGCAGCCTGCCGTCGCCGAACGGTCGCGCCGTCGACACCGGCATGGGCATCGGCACGATCACACCGCAGATGCTGGAGCCGTTCAGCCGCCTGCTGGAGCTGCTCGACGAGCCCGGCGCCATCGAGATCCTGGCGCCGCTCATCCAGAGGGAGATCCACTACCGCCTGCTGATGAGCGACCAGGCCCCGCGCCTCTGGCAGATCGCTTCTGTAGGCAGCCAGAGCCACCGTGTCGCCAGGGCCATCGACTGGCTGAAGGTGAACTACGCCTTGCCGCTGCGCATCGATGAACTCGCCGCCCGCGCGCAGATGAGCGCATCGAGCCTGCATCACCACTTTCGCCAGCTCACGGCCATGAGCCCCCTGCAGTACCAGAAGTGGCTGAGGCTGAACGAGGCGAAGCGGTTGATGTTGAACGAGCGGCTGGACGCAGCGAGCGCCGCGTTCCAGGTCGGCTACGAGAGCCCGTCGCAGTTCAGCCGCGAATACAGCCGGCTCTTCGGCGCCCCGCCCAGGCGCGACATCGCGGAGCTGCTCCGCAAGGTCAACGCGCAAGAGCTCGCGCAAGGTGCGATGCCCGCCTGAACGCGGGCTGCCTGTTGCTTCGTTGCGTTGGCCGGTTCGGTGGCGGAAAGCGTCTGCAGCTGCACGTAGTCGGCATAGGCAGCGAGAAACATCCGTTGCCTGTTTTCCTGTGCAGCCGCGGCGCGGGCGGAGTCCGTGTCCGTGACCTTTCTTCCGGCCCGTCCGATCCAGCGCGATAGAACGATCCAGCGGATTCCTTGCCTGATCGCCCCCGCGAGCATGGAAGGCGGTGCGAAAGCATGCCCTTCCGGATCTGCCGCCGCAGGATCGGGCAAGAAATCCACTGGATCGTGCTAACGGGCCGACGGCGTGCCCCAGAAGAATGCGGCGCTGCGTCCTTGAAGAACAGAAAGCGATGAAGCCGATATCCCAACTCCTCGCGGCAGCAACCGCAGTGCTCGCCTGCACGGGCGTGCAAGCCAGCGAGGCACTCACCTCGAAGTACGCCTGCGTCGCGTGCCACCAGGCCGACAAGAGGCTGGTCGGGCCGTCCTGGAACGACATCTCGGCCGAGTATGCGAACGGCAAGAAGTCCGTCGCCCAGCTGGCCGATTCCATCAAGAAGGGCGGCATCGGGAAATGGGGCAACGTGCCGATGCCGCCGCAAGCTGCGTTGAGCGATGCCGACGCGAAGGCCCTGGCCAGCTGGCTGTTGACGCGCTCCGCCGGGAAGTAGCGCGCGGCAGTGCTGGCTGCACGAGCTGCCCGCACGCAAGCTCCGACCACTCCACGATCCGAAAGTCCGCATGACCACGCTGAAGATCAACGATCAGTCACGAACGACGAGCTCGCACGACGAGACACCCCTGCTGTGGGTGCTGCGTGACGAGCTGGGCATGACCGGCACGAAGTTCGGCTGCGGCATGGCCCTGTGCGGTGCCTGCACCGTGCACGTCGACGGCCAGGCCACGCGGTCCTGCATCACGCCCGCTTCCGTCGTGGCCGGCCGGTCGGTCCACACCATCGAACACATGGAGCACGATCGCGTGGGCCGGGTCGTGCAGCAAGCCTGGGTGGAGCTGAATGTCGCGCAGTGCGGCTACTGCCAGGCCGGGCAGATCATGGCGGCCGCGGCGCTTCTGAAAAGCACGCCCAAGCCGAACGAGCGCCAGATCGACGAGGCCATGACGGGCAACATCTGCCGATGCGGCACCTACCCGCGCATCCGCGCCGCCGTGCAGCTCGCGTCGCGCCGCCTTGCAGGAGCGAAGGCATGAGCATGGCGGAGGTCCAGATCCAGCGCCGGCGGCTGCTGCAGGCAGCGGCCGGGTCCCTCGTGCTCGGCATCGGCATCGATGCCGATGCCCAGGACGCAGCGCCCACGAAGTTCGGTGCGGCCTCCATGCCGGGCGGCACGGTCGACAACCCGTTGGTGTTCGTGTCCATCGCAGCCGACGGCTGCGTCACCATCGTCGCGCACCGCGCCGAGATGGGAACGGGGGTCCGCACGAGCCTGCCCATGGTGGTTGCCGACGAGATGGAAGCGCGCTGGGAGCGCGTGAAGATCGTGCAGGCCCCCGCCGACGAAACACGCTACGGCAACCAGAACGTCGACGGTTCGCGCAGCGTGCGCCACTTCCTCGCGCCCATGCGGCGGGTCGGCGCGGCGGCGAGGCAGATGCTCGAAGCCGCCGCCGCTGCGCGATGGGGCGTGCCCGTGAGCGAGGTGCAGGCCGCCCGGCACGAGGTGCTGCACCGGCCGACAGGCCGGCGCCTGGGCTATGGCGAACTGGCGGCAGACGCGGCGAAGCAGCCCGTGCCCACCGGCAGCGACCTTCGCCTCAAGACGCCCGGGCAATGGAAGTACATCGGCAAGGGCCGCATCGGCGGTGCCGACATGGACGCCATCGCGCGTGGCCGCGCGACCTACGGCATGGACGTGCGGCTGCCCGACATGCTGTATGCCGTGGTCGCACGGCCGCCCGTGGTGGGCGGCAAGTTGAAGCGCGTGGACAGCGGCGAGGCGTTGAAGGTGCCCGGCGTGCTGAAGATCGTCGAGATCCCGGCGTTCCAGGGCCCGCCCGTCTTCCAGCCGCTGGGCGGCGTGGCCGTGGTGGCCCGCAACACCTGGGCCGCGATGCAGGGCCGCGCAGCGCTGAAGCTCGAATGGGATGACGGCCCGAATGCGGGCTACGACTCGGTTGCGTTCCGCCGGCAGCAGGCCGCGGCCGTGAAGACGGCGGGCACCGTTGCACGCAACGACGGCGATGCGCCGAAGGTGATCGCCGATGCGCCGCCGGGCCGTCGTCACAACGCCGAATACTTCGTGCCCCATCTGGCCCACGCGACCATGGAGCCGCCCGTGGCCACGGCGCTCGTGAACGACAAGGGCTGCGAGATCTGGACGTCGGTGCAGAACCCCCAGGCCGCACTGGGCGGCGCGGCCGCCGCATTGGGCCTGAAGCCCGAGCAGGTGAAGGTGAACGTGCTGCTGCTGGGCGGCGGCTTCGGCCGCAAGTCCAAGCCCGACTACGTGACCGAAGCGGTGCTGGTCGCCAAGGCCATGGCCGGTACACCCGTCAAGCTCGTATGGACGCGCGATGACGACATCCGCCACGGTTACTACCACGCCGTGTCGCTGGACCGGCTGGAAGCCGCCGTCGGTGATGACGGGCTGCCGCTCGCATGGCTGCACCGCACGGCCGCACCGACCATCACTTCGCTCTTTGCCCCGGGAGCCAAGGTCGCTGCCCCGTTCGAGACCGGCATGTCGGCCTCGAACATGCCGTTCGCCGTGCCCGACGTGCGGGTCGAGCGGGCCGAAGTGGACGCGCATGCGCGCATCGGCTGGTTCCGCTCCGTCGCCAACATCCCGCACGTGTTCGCGACGCAGTGCTTCATCGACGAGCTGGCGCACCGTGCGAAGCGGGATCCGCTGCAGTTCGCATTGGCGCTGATCGGCCCGCCGCGCAAGATCGATCCGACCGCGCTGGCCGATTCGTTCAACTACAGCGAATCACCGGTGGAATACCCCATCGACATGGGCCGCATGCGGGCCGTCGTGGAGGCTGCGGCCCGGGGCGCGCGATGGGGCCGCAAGCTGCCCAAGGGCCACGGGCTGGGGCTGGCATTCGCCTACAGCTTCGTCACCTACGCCGCCACGGTGGTCGAAGTTGCGGTGGACGCGAAGGGCCGCGTGAAGGTGGTGAGCGTCGACATGGCACTGGACTGCGGCCCGCAGGTCAACCCGGAACGCATCCGCGCGCAGATGGAAGGCGCAGCGGTCATGGGCCTGTCGCTGGCCTTCACGGGCGAGATCTCGTTCGAGGCCGGCCGCGTGAAGCAGAGCAACTTCCACGACTACGAGGTGCTGCGCCATGCGCAGTCGCCGCGTGTGATCCGCACGCACCTGGTGGGCGGAGACCCGAGCCTGCCGCCGGGCGGCGTGGGGGAGCCTCCGCTGCCGCCGGTGGCACCGGCACTGGTCAATGCCATCTTCGCCGCGACGGGCGAACGCATTCGCGAGTTGCCGCTGCGCCGGCTCTGAGCCGGCGCGAGCCCGCGGGCGAAAAAACGACCGCGGGCACGGCGCCTTACTCAAGCGCCCTGGGCTGCCGCACCTTCTGCATCCGACGCCCCACGCAGCGTCTGCGTCGGCGTCTCGTCGAAGCGCGAACGGTAGTTGTGGACCAGCGTGGAGCGGTTCTTGACGCCCCAGCGCGAAGCGATCTCCAGCACACCGGCACCACCGCCTTGTTCCTGCAGTTCCTGGTGGATGTTCTCCACGCGGCGCGTGCGGATGAGCTCTGCCGGCGTGACGCCCAGGTGGGCGCGGAAGGCCAGTTGCAGGGCACGCTCGGTCACGCCGATGTGCGCAGCCACCTGGCGCACCGAGAGGCTCTCGTCGGTGAGGTGCTCCATCATGTACTGGTAGGCGCGGCGATAGCGCAGCGG
>CAMLLU010000055.1 GCA_946480925.1 uncultured Rivibacter sp.
TCTACCTGCGCAACATCCTCGGCCACGACATCACCTTCGGCATCGGCCCGGCCGGTACCGGCAAGACCTTCCTGGCGGTAGCCTGCGCCGTCGACGCACTGGAGCGCAGCGGCGTGCAGCGCATCATCCTCACGCGGCCCGCGGTGGAAGCCGGCGAGCGGCTGGGCTTCCTGCCCGGCGACCTCACGCAGAAGGTGGACCCTTACCTGCGCCCGCTGTACGACGCGCTGTACGACCTCATGGGCTTCGACCGCGTGACCAAGGCCTTCGAGAAAGGCACGCTCGAGATCGCGCCGCTGGCCTTCATGCGCGGGCGCACGCTCAACCATGCGTTCGTGATCCTCGACGAGGCGCAGAACACCACGCCCGAGCAGATGAAGATGTTCCTCACGCGCATCGGTTTCGGCTCCAAGGCCGTGGTCACCGGCGACGTGAGCCAGATCGACCTGCCCAAAGGCCAGAAGAGCGGGCTCATCGATGCCGAGCGTGTGCTGCGCCGCGTGCGCGGCATCGCGATGACGCGTTTCACCTCGGCCGACGTGGTGCGCCACCCCCTGGTGGCGCGCATCGTCGAGGCCTACGACGCAGCCGGCCGGCGGGAAGAGTGATGGCGAAGCCAGAGCTTTCGCTGTCGCTGCAGTTCGCAGACGCCAGCCACCGTGAGCACCTGCCGCGTCACAAGGTGATGCGCTGGATCCGTGCCGCGCTCGAGGCGCCGGCCGAACTCACCGTGCGCATCGTCGGCGCCGAAGAAGGGCAGGTGCTCAACCGCGAGTACCGGCAGAAGGACTACGCCACCAACGTGCTCACCTTCGACTACACGCACGAGCCGGTGGTGGTGGCCGATCTCATCATCTGCGCGCCGGTGGTGGCCAAGGAAGCCAAGGCCGAGAAGAAGACGCTGGAAGCCCATTACGCCCACCTGCTGGTGCACGGCACCTTGCATGCGCAGGGCTACGACCACGAGGCCGACGACGAGGCCGAGGTGATGGAAGCGCGCGAGAGCGAGGTGATGCTCGCTCTGGGGTTCAAGGACCCGTACCGGCGCTGAGCCGGCATCGGAGGGCTTCGATACCTCAGCCCGAACGGACTCCGGGGCACGTGTGCGATCCGTGCAGATGCACCCAGGCGGCAGACCACGGAGGGTGTGAAGGCGAAGGACGCGGGCCGCCGCGCCGGGCCGCTCCCAAGCAAGGCCCGCCCCCTCCTGGAGGGGTGGACGGCGTACCCGCCGGCCGGGGTGCCGTCGCCCTCCGGGCCGCCGCGCCGGGCCGCTCCCAAGCAAGGCCCGTCCCCTCCTGGAGGGGTGGACGGCGTACCCGCCGGCCGGGGTGTCTCCATCAACGCTTGATGAGCATCAGGCCCTTGAGGTACTCCCCCTCGGGGAAATTCACCGTCGTCGGATGGTCAGGTGCGGCCTCGAGCCTGCGCACGAGGTATGCATCCACGCCCGCATCGAGCCCCGCGCCGGCCACGATCTTGTGGAACAGCTCGGCGCCGATGCCGCCCGAGCACGAGAACGTGAGCAGCACGCCGCCAGGGGCCAGCAGCTTGAAGGCCAGGCGGTTGATGTCCTTGTAGGCGCGCGACGCGCGTTCGGCATGCGCGGCGGTCGGCGCGAACTTCGGCGGGTCGAGCACGATGGCATCGAACTGCTGCTCTTCCTTCAGCAGGCGGCGCAGCGTGCCGTTCACGTCGGCGTCGAGCGCTTCATGGCGGCTGGTGTCGAAGCCGTTGTGCAGCACGTGGTCGTTGGCGCGCGCCAGTGCGGGGGCCGATGAATCCACGCTCACCACGCGTTCGGCGCCGCCGGCCAGCGCCGCCACTGAAAAGCCGCCCGTGTAGCTGTAGCAGTTGAGCGCGCTCTTGATGCCGTAGTGCTTCACCACGTCGGCGAACAGCTGGCGGTTGTCTCGCTGGTCGAGGTAGTAGCCGGTCTTGTGGCCCTCTGCCACGTCGAGGCTCAACTGCCAGCCGTGCTCGCGGATGGTCAACTCGGTGGGGCCGCCGCCGCGCAGCCAGCCGGTGTTGGGCTCCAGGCCTTCGAGGCCGCGCACGCCGGAGTCGGAGCGTTCGTACAGGCGTTGCAAGCCGGTGGCGGCGAGCAGCGCGTCGGCGATCACGTCCTTCCAGCGCTCGGTGCCGGCCGAGAGGAACTGTGCCGAGAGCGTGTCGCCGTACTGGTCGACGATGAGACCCGGCAGCCCATCGGCCTCGCCGTGGATCAGCCGCACGGCATCGCTGGGCACGGCGAGCCGCTTGCGGAAGGCCAGCGCCTCCTGGATACGGCGGGTGAAGAAGGCCGCGTCGATGCGCTCCGCCTCGTCGAAGCTCCAGGCCCGCACGCGGATCATCGACGTGGGGCTGAAGGCCGCCCAGGCCAGGAAACGGCCGTCGCTGGCCTCCACGCGCACCGTCTCGCCGGCATCGCCACCGCCCTTGGCGATGCTGCCCTGGAACACCCATGGATGGCGCCGCAACAGCGAGCGCTCCTTGCCTTCACGCAGTCGGATCACTTTCATGGGCGGGATTGTCGCTGCCCGGCTCCGATACGCAGCTGGCATGAATTGGGGTAATTCCTAGCCAGCCTGCGCAAAGAAGTATTGGTACGGCTGACCCACATATCAAATGGCGCATGCGGTGACCGCTAACTTAGAGCTACGTTGCAACGCCGGCTTCCTTCCCGTTCCAGAACTCACGACACAGGAGACAAGACCATGACGCCGAAGCTGAACAAGGCTTCCCTATTCGTGCTGGCCGCGCTGGCTGCCAGCGGCATGTCGGCCCAGGCCGCTACCGAACTCGTGATCGCCACCGTGAACAACGGCCACATGATCACGATGCAGAAGATGACGAAGCACTTCGAGCAGGCCAACCCCGACATCAAGGTGAAGTGGGTGACGCTCGAGGAGGGCGTGCTGCGCCAGCGCGTCACCACCGACATCGCCACCAAGGGCGGCCAGTTCGACGTGATGACCATCGGCATGTACGAGACGCCGATCTGGGGCAAGAAGGGCTGGCTGAAGGAGATCGCGCCTGATGCGGCCTACGACGTCGACGACCTGCTGCCTGCCATGCGCAATGGCCTGTCGGTGGACGGCAAGCTCTACGCGTCGCCCTTCTACGGCGAAAGCTCCATGACCATGTACCGCGCCGACCTCGTGAAGGAGGCCGGCGCCACCATGCCCGAGCGGCCCACGTGGGAGCAGCTGCGCGACATCGTCGCCAAGATCCACAACCCGGGCAAGGGCGTGTACGGCCTGTGCCTGCGCGGCAAGCCGGGCTGGGGCGACAACATGGCGTTCCTCTCGACCATGGTCAACACCTTCGGCGGCCAGTGGTTCGACATGAGCTGGAAGCCGCAGATCAACACCAAGCCGTGGAAGGACGCGGTCACGTTCTACGTGGACGCGATGAAGAAGTACGGCCCGCCCGGCGCTTCGGCCAACAGCTTCA
Source organism: uncultured Rivibacter sp. (assembly GCA_946480925.1). The sequence continues at coordinate 3,457 of CAMLLU010000055.1, forward strand.
ACGAGAACCTCGCCCTCTTCAACGAAGGCAAGTGCGGCATGTGGATCGACGCGACCATCGCGGCCTCGTTCGTGAGCGATCCCAAGCAGAGCAAGGTCGCCGACAAGGTGGCCTTCGCGCAGGCGCCCACGGCCGTCACGCCCAAGGGCGCCAACTGGCTGTGGGCCTGGGCGCTGGCCATCCCGGCCGGCTCGCAGAAGGTCGACGCGGCGCAGAAGTTCGTGAAGTGGGCCACCTCCAAGGACTACGTGAAGCTGGTGGCGAAGGAAGAAGGCTGGAGCGCGGTACCCACCGGCACGCGCAAGTCCACCTATGCGACGCCGGAGTTCCTGAAGGCCGCGAAGTTCGCCGAGGCCGAGAAGAAGGCCATCGACACGGCCAACCCGAACGACTCCACGCTGCCCAAGAGCCCGTACGTCGGCGTGCAGTTCGCCGCCATTCCGGAGTTCCAGGCCATCGGCATCGCGGTGGGGCAGCAGATGAGCGCGGCGCTGGCCGGAAAGGTGAGCGTGGACCAGGCGCTTGCCACTTCGCAGATCGCAGCCGAGCGCGAGATGAAGAAGGCCGGCCACTACAAGTAGTGACTGGTGACCAGTGGTCCTCTGGGCGCCGCGGTCGCGGCGCTCATTGACGGAGCTTTCGATGCCTACCACCCTTCATTTGTCGGGCGCTGAAGACGTGCTACCCGTTGCCGGCCAGCGCCCGCAGGCCGCGCCGCCGCGTGAGGCGGCCCGTCCGAACCGCACGCTGCCGCGTCTGCTGCTGGCGCCGGCCGTCGCCACGCTCTTCCTGTGGATGATCGTGCCGCTGGTGATGACGATCTACTTCTCGATGGTCCGCTACAACCTCATGCAGCCGGGCGATCGCGAGTTCATCGGGCTGGCCAACATCGAGTTCTTCGTCACCGACCCCGACTTCGGCCCGGCCGTCTTCAACACGCTGCTGCTGCTGGGCAGCGTGATCGCCATCACCGTAGTACTGGGCGTGCTGCTGGCGCTGCTGGTGAACGAGCCCTTCCCGGGGCGCGGCATCGTGCGGGTGCTGCTCATCTCGCCGTTCTTCGTGATGCCCACGGTCAATGCGCTGCTGTGGAAGCACATGATGATGAACCCCATCTACGGCGTGCTCGCGCAGGTGTGGCAGTTCTTCGGCGCGCAGCCGGTCGACTGGCTCACCGACCTGCCGCTGTTCTCGGTGATCGTCATGGTGGCTTGGCAGTGGCTGCCCTTCGCCTGCCTCATCTTCATCACTTCGCTGCAGTCGCTCGACCGCGAGCAGATGGAGGCTGCTCGCATGGACGGCGCCAATGCGCTGCAGCGCTTCTGGCACCTCGTGCTGCCGCACCTGGGCCGGCCCATCGCGGTGGTCATCATGATCGAGATGATCTTCCTGATGAGCGTGTTCGCGGAAATCTTCACCACCACCGGCGGCGGGCCCGGCAACGAGAGCACCAACGTCGCCTTCCTGATCTTCAAGCAGGCGCTGATGAACTTCGACGTCGGCGTGGCCTCGGCCGGCGCGCTGTTCGCGGTGGTGCTGGCCAACATCGCGGCGGCCTTCCTCATCCGCCTGATCGGCAAGAACCTCGATCGTTGATGGCCCACCCCCGAAGCGCCTTGGCGCTCCCCCTCAAGGGGGCGCCCCCAGCGGCCCGGCAAAGCCGGTTCCGCGGCGGCCGCTTGGCTTCGACCGCTGTGTGCCCTTGCCTAGGCGCCATGGAGACTCAAGTGAATGAAAGACTGCCTTTGATCGCCCGCACCGTCACCGCCTGGGCCGTCACGCTGCTGATCTTCTTCCCGCTCGGCTGGCTGGTGCTCACCGCGTTCAAGACCGAGCTGCAGGCCATCCACGTGCCGCCGCTGGTGGTGTTCGAGCCCACGCTGGCCAACTTCGCCGAAGTGCAGCAGCGCAGCGACTATCTGCTGTTCGCGAAGAACTCGCTCGTCACCAGCGCGCTGTCCACCCTGCTGGGTCTGCTGATCGCCGCGCCTGCCGCGTATTCGATGGCCTTCTTCCGTACGCACCGCACGCGCGACCTGCTGATGTGGATGCTCTCCACCAAGATGATGCCGGCCGTGGGCGCGCTCATCCCGGTGTACGTGATGGCGCAGACCGCCGGCATGCTGGACTCGCTCATGGCGCTCACCGTGGTGTTCACGCTCAGCAACCTGCCCATCATGGTGTGGATGCTGTATTCGGGCTTCAAGGACATTCCGCCCGACATCCTGGAAGCCGCGCGCATGGACGGTGCCAACGTGTGGAGCGAATTCCGCTACGTGGTGTTCCCACTCGGCGTGGGCGTGCTCGCCTCCACGGGGCTTCTGTGCCTTGTGCTCAGCTGGAACGAAGCCTTCTGGTCGCTCAACCTCACGTCGGCCAAGGCCGGCACGCTGGCGGTGCTGATCGCCTCGTACTCCAGCCCTGAAGGGTTGTTCTGGGCCAAGTTGTCGGCCGCCTCGCTGCTGGCCATCGCACCCATCGTCGTGTTCGGCTGGTTCAGCCAGAAGCAGCTCGTGCAAGGGCTGACCTTCGGTGCGGTGAAATGAACCACCCCCTACGCGCTTCGCGCGCCCCCTTCGAGGGGGCGACCCCAGCGGCCCGGCAAAGCCGGATCCGCGGCGTCCACCCGGCCGGAGGCGCCATGTGGCGTTGCCGGCTGCTGACCTGCTGAAGGGAAGGTATTGACCATGGCATTCCTCGAACTCCAGGGCGTCGAGAAGTTCTTCGGCGAACACCGCGCCATCAAGGGCATCGATCTGTCGATCGAAAAAGGCCAGTTCGTCGTGTTCGTCGGCCCCTCGGGCTGCGGCAAGTCCACGCTGCTGCGTCTCATCGCCGGGCTCGAAAGCATCGACGGCGGCACGCTGCAGCTCGACGGGCGTGACATCACGCGGCTGCCTTCGGCCAAGCGCGACCTCGCGATGGTGTTCCAGAGCTACGCGCTGTATCCGCACATGAGCGTGTTCGACAACATGTCGTTCGCGCTCAAGCTGGCCGGCGTGGACAAGGCGGTGATCCGCCAGAAGGTCGAGCGCGCGGCGCAGATCCTCAATCTCGGGCCGTATCTGCAGCGCACGCCGCGCGAGCTCTCGGGCGGCCAGCGCCAGCGCGTGGCCATCGGCCGCGCCATCGTGCGCTCGCCCAAGGTGTTCCTGTTCGACGAGCCGTTGTCGAACCTGGACGCGGCACTGCGCGGCCAGACTCGTGTGGAGATCGCCAAGCTGCACCGTGAGCTCGGCGCCACCACCATCTACGTGACGCACGACCAGGTCGAGGCCATGACACTGGCCGACCGCGTGGTGGTGCTGCGTGACGGCGCCATCGAGCAGGTGGGTTCGCCGCTGGAGCTCTACGACAAGCCCGCCAACCAGTTCGTCGCGCAGTTCATCGGCATGCCGTCGATGAACATGCTGCCCGCATCCGCGCTGCCCGTGTTCTCTTCGCTCACCGGCGGGCGCCTGCCGAGTGACGGCTTCCTGGGCGTGCGGCCCGAAGGCGTGCGTGTTCTGGCCGCAGGGCAGGGCACCGCGCAGGGGCGCGTCGAGCTGATCGAAGCGCTGGGTGCCGACACGCTGATCTACGTCGACGTGAGCGGCGTGTCGCTGGTGGCGCGCCAGAGCGAACGCACGTCGCTCGCGCGCGGCGACGTGGTGGGCGTCGAGCTCGACCCCGCGGTGCTGCATCTCTTCAACCACGAGGGCCGCGTCGTCGCGGCCGCCTGAGCAGTGAACGACTCGTCCTCCCGCAACAACGGCCTGGTGATGCTGCACCTGGGCCTGGGCTCCTTCCATCGCGCGCACCAGGCGGTGTACCTGCAGCGGCTCATCGAGGCGGGCGACACGCGCTGGTCGCTGGCCGGCGGCAACCTGCGGCCCGACATGCCCGAGACCATTGCCGCGCTGCAGCGCCAGGCCGGGCAGTACATGCTCGAGACGGTGTCGCACGCTGGCGAGCGCCGCTACGAGCACATCGGCTCCATTCGCCGCGTGGTGCCCTACGAGCCGGGGCTCGTGGGGCTGGTGGCCATCGCTGCATCACCCGCCACACGCATCATCTCGTTCACCGTCACCGAGGCCGGCTACTACCTCGACGCGAAGAACCGCCTCGACCTGGGCTATGCCGACCTCGTGGCCGACCTCGAACGCGCCCGCCGCAGCGAAGCGGGGCAGACGATCTACGGCGCGCTGTTCGAGCTGCTGCGCGCGCGACGAGAGGCCGGCGCCGGCAAGGTGACGCTGCTCAACTGCGACAACCTGCGCCACAACGGCGAGCGCTTCTACCTGGGCTTGCAGCAGTTCATCGAGCTCGTCGGCGATGCCGCGCTGCTCGACTGGGTGCAAGTCAACACCACGGCGCCCAACGCGATGGTCGATCGCATCACGCCGCGCCCGGCACCCGAAGTGCGCGAGCGGGTGAAGGCCGCCACCGGCGTGGACGACGAGGCCGCGTTGATGGCCGAAAACTTCATCCAGTGGGTGATCGAAGACGACTTCTGCAACGGCCGGCCTGAATGGGAAAAGGTCGGCGTGCAGATGGTCGATTCGGTGGCGCCGTTTGAGGAGGCCAAGATCCGCATCCTCAATGCGAGCCACAGCTGCATCGCCTGGGCCGGCACGCTGCTGGGCTACCGCTTCATCCACGAGGGCACGCAAGACGAGGCGGTGCGCGAGCTCGCGTTCGACTACGTCACCGACGACGTGATCCCGTGCCTGCACACGCAGGAGCGGCCCAGCCCCATCGACCTGGCCGCGTATCGCGACGTGGTGCTCGACCGCTTCTCGAACCCGGCCATCCGCGACACCAACCAGCGCGTGGCGATGGACGGCTTCGCCAAGATCCCCGGCTTCATCGCGCCCACCATCCGCGAGCGGCTCGCGCGCGGCGAAAGCATCGCCAGCGTGGCCATGCTGCCGGCGTTGTTCCTTGTCTTCCTGCACGTGTGGCATCGCGGCGAACTGCCCTACGAGTACCAGGACCAGGGCATGGACCCGGCAGTGGGGCGCACCATCTGCATGGCCGCTGATCCGGTGGCTGCCTTTTGTGCGGACGGTGTGTTGTGGGGCCCGCTGGCCGGTGACCTGCGGCTCATCGCAGCCATGCGAACCGCCACCGAACGCGTGGCCCACTTCCTCAAGGAGCACCAACGATGAGTGGACGACTGCAGGGCCGGCACGCCCTGCTCACCGGCGCGGGCGGTGGCATCGGCCTGGCCGTGGCCGAGGCTTACTTGCGCGAGGGCGCGCGCTGCACCATCGCCGATCTGGCTAGCGAGCCGCCGCCCGCCGTGCAGGCGCTGGCCGCGCGCTACGACGGCGCGTTGCGTTATGCGCAGGCCGACGTGACGAACCGCACCGACGTGGCGGCGTTGACGGAGGGCGCCGCAAAATCCCATGGCCCCATCGAGGTGCTGTTCAACAACGCCGCCATCTTCGACATGGCGCCGCTGCTCGAAGGAGATGAGGCCATGTACGACAAGCTTTTCGCCGTCAACGTGAAGGGCATGTTCTTCACGATGCAGGCGGTGCTGCGGCAGATGGTGGCCGCAGGCGTGAACGGCGCGGTGATCAACCTTGCCTCGCAGGCCGGCCGTCGCGGCGAGGCCTTGGTGTCGCATTACTGCGCCACCAAGGCCGCGGTGATCAGCTACACGCAAAGCGCGGCGCTGGCGATGGCGCCGCACGGCATCCGCGTCAACGCCATCGCGCCGGGCGTGATCGACACGCCGATGTGGAAGCACGTCGATGCGCTGTTCGCGCGGTATGAAGGCCTTGCGCCCGGCGAGAAGAAGGTGGCGGTCGGCAAGGCCGTGCCGCTGGGCCGCATGGGCACGCCCGAAGACGTTGCCGGCGCCGCGGTGTTCCTCGCCAGTGCCGAGGCCTCGTACATCACCGCACAGACTTTGAACGTCGATGGCGGTAACGTGATGAATTGACCGGAAGCCCGTTCCCTGGTGTCCACCTGGCAACAGCACGCAGGTACACAGGGCCCTCGATTACCCATGGCCTCGAACCGTGATCGCAACGTCCCGCGTCAGCGCCAGCCCGAGCTGGAGCGCGATTACGCGCGCTCGCCCTCGCTGGGCTACGAGGCGCCGGAGGAAACCGGTGTCGTGCGCTGCCTGTCGCATGGCTTTCCCACGCCGCTGGCGCGCTGGCACTTCCACGACGAATACGAGCTGCACCTCATCGTGGCCACCTCGGGCAAGGCCTTCGTCGGCGACTGGATCGGCCCCTTCCAGCCCGGTCACCTGGTGCTCACTGGCCCACGCCTGCCGCATAACTGGATTTCGATGGACTTGCCCGAAGACGGCGTGGCCGAACGCGACCTGGTGATCCAGTTCGCGCACGCGCCCATCGAGCGCGCCGCCGAGCAGATCCCCGAGCTTGCAGAAGTGCTGCCGATGCTCGAGCGCGCCAGGCATGGCATCGAGTTCTTCGGCCTGTCGCAGCGTGCGCACGAGCACTGGCAGCGCGTGAAGGCCGCACGCGGCATCCAGCGCTTCGGCGCGTTCTGCGAATACCTGGCCGACCTCGCGCGCTGCACCGACTACCGGCTGCTCTCGGCCGTGCAGATGCAAGGCGCCGACGACGACATCCAGCTCGACCAGATCAACGCGATCGTCAGTCGCATCACCGAGCACATCGCGCAGCCCGTGTCGCTGGCCGACGTGGCCGCCGAGCTGGGCATGAGCGAAAGCCGCTTCTCGCGCTTCTTCCGCCGTGCCACAGGCAACAACTTCACCGACTTCGTGAACCGCGTGCGCATCAACCGCGCCTGCCAGCTGCTCATGGAGACCGACCGCTACGTCACCCACATCTGCTACGAGGTGGGCTTCAACAACGTGGCCAACTTCAACCGGCGCTTTCTCGAGATCAAGGGCATGACGCCGAGCGAATTCCGGCGGCAGTCGGATCACCGGTTCGGAGGCCAGAGGTGTACCTAGACTAGAGGAACGGAACGATATCGGCCACCACGTGTGCCAGCACGGGGGGAAACAGCGAACCGGACCGAACGAAATACAGGCTTAGCACCAAGCCGAAGCCGAGCACGGAAATTGCGCCCAATGGGCCCTGGTAGAGGTGGTAGAGAACGCGGACCAACAGGGAAACACCAAGCGCAATGGAGAGCCCGTGAGCGCGCAAGCCGCGCAACAGAAATCCCAGCAGAAAGACTTCTTCGAAGGCGCCGTTGACCAAGGCCATCGTGATGATTGCAGTCAACGATGGGCTTGCGGTTGCCATCATGTCGTCGATAGGTTGATGAGCGGCTGCAAAGGGCAACGTGGCGATCCAGCTTGCCCATACGGATGCGACATAGAGCAGCACGGCAATGGCTGCGCCGATTCCGGATGGCGCAGGGTACAGAGCTGAGACCGCGTATCCCCGTGCGCGCAGGAACGTGAGCGCTATCCCGGTGCAGATGAATTCCGTGATGACGATGCGGTGCAGGGCAGCATCATTGAACTCTCCGTGCTGGAAGTTTTCCGCGACTGACCAAGTTGAAAAGGCAATTGCCCAGCCGAAGCAGATCGCCACCACGATCAATGCTTCGATGGGTGTGGTGGTGGTGCGCAATTGGGTTGACATTCGTGTTGTTGGATTCCGCGTTCGACAGTGAAGCTCAGCCGGCCAGCCAGCGATCGAGCTCGGCCTCGAGCGTGCCCAGGTCGATCGGCTTGGTCAGAAAGCCGTCCATCCCCGCGCGCCGTGCGGCGTCGCGGTCGGCCTGCATGGCATGGGCGGTGAGCGCCACGATGGGGAAGCGGCGCATGTCGCCCTTCACCTGCCAGGCGCGCAGGTGGCGGCAGGCTTCGTAGCCGTCCATCTCGGGCATCTGCACGTCCAGCAGCACCAGGTCGGGCGCGCGGGCGCGGCAGCGGGCCAGTGCGTCGGCGCCGCTTTCCACCGACTCGGCCACCAGCCCCAGGCTCCTCAGCATCTCTTCGCCGATCAGACGGTTCACCGGGTTGTCTTCCACCAGCAGCACGGTGCGGCCTTGCCATCGGGGCTTGTGGGTGGCCGCCTCGGTGGGCGCCGCGACCGGTTGAGGCGGCGGAGCCTTGGGCGCGGTGATGCGTTGCAGGTCCTTCGGCGTGAGCGGCGACAGCGCGATGTCGATGGCCAGCGAGCCGGCCAGCTGTTCGAGCGTCTTCAGGTGCCAGTCGGCCCGCATCACGATGACGATCTGCACCGCCGGCAGCGCGGCACGCAGGCGCGCCAGGCCTTCGGTGTCGCTCGAGAGGTGGCCCGGCAGCATCACGAGGTCGGGCGGCGGTTCGAGGCGCGAGCGGTCGATGGCCTCGTCGAGGCTCGTCATCGTGCGGGTGGCCCAGCCCAGGCGCACGAAGCGGCGTTGCGTCCAGCGCGCCTGCGGCTCCACGGGGTAGACCAGCCAGGCAAGGCCGCCGGGCGCGGGCGCTGGCAGCGGCGCGCCGGCCGAGTCGAGCCGCAGCGGCAGCGAGACGGTGAAACACGAGCCGGCGCCGGGCTGGCTGCGTGCCTCGATGGCGCCGCCCATCGACTGCGCCAGCCCCTGCGCGATGGACAGGCCGAGGCCCGTGCCGCCGTGGCGGCGCGACACGCTGTCGTCGCCCTGCACGAAGGGGTCGAACACGCGGCCCAGCGTGGCGGAGTCCATGCCGATGCCGGTGTCGCTCACCTCGATCTCGGCGCGGACGAGGCCCGGGCCTTCCTCGCGCACGAGGGTGGAGACGGTGACGTAGCCCTGCTGCGTGAACTTGACCGCATTGCCCAGAAGGTTGGTGAGCACCTGCCGCACGCGTGCCTCGTCGCCCAGCATGGTGGTGTGTCCGCCGACGTAGTCGTACATGAAGCGCACGCCCGTCGCACGCAGCGAGGTGACGCCGCGCAAGGCCTCGGCCACGGTGTCGGCCAGGTCGAACGGCTCTTCGTGCAAGGCGAGTTTGCCGGCTTCGATGCGCGAGAAGTCGAGCACGTCGTTGATCACGTGCAACAGCGAGCGGCCCGACTGCAGCGCCAGCTGCAGGTAGCGGCGCTGCACGTCGTCGTGGCAGGCGTTGAGCGCCAGCTCGGTGAGGCCCAGCACGCCGTTGAGCGGCGTGCGGATCTCGTGGCTCATGTGTGCCAGGAACAGCGACTTGGCCTGGTTGGCGCGGTCGGCCTCGGCGCGCTGCTGCTCGGCCAGCGCAAGCGCCGCCTCCAGGCGCGCGGTGCGCTCCTGCACCAGCCCTTCGAGGCGGTCCTGGTGGTGCTCGAGCTGCTCGTGCGCCAGCACCTGCTCGTGGATGTCGGCGATCACGCCGGTCACGCGCACCTGGCCTGTGGCGTCGCGCTCGGCCACGGCGTGCTCGCGGAACCAGCGGTAGTCGCCGTCGCTGCACAGCAGCCGGTAGTTGGTGGTCCAGCGGCCCAGGTGTGCCAGGCCGGCTTCGTTGTCGGCGTCGAAGCGCTGGCGGTCGTCCGGGTGGATCCACTCGAGCACGCGGCTGCGCTGGCGCGGTATCTGGCTGGGCAGGCGGCCCAGCAGTTCGGCGAAGCGGTCGGAAACGTACAGCTCGTCGGAGCCCACGGTGCGCTCGAACACCGCTTCGTCGGCCGCCAGCACCGCGCGCTCGAAGCGGCGCGACAGTGCTGCCAGCGCCTGCTGCGCGATCTTTTCCTCGTGCACGTCGGTGGTGGTGCCGGAGATCACGGCGGCACGGCCGTCGGGGCCAGGCCATACCTTGCCGCGGCCGCGCACCCAGCGCCAGCGGTCGTGCCGGTCGCGAAAGCGCACTTCGTAGCTGAAGCTGCCCAGCGTGTCGATGGCGTGCTGGTTGGCCGCCAGGAAGGCCTCGACGTCGTCGGGGTGGATGCGTGCGTTGACGTTGGCGCGCACGTTCTCGTCGTTGGGCAGCTCGTGCGGCGCGAAGCCGAACAGCGCGCGGAAGCTCGGCGAATACCAGCTCACGCCGGTGCGCAGGTCACGCTCCCAGAAGCCGTCGTGCGAGCCGGCGAGCGCGCGCTCGTAGCGCGCCTGGGCGTGCGCGTCTTCGTGGCCGCGGCCGGGCGGGCTGCTGTCGTGGGCGTTGGACTGCGGGTGCGTCTTGCCGATGGAGGATCGGTTCATGCCGTGTTGCCGGACGTCTGCAAGGCCGGCCAGCGGCCGGGGCAGGGCATGCTGTCCGGTCAACAGGCCCAGCCTAACGACGGAACTTGCCGTCCTGGCCAATGATGGAGAGATCAGCGTAGTCCAGGCCGGTGTGGTCGCCGGGGGTGAAGCTTACTTCCATCCCGCCGATGTCCAGCTTGCGGATGCTGTTGAGTGCCGTGACCAACTTCTCGCGCGTGGGGTTGGCGCCGGCGCGTCGCAGCCCCTCGACCAACACTTTGGCGGCGGCGAAGCCTTCCATCATGGCCGGCGACACCTCGCTGCCGCCCTTGGCGCGCATGAGGTCCACCGCTTCCTTCACGATGGGGGCCGACAGTGAGCGCTCGTAAGGGAACACCTGCGTGACGATGGTGCCGCGGGCGTTGTCGCCCAGCTGCTTGATGAAGCCGCTCGACGCGTTGTTCGACAGCGTGACGATCTGCGCGCGCGAGCCGGCGTCGCGAAGCGCCTTCACGCCATCGGCCACCGCGGCGCCCGAGCCGATGAACAGCACCGCCTGCGCATCGGCCTTGGCGATCTTGGGCGCCACCGGGCTGAAGTCGGGCTTCGCGCGGTCGAACTTTTCCACCACCACGGGCTGCTTGTTCACCGCCTCGAAGCCCTTCTGCGCGCCTTGCACGGCGTCGGCGCCGAAGCTGTCGTCCACCTGCAGGATGGCGATGCGTTCCAGGCCGATGAGGCTCAGGTGGCGGATGGCACGCTCGGCCTCGCGCTGGTAGGTGGCGCGCACGTTGAAGATGTAGGGGTTCACCGGCTGGTGCAGCGCCATCGCGCCGGTGGAAGGCGCCACCAGCGGCACCTTGTATTCGGCCAGCAGCGGCACGATGGCCAGCGTGTGCGGCGTGCCACGCGTGAGGAAGAGCGTGAGCACCTTGTTCTCGGTGATCAGCTTCTTCGCGTTTTCGGCGGCCAGCTTGGGGTCGAACTTGTCGTCCAGGGAGATCAACTCGATCTTCTGGCCGTTCACGCCGCCTTGCTCGTTGATGGCGTCGATGTAGAGCTTGGCGCCGTCGAACGTTTCCTTCACGCCGGCCGCCGCCACGCCGGAAAAGCCGGCGGTCTGGCCGACCACGATCTGCGCCGTGGCGCTGAAGCTGGCCAGGGCCGCTACCAGCGCGGCCCCGACGAGCAGTTTTCCTGCTTTCATGCTGTTCTCCTCTTCTTCGTTGTTTCAGCGCCTTCGAGTGAGCGCCGGATCCGCCCTCTGCCGGGCCTTGCGGCGCTCCTCGAGGGGAGCACCGCGAGGCGCTACGGGGGTGGTTTCATCACCGCCTGAACTTCCCTTCCGGTCCGATGATGGACAGGTCCGAATAGTCCAGCCCCGAATGATCGGTGGGGCTGAAGCTGACTTCCAGGCCCCCGATGTCCACGCGGCGGAAGGTCTCGAGCGCCTGCACCAGCTTGGCCGGCGTGGGGTTGGGCCCGGCGCGGCGCAGGCCTTCGACCACCACCTTGGCGGCCGCAAAACCTTCCAGCATCGCGGGCGTCACCTCGTCGATGCCCTTTTCCTTGGCCAGGTCGGCGGCTTCCTTCACGATCGGCGCGGCCAGCGAGCGCTCGTAGGGGAACACCTGCGTGACGATGGTGCCGCGACCGTGTTCGCCAAGCAGCTTGACGAAACCGCCCGAGGCGTTGTTCGACAGCGTGACCACCTGCGCACGCGACCCCGCCGCGCGCAGGGCCTTGGTGCCTTCGGCCACCGTGTTGGCCGAGCCGATGAACATCACCGCCTGCGGCGCGTGCTGCATCACCACCTGCGTCATCTTCGCGAAGTCGGGCTTGGCGCGGTCGAATTTCTCGAGGAACAGCGGCTCCACCTTGGCTTTCTGAAGCCCACGCAGAGCACCCTGCACCGCGTCGCCGCCGAAGGAGTCGTCGGTCTGCAGGATGCCGATGCGCGTGATGCCGATGGTGGCCAGGTGCTGCGTGGCCTTCTCGGCTTCGCGCTGGTAGGTGGCGCGCACGTTGAACACGTAAGGGTGCACCGGGTTGTGCAGCGACATCGCACCGGTGGAAGGGCCGATCAGCGGCACCTTGTATTCCTTCAGCAAGGGCATGATCGCTTCGGAATGCGGCGTGCCGCGGTTCAGGAACAGCGCGATCACCTTCTTCTCGGTGATGAGCTTCTTCGCGTTCTCGGCCGCCAGCTTGGGGTCGAACTTGTCGTCCACCGACACCAGCTCGATCTTCTGGCCGTTGACGCCGCCGTGTGCGTTCACCGCATCGAAATACAGCTTGGCGCCGTCGGTGTTTTCTTTCACGCCGGTGGCCGCCGAGCCGGTGAAGCCCGAGGTCTGGCCAATGACGATCTGTGCGACAGCCGGTGATGTTGCCGCCAGGTTCAGCAACAGCGTGATCGCCGCCGTCGCTCTTGCATACCGCTTCGGTTGCATGGACCCCGAACCCTCCGAGAGGAAAAACGGCGCAGGGTAGCGTCGTCTGATGAAAGTGTTCCGCGGCTGTGGCCTTAGCGCATCGCGGTTTTACCGAAACAAGCTGTTATTCCGGCCATTCGCCGGGCATCCGTCACGGATGGATGTGTGGCCTGCCCGACGCATGAGCCCGCCCGCGGTGTTCTTGCGCGTCGAAGCGAGCCGGCCGCGCGCTTGGCGCACGAAACACCAGCCCCGCGGCGGCGAAGGCTTTAGGCCCCCGGGCCCGGCACGAAGGCGGGGTGCTTCCTACAATCTTTCCCCTTCCTCCGCCCAGCCCCTCCCTCATTCCATGGCTAACGGCTCTTCCCGCAGTGGCCTGATCCGCATTCGCGGCGCGCGCCAGCACAACCTCAAGAACCTCGACCTCGACATCGCCACCGGCGAACTCACGGTGGTCACCGGCCCCAGCGGCTCGGGCAAGTCCAGCCTGGTGTTCGACACGCTCTATGCCGAAGGCCAGCGCCGCTACGTCGAGACCTTCTCGGCCTATGCGCGCCAGTTCCTCGACCGCATGGACCGTCCCGCGGTGGACCACGTGGACGGCGTGCCGCCGGCCATCGCCATCGACCAGACCAACCCGGTGCGCACGTCGCGCTCGACGGTCGGCACGATGACGGAGCTGAACGACCACCTGAAGCTGCTGTTCGCGCGTGCCGCGCAGCTGTTCGACAAGGAAACCGCGAAGCCGGTGCGCGAGGACAACCCCGAAAGCATCTACGCCGAGCTGCTGACACGTACTGCCAATGGGCAGCGGCTGGTGGTGACCTTCCCGGTCGAGCTGCCGGCCAACACCACGGCCGAGGAAGTGGAGCAGTGGCTCGCTGCCAGCGGCTACACGCGCGTGCAGGCCGAGCGCGAAGTGGCCACGCCCGCAGGCCCGCGCAAGCTTCTGGACGTGGTGGCCGACCGCTTCCGCCTCGAAGGCACCGAAAAGGCCCGCGTGATCGAAGCGCTGGAGGTGGCGCTCAAGCGCGGCAGCGGGCGGGTCAACGTGTATGCGCTCAAGGACGAAGGCGAGCCCGAGCTGTGGCGCTTTTCCTCGGGCCTGCACAGCCCCGACAGCGAAGCCCGCTACTCGCACCCCACGCCCGCGATGTTCTCGTTCAACTCGGCCTTCGGCGCCTGCGAGATCTGCCGCGGCTTCGGCCGCGTGATCGGCGTGGACTGGGGCCTGGTGATCCCCGACCACCGCAAGACGCTGCGCGCCGGCGCCATCAAGCCGCTGCAGACGCCGGCCTGGAAGGAATGCCAGGACGACCTGCTCAAGTACGCCGGCGAGGCCGGCATTCCGCGCGACACCGCCTGGAGCCAGCTGCCGCCGGCGCAGCGCGCCTGGGTGATCGACGGTTCACCCCACTGGAACGGCAACTGGAACAAGCAGTGGTACGGCATCAAGCGCTTCTTCGAATACCTGGAGAGCAAGGCCTACAAGATGCACATCCGCGTGCTCTTGTCGAAGTACCGCAGCTACACGCCCTGCGGTGCCTGCGGCGGCGCACGGCTCAAGCTCGAATCGCTGCTGTGGCGCCTGGGCACGAAGGAGGGCGCCGATGCGGTGCTGCTTCCGGAGAAGCGTTTCCTGCCGGTGGGCGTGGGCTTCAGCCGCGAGCCGCTCGAAGCGCTGCCGGGCCTCAGCCTGCACGACCTCATGCTGCTGCCCATCGACAAGCTGCGCCGCTTCTTCGACGAGCTCACGCTGCCGAGCAGCATGCTCGACGACGCGTTGAGCCTGCTGCTCGACGAGATCCGCACTCGCCTCAAGTATTTGTGCGACGTGGGCATCGGCTACCTCACGCTCGACCGCCAGAGCCGCACGCTGTCGGGCGGCGAGGTGCAGCGCATCAACCTCACCACGGCGCTGGGCACCTCGCTCGTCAACACCCTGTTCGTGCTCGACGAGCCCAGCATCGGCCTGCACCCGCGCGACATGAACCGCATCGTCGAGGCGATGCACCGGCTGCGCGATGCCGGCAACACGCTGGTGGTGGTGGAGCACGACCCCGCCGTGATGCTGGCCGCCGACCGCGTGCTCGACCTCGGCCCGGGCCCGGGCACGCAAGGTGGGCGCATCGTGTTCGACGGCACGCCCGAAGACCTCAAGGCGGCCGAGACGCTGACCGGTGCCTATCTCGGGGCGCGCCGCCACATCGGCCTGGGCTTCCAGCGCCCGGTGGACGGCAATACGCCCAAGCTGCTGCTGCAGGGCGTGCGCGAGCACAACCTGAAGGACGTGAGCGTCGAGTTCCCGCTGCAGCGGCTCGTGTGCGTGACCGGCGTGTCGGGCTCCGGCAAGAGCACGTTGATGCAGGACGTGCTGTTCCCGGCGCTCGCGCGCCATTTCGGCAAGGCCACCGAATCGCCGGGCGAGCACGACCAGCTGCTCGGAGCCGACTGGCTGAGCGATGCGGTGTTCGTGGACCAGTCGCCCATCGGCAAGACCGCGCGTTCCAACCCGGCCAGCTACGTGGGTGCGTTCGACACGCTGCGCGCCATCTTTGCCGATGCGCCGCTGGCCAGGCAGCGCGGCTATGGCGCCGGCATGTTCAGCTTCAACGCGGGTGACGGCCGCTGCCCCACCTGCGGCGGCTCGGGCTTCGAGCACGTGGAGATGCAGTTCCTCTCCGACGTGTACCTGCGCTGCCCCGACTGCGACGGCAAGCGCTACCGCGCCGAGATCCTCGACGTGAAGGTCGAGCGAGGCGGCAAGCAGCTCGACGTGAACGACGTGCTCGAGCTCACCGTGGCCGACGCGGTGCGCCTCTTTGCAGAAGACCGCGAGGTGGTGCGCGCATTGCAGCCGCTGGCCGACGTGGGCCTCGAATACGTGAAGCTCGGCCAGCCGGTGCCCACGCTGAGTGGTGGCGAGGCGCAGCGCCTCAAGCTCGCCGGCTTCCTGGCCGACGCGGCCAAGAACGCCACGGCCACGAAGCAGGCCGTGGCGAAGAAGGGCACGCTGTTCCTGTTCGACGAGCCCACCACCGGCCTGCACTTCGACGACATCGCCAAGCTGATGCGGGCCTTCCGCAAGCTGCTCGACGCGGGCCACTCGCTCATCGTCATCGAGCACAACCTCGACGTGATCCGCGCCAGCGACTGGCTGGTGGACCTGGGGCCCGAAGGCGGCGAAGCAGGCGGGCTGATCGTGGCGACGGGCACGCCTGATGACCTCAAGGCGCACCCGACTTCCTTCACCGGCGAGGCGCTGCGCGAGTACGCGAAGGCACTGGGAGACCAGGGCCATGCGGTCGAAGAAGGCCGGCCGCTGCAGTCGCTGGTGACTTCGCGCCGCGCCGAAGCCAAGCGCGTCACCGACGAGCTGATCCAGATCGTCAATGCCCGCGAGCACAACCTCAAGGGCATGAGCGTGGACATCCCGCGCGGCAAATTCAGCGTGGTGACCGGCGTGTCCGGCTCCGGCAAGTCCACACTGGCCTTCGACATCCTGTTCAACGAAGGGCAGCGGCGGTATCTCGAATCGCTCAATGCCTATGCGCGCAGCATCGTGCAGCCCGCGGGCCGGCCCGAGGTGGATGCGGTGTACGGCATTCCACCCACGGTGGCCATCGAGCAGCGCCTCTCGCGCGGCGGGCGCAAGAGCACGGTGGCCACCACCACCGAGGTCTACCACTTCCTGCGGCTGCTCTATGTGAAGCTGGGCGTGCAGTACTGCCCGCATTGCACGGCCGATGCCAGCGTGCCCGTTCAGCCGCAGACGCCCGAATCCATTGCCGCGCAGCTGCTGCGTGAATACAAGGGCCAGCACGTGGGCCTGCTCGCGCCGCTGGTGGTCAACCGCAAGGGCGTCTATACCGATCTCGCCAAGTGGGCCAAGCAGCGTGGCTACTCGCACCTGCGGGTGGACGGCGAGTTCCTGCCCACCGACAAGTGGCCGCGCATCGACCGCTTCAAGGAGCACACGATCGAGCTGCCGGTGGGCGACGTGGTCGTGAGCGCCGACAACGAGGCCGAGCTGCGCCAGCTGCTCGCGCAGACGCTCGACCACGGCAAGGGCGTGATGCACCTGCTGGGCCCGTTGGACGGGCTCAAGGGCGCGATGATGGCCGGCGCCCCGACGTCGCGCATCGGCCGCGTGAAGGTGTTTTCCACCAAGCGCGCCTGCCCGCAATGCGGCACCAGCTTCCCCGAGCTCGACCCGCGCATGTTCTCGTACAACTCCAAGCACGGCTGGTGCCCCGACTGCGTGGGCACGGGCCTGACGCTCACGCGCGAGCAGCGCCGTGCGTACGACGACTCGGTGCAGGACGACGACAACAAGGGCCGCGAAAGGACCTTCGGCGAACCCGAGGTCGAAGACGTGGTCGATGCGCCGTGCGACACCTGCCATGGCGCGCGGCTCAACCCCACGTCGCTGGCAGTGCGCTTCCGCGGCGAGTCGATCGCGGCGGTGGCCGAGCGTTCCGTGATCGAAGCGCGCCGCTGGATCGAAGGCCAGAAGCTCGACGGCCGCGAGGCCACGATCGCGCGCGACGTGATCTCGGAGATCCGCAACCGCCTGAGCTTCCTCGAGGAAGTGGGGCTCGGCTACCTCACGCTCGACCGGGCGGCGCCCACGCTGAGCGGCGGCGAGGCACAGCGCATCCGCCTCGCTGCGCAGCTGGGCTCCAACCTGCAGGGTGTGTGCTACGTGCTCGACGAGCCCACCATCGGCCTGCACCCACGCGACAACCAGATCCTGCTCGACGCGCTGCACAAGCTCGGCGACCAGGGCAACACGCTGGTGGTGGTGGAGCATGACGAAGACACCATCCGCCGTGCCGACCACATCATCGACATCGGGCCCGGCGCCGGCAAACGCGGCGGCCGCGTCATCGCGCAAGGCACGGCCGCGGAGCTGGCCGCCCATGAGGACTCGCTGACCGGGCGCTTCCTGCAGGCGCCGCTGAAGCATCCGCTGCAGCCGAGGCGCAGGGTATTGCCCCCGCTCCCCGCTGGGGAGCGGGAGCTGTCGTGGTTGACGGTGCACGGCGCCTCGCTGCACAACCTGTGCAACGTCGACGTGCGCGTGCCGCTGCAGCGGCTGGTAGCGGTGACCGGCGTGTCGGGCTCCGGCAAATCGACGCTCGCGCGCGATGTGCTGCTGGCCAACGTGCAGGCGGCCGCGTCGCTGAAGGGCAGCAAGGCTGGCCGCGACGCGATGGCCGCCGGCACCGCGCCGGCCTGGAGCGGCTGCACGTGGCTGTCCGGCTTCGACGGCGTGGACCGCGTGCTCGAGGTGGACCAGACGCCCATCGGCAAGACGCCGCGCTCGTGCCCCGCCACCTACATCGGCTTCTGGGACACCATCCGCAAGCTGTTCGCCGAAACGCTGGAGGCCAAGGCCCGCGGCTATGCCGCCGGCCGCTTCAGCTTCAACACCGGCGAGGGCCGCTGCCCCGGCTGCGAGGGCCAGGGCATGCGCACCATCGAGATGGCCTTCCTGCCCGACGTGAAGGTGCCTTGCGACCTGTGCCACGGCGCTCGCTTCAACCCGGAGACGCTGGCCGTCACCTGGCGCGGCAAGAGCATCGGCGACGTGCTGCAGATGGAAGTGGACGAGGCGGTGGAGTTCTTCGCGTCGATGCCCTCCATCGCGCACCCGCTGCAGCTGCTGAAGGACGTGGGGCTGGGCTACCTCACCCTCGGCCAGCCGTCACCTACGCTTTCCGGCGGCGAGGCGCAGCGCATCAAGCTGGTCACCGAGCTCTCGAAGGTGCGCGACGACGTGACGCGCCGTGGCCAGAAGCCGCCGCACACGCTCTACGTGCTCGACGAGCCGACCGTCGGCCTGCACATGGCCGACGTCGAGAAGCTCATCCGCGTGCTGCACCGCCTGGTGGACGGCGGCCACAGCGTGGTGGTGATCGAGCACGACCTCGACGTGATCGCCGAGGCCGATTGGGTCATCGACCTGGGCCCCGAAGGCGGCACCGGCGGTGGCCAGGTGGTGGTGGCCGGCACGCCCGAGGCGGTGGTGAAGGCTGGCAGCCACACGGGCGTGGCGTTGAAGCCCGTGCTGGCACGCGGCACGCCGGCCCCGGCATTGCGCGAGCAACCGGCCGAAGCCACGGTCAAGTGAAGAACCCCCACGGCAGCGCACACTGCGCCGCCGTGGGCCTTCATTTGGCGAGCCTGAACACCCAGGCGTTCTGGTCCACGTCGTTGACGAGCACGAACACGCGGTGCTGCGGCACGTAGCCCCAGCGCCCGAAGGTGCCTTGCTCCGGCGCCGAGGCGGTGGGGCCGGCATTCATGGCCACCTGCGTCCAGGTGGCGGTGTCCATGTCGAGCGCATACACCTGGCTGCCGCCGTGCCACGCGACGATGCGATCGGCCACCGGGTCGTAGCCGATGCCGGGCGACTGCTTGCCGGTCACGAAGGCCGGCGCGTTGCGCGTGGGCAGCGTTTCGATCAGGTGGGTCTTGAGGTCGATCACCTGCACGCCGTCGCCGATCATCACGAACTTGCGCCGTTTCGTGTCGATGGTGGCCGAGAGGTGGTAGTCCACCGGCTGGCTCACGCGGTTGAGCGTCGAGTAGCTGTGCGTTGCTGTCGAATACACGAGGAAGTTGACCGTGTCCTTCACGTAGACGTCGCGTGTCTGCGGGTCGTACACGGCCATCGTGCCGAACGGCGTGGTGCCTGAGTCGGCCACGCGCAGCCGCCACTGGCTGGTGCCGAAGTCGTAAGTCCAGGTGGCCGGCTCGCCGAAGCCGCAGGGCGTGAGCGAGCCGTTCACCGAAAACAGCTGGTCGGTGTGCGCGACGTAGGTGAGTCCGCCGTAGGTGTGCCGTGAGGTCGGGCTGCCGTCCGGCAGTGCGGATTTGCAGTTCGAAGACGCCGTGGCCGGGCTCGGCTCCACGACGCGCCGCATGGTCAGCGTGTTGAGATCGAGCGCATAGACCTCATTGCCCCAGTAGTCGCCATGGCCGCCGCCCCACACGAGCAGGCGGCTGCGCACGGTGTCGACGGCGCCGCCGCCCCAGGCCTTCACCACGCCGGTCAATGAGCCGCGTTGTGGCGGCTTGGGTGCCACGCTGCGGATCTTCGTGCTGGGCAGCTCCAGCCAGTGGCCGGGCGGCAGTGTGGCGATGGCGGCCTGTTTCGACGCAGGCGTCTGCGCAGGTGCCTGTGGCCGTGCAGGCGCGGTGGCGTTGCGGCCGTGCGCCACGAGTGCCGCGGTCAGCAGGCTGGCGCCGAGGAGTGCGATCGCGAGCGTTTGGGTCTGTGTCATGTCGACGCCCTCCGCTTGAAGCCTGCCGGGGCTCGTGAAGTCAGCCCCCGCCGTGGCCGGGTTCGTCCTGCGCCGAGTGGTGCCGCAGCGGCAGGTCCACCTTCACGCGGTTGCGGCCGGAACGCTTCGCGTGATAGAGCGCGCCATCGGCGCGTGCCAGCATGCGGGCGGCGTCCGGGTCGGGGGTGGCATCGCACAGGCCGAGGCTGATCGTGACCGACAGGCCACGTGCCAGGCGGTGCCACGGGTAGCTCTCGAATTCGGCGCGCAGGCGCTCGCACACCTCGTGTGCCACCAGCAGCGGCGTATCGACGAACAGCAGCAGGAACTCCTCGCCGCCGAACCGCGCCAGCACGTCGGAGCCGCGCGTGTTGGCGCGGAAGATCTGCGCCGCCACCCGCAGCACCTCGTCGCCGACGAGGTGGCCATGGTTGTCGTTGATGGACTTGAAGTTGTCGAGGTCGGCCACGGCCACGCTCAAGGGGCGGCCGAGCTCGCGTGCACGGCCGAACAGTTGCGGCAGCTCGTGGTCCACGCGCCGGCGGTTGGCCAGGCCGGTGAGCTGGTCTTCGAGCGCGTGGCGGTGCAGCTCGCGGGCGCTGGCTTCGAGCCGGTGCTTTTCGGCTTCGAGCTCGGCGGCCTTCAGGCGCTGGCGTTCGGCGTCCAGGCGGGCGCGTTCGCCTTGGAGCAGCGCCTGCTCGACCTCGATGCGGTTGATCATCAGCCGCGCCTGAGCCTGGTGCTGCGAGGCGGCGCGCTTGAGTTCGAGGTCGTGGTAGGCCTCGCAGTGTTCGAGCGCCTCGCGATAACGCCCCAGCGCCTTGTAGCTGCGGTGCAGCGCCGAATGCACCCGCACGCGGGTGGTTTCGTGTTCCTGGCTCTCGAGCTCGCGCAGCGCCGCTTCCAGCAGCTCCACGGCACGCTCGTGGTCGCCGCAGCGGGTCAGCACCTCGCCGCAACTGTGCAGCGTGCGCAGCTCCACCGCCCGGTAGCCCTGCGCGCGGGCGATGGCCAGCGTGCCGTCGAGCAGTTCGAATGCCGCCTCGCGTTCGCCGGAGAGCCCCAGCACCTCGCCCAGGTTGCCGCCCGTCACGGCTTGCCGGTAGCTGTCGCCGGTCTGCCGCGCCAGCGCCAGCGCTTCGCTGCCGTACAGCCGTGCCCGTTTGAGCGCCGCCGTGGCGGCCTCTTCATCGTCGTGCCGCCGGTGCAGGTAGTAGGCGCCCACCGTGGTGGCCATCAGGTTGTTCAGTGCAGTCAGCGTCGTGTCCTGGTCCTGCAGCGTCTGCGCTTCGCCCAGCGCCTGCAGCAGGAAGCGCTCGCCCTGGGCTGGGTCGCCCAGCCTTTCGTAGCAGGTGCCGATGCGGTTGAGCGACCACGACATCCACAGTCGGTCGCCACGCTCGCGTGCCAGCTCGAACGCGGCGGTGGCATGCTTCAGCGCTTCTTCCTGCAGCCCGATCTCGCTGTACGAAATGGCCATCAGGCACAACACTTCGCAGCGCGGCGCGACGTCTGCGCCCCGTTGAATCAGCGACAGGGCTTCGCGGGCGGCGAGGATGGCTTCTTCGAACTGCCCGAGGCGCCAGCGATGCAGGGCCAGCTGGCGCAACACGGCGGTCCGCAGTTCCGGCGCGTCAGGCGGGCAGGCGGCCAGTGCGGCTTCGGCGCAACGCACGCCGTTGAGGTGGTCGCCCCGCTGCTGGGCTTGTTCGGCGTCGGACAGCCAGGCGGCGCAGGCGGAGGTCTCGGGCTGCGTCGCCTGCTGCTGTTCGGGCAGTGGCTCCGGTAAAGGCGTGGACTGGCTCATGCTGTGGCGGGCGTGTGCCCGAGCGGCGCATTCTGCGGGCATGCCCCCGGTGTCACCAGACCACACTCATGGGGGGCTTGTAAGGGGATGCGTCTTCCTGTTGCGACGCAGCCGCCAGCCTAGCAGCACGGCCACGATCACCGCGTAGACAGACCATTCCGCGAAGTCGTTCTTGCCGGCGCGCATCCAGAAGAAGTGCAGCAGCCCCAGCAGCACGACCAGGTAGACCAGCCGGTGCAGTTGCTGCCAGCGTTGCGCGCCCAGGGCCTTGATGGCGCGATTGAAGGAGGTGGCGGCCAGCGGCAGCATCAACAACGACGCAGAGAAGCCGACCAGGATGAACGGCCGCTTGGCGATGTCGCGGGCGATGTCTGCCAGCACGAAGCCCATGTCGAGCCAGCCGTAGGCGAGCAGGTGCAGGC
The DNA here is from genome assembly GCA_946480925.1 of uncultured Rivibacter sp. Next base: position 25,484 of record CAMLLU010000055.1, read on the forward strand.
AGGCGTAGAAGAACGTGAAGAGGCCCAGCATGCGCCGAAAGCGAGCCAGTGCGTGCTGCCCCGTCCATTGCCGCAATGGCGTGACGGCCAGCGTGGCGCACAGCAGGCGCAAGGTCCAGTCGCCGGTGCCGCGGATCAGTGCTTCGGCCGGGTTGGCACCGAGCGTGTTGGCCAGCGCGCCGTAGAACAGGTGAGCCACCGGCAGCAGCGCCAGCACGAAGAGCAGAGGCTTGGCTGCCGGGTGCAGCAAGGCCTTGGTGAGTGCACTCTTGCCGGTTGCGCGAACCCGGCTATCAGGGGGGCGTTGCGAGGCGGTCATGCCGCGCGCATCCGGCCTCGCCTGGGCGTCCATCGGTCGTCTCCCGAAGCGGGGCGCTCAGAAGAACTTCGCCAGGTCCATGCCCGCATAGAGCTGGCCGACCTGCGGTTCGTAGCCGTTGAACATGAGCGTGGGCCGCTTGCGCGCGAAGATGCCGTCTTCGCCGATGCGGCGCTCGGTGGCCTGGCTCCAGCGCGGGTGGTCCACCTTCGGGTTCACGTTCGAATAGAAGCCGTATTCCTGTGCCGCCGCGGCCACCCACGACGTGACCGGCTGCTTCTCGACGAAGCGGATCTTCTGGATCGACTTGCCGCTCTTGAAGCCGTATTTCCACGGCACCACCACGCGCAGCGGTGCGCCGTTCTGGTTGGGCAGCACCTCGCCGTAGAGGCCGAAGGTCAGCAGTGTGAGCGGATTCATCGCCTCGTCCATGCGCAGGCCCTCGACGTAAGGCCAGTCGAGCACGCCAGAGCGCAGGCCAGGCATCTGCGCACGGTCGGCCAGCGTCACGAACTCCACGTATTTCGCATTGCCGGTGGGCTCCACCCGCTTGATGAGTTCGGCCAGCGAGTAACCCACCCACGGCACCACCATCGACCAGCCCTCGACGCAGCGCAGGCGGTAGATGCGTTCTTCCATCGCAGAAAGTTTCAGCAGCGCATCGAGGTCCAGCGTCTGCGGCTTCTTCACCGCGCCTTCGATGCTCACCGTCCACGGCCGCGGCTTCAGCGAGCCGGCATGGCGGGCCGGGTCTTCCTTGCCGGTGCCGAACTCGTAGAAGTTGTTGTAGCTGGTGACGTCCTGGTAGGCGGTCGTCTTGTCCATCACCACGGCGCCGGGCAGCGCGCTGCGGGTGGCGGGCAATGCGGCCAGCTTGCCGGGGCGTGCAGTGCCGGCCTGTGCCCAGGCATCGCGGGCCGTCCAGCCTGCCAGCGCGGCACCCGCCGCACCGCCGGCGGCCAGCCGCAAGAAGTCTCGTCGTTGTTCGTAGGCCTCGCGTGAGGTGATCTCGGAAGGCGTGGGGTGGACGAAGCCGTTGTCGGCGCGGGTGTGGCGGCGGATCAGCATGCAAAGGTCTCCGGAGCGGTCACGGTTCGAGGCGAAACGCACAAGGCGGTTCCGCGTCTGTCGCGCGGCGGCGCCCGGACCTTACAGGTTGCCGAAGTCGGTGTGGATCACGTCGTCGGCGCTGAAGTCGGTGCCTTCGAACAGCTTCAGCGAGTTCTTGTGCATGCGATCGCGGAAGTGCTTGCGGTCGAACAGCTTCTGTTGTGCTTCGGGTGGCAGGTCCGTGATGCGGATCACGTTGCGCATGATGAGCACGTCCACCAGGTCTTCGAGCACCCGCACGAGGCCCGCATCCATGGAGGCGAACTTGTTCACCTGGTCTTCGCGGCCGAGGAAGGCCAGCACGTCAGGGTGATCCGGCGGCAGGAATTCGGAGCCGGGCTCGGGTTGACGGTGCAGGCTGGCAATGAGGCCGTCGCGGGTGCGCAGGGCGTAAGGCATGGCGGCAGGCAGTCAGGCGACCGAGCCACTATACGCGCCGGCCCGCAGGCCGTCACGGCCAATGAGAGGGCCGGAAAAACAAAAGGCCGGTTGGAAACCAACCGGCCTTTTGCTGCGAGTGCGACGCAGCGTTCGATCAGCGCAGGCCGGCGATGTAGTCGGCCACGGCCTTGATCTCGCGCTCGTTCATCGCATAGGCGATGGTGCTCATCTGCGCGTTGTTCTTGCGGCCGCCCAGGCGGAAGGCGTTGAGTTGCGCCTCGGTGTAGTCGGCATGCTGGCCGGCCAGGCGGGGGTATTGCGACGGGATGCCGGCGCCCGTGGGGCTGTGGCAGCTGGCGCAGGCGGGCACGTGTTTCTCGGCGATGCCGCCGCGGTAGATCTTCTCGCCCAGCTTCACCAAGTCCTTGTTCTTCGCGAAGCCAGGCTTGGCGTTCTTGCTGCCGTAGAACGCAGCGACGTTCTTCATGTCGTCTTCGCTCAGCTGCGCGGCGAAGCCCTGCATCACGGGATTCACGCGCTTGCCGGCCTTGAACTCGGTGAGCTGCTTGACGATGTATTCCGGGTGCTGGCCGGCGATGATGGGGTTGGCCGGCGCGCCGCGGTTGCCGTCGGCCGTGTGGCAGGCCGCGCACACCTGCGTGGAGATCGCCTCGCCCTTCTTCGGATCGGGCTTTGCAGCGGGCTTGGACTCGGCGGCGGAGGCCGGGGCCGCCACTGCGGCAGCCAGGAGCACGGAGGCGATGATCTTCATCATGGTGGCTTGGGGCAGTTTTTGTGCAAAACCCGCGGATTTTACAATGGCCCATGACCGCGTCAGCCTCCCCCAAGCTCCCCCGACACCAAACCCCGTCCCCCGAAGCCCGCACCGCGCTGGCCTGGATGCACACGGCCCGCTTCCTGACCACCGGCTCGCAACTGCACCACCTGCCGGTCACCGAGCTGCCCGAGATCGCCTTCGTCGGCCGATCCAACGCCGGCAAGTCCACCGCGATCAACACGCTCACGCAGCAGCGGCAATTGGCTTTCGCCTCCAAGACGCCGGGGCGCACGCAGCACGTCAACCTGTTCGAGGTGGGGCCGAAGGAGGGGGCCGAGGCCTTGCTGGCCGACCTGCCGGGCTACGGCTACGCCAAGGTGGAGCGGGCCGCCAAGCTGCGCTGGCAGGAGGTGATGGCCGAATACCTGGAAGTGCGGCGCAACCTGGCCGGCGTGGTGCAGATGGTCGATTCGCGCCACGGTTTCACCGACCTCGACCGCCAGCTGCTCAGCTTCATCGCCCCGCGCGTGGGCACCGGTGAGGTGAAGTTGCTGGTGTTGCTCACCAAGGCCGACAAGCTCAACCGCAAGGAATCGGCCCAGGCGCTGCGTGATGCCCAAGCCGTGCTGGGCGAGGTGGCCACCGACGAGGCCGACGTGGGCGTGACCCTCTTTTCGGCGCTGAACAAGACCGGCGTCGAAGACGTGGCACAGACGCTGCGTGCGTGGGTGCCGGCGTCGGCCCCGCTGCCGGCGGTGTAGCGGGCGGGCCGCAATTCACCACCGCCTGTGGGTGGTAGTCACGCAACAGGCGCACCGCAGGCCCTGCCTGCCTAGACTGCGCGCGGTCGTCACTTCGCCGCGCGTGCCGCCGTTCCCATGAACCTGTCCACCTCCCAAGCCTGGCTGCTGTTGCTGATCGCGGGCCTGCTCGAAACCGTCTGGGCCGTCGGCCTGAAGTACACGGACGGGTTCACGCGCTGGCTGCCCAGCAGTGTCGTGATCGTGGCCATGGTGGCCAGCGTGCTGCTGCTGGGCGCAGCCATGCGCCAGCTGCCCACCGGCACTGCCTATGCCGTGTGGGTGGGCATCGGCGCGGCGGGGGCCGTGATCGCCGGCATCGTGCTGCTGGGCGAGCCTGCCACGCTGGCGCGGCTGGGCTGTGTGGGGCTCATCATTGCCGGCGTCATCGGCCTGAAGTTCGTCCACGCCTGAAATCCACCCCTCATCCGAAGGGGCGATTGCCTGCCGCGCGGGCTCGTTCATTCGAGGGGGAAGGGGTGCTGTTCGTCACCTGCCGGCGGTAAGCTCGCGCAACTTGGAGCCAGCGGTCCGCATGGCTCGCCACCCTCCGGCGTTTCGCATGTACGAAGCTCATTTCGGGCTGAAAGAACCCCCCTTTCAGCTGAACCCCGACCCGGCGTTCTATTTCGACAGCCGCGGGCATAGCAATGCGCTCGCGTACCTGAAGTTCGGCGTGTACCAGGGTGAGGGGTTCATCGTGGTCACCGGCGACATCGGCGCCGGCAAGACCACGCTGGTGCGCACGCTGCTGGCGGGGCTCGACGGCGAGGACATCGTCGCGGCGCAGGTGGTGAGCACCCAGCTCGATCCGAGCGAGCTGCTGCAGGCGGTGCTCACGGCGTTCGGCGTGCCGTCGCCGCAAGGTGCGTCGAAGGCACAGCTCATCGCTTCGCTCGAGGGCTTTCTCACCGCGCTGGCCGCCAGCAACCGCCGTGCGCTGCTGATCGTCGACGAAGCGCAGAACCTCAGCCTCGCAGCCATCGAAGAGCTGCGCATGTTGTCGAACTTCCAGCTCGAGCGGCATGCGCTGCTGCAGAGCTTCCTGATCGGCCAGCCCGAGCTGCGGCGCATGCTCGAGTCGCCGTCGATGGAGCAGTTCCGCCAGCGGGTCATCGCGTCGTGCCACCTCGGGCCGCTGGATGCCGGTGAAACCCGCTCCTACATCGAACACCGCCTCAAGCGCGCCGGCTGGACCAACACGCCGTCGTTCGCCGACGCTGCCTTCGACGAGATCCACCGCTGGACGGCCGGTGTGCCGCGGCGCATCAACCTGCTGTGCAACCGGCTGCTGCTGGGCGCGTTCCTGTCGAGCGACAACAACATCGAAGAGGCCACGGTGCGCACCGCGGCCAACGAGATCCGCGGCGAGGTGGGTGAATCGGTCAACCCGGTCGCGCGTGTGGTGAGCCCGGCCGGCCCGGCCCCTGCCGTGTCGCCGGCCACTTCAGCACGCAGCACCACGGCGCTGCCGTCGCCTGCCGCGCTGCTGGGCGCCGAAGACATGATCCGCCGCCGCGTGCGCGGCCCGGTGCCGGAGCTGGACAACCCCATCGTGCTGCTGACGCAGACGCCGGCCGACTACCTGAAAGCCATTGCGCTGGCACAAGGGCTCGAGGCCAAGCGCCAGTACGCGCTGCCGCCCACGCTGATCGTGCACACCGGCAGCGAAGAAGGCGTGTACTCGGTCGAAGACGTGATGGAGGTGCTCAATTTCCCCATCCTCGACCTGCAGTTCGTCGCCACCGGCCGCCAAGGCTTTGCCGACCATGCCGCGGGCACGATGTGCGCGTTCTCGCACGTCATCGACGAATACTCGCCGCGTGCGGTGCTGGCCATGGGCTCGAGCGATGCGCTGCTGGCCTGCGGCCTGGTGGCCCGCAAGCGCGGCTTGCCGCTGGCGCGCTTCGACGCCGGCTCGCGCCAGCAGTTCATCGGCGGCGAAGCCAGTGCCGAGCTCAACTCGGTGTTGCTCGACCGCATTGCCGACGTGCTCTACACCGACCGCCTGAGCGTGCACTACGCGCTGTACCGCGAAGGCGTGCCGTCCGACCGCATCCACTTCGTGGGCGACCTGGCCGGCAACGTGCTGCGCCAGCTGGCCGAGCACCTGGTGCCGCCGGAGGTGACGCTGCGCCGCGCCGGCATGAAGGACGTGACCATGCCCTCGGCAGCCGGCTTCCTGCTGCTGGCGCCGGGCGTGCTCGCGCAGCAGGCTGCGGGCGACGAGACCACCGGCCTCATGAAGGTGGTGTGCGCCGCGGCGGCCGAGGTGCCGGTGATCTGGCTGGTGAGCGCGGCCGAGCAGGCGCAGATCGAAAGCGGCGGCTGGGCCAGGCAGTTGCTCGATGCACAGGTGATCGTGCTGCCGGCGCTGGGCTATCTCGAAAGGGTGGGCCTGCTGCGCGCTGCCACCTGCGTGATCACCAGCGACGTGGAGCTCGGCGAAGAAGCCAAGGTGCTCGGCGTGCCCGGCATCGACGTGTCGCAGCTGCGCAGCGCCGGCCGCCCGGTCGAGCAGCTGCAGCGCTGGCTGCGCGAGGCGCTCATGCGCCATGGTGAACGCGACGACGCAGTGGCCTGGGACGCCGAGGTCGTCAACCGCGTGGCCGAGCACCTGCGCCGCTGGCTGCGGCGCTCCGTCGCCGATCGCGCGCAGGCTGCCGACAAGGTGCGCTGAAGGCGGCGTGGCCGCTCACGGCCGGCCGAGGAACAGATACACGCCGTGGTCACCCCGCGGCGCGTAGACGAAGCCCAGGTACAGCGGCCCGATGCCGGTGTCGGCCCCCAGGAACACGCTGCTGCCGTAGCGCAGGTCGCCGAAGTCCATGCTGGAGCGGTTGCTCCAGGCGTTGCCGGCTTCGAGCGTGGCCCCCGCGAAGAAGCCGCGCGTCAGCGCCGGCGGCGTGAGCCTCGCGTAATAGCTCAGGCGCGTGAACGTGAGGTAGTTGCCTTCCACCTGCCCCGGCAGGTAGCCCGACAACTGCTGGAAACCGCCCAGCGTGTAGCGTCCGCGGCCCACCGCGGTGGGCACGTTGGCCTGCTGCCAGCGCCCCAGCACGTTGAAGGTGTGGCGGCCGAAGGTGCGCGCGAAGGTGCCTTCGCCTTCGAAGTTGGTGAGGCTGCTTTCCTCGCCGTTCGAAGGCTTCTGCCGGCCGAGCACGGTGGAGAGCGTGAAGCGGTAGCCGCCTTGCGTGAAGTACGCGTAGTCGAGCTGGTCCACTGCCAGCGCGAGCCGCAGGCCCGTTTCGCGGCTGGTGACCACCTGGTCGGCCTGGGGGTTCGAGAACGACACGAGTTCGGGCGAGTCTCGCAACGCCTGGTACACCAGCCCCGCACGCAGCTCACCCCAGCGGCCCCACGGCTGGCCGATGTCGATGCCGAGGCGACCCACGGAGTGGCGGTAGCGGCCGTCTTCGCGACCATCGGTGTAGACCGGGTAGCTGCGACGGTTGACTTCGCCATAGGTCGAGACGAACCAGTCGTTGGTGCGGCCCAGCGGGTGGTACCACTCGGTGAACCAGCGCGGCCGCTCGCCGATCTGGATGCGGTTGCGCCATTCGCTGCCGTTGGCGTCGAGCCAGTGGCGGTTGTGCGCGATCTTGATGTTGAACGCGCTGCGGCCGCGGAAGTCGGTGAACATGTCCAGCCCGATGCGGAAGTAGTTCGGCCCCCAGGGCTTGTCTTCCAGGTCGAACACCAGTCCGTCGCCTTCGGGCGTGCTCACCAACTGGTAGTCGGCACGCAGGTAGTCGCCCGTGGCGGCCAGCCGGCGCGCGTCGCGCTCGGCGGCGGCGGTGTCGAAAGGCTGGCCGGGCTTGCTTTCGAGCTGCGCGGCAAAGCGCTCGGCGTGGGTCACCTCGCTGCCTTCGAACTTCACGAAGTTCAGCATCGCCACCGGCTGGCCGGTGGCCGGCCGCGAAGCTGCCCAGCGCAGGTGGCCTTCAGGCTCCAGCGACAGGCGCGCGAGCTGCGGGCTCTGCGACTCGGCCTGCAGCTCGCCGGCGCTGATGAGTTCACGCGTCCTCGCGAAGTCGCCCGCGGTCAAGCCATTGAGCGTGGGCGCCAGCAGCACGTCGCGTTCGGTCAGCGTCTTCAGGCTGCGCTGCACGTTCTGCTCGGTGAGGATGTTGATCATCTGCGTCGTCACGCCCAGCAGGGAGCCCAGCGTGTCGCGCGGCGCCAGCGGCGTGCCGATGTTCACGGCGATCACGATGTCGGCGCCCATCTCGCGGGCCACGTCGATCGGCAGGTTGTTGACCAGCCCGCCGTCGCCGAGGATGCGTTCGTCCACCTCGGTGGGCGCGAACACGCCCGGCACCGACATCGACGAGCGCAGCGCCAGCGCCAGGTCGCCGCCCTTGAGCACGCGTGCCTCGCCGGTTTCCATGTCGGTGGAGACGGCGCGAAAGGGGATGGGCAGCGCGTCGAAGTCGTCGACGTTGCGCACCGGCAGCGTGTAGCGGCGCAGCAGCACTTCCAGCCCGCGGCTCGACAGCGTGCCCAGCGGCACGCGCAGCTCGCCGTCGCGCATGCCGATCTCCAGCACCGGCGAGACCTCGAAGTCCTCTTCCTTGCGGCGCTGCGACAGCTCCTGCCGCTCCACGCGGCTGGCGAACACGCCGTCCCAGTTGACCTTGAGCAGCTCGTGCTCGATCTCGTCGGCGCTCATGCCGCTGGCGTAGAGCCCGCCGATGATGGCGCCCATCGAAGTGCCGGCAATCAGGTCGATCGGCACGCGGTGGCGCTCCAGCACCTTGAGCACCCCCACGTGCGCCAAGCCGCGCGCGCCGCCACCCGAAAGCACGAGGCCGATGCGCGGGCGGCCGGGCGGCACGAGCGGCCGGCGTGCGGCAGGCGTCGAAGCCGCGGCGGCAGGGGCAGAAGCGGCGGTGGACACTACCCGCGCAGCCGCCGGCGCGGCGTTGGCCTGCCGCAGGGGCAGCGAGCACAGAACGGCCAGCACCATGAGGCCGCAGAGACGCGAAAGGTCCATTTGCATGCGCGCATTCTCGGGTGCTCGGCGAGGTGTCGCCGGCAAACGCCCGTCGCTCAATCGGCAACGAACAACGGCATGTCCACGCCCGCTTGCAAACCCCAGCTGCGACGCGGCCCGGCCGGGTAACGCTGCAGCGACAGCGTGGCGTGCCAGCGCGGGCCGTGACTGCCGGCCTGGCCCTGTACGCGCAGCAATCCGCCGGTCAGGGTGCCGGTGCGGCCGTACGGTGTGTTGATCGGTTCGTCGCCGAGCTCGCCCAAGGTGGCCTTCCACGCGCGTGCATGCCACCGCAAAGCGTGGCCGTCGTCGGGCGGCACCCAGTTGAGTCCTGCGCTGATGGCGCGCCCGCCGCCGCCGAAATAGGCACCCACCGGCAAACCCTCGTGGTAGTGGCCGCCTGCGTAAGTGCTGTGGCGGTAGGCGGCCGAGCGATGCCGGCTCGACCCGGTGCCCCACAGCCGCCCCAACACCGTGTCGCTGGCTTCGAGCGTGAGCTCGAAGCGGTGCCCGGCCACCGGTTGCTTGAACTGCAGGCCGAAGGTGCTGGCCACGTGCGAGGGGCTGGCGCCGGCTTCGTCTTCGCCGATCAATTGGCCGTACACGGCGACGCTCGGCCCGAGCAGGATGGGCGGCGCCCAGCGCAGTTCCACACCGGACAGCTCGTTGCTGGGGTCGGCCTCCTGCGGGTTGTCGACGTTCGAGTCCGCCAGCAGTGCATTCGCGAACGAGCGTAGCGTCCGCGGACGGCCCTCGCCGCCCCAATAGATGTAGCGGCTGGCCCCCAGCTCCAGACCCGGGAGCGGGCGTGCGGTCAATCGCATCGTCAGCGTCGTGCTGCCGCGGGGCTGGTAGTGGCGAGGCCTGCCAGCCGACACTTCCCAGCTCCAGGGCCCGATCCAGCGCAGCCATGGCGACTCGAACGGCGTTTCGGCGGCACGCCGCAGCACCAGCGCGGGCACCGGCGGCGCGGCGTTCGACAACACCAGGCTGGTGTACTGCCCCGGCCCCCACCAACGCCCGATGGTGCCCAGCATCGCCACGAAACCCGGGCCGTTGAGCGTGACATGGCTGTGGTCCAGCGAGGCTTCCCCGCCCGAGGCGGCCAGCGGCTCGGCTACGGCATTGAGCTGCAGCCGCACCGCCCACTGCTCACCCGACTGCTGGGCGGCCAAAGACAACCCGGCGCGGCCAAGCGCCGGCGCCGCGGGGTCCACGGCCGGGTGGCGCGCGGTGTTCCCGCGCGTGACGAGCCTGACAGCATGCGACCGGGCGCGCTGCAGAGCCTGCCGCAGACGCGCCATTGCATCGAGGTCTTCGGGGTGCAGGCCGGTGCAGTCGCATTCAGCGATCGCGTCCTCGACGAGCGATACCGTCATGGGCCAGGTGCTCAGCGACAGCTGCAGCACGCCGCGGTCGGCCAACCAGGCGAGGTCGTCGCGCAAGGCGACGTCGTCGGTGTCCAGGAGGGCCGGGCTGCCGCCCAGTGCCGGCTGCGCGGTGAAGACGCACGCGGCGGCGGCGATACACGTCACGGCAGCAGGGCGGCACAACGGCTTGGGCAGGTCCAGCATCGGTGGGCCGCTCCTTTCGAAAGGAAGCGACAGACCATGCCACAGTGCACAGGCCTGAAGCCTATGCCCGTAACGCCTTGCTACGCCTGCGGCCGGGAGGACACAACACCTGGCATCGAGCCCCGGGCCCGATACGGTTCAGGCTGGCTTGGTGTGCAGCTGGCCGCCATCGGCCAGCAGTGCGTCGACGGCCCGCTCCAGCAGGTTGCGTGTTTCCATCGGCAGCGCGAGCCGTTCGCCGGCCAGCCGCTCGAGCGCCCGGCGGGTGTACGAATGCATGACGCCCGGAGCGCTGCTGAACAGCCAATGGTTGCGCGCCTCGCTCACCCACAGCAGCCGCAGCGGCGTCCAGCCGCCTTGCAGCGCCAGCTGGCACCAGGTGCCCGGGCTCACGCGGTCGAGCCAGGCATCGGGCCTGGCCGCCGGCGCGGGCGATGGCTCGTCCATCAGTTCGGCGGGCACCGTTTCCAGCGCGCCCACGTCGAGCAGCGAATCGCCGCCGACCGTGCTGCCGCTCGGCACGTCGTCGAGATCCTCTTCGCGCATGCGCTGCACGATCTCTTCGGGCGTGAGGTCGCGGGTGCGGGGCATGTCGCCTTTCAGCAGCTCTGCATGGCGCGCCATCAGCGCCCGCAGCACTGCCTCGCGTTCGGTATCGGGCAGGCGGACCAAGGCCATGCCGTCCTTCAGCCGCTGCACCAGCGGCTGCAGCAGGGCCACCAGTCGGGGGCGGTCGTCCGGCGTGCGCGGCGGCTGCAGGCTGCGCAGCAAGTCGTCCACCGTGGCGACGTACTGCGCGGTGGAAGGCGCCGCGGCGCCGTCGCGCTGGCTGCTTTCGGCCAGCACCAAGCTCCAGGTGTCGGTGAGAAAACGCCGCAGCGGTGCATCGACTGTCGCGGTGCTGCTGGCCAGCTGGGCAGTGAGCTGCTCACGATAGGTGGCCTGCACTTCCTCGCGGCGCTCGGCGGCGCGCAGCTTCTCGATGGACGAACCAGCGGCGCGCTGTTCCAGGCGCAGGTGCTTGAGTGCGATCGTTTCCAACTGGGCCAGCGCTTCGGCGTGCTGCGCAGCATCGGGCGCGCGGGCGGTGGCCAACGGGTCGAACAGCTGGTCGAGATCGGCCAGGAACGGGGCCAGCCGCGGGTCGGCCGGGTCGGTGTAGCCCATCACGTGGCTGGCCACGCGGTTCATGAGGCGCCAGCTCGGCTGGCTGTGGTCGTCCAGCAGGCGGGCGTCGTGCAGCGCGATCGACAGCACGGGCTTCTGCAGCCGCGCCAGCCGATGGCGCACGGCCGGCAGCAGCGTGGCGTCTTGCAGGATGCGCTCGAACAGTTGCGCCAGCAGCGAAACGACGTGGCGGTCGCTGTCGCTGCGCGCGGCGGCTTCGAGCGCGGCCTGGTGGCCACGGATCACATTGCTTTCGCCGCTGCCCTCCGGTAGCTGCGCCAGCACGCGTTCGAGTGCGGCGTTCAGCCGCGCGGTCGCTTCCGCAGACAGCTGCGGGCCGGCGGCGACGTCGCGCCGGCCGCGGCTGCCGCCCATCAGTTCGTCGAGCGCGCCCGGGCGCGTGACGTCGAAGCCCGAATTCGGCGGTGCCGCGCTGGGCGGCATGCTGCGGCCAGGCAGCTGCACGGCGCGGTAGGCGGCCGGCTGCACGCCCCAGCCTTCGAGGCGCTTCAGGCTTTGCGCATAAGCCTCCCGCAGGGCACGGGCCAGCGGCTCGCCGGCGGCACGCATCAACAGCAGCCGTGCATCGGGTGCCAGCGAGAGCTCACCGGCCGCCTGCCAGAACGCGCGAGCCACCACCCCGGGTCGCAATGGGTTGGCCTCGGCACGGATGTCGCGCTCGCCGCGCAGCGTGGCGGTGCGTGCCTGCAACTCGCGCAGCTCCCACTCGGCCGACAGCTCGGCCAGCTGCACCACGCGCATGACCTCGATGTCCTGCTCGGCCTGGTTCTCGTCCACCAGCTGCAAGGCATCGAGCGACAACGCACCAGGCACCTTCGGGGCCATGGCTCCGCCGCCCGACTGGCCGGTGCGCGAACGCAATTCTTCGACGGTGCGGCGCACCAGCTGCGGCTGCAGCCTCTGCAGCGCCGACACCACCTCGGCAACCAGCCCCTTGCCGGCGTGCCGCACCGCTGGAGCATTGCCGGCCAGCAGTGTCTGCTGCGTTTCCTGCAGCACCAGCGGTAGCCATTGCATGGCATGCGCGAGGCTTTCTTCCAGATGACGTTGCAGCAGGGGCTGGGGCTGGTTCATGTCGTGTGCCGGAGATGTGGCGTCGATTATGGGCGCCCATGAAAAAGGGCCGCATCGCTGCGGCCCTCGTGGTTTGCCTGGGTGCCGGGCATGAGCCCGGCATTCGGCAGGCGGGACTTACATGTCCATGCCCATGCCGCCCATGCCGCCGGGCATGCCGCCGG
>CAMLLU010000056.1 GCA_946480925.1 uncultured Rivibacter sp.
CGGCGAGTGGCTGGTAGTCCCAGCTGCCCAGGCTGACGGCGTTGGGCTGCACCTGGCGGTGGGCGGCGAAGGCGGTGAGGGTGTCTTCGTGGGTGCCGAGCAGTGTTTGCATGAGGCCGCTGCTGCCCTGCACGGGGCGGCTGAAGCGCAGGGTGCCAAGGTCGGGGCGCTTGGCTTGCCGGTCGGTGATGACCATGCAGTGGCGGGCCTGCTTGCCTTGGGCCGCGACACCGTGCTCGAAGTGGTAGCTCAGGCCCGCTTCGGCCAGCAGGCGGCTCAGGAAGTCGAAGTCGCTCTCGTTGTATTGCGTCTTGATGGCAAAGCGCGGCAGGGGCTCGGTGACTTCGGCACGCCAGTGGGCCTCGTCGTAGTCGCGGAACAGGTCGGCCACGATCTCCAGCACGTCCATGTCCTGGTAGAGGAAGCTGTCGCGGGTGTGCTGCAGGAAACATGGCCAGGGCTGCAGCGTGAGGCGGCAACGGGCCATGCCCCCGTCGCTGCCCAACTCAGAGGCCTCCATCACGTAGCCATGCCAGGGGCGCTGCGAGCCGTCGGCCTGGGTGAGCTGCAGCGTGACTTCGGCGCCGATCAGCGGCGTGAGGTCGAGGTGGGCGTTGACCGACAGGCAGTCGATCTCGAAGGAACCCAGGGTGTTGACGCCTTCGGTGCCGTGCACGCGCTCCACCACGAAGGGGTTGCCGGGCAGTGGGGTGTCGATGGACAGCAGGCGCTTGTGCTGGCTGGGCAGGCCCTGCGTCAGGGCGGTCAGCAGTTCGGCGGGCACGAGGCTCGCGCCGCTCAATGATGGCAATCGCATGGAGACCCTCCCGCATCGGGCTTTGTTGGAATTGGCGCGATTGATTGTGCCGCGCTCAAAACTGCCAACACACCCGCCGTCGAGGGGGTAGCTTGCGTCCGAACGTAACCGGAGGCGGTTTGGCCCGAAGCTCACGATCGACACAAGTGTTCTTCAGGGCCCCCTCGATATATCAGGGCACGCGATATGGGGCATCGTCAATGGCTGGCGTGCGCCCCATGGCCAGCGCGTGGCGCCCACCAGCAGCCGGCCCGCGGGCGTGGCCGGGCGCAGGCCAGCCCAGGGGTGCACTTGCGAGAAATCGCAGGCTCCAGGGAAAGTCTCGCGCACTGCGTTGCACAGCGCTTCTATGCGCCGCGCATCCACCGAACGGTCGCTGCCGCACAGCTCGGCAAACCCCGCCACGCGCAGCGAGTCGCCCAGGCGGGCATGCACCAGCTTGCGGGCGCTGTCGGTGATGCTCGTGCGCAGCGCGGCCTCGGGCTGCACCACCGGCAGCGTGATGCTGGCCGGCGCCGACCACGCAAACGCTGCCGGTGCTCTGCGCGAGGACCCGGAGAGGCTCAGCCTCGCATCACAGCGCGGGCTTGTCGGACAGCGTCTTGAGGTTGTCCTGCAGCTCGCGGCTCATCGGAGCGTTGAGGTTGATGCCCTTGGGCGGGATGGGCGACATGAACCACTTCCTGTAGAGGCGCTCGAACTCGCCGCCCTTCATGAGCGCGGTGAGCGTGCCGTCCACCAGCTTCTTGAAGGCCGGGTCGTCCTTGCGCACCATGATCGCGTAGGGCTCCACCTGGATGGGCTCGCCCACCACCGCGAAGTCGGCCGGGTTGGCGGCCGAGGCGCGCAGGCCGTACAGCAGGATGTCGTCCATGCCGAAGGCGTCGGCCCGGCCTTGCTGCACCAGCAGCGCGGACTCGGCGTGGTCCTTCGCGCCGATCAGCTCGAAGGGTTGCCTGCTTTCGCTGTTGAGCTTGCGCAGCACCAGCATGTTGGTGGTGCCGGTGGTGGACACCACCTTCTTGCCGGCCAGATCGCCCACGCTCTTGATCGGCGCGGAGGCTTTTACGAGGAAGCGCGTGCCGGTGTAGAAGTAGTTGATCGCGAAGTCGACCTGCTTGCCGCGCTCGGAGTTGTTGGTGGTGGAGCCGCACTCGATGTCGATGGTGCCGTTCTGCAGCAGCGGGATGCGGTTCTGCGACGTGACCGCCTGCGTCGTCACCTTGAGGTCGGCGCGGCCGGTGGCCTTCTTCACCTCGTCGACGATGCGGCCGCAGATCTCCCAGCCGAAACCGACGGGCTGGCCCTTGTCGTCGAGGTACGAAAACGGGATCGACGATTCACGGTAGGCCACGCTGATGCTGCCCGAGGCCTTGACCTTGTCGAGCGTGCCGGCAGGTTGCTGCGCCTGCGCCACGAGCGCCGCGCATGAAGCCAGCAGGGACAGGGAGACGGAAACAAGAAGCCGCATGGTGATTCCCCGGTGGTTGAGGGTGGGTGAACGGGTGGATGGGCACCGCCGCTGCGGCTGAGCGCAGCACAGCGCACGAAGGGCCCATGCTATGCACCCTGCAGCCGGCGTGCCATCGTGTTTTCACGCCGCACCATCAGGCGGTCTTCTGCCGGGCGTGGCCACGAGCCTTTCGGCACGGCGTGCAAAAAGGCGCAGCCCGATCGCAGGGGCCGGGCCCATCGCATGAACAGCGGGGCAAAACGCCGATTAGTTCCTTCTTCGAAAAAGTGTCCTCGCCTCACAGTGACGCCTGCAGACGACAGGTTCACCACATCACCACAGCGAGGGGCTTATCAAGACGATCGCGATGCTGGTTGCGGCCTTTTTCACAGGGGCCGCGCACACCGGCGCACACACCCAGCCGCTGGCCGAGCGCATCCTCGGCCAGTTCGAGGCGAGCCCGGTGGGCTGCGCTGCGGTGAGTGCCGACCACCCGCAGCGCCAGGTCATCGAAGCCGACATCGCCCGTTTCGTGGAAGTGGCCCAGGTGCCTGACGAGGTGCGCTTCGAGGTGCGCAACTGCGTGCAGGACGGCTTCGTGTTCCGCGGCAACACCATCGTCATCAGCTCGCGGCTGGCGGCGCGGCCGGCGGCACAGCGCTTTTTCATCATCGCCCACGAATTCGGCCACCTCCGGCTCAAGCACCATGGCGCGGTGCACAGCTTCGTGGCCCGGCTGGTGAACGGCGCGGCCGACGAAGGCAGCGCGCGTGCGCTGGTGGCCAGCCACCTCACTTCGCTGTCGCACCGCCACGAGCTCGAAGCAGACGCGTTTTCCGTGCAGCTCATGCAGGAGGCCGGCCATGACGCGGGCCAGGCCGCGCGGCTGTTCGAAGACATCGGCAGCGAACGCGACACCGCCACGCATCCTTCGGCGATGCGGCGGGCCCGCGCCATTCGCGCGCTGCAGTAAGCCGCCCTCCACCGGCGCTTCGCGCGCGCCGCTGCGACTTCGCACCGCCGCCGGGCGCCACACAGGGCACGGGCACATTGAAGGCTCAGCAACCTTGCCGAGCCCGACATGTCCATCCAGTCCATCTCCCCGCTCGACGAAGTCCGGCAGACTTCACCGCTGCAGCAATGGGCCTCCATGCTGCAGGACGTGCCTGCGCCCACCACCTTGCAGACGCCGCGGCTTCAGCCCGGCAACGGCGACATCATGAGCCAGCTGGGTGGCCTGCTCCAGGCGCTGATGCCGCTGCTGCAGCAGCTCGTCATGAGCCTGCAGCAGCAACAGCAGCCGCTCTTGAACAGCCTGGCCGGCGCGCCGCAAGCAGCGGGGCCCTCGCCGGTCGGCGGTGCGTCGCCGGTCGGTGGCTCATCTCCGTTCGGCGGGGCGTCGCCGGCTGGTGGATCGTCGCCATTCGGCGGGCCATCGTCGATGCCGACGGGCATGCCCTCCCCATCGCCCATGGCGATGCCTTCCGCGCCGCCGCCGGTGTCGATGCCATCCGCCCCGCAGCCGGTGTCATCGCCCGCGCCTTCGGCCGCATCGCCGGTGGCCGCGCCTGCTTCGCCTTTGCCGTTGTCGTCCACGCCGGCCGCCACCAGCGTGCGCGAAGCGACCGGCCGCACGCAACCGGCGTTCATGCCCGTGCTGCGCGGTGACGAACAGCAGAAGGACTCGCAGATCCGCACGCAGGCCGACTTCGGCCGCGCCGCCGACCAGGTGGCCCGCGAATACGGCCTCGACCCCAACCTGTTCCGCGCACAGCTGCAGTCCGAGTCCGGCGCATTCACGCAGGACTTCCGCAAGGCCATGCAGGCCGAAGGCGACCGCGACCGCGCCAGCGAGAACAACACCTCCATCGGCCTGGGCCAGATCTCGCGCAAGTTCCTCGACGGCCGCGAATGGGCCGACGGCGGGCCGGGCAACTCGCGCGTGGGCTCGCAGGTGGTGAGCACCGATCAGTACATGAACAGCCCCACCATCCAGCTGCGCATGGCGGCCTCCAACCTCGCCCAGCGCGTTGCCGACCATGGCGGGCTGGAGCAGGGCCTCTCGTACTACGTGTCGGGCAACCCCGACCCGAGCAACGAGCACGCGTCGAAGTACCTGGCCAACATCGACCGGGCGATGAACGACCCGGCCGTGGTGGGCGTGGGGCGCTGAGGGCCAGGGGCCGTTTGGCCGGGCTCATCGCAACATCGTGTTGCAGCCCGGAGGCCGTGCAGGGGTAAGCTGCGCCGCACACCCGGCGCGCGCGCTCTCGCGCGCCGGTGCCGCACCGCACCACTGCTTCGCGCCACCGCAGCGCCAAACACTAGAGGCCCAGGCCCATGTCCGCTTCGTTCAAACCCGTCGCCTTCGAACCCTACGGCCGCCGCCGCACACGACTGCGTGTGCCGCGCTGGCTGCTGCTGCTCCTGCTGGGCATCGGGGTAGGCGCGGGTGGCGTGATCTACGTTCAGGAAGAGCTGCTGCCGCCGAGGCTCACGGCGGCGGCTTCGACCGAACTGCGCGCCTCGTTCGCGGAGGCCGACGGTGAACGCCAGCGCCTGCGCACCGAACTGGCCGAGACGTCGAAGAAGCTGCAAGCCGCGCTAGCCGAAGGCGAAAAGGCCACCAGTGAAGCGTCTGCCAGCCGCACCACCATCGAACAGCTGCGTGCCGACGTCGCCGAGCTGGTGGAGGTGCTGCCGCCCGACCCGCGCCGCGGCGCCATCGAAGTGCGGGCCGCCAAGTTCGCAACACGCGACGGCGGCCTCGCTTACGACGTGGTGCTCTCGCGCCCGGCACGGGCCGGCACCAAGCCGATACCGGTGACGATGCAGCTCGTGTTGTCCGGTGAGTCGGCCCGCAACGACAGCGTGGGTGGCAGCGGCACGTCCACCGGCAACGTGGTGAACTCCGAGCCGATCGCCATCACGGTGGGCACGCATGAAAGCCTGCGCGGGCACGTGCAGCTGCCCACGGGTTTTGCGCCCAGGCAAGCCACCATTCGCCTGCTGGACAAGCCCGGTGGCAAGCAGCTGGGGATGCGGGTGCTGCCAGTGAAGTGAGGCCTCGCGGCTGGCCTCGTCCGTCAGTGCGCGTCAGTGCGCAACGGGCCACCGCAAGCCGTGCGGCAGCGCAGACGGGCCGAAGAGGAAGTGCAACACCCGGCGCCTGCTGCGACCGCTGGCCTTGGTGGCCCGCCGAGTTGCTCGCACTCCAAAGGGCTCACCACCCCGGGCGCCAGCGCAAAGCCATTGGCAGCAAACGTGGCTGGCAGCATCAGCGTGCTTCCGTGCCCGGCATCCAGGCCACTCAACTCACTTCTTCGCGTAGACGATCTTCTTGTTGCCGCCTTCGCAGCTGCCCACCACCTTCTTGTCCGCCGCCTGATCGGCCGGCACGGCTTCCAGCGTGTAGCCCTTGACGCCCTTGGCGTCGAGCCTGGCGGCGATCTCGGTCTTCAGTTCATCGCAGGACTTGGCGGCCAGCGCTTGCGTGCCTGCGAGCGACAGTGCGGCGGCGGCCAGGGCAAGATGAAGCTTCATGGGTCCCTCTTGAAATGGATGATGGTTGTGGTGTCAGCCCAGGGCGAAAGCCCCTGGCCGCAGCGAGTATGACCGGCGTGATGCCAACGGAGCAGACCGGCTCGCCATTCACGGCCGTGGAGTAGGCTGCACGCCACACGGCCGCACGTGAACAGCGACATCACCATGCCCGCGCCAGCCTCCGGCTTGCTCATCGCACAGCGCCCCGCGCCGGTGCTCGCGCGTTTTGTCGACCGCTACTGGCTGTGTGCGAACAACCGCGACCGCGCGCACCTCGTGCTGCCCGACGGTTGCATCGACCTCGTGCTGGAATGGAGCGCGGCCAGCGGCTGGCGGGGCCTGGCCTACGGCAGCACCACACGGCCCACGGTGGTGCCCTGCGTTCCCGGCCATCACTATCTCGGCTTGCGCTTCAAGCCCGCGCAAAGCCGGCATTTCCTTGCGACCTGTGCCAGCGAACTCACCGACCGGTGTGAAGACGCCAGGCACCTGCTTCGCAGGCACCCGCTCGCGGCGGTGGCCGAAGGAGCCGGCGAGTTTCCCGACGCAGAAGCGGCCTACAGGGCCTACGCGGCCTTTGCCGCCTTCGACCGCTGGCTGCTCACGCTGTTGCGGCATCGCGAGCCCGAGCCGCCCAACGCGGCCGAGCTGATGGTGCGGCACATCGAAGCCGCGCACGGCGCCTTGCGCATCGACACGCTGGCGCAGCAACTGGGCAAGAGCCCGCGCCAGCTGCAGCGGCTGTTTCTCGAACAGGTGGGCGTTTCGGCCAAGTTCTTTGCCTGCGTGGTGCGCGTGCAGCATGCACAGGCCTTGATCGCAACGAGCCCCGTCACCGGCCTGGCCGACATCGCCGCGCAAACCGGCTATGCCGACCAGGCCCACATGACGCGCGACTTCGCACGGCTGGCCGGCAGCTCGCCGGCAGGACAGGCGCATGTCGCATTTCTTCAAGACGCGCCGGCCCCCGCCCACCCACACTGAGCGCTCCACCGCCACTGGCATGCAAGGAGCGCCCATGACCCTGGCCCGATGGCTCGCGGCAGCCATGGCTGCCACGCCACTGATGCTGCTGCCGGCCCACCCCGCCGGCGCGGCCGACCCAACGACCCGCACCACCACTGGCCCGAAGGACACAAAGAACACGAAGGACACCCGAACCATGAAACTGCTGTCGTCCTACCCCGTCGTCGTGACCGACAAGCTGGCCGAGTGCCGCGACTTCTACGTGAAGCGGCTCGGCTTCCAGGTGGAATTCGAGGCCACCTGGTTCGTCTACCTCGCCTCAGGCAACAGCGCCGTGGCCTTCATGACGCCGGACCACCCCTCCCGCCCGCCGGGGCCGGAAAAGTTCGGCGGCCAGGGCCTGCTGTTGACGCTGCAGGTGGCCGATGCGGCAGCCGAATTCAAGCGCCTGCAGCAGGCCGGCGCCACGTTCGCCCACCCCTTGAGCGACGAGCCGTGGGGCCAGCGCCGCTTCGGGCTCATAGACCCTTCGGGCATGTGGGTGGACGTGGTGCAGCAGACGGAACCCGCGCCCGGCTACTGGGACCGGTACATGCCCACCCGCTGAAACGCGTCGGCACGCCCGCGGCTCGGCCCCTCCACGCACGCGGTCACTTCTTCGCGCAAACCCTCGCACGCTCGGCAGCGACACACTCCTAGCATTGCGCCAGCCAGCGCAAGCGCGGCCGCCTACCCGGTGCGTCGCGCGGAAAGGGGTCGTCGCTTTGAAAGCCACGGACATCCGCCAGCCCGACTACTTCCACAAGGTGGTCGACTGCCAATGGGCCTGCCCGGCGCACACGCCGGTGCCCGAGTACATCCGCCTCATTGCGGCGGGGCGCTACACCGACGCCTACATGGTGAACTGGGCGTCGAACGTGTTCCCCGGCGTCCTGGGCCGCACCTGCGACCGGCCGTGCGAGCCTGCCTGCCGGCGAGGGCGCGTCGAAGAAGCGCAGGCCGCGCGGCCCGAGCCGGTGGCCATCTGCCGGCTCAAGCGCGTGGCAGCCGACTTCAAGGACGACAACGTGCGCGAGCGGCTGCCTCGGCCTGCCGCGTTGAAGAACGGCAAGCGTGTCGCCTGCGTTGGCGCAGGCCCTGCGTCGCTCACCGTGGCACGCGACCTGGCACCGCTGGGCTACCACGTGACGGTGTTCGACGGCGATGCCCAGGCCGGCGGGATGATCCGCTCGCAGATCCCGCGCTTTCGCCTGCCCGAGGAGGTGATCGACGAAGAGACCGGCTACGTGCTGGAGCTGGGCGTGGAGTTTCGCGGCGGCAGGCGCATCGAGTCGATGCAGCAGTTGCTGGCCGAGAACTGGGACGCGGTGTTCGTGGGCTCTGGCGCCCCGCGCGGGCGCGACCTGTCGATCCCCGGCCGCACCGAGGCCGCGACGCACATCCACATCGGCATCGACTGGCTGGCTTCGGTGTCGTTCGGCCACACCACGCACATCGGAAAGCGCGTGATCGTGCTGGGCGGCGGCAACACGGCCATGGACTGCTGCCGCACCGCCAAGCGCCTGGGCGGCGAGGACGTGAAGGTGATCGTGCGCTCGCCCTTCGACGAGATGAAAGCCTCGCCGTGGGAGAAGGAAGACGCGCAACACGAAGGCATTCCCATCCTCGACTGCCGCGTGCCGCGCGCCTTTTTGCATGACGGCAGCAGCCGGCTCACCGGCATGAGCTTCGAGCGCGTGCGTGCAGTGCGCGACGACAAGGGCCGCCGCCAGCTCGTGCCCACCGGCGAGCCCGACGAGATGTACGAATGCGACGAGGTGCTGGTGGCGGTGGGCCAGGAGAACGCCTTTCCGTGGATCGAGCGCACCGCGGGCATCGCCTTCGACGAGCACGGCATGCCGGTGCTCGATGCGAAGACGCTGCAGTCGACGCTGCCGCACGTGTTCTTCGGCGGCGATGCGGCGCTCGGGCCCAAGAACATCATCTGGGCCGTGGCGCAGGGGCATGAGGCGGCCATCTCCATCGACAAGTTCCTGCACGGCGAAGACGTGAACGAGCGGCCGCCGCCGACCGTGAACCTCGTGTCGCAGAAGATGGGCATCCACGAGTGGAGCTACGACAACCAGGTGACGCCCGACGCGCGCCACAAGGTGCCGTGGACCGACGTGAACAAGTCGCTGCGCAACATCAAGGTCGAGGTGGAGCTGGGCTTCGACGCGGCCACGGCATGGAAGGAGGCGCAACGCTGCCTCAACTGCGACGTGCAGACGGTGTTCTCGGCAGGGCAGTGCATCGAGTGCGATGCCTGCGTGGACATCTGCCCCACCGACTGCATCACCTTCACGGCGAACGGTGAAGAAGCCGAGCTTCGCACGCGGCTGCGCGCACCGGCGCGGCACGACGATCAGTCGCTCTACGTCTCAACGCCGCTGAAGACCGCTCGCGTGATGGTGAAGGACGAGGACGTGTGCCTGCACTGCGGCCTGTGCGCCGAACGCTGCCCGACCGGTGCATGGGACATGCAGAAGATGCTGCTGGACTTGCCGCAGGCGGGCCACGCGTGCCGCAAGCACGACGTGAGGAAAGCCGCATGAACAAGCAACAACGCCTCGGGTTGCCCCCTCTCCCGTTGGGAGAGGGCTGGGGTGAGGGCCGCGCCGCCGCACTCGGCAACACCCTCACCCTGACCCTCTCCCGCAGGGAGAGGGAACAACAGCCGCCCGCACCATGACGACCGCCCGCAAGCCCCGCATCGAAGCCGTCAACGACTTCGTCGTCAAGTTCGCCAACGTCAACGGCTCGGGCTCGGCCTCGGCCAACGAGCTGTTCGCGCGCAGCCTGCTGCGCATGGGCGTGCCGGTGAGCCCGCGCAACATCTTCCCGAGCAACATCCAGGGCCTGCCCACGTGGTACGAAGTGCGCGTTTCCGAAGCCGGCTGGCTGGGCCGGCGCGGCGGCTGCGACCTCATGGTGGCGATGAACCCTCAGACCTGGGACAAGGACGTGGCCGAGATCACGCCCGGCGGCTACCTGCTGTACGACTCGTCGAAGCCGCTGCCGCCATCGAAGTTCCGCGACGACGTGCACGTGCTGGGGGTGCCGCTCACCGATCTGTGCGCCACCCGCTACACCGACCCGCGCGAGCGCCAGCTGCTCAAGAACATCGTCTACGTGGGCGTGCTGGCCGCGGTGCTGGGCATCGAGCCCGAAGTGATCGCCACCTTGCTGGGCGAGCAGTACAAGGGCAAGGCCAGGCTCATCGAGCCCAACCTCGACGCCTTCATGATCGGGCTGCACCACGGCAACGAGTACTTCGACGACGCCATCGGCCTGAAGGTCGAACGGCGCGACGCAGTGGGCCAGCGCATCTTCATCGAAGGCAATGCCGCCGCGGCGCTGGGCTGCGTGTACGGCGGCGCCACGGTGTGCGCGTGGTACCCCATCACGCCGAGCTCGTCGCTCGCCGAGGCTTTCGACAAGTACTGCCGCAAGCTGCGCGTCGACAAGGCCACGGGCAGGAACAGATTCGCCATCGTGCAGGCCGAAGACGAGATCGCCTCCATCGGCATCGTCTGCGGCGCGGGCTGGAACGGGGCGCGTGCGTTCACGGCCACGTCCGGCCCCGGCGTCTCGCTGATGACCGAGTTCATCGGCCTCGCGTACTTCGCCGAGATCCCGGTCACCATCATCGACGTGCAGCGCGGCGGCCCCTCCACCGGCATGCCCACGCGCACGCAGCAGTCCGACCTGCTGGCCTGCGCCTATGCCTCGCACGGCGACACCAAGCACGTGCTGCTGTTCCCCGAGGACCCGAAGGAATGCTTCGAGTTCGCGGCCACCGCGCTCGACCTGGCCGACCGCCTGCAGACCCCCATCTTCGTGATGAGCGACCTCGACATCGGCATGAACCACCGCCTGTGCGAGCCGCTGCAGTGGGACGACACGCGCCGCTATGACCGCGGCAAGGTGATGAGCGCCGAGGAGCTGGAAGCCGGCCGTGACTTCGGCCGTTACCTCGACGTGGACGGAGACGGCATCCCCTACCGCACCTACCCGGGCACCCACCCGCAGCGCGGCGCCTACTTCACGCGCGGCACCACGCGCGATGCCTATGCACGCTATTCGGAAGCCGGGCCGGACTACGTCTACAACGTCGAGCGGCTGCTGAAGAAGTTCGAGACCGCCAAGACGCTGGTGCCGCAGCCGGTGCTGCGACCTGCCGCGCGGCCCACGCAGCTGGGCGTCATCTACTACGGCTCCACCAGCCCGGCGATGGCCGAGGCCTTCGAAACGCTGCGTGAGCAGGGCATCCACGTGGACCTGCTGCGCGTGCGCGCCTTCCCGTTCGCCGAGGAAGTGGATCGCTTCATCGCCGCGCACGAGACCGTGTTCGTGGTCGAGCAGAACCGCGATGCACAGCTGCGCACGCTGCTCGTCACCGAACAGGCGTTGAACCCGGCCAGGCTGGAGCCGGTGCTGCACTTCGACGGCACACCCATCACGGCGCGCTTCATCGCCCGGGCGATTGCCGGCCACCAGCAGCGGCACAACGTGCAGCCCATCAGCCAGGGGCTCGTCGCATGACCTACCTCGCCAAACCCGTTCTGCACCACCCCACGCTGAAGAAGAACGTGCTGGGCTACACGCGCCGCGACTACGAAGGCAAGATCAGCACGCTGTGCGCGGGCTGCGGGCACGACTCGATCTCTGCCGCGCTCATCCAGGCCTGCTGGGAGCTCGACATCGAACCGCACCGCGTGGCCAAGCTCTCGGGCATCGGCTGCTCGTCGAAGACGCCGGACTACTTTCTCGGCAACTCGCATGGCTTCAACACCGTGCACGGCCGCATGCCCAGCGTGCTGACCGGCGCCAACCTCGCCAACCGCGAGCTGCTGTACCTGGGCGTCAGCGGCGACGGCGACTCGGCCTCCATCGGCCTCGGCCAGTTCGCGCACGCCATGCGCCGCGGCGTGAACATGACCTACATCGTCGAGAACAACGGCGTGTACGGCCTCACGAAGGGCCAGTTCTCGGCCACGGCCGATGCAGGCAGCAAGAGCAAGAAGGGCGTGGTGAACACCGACGCGCCGATCGACCTCGTGTCGCTCGCGTTGCAGCTGGGCGCGAGCTACGTGGCACGCAGCTTCTCGGGCGACAAGGAGCAGCTCGTGCCGCTCATCAAGGGCGCGCTGCGGCACAGGGGCGCCGCGCTCATCGACGTGATCAGCCCTTGCGTGGCTTTCAACAACCATGCCGGCAGCACCAAGAGCTACGACCACGTGCGGGCCCACAACGAAGCGGTGAACCGGCTGGACTTCATGCCTTCGCGCGAGGCCATCACCGCGAGCTATGCGCCCGGCGAGGTGATCGAGGTGACCCAGCACGACGGCAGCCTGCTGCGCCTGCGCAAGCTGCACCGCGGCTACGACCCCGGCGACCGGCTCGCGGCGATGAACCACATCGCCGAGCACACGGCACGCGGCGAGATCGTGACCGGCCTGCTCTACGTGGACGGTGCCGCGGAAGACCTGCACGCGCACCTGAAGACGGTGGACACGCCGCTCAACCGGCTCGGCGAGGCCGAGCTGTGCCCGGGCAGCGCGGTGCTCGCGGCGATCAATGCGGAGCTGGCCTGAGAGGGCCCCTTCTATCTATGCCTTTGACCGACTGCGCAGCAGCCTCAGCACAGCCCAGGTGACCAAGGAAACGACAAAGAATGCAATGCCGAGGACCAAGACCGTCTCGAGGTCTTCGACTTCATCAGCGTTCTTGGCACCGTAAACACGCAAGAGCCAGGCGCTGAAAGCATCGGGAAACCCAGGGCCGATCTCGGGATGTGCCGCAAGATAGCTCCCGAGGATCAGCGTTGCACTCAGGACCCACAGGACAACGAGCGTGCGCCGTGCCGCCGGCTTCATGCAGTCCGCCCGAACCGCACCATCGCCTTCTCGCGCGCCTTGCGCGCCTCCACTTCGCGGTTGCGCGGCTCGGCTGTCGTCACCAGCGACGCGATCAGCACGCGTGCCGCGGTGGCAACGTCTTCGACGGCCTTGTTGAACGCCGCCTCATTGCCCTTGGACGGCACGTTGAAGCCGCTCAGCTTGCGCACGAACTGCAACGACGCGTCGCGGATCTCCAGCTCGGTGGCCGGTGGCTCGAAGTTGAACAAGGTCTTGATGTTCCTGCACATGGCGAACGACTCCTTGAGCGCTCTTCCGCGTCACACCGGCGTGGTTTCGGCCTCGGCACGGGCGGCTCTCGCGCGCCGCGTGAGCCACCAGGCGAACACGCCGGCGGTGACGAACATGATGAGGCTGTAGATCGCCGGCGGCACGGCCATCGTGCTGTTGCCCAGCACGTTGAGCGCGATGAAGATGGCCAGCGTGCCGTTGTGGATGCCGATCTCCATCGCGATGGCCACCGCCTGGCGTTCGGGCAGCTTCGCTGCCAGCGGCACGGCGTAGCCTACGCCCATCGACAGCAGGTTGAACAGCAGGCACGCGCCGCCCACCACCGCGAAGTAGGTGGCGAGCGTCTTCCATTCCTGCACCACCGCGGCCACCACCAGCGCGGCCAGCAGCAACACCGAGAACGCACGGATCGGCTTTTCCATGCGAGCCGCGAAGCCCGGCCAGCGGTGGCGCAGGAACATGCCGATGGCCACCGGCCCGAGGATGATGACGCCCACCTCGACCACCTTGCGCACCGGCGGCGGCACGTATTGGTCGCTCGCCATGAAGTGCTGCAGCGCGACACTCACGATGAAAGGCAGCGCCACCAGCGACAGCAGCGAGTTGATCGCGGTGAGCGTGATGTTGAGCGCTACGTCGCCACGTGCAAGGTGGCTGTAGATGTTGGCAGTGGCGCCGCCCGGCGAGGCGGCCAGCAGCATCAGCCCGACCGCCAGCTCGGGCGGCAGGCCGAACAGCCGGGCCACCAGGAAGCCCACGCTGGTGAGCAGCAGCATCTGCACCGAGAGGCCGACGACCACGGCCTTCGGGTAGCGCACCACGCGCGTGAAGTCAGCCAACGTGAGCGAGAGGCCGAGCCCCAGCATGATGGCGCCCAGCGCCAGCGGCAGGAACACGTTGGTGACGAGGGATCCGCTCATGGTGTGGCTGGGGTCGAGTCAAGGGTGCCGCATGGTCGCTGCGAACGCAGCCCTGGGCAAGCGCGATGACCCGACCTTCAGCCTGAGCGGGCTCGGTGGAGGCCGGCGGCCTTCAGAGCATGCGTGCGAGGGCGAATGCCGCGATCGCGGCGGAGGCCACCGACAGGGCGGTCTTCAGACCACGGTTGCCGGTGAAGGCCGAGATGCTGCTGCACACGAGGATGGCGGCGAAGAGGTAGATGGATTTCATGGCGCGCGATGCTAGCCGCGGCCCGTGGTGCCCGACATGTGCCTTGCGAGCGCCGGCCGGGGGCCGTGGATTTGTTCACGCGCCACCACGCGGCACCGCACGTGCAGTGTGCGGTGCCCGTGGTTCGTGTTGCCGCAATGCGGCGGCTCAGAGCTTCAGGATGGCCTTGGCCTCGCCCAGCGCCTTCATCGACTCGGTATGGTTGCCGGCCTTGTGTTGCGCTTCGCCCTCGGCGCGCAGCTGCTTGACCTTGGCTGCATCAGCGTCGCTGAGCTTGGGGTTGGTGGCGAGCTTGGCGTCGATCGCCTTCATCTCGTTGGGGCAGTTGTGCGCGAAGGCCACTGCCGTGGCTGCAAGGAGCGCCGTACCGAGCCAGAGTCGTTTCATCGCCATCTCCTTTCACGAGGAAAGGAAACTCTAGCGATGCAGCGGGTCTCACGCAATCGGCAGTACGCCGGGGCCCGCGTTCTTGTGTTGACCACCCGCCATGGCGGCTTGCATGGCGGTTTGCGGCTCCTGCAGCGCCGTCACCAGCGGTACCTGGGCCGCAGGAGTGGTGGTGTCTTGCAGCATGGTGGCGTGCCATGCGGGCATTTCGAGCCGCGCCAGTACGGCATGCAGCAGCCACACCGCTGCGGCATAGAAGCCCACCGAGAGCACTGCCACGGCCACCAGCAACACGCCGTGTTCCCACGGGCTGGTGAAGGCCACGAAAGCGACTGCGGCAGCGAGTGCGGCCACGGCGGCGTACAGGCGCCCGCGCGGCCCGGCGAATTCGGTAAGGGCCAATGGATAGCTGATCAAGAACAGCAATACCAGGAGGTATTGCACGAGGCCCATGGCCTGCAGGGTGTTGTTGACTTCGCTGATCACCGGCATCCCCGACTGCTTGCTAGGAATGCCCACAGAATGCGCCCGCGCCCTGCTTTTCTCAAGCCCTCCGATCGGGGTGACGGAGGCGGCATGACTCAAGTCACACCCGCCGGTTGCTGGGCGGCCACAGGGGCTTTCGCAAGCGGTGGCTTTTCACACTTGGTACACGCTCGGCACGCGCGAGGCTTGCACGCACTACTGCAGTGCCGCGCCGCCTCTCGTGCAGGCCGCAGCGCGGGCGAGCAGCAGTTCACGCTCGCGCAGGTTGCGCGTCAGCGCGGCGGCACGCTTGAACTCCTGCTGCGCTTCGTCATGGCGCCCGAGCTTGAACAGCAGGTCGCCGCGCACGCTGGGCAGCAGGTGGTAGTTCTTGAGCGTGGGCTCGCCTTGCAGGCGGTCCACCACTTCGAGCGCTTCGGCGGGCCCGAAGGCCATGCCGAGCGCCACCGCGCGGTTGAGTTCGATCACCGGCGAAGGCGTGAGCTGCGCGAGCGCGTCGTACAGCGCGGCGATGCGCGCCCAGTCGGTTTCTTCGGCCGTGCGCGCACGTGCGTGGCAGGCGGCAATGGCGGCCTGCAGCGCATAGGGCCCGTAGGCGCCGCCCAGCGCCTCGGCTCGTTCGAGCGCTGCCAGCCCGCGGCGTATGAGCAGCTGGTCCCAGCGCGCGCGGTTCTGCTCGAGCAGCAGGATGGGCTCGCCCGTCGGGCCCGTGCGTGCCGCCGCGCGCGAGGCCTGGATCTCCATCAGCGCGACGAGCCCGTGCACTTCGGCCTCGCCGGGCATCAGCTCGGCCACGATGCGGCCCAGGCGCAGCGCGTCGTCGCACAGCGCAGGGCGCATCCAGTGGTCGCCGGCGGTGGCCGAATAGCCTTCGTTGAAGACGAGGTAGATCACCGCCAGCACCGAGGCCAGCCGTTCGCCGAGCTCTTCCTTGCGCGGCACCTCGAAGGGCACGCGCGCTTCAGACAACGTGCGCTTGGCACGCACGATGCGCTGCGCGATGGTGGGCTCGGGCACGAGGAAGGCTCGCGCGATCTCGTCGGTGGTGAGGCCGCCCAGCAGCCGCAGCGTGAGCGCCACGCGCGCCTCGGTGGAAAGCACGGGGTGGCAGGCGGTGAACACGAGGCGCAGCAGGTCGTCGCCGATGTCGTCGTCGAGGCTGTCGGTGAAGTCGGGCGTCACCGCGGTGCCCAGCGTCTCGATCTCGTAGCCGATCTCTTCGTGCTTGGCATCGGCCAGCTTGTGGTGGCGCAGGTGGTCGATGGCGCGGCGCTTGGCGGTGGTCATGAGCCAGGCTCCGGGGTTGTCGGGCAGGCCCTTCCGGGGCCATTGCTCCAGCGCGGTGACCAGCGCGTCCTGCGCCAGCTCTTCGGCCACGCCCACGTCGCGCACCATGCGCGCCACCGACGCAATGATCTTGGCCGACTCGATGCGCCAGACTGCATCGATCGCACGATGGATCTTTTCCGGTTGGTTGTCGTTTGCCACGTCTTTCAGCGTTGCCTCGTCTGCATGTTCTCGAACCCTTCGGCCACCCGCTGCACTTCAGGCGGAAAGTCCGACATCTCCTGCACCTGGCGCACTTCGATGACCTCGTTGTCGCCCCCCGGGCATCGCCGGGCCCATTCGATGGCTTCCTCGCGCGACCGCACGTCGATCATCCAGTAGCCGCCCAGCACTTCCTTCGCTTCCGAGAACGGCCCGTCGGTCACCTTGGGGCGGCCGCCGGCGAACGACACGCGCGCGCCCATCGACGGCGGGTGCAGCCCGTCGCAGGCGATCAACACGCCGGCGCGCTGCAGCGCTTCGTTGTATTTCATCATCGCCGCCACGGCCCGGGTGTCGTCGGGCACGGTGCCTGGCGCCGCGTTCTCGTATCCCTTGGGGATCATCAGCATCATGAATCGCATCGTGTGCTCCTGTCAGCAGTGCAAGTGAGGGCGTCATCCATCGGGTTCGCCCATCCACACGACGAACGAGGCGCCAGCCGATCGACAGCACACCGGAACGCCACGGCCCGGTGATTACCCTGCGTCGCCCGCCAGCGACAGCCGGCAAGCGCAGGCACACCCGTTGCCGAAACGTTTCGCCAGGCGTCGGACTCACTGCCGCGCCCGGGCAGTGGCTCTGCACAAGAGCAAGTAGTCCTTTTCCACATTGCAACAGGAGACCTCATGAGCAAGTACACCACCGGCCTCGGCGTCGCGATCGTTTCGTTGGCCGCTGCCATCGGCGTCGCGTATGCGCAGACGAGCACCACGCAGCCTTCGGGAACGACCACCGACCCGGCAGCGCAGCAGCCGCAGGGCGGCACCACGGCACCGTCAGGCACCACGACTCCGGACGCCTCTTCCTCCACGACGACCAGCCCGAGCACCACCGACAGCAGCACGATGCAAGGCAGCGGCACCACCACGCCGAGCACCGCGACCGACCCGTCCACCAGCTCGAGCACGACGAGCACGGCCCGTGCGCCGCGCAGCGACCGCAACTGACGAGCAGCACCCGACGAAAAAGCCGACCCGAGGTCGGCTTTTTTTGCTGCATGGAGGCAGGCGCGGCGATCGCCGCGGCGGGTCGGTCAGCGCACGGCAGCGGTCTGCACGGCGGCGGCGCGCCGGTGGCGCAGTGCCACGTCGTAGGAGCGAAACACCGAGCGCACCGGCTTGGTTTCCGGCAGCACGTAGACGACGCCGCGGTGGCTGAACGAGGGGCTCACCACCTCGTTGAAAAAGCGCACCGGCACGTTGATGCAGCCGTAGGAGATGCGGTTGTCGTCCGGCGTGGGCGAGGCCAGCCGCTCGAGCCGGCGTTCCTCGGGCTTGTTGGCGCGCACGCGGTGCATCGACACCGCCGCGTCGTAGTCCACCCACACGATGTCTTCGCCCTGCAGGTTGCGCCCCGGCTCGGCCACGAAGCGCCCGGCCGGCGTGGTGCGCTCGTGCGGGCGGATGTCGGCCATCTTGCGCTCACCGATGCCGGGCACCGTGTGGTCGCCCGGCGCCGTGCCCAGCAGCACCGGCGAGGCGCCGCGCAGGCGGCCCTGTGGATCGAACACGTAAACCTTGGCATTCACCTTGTCGAGGATGGCAAACGACATCGCCTGGTTGTCGCGCGAGTCGGCCACCCAGTCGGCGACGTGACGCACGTCCTGCGCCGGCTTTTCACTGCCGAAGTCCGCCAGCCGCACGCTGCCTTGCGTGGCGTGCGCCTGTGGCCGATCCAGCGGGCCGCAGGCGGCCAGCACCGTGGCCAGGCCCAATGCCAAGGCCAGACGCCGCCGTGGCATGGGCGTGATGACCTCCTCGAAGTTCTTCATATGGCCTCCGTCTGTGACACGGGCGCCTGCAAAAGTCGCACGAACGCCCGCCGCTCTGTAGCGGCGGGCAATCGACGTACCTGGCGAGGACCGGCGTGCGTCGCTCGCAGGCGTCGCTCCCTACGGTCCTTTCGTTCGATCCCTCGAGTCCTTCGTTTATTGCGAAACGAGTTCCATCGTGGTCTGCGCCGCGTCGTCGGCCTTGGCCACGAGCACGCGAACGTCATTGGGCGTGAGGAAGCCGATGCCGCCGGAAGGAATGGTCAGCAGCAGCCAGTCGGCGTTGTCTTCGAGGTTCACGTTCGCCACGTTGAAGATCACCGTCTTCGTGCCGGCCGTGGTGATGCGCAGCTGGTACACGCCGCCTTCGAGCTCGACCGAGTCGTTGCCCGAGGCCGGGTTGGCGGTCTTGTAGCCCACGGCCGAGAACGTGGGACCCACCGTGTTGATGTCCACCTGCGGCTGCGTCAGGTACACGTCGACGTTCTGCGCGTTGAACGACGCGTTGACGACGCGCACGCGCGCCTTGTCACTCACCAGGCCCTTGTTGTAGGGATCGTCGATCAGCAGTGCGTCCGCAGCCGTCTGGCCGGGCAGCGAGATCAGCGTGTACTTGTTGCCGTGGTGGGCGTCGAAGTTGGTGTTGCTCAGCGTGATGTCCGCGCTCTCGAGCTTGACCTTCCAGTCGGCCGCGCCGTTATCCACGTCGAAGTACTTCGACGCGAACTTGTAGCCCACGTTGGTGGCGTCGGCCTGCTTCACGTCGTTGCGGTAGAGCGAGACGTTGGGGCCGGCGGGAATGGCGTGCACGAACCGCATCTTCGGATCGGCGATGTCGAGCCGGTCGTCTGCGTCGTCGTCGCTACCGCCGCAGGCCGAAACGAGCGCTGCCGAAGCCAGCAGCAGGGCAAGCAGTCTGAACAACTTCATGATGTCTCCTGATCGAAATGGGAGGGGTGCCTCACCGTAAGGCGCAGGCGCTCATGAAGCTGTCGGGACGGTACACGTCGCGTTGTCGGCTTGCGCCGACGCGCGCTCAACAACTGCTGCGAGGTGATTGCCGATGCAACCGGCGGTGAACCGACCACCCGGGGCATGGCAGTTGCTGCTCGTTTCAACCTGGCTGCTGCGTGATCGCACTCACAGCATGCGCCAGGGCCCAGGCATCGAGCTCGTCGCGGCTCAGGGCGGGCAGCTCATCGGGCTCGAGCGCCGCCTCCACCAGCCGCGAGACGGTGCCGCCGTGCGGCAGCACCGTGCCGTAGAAGCAGGGCTCGCCGTCGCGCACGATCAGAAGCGTCGGGAAGTTCTCGATGTCCAGCGCGGCGTCGCCCAGTGCATCGCTTTCGTCTTCGATGTCGATCCACTCGAAGCGCGCCTGCGCATGCTCGCGCGCGGACTGCGCGAACACTTCACGATAGGCCTCGCAGGTGGTGCACCACCCGGCACACAGGCAGGCGACGAGAACGCTGGCAGGAGAAGAAGCAGGGCGAAGGCTCATAGGCGGCAAGTGTGCGCCAAGGCACGCTCCGCCTGCCGGATCTCGGCTACTGCGCAGCAGCGAAGCCGCAGTGCGTGGAGCAAAGAGCTACAGCACCACCGGCTGCCCGCTCCTGAACGACTGCGTGAGCGCGAGCCCGATGCGGGTCGCCTCGGTGGCGTCGTGCAGGCTCAGCGGGGTTGGACGGTCGCCGCGGCAGGCGTCGACGAAAGCCTGCATCTCACGCTCGAAGGCTTCGCCGAAACGCTCGAAGAAATCGTCCACCGCCTGGTGGCGCACGCCCAGTGCGTCGCTCACGACCACGCGGTCGCGCGCGGCCCCCACCCCGATGCTCAGCTTGCCGGCCGTGCCCACCACCTCGGCACTGGTCTCGTGGCCGTGGGCGAAGGTGCGCGACGCATAGAACACCGCCCGTGCGCCGCCCTCGAACTCGACCAACCCGAAGCCGTTGTCGATGTCGCCATGCGGCGCGAGGTCCTCATGCACGGCGATCGTGCCGCTGGCAAAGGCGCGCAATGGCTTCGGCGCGCCGAGCATCCAGCGCGCGAGGTCGATGTCGTGCACGCTGCAGTCCATGAACAGGCCGCCCGAGCTGGGGGCGAAGCGCACGAAGAAACCTGAAGGGTCGAGCCTGTCGCAGGTCTGCGAACGCACGAGGAAAGGCTTGCCGAGTTCGCCTCGTTCAACCAGCGCGTGCGCGTTGGCGCAGCTCGGGTCGAAGCGGCGCACGAAGCCCACCATCGCGACGAGCTCCGCATGCCGCGCCGCAACCGCCTCGACGCGCCGGCAGTCCTCCACGTTCAACGCCAGCGGCTTTTCGACGAAGACGTGCTTGCCCGCCTCGAGCGCTGTGATCGTCTGGTCGGCATGCAGCGCGGTGGGCGTGACCAGCACCACGGCATCGAGCTGCGGGTCGCGCGCGAAGGCCTCGAAGTCGGTGTGCAGCGAGCCGATGCCGAGTTCGCCATGGGCCCAGTCCAGCTCGGCCGGTACCGGGCTGCATGCGCTCACCAGTTCGCAATGCTGGGTGCGCCGGGCCAGTTGCATGGCGTGGCGCTTGCCCAGCCGTCCGAGGCCGGCGATGCCCACGCGCAAGGGGCGGCCCGGGCTCATGGCGTCACCGGCTGGCCGCTCTTCCACGACTCGGTGGCCGCGTCGGCGAGCTTCTGCGCCGCGACACCGTCTTCGACCGTGGTGCGGAACGGCTGGCCCGACTGCAGGCACTCGAAGAAATGCGTGATCTCGAGCCGGTAAGCCTCGCGGTAGCGCTGCAGGAAGAAGTGCTCGGGCTTGTCGCCGCGGATGCCGCTCGCGTCCCACTGCACCACCTGCGTGGGGGTGTGGTTGCCGCATTGCAGCAGGCCCTTGGAGCCCAGCACCTCGAAGCGCTGGTCATAGCCGTAGGCCGCGCGGCGCGAGGTGTTGATCTGGCACAGGCGCCCCTTCCTCGTGCGGATGGTCACCGCGGTGCTGTCGGCGTCGCCCAGGTCGGCGATCTTCGGGTCGGTGAGCACCGAGCCGGCGGCGCTCAG
The DNA here is from genome assembly GCA_946480925.1 of uncultured Rivibacter sp. Next base: position 21,366 of record CAMLLU010000056.1, read on the forward strand.
CCACGCGGCCTCGTCGCCGTCTGCACACAGGATCCAGCGGAACACGTCGAGGTCGTGGATCAGCATGTCGCGGAAGATGCCACCCGAACCCTTGATGTAGTCGGCCGGTGGCGCGCCCGGGTCGCGGCTGGTGACGATGAGCATTTCCGGCGCGCCGATCTCGCCGCGATCGAGCCGCTGGCGGGCCTCGTTGAAGGTGGGGTCGAAGCGCCGCTGGAAGCCGATCATGCAGGCCACGCCGGCGGCCTTCACCGCGTCGGCACAGGCTTGCGCGCGCGCGACCGACAGGTCCACCGGCTTCTCGCAGAAGATGTGCTTGCGCGCGGCGGCGGCGCGGTTGATGAGGTCGCTGTGGGTGTCGGTCGACGAGCAGATGACGACCGCCTCGATGCTGCCGTCATCGAGCGCGGCTTCGATGCTGCTCACCTTCGCGCCGTGCCGTGCGGCGACTTCCTCCGCGTTCGGGGCGAACGGATCGCACACGAGCTTGAGCTTCACGCCGGCCAGTGCGGCGAGGTTGGCGGCATGGATGCGGCCGATGCGGCCGGCACCGAACAGGGCGACTTGCTTCATGCGTTGGCTCTGGATGTGGTGGTGGGCTGGTAGGCGAGTTCCAGCCGGTAGGCCAGCGCAATGAACAAGCCTTGCGCCAGGCCCATGGTGCTGGTGAGTGAACGGAAGCCGAACACCGAGTGCTCCTGCACGAGCAGCATCGAGCGCGCGTCGCGCGCGAGCGGCGCCATGCGGCTGTCGGTGATGGCGATGAGCTTGGCGCCGCGCTCGACCGCTAGCTGCGCGACGGTGAGCGTCTCGTCGGCGTAGGGCGCAAACGAGATGGCCACCATCACGTCGCCCTTGCGCACCGAGCGCACCTGGCCCTCGTGCATGCTGCCGAGCGCTTCGACCAGGTGCACGCGCTTGTCGGTGTGCTGCAGCGCATAGCTCAGGAACGAGGCGATGGCGAAGGACCGGCGTGAGCCGGCGATCCAGATCGTCTCGGCGTCGGCCAGCAGGTCCACCGCCTTCTTGATGGCCGCGGCGTCGAGCCCCTGCTGCAGCTCCTGCAGGCCGGCGATGCTGCCCGAGAGGAACTCGTGCGCGATCTCGCCGCTGGTCATCTGCCGGCCGCCGGACTCGATGACGTCGCGGATGCGCGCGCGGTAGCTGCGCCCCGGGCGGATCTGCTGCGCGATCACGTCGCGAAAGATCTTCTGCATCTCCGAAAAGCCGGTGAAGCCGAAGTGCTTGGCGAAGCGCACCACGGCCGAGGGCTGCACGCCGCAGGCGGCGGCCACGTCCTGGATGCCTTCGAGGCCGAGATGGTCGCGGTGCTGCTCGACGTACTGCGCGATCAGCTTGAGCTGCTTGCTCAGGCCGTCGAACTCGGCCGTGATGGCCTTCATGAACTGATCGATGGTGGTGGGGGCGGACATGCTGGAAACGGAACGGATCTCCTGTTGTGCAGCAGTCTAGGCGATCACGGCCCGAATTGAAAACGAATTTCTACGTATTATCCATGAAGGAAATTTGTTTTCTCACTGCCTAGACTGTCGTGACACGGGCTTGCGGCCCGTGCCGCCACAACGACAGCTGAAACAGGAGACTCGACGATGCCCACTATCCGCCGCCGCTTCGCGCTTGCCGCCCTGGCGCTGAGCGCCTCGTTCGCCTGCGCCTCCGTGCATGCCGCCGGCCGCTATGCCTTCATCAGCCATGCGCCGGACTCGGACTCGTGGTGGAACACCATCAAGAACGCGCTCAAGCAGGCGAGCGAGGATTTCGGCGTCACGGTGGACTACCGCAACCCGCCCAGCGGCGACCTGGCCGACATGGCTCGCCTGATCGAGCAGGCCGCCGCGCAGAACTACGACGGTGTGATCACCACCATTGCCGACTACCAGGTGCTGCAGGGTGCGATCCGCAAGGTCACCGACAAGAAGATCCCGCTGATCACTGTGAACAGCGGCACCAACGAGCAGAGCGAAAAGCTCGGCGCGCTCATGCACGTGGGGCAACCCGAGTACGAAGCGGGCAAGGGTGCCGGCGAGCGTGCCAAGGCGGCGGGCGTGAAGAGCTTCGTCTGCGTCAACCACTACGCCACCAACCCGGCCTCGTTCGAGCGCTGCCGCGGGTTCGCCGAAGCGATCGGTGCGGACTTCAAGAAGAGCACCATCGACACCGGCATCGACCCGGCCTCGGTGGAAGGCAAGACCGCCGCCTACCTGCGCCAGAACGCCAGCACGCAGGCGGTGCTGGCGCTCGGGCCCGACTCCGCGGCACCCGCGTTGAAGGCGGTGGAAAAGGCAGGCAAGGCCGGCAAGTTGTTCTTCGCGAGCTTCGACCTGTCGGACGACATCTCGCGCGGCATCAAGTCCGGCGCGATCAACTTCGCGATCGACCAGCAGCCCTACCTGCAGGGCTACGTGCCGGTGGCCATCCTTTCGTTGATGAAGGACGCCAAGAGCAACGACCTGCAGAAGGCGACCGCCGCGCTGAAGGCCAACCCGAAGTTCCAGGCGCGCCTCGCTGAATACGGCCTGGCGCCGGCCTATGGCGCACGCCACATCGGCTCGGGCCCCGGCTTCGTGACCAAGGAAAACATCGGCAAGGTCGAGAAGTTCGCCGGGCAGTACCGCTGAGCCACCCGCCCATTCGCCCCACAGCAGAGGAAGCCATGGCCGCGACGATCTCCCATCTTTCCCACGAAGCGCCGGGCGTGGTCGGCGCCGACGAGCGCCTGCGCCGTGTCGGCCGCGTGCGCCGCCTGCTCGCGAGGCCGGAGTTCGGGGCCCTGTCGGGCACGGTGCTCGTGTTCCTGATGTTCGGTTTGGGCGCCGGCGGCTCCGGCATGTTCAGCGCCGAAGGCTTCGTCAACTGGGGCACGGTGGCCGCCTTCCTCGGCGTGCTGGCGGTGGGCGCGGCGCTGTTGATGATCGCCGGCGAGTTCGACCTGTCGATCGGCTCGATGATCGGCTTCGCCGGGATGATGATGGCCATCCCCTGCCTGTACTGGGGATGGCCGGTGTGGCTGTCGGTGCCGTTCGCCTTCGCCTGCGCGATGGCGCTGGGCTGGGTCAACGGCTGGCTGGTCATGAAGACGGGGTTGCCGAGCTTCATCGTCACGCTGGCGTTCTATTTCATCCTGCGCGGCTTGAGCCTCGCGATCTCGGTGCTGCTGACCGGCAAGACCATCCTGTCGTCCAACGGCGATGCGGTGCTGCGCGACCTGGTCGTCGCCGACCCCGTGGTGAGCGCGCTTTTCCACGGCCACGTGCTGACCGGCCTGTTCGATTGGCTCGCCGCCGCCGGCGTGCTTGCCGCGCGCGACGACGGCACGGCATTGGCCATCGGCATTCCGAAGGTGATGGTGTGGTGGGCGGTGCTCACCGCCGGCGGTGCCTTCATGCTGGCGCGCATGCGCTTCGGCAACTGGATCCTCGCGGTGGGCGGCGACCCGAACGCGGCCAAGAACGTGGGCATCCCCGTGGCGCGTGTGAAGCTCGCGCTGTTCGTCTTCATGGCCTTCTGCGCCACGCTGTTCGCCGTGCTGCAGGTGTCCGACGCCGGCTCCGCGGCGGCGGACCGCGGCCTGCAGAAGGAGTTCGAGGCCATCATCGCGGCGGTCATCGGCGGCTGCCTGCTCACGGGCGGCTATGGCTCGGTGGTCGGCGCCGCGCTCGGCGCACTCATCTTCGGCGTGGTGCAGATCGGCATCGGCTACACCAGCATCGACAACAACTGGTACCGCGTCTTCCTCGGAGCCATGCTGCTCGCGGCGGTGCTGTTCAACAACTTCATCCGGCGCCGCGTCGCGATGACGCGCAGCTGAAGGAGGCGTGCATGACCGACCACATCCTGCAGCTCGAGAACATCAGCAAGTACTTCGGCCCGGTGATCGCGCTCAACGGCGTGACGCTGCGGCTGCGGCGCGGCGAGGTGCACTGCCTGCTCGGCGACAACGGCGCGGGCAAGAGCACGCTGATCAAGGTGCTGTCCGGCGTGTTCACGCCCGACAAGGGCGAATACCTGGTCGACGGCAAGCCGGTGCGCCTGCGCTCGCCGCGCGACGCGCTGGACGCCGGCATCGCCACCGTTTACCAGGACCTGGCGCTGGTGCCGCTGATGAGCGTGACGCGCAACTTCTTCATGGGCCGCGAGCCGGTGCGTCGTCGCTTCGGCGTGCTGCCGGTGATGGACCACGAAGCCGCGGCTTCGGTCGCGACCACCAGGCTGGCCGAGATGGGCATTCGCGTGCGCGACGCCGACCAGATGGTGGGCACCATGTCCGGCGGCGAGAAGCAATGCCTGGCCATCGCACGGGCCATCCACTTCGGCGCGAGGGTGCTGATCCTCGACGAGCCCACCGCGGCGCTGGGCGTGAAGCAGAGCGTCAACGTGCTGAAGCTGATCCGCCGGGCGCGCGAACGCGGCATCTCGGTCATCTTCATCACGCACAACGTCAACCACGCCTACCCGGTGGGCGACAGCTTCACGCTGCTCAACCGCGGGCAGTCGATGGGCACCTTCGCGAAGGGTGACGTGAGCAAGGAACGGGTGCTCGACATGATGGCCGGCGGAGCCGAGATGCAGAAGATGATGGAAGAGCTGGAAGGGGTGACGATCTGATGGCCGCATTGACCTTCCCGGGCGATCGACGCATCGACCTGGCCTGCCTGGGCCGCCTCGCGGTGGACCTGTACGCCCAGCAGGTCGGCTGCCGCCTCGAAGACGCGGGCAGCTTCGCCAGGTACCTCGGCGGCTCGTCGGCCAACGTGGCCTTCGGCGCGGCGCGCCTGGGCTTGAAGAGCGCCATGATCTCCCGCGTGGGCAACGAGCAGATGGGCCGCTTTCTCGTCGAGACGCTCGAGCGCGAAGGCTGCGACACCTCGCAGGTGCAGACCGATCCGCAGCGCCTGACCGCGCTGGTGTTGCTCGGCCTGAAAGACCGCGACACCTTCCCGCTGCTCTTCTATCGGGAGAACTGCGCCGACATGGCGATCGACGCGGCGCTCATCGAAGAGGGCTTCATCGCGCAGTGCCGCGCGCTCGCCATCACCGGCACGCACCTGAGCACGTCGGCCACGCGCAAGGCTTCTTTCACCGCGCTGGAGATGGCGCAGCGCCACGGCGTGGTGCGCGTGCTCGACATCGACTACCGGCCGGTGCTGTGGGGCCTCACACCACGCGGGGCCGGCGAGAACCGCTATGTGCCCGATGCCGAGGTGACGCTGCAGCTGCAACAGGCGCTTGCGAGCTTCGAACTCATCGTCGGCACCGAAGAGGAATTCCTCATCGCCGGAGGCGTGCCCGACGACCTGATGGCTTCGCTGCGCGCGGTGCGCGAGGTGTCGAACGCGGTGCTGGTGGTCAAGCGCGGCGCGCTGGGCTGTTGCGTGATCGAAGGCACCATCCCCGCACGCATCGACGACGCGCCCACTTTCGCCGGCGAGCGCGTCGAGGTGCTCAACGTGCTGGGCGCTGGAGACGCCTTCCTCGCCGGCCTGATGAGCGGGTTGCTGCGCGGGCAAGGTTGGGAGGCTTCGGCGCGCATCGCCAACGCCTGCGGTGCGATGGTGGTGTCGCGCCACGGCTGCGCGCCCGCGATGCCCACGCAGGCCGAGCTGGCGCACTGGTTTTCCGGCCACCGCCATGCCAAGGTGAATGCCGACGCGGCGCTCGCCCACCTGCACCGCGTCACCGTGCCGCGCAAGGCGTGGGACGAACTCTGCGTGATGGCCTTCGACCACCGCGCGCAGTTCTTCGAGCTGGCGCGCGAAGCCGGTGCCGACGAGGCCCGCATCGCGCCGCTGAAGCGGCTGCTGGTGCGCGCGGTAGAGCACGTCGAACGCACGCACGGGCTGCAGGGTCGCGTGGGCGTGCTGGTCGATGGTTCCGGGTACGGCGAGGCCGCGTTGCATGAAGCCACGGGCCGCGGCTGGTGGGTCGGCCGGCCGGTGGAGCGGCCCGGCTCGCGGCCGCTGTGTTTCGACGGCACGGAATCGCTCGCCAGCCGGCTACTGCACTGGCCTGCCGAGCAGGTGGTCAAGTGCCTGGTGCACTACCACCCAGACGACGAGCCGCTGCTGCGGCTGGAACAGGAGAGCCAGCTCGCGCAGCTGTGGGAGGCCACGCGCGAGAGCGGCCATGAGCTGCTGTTAGAGCTGATCCCGCCGCGCGGCATGGGACTCGCGCCCGACGATGCGGTGCTGCGCGCGGTCAAGCGCATCTACAACCTCGGTTTCAAGCCCGAGTGGTGGAAGCTCGCGCCCATGAGCGCCGCCGGGTGGCAGGCGCTGGAGCGGCTGGTGCGCGAGCGCGACCTTCATTGCCGCGGCGCGGTCATCCTCGGCCTCAACCAGCCGGCCTCCGAACTGGCGCGCGGCTTTGCCGAAGCGAAGAGCCCGCTGGTGCGCGGCTTCATGGTGGGCCGCACGCTGTGGGCCGCGCCCAGCCTGCAATGGCTGCGCGCAGACATCGGCGACGACGCGCTGGTGGAATCGGTCGCCTCGAACTTCGGCGGGCTGGTCGAGGCCTGGCGCTTGCGTGGTGCGGTGGCCGCCCCGGCGGCGGCAGTGGCCATCGCGTCGGCAGCCTGAGGAGCAAGGTGATGACGACGGTTCGACTGACGCTGGCCCAGGCGCTGGTACGCCACCTCGCCGCGCTGCGCGTCGAAGAAGCAGACGGCAGCCTGCAGCCCTACGTGGGCGGCGTGTTCAGCATCTTCGGCCACGGCAACGTGGCGGGGCTCGGCGAAGCGCTGTGGGCCGAGCGTGACCAGCTGTCCACCTGGCGCGCGCACAACGAGCAGGGCATGGCGCATGCGGCCATTGCCTACGCGAAGGCGAGGATGCGCAAGCGGGTCATGGCGGTCACCACCTCCATCGGCCCGGGCGCCACCAACCTCGTCACCGCAGCAGCGCTGGCGCACGTGAACCGGCTGCCGGTGCTGCTGCTGCCGGGCGACGTGTTCGCTTCCCGTGCGCCCGACCCGGTGCTGCAGCAGGTGGAAGACTTCCACCACGGCGACCTCTCGGCCAACGACTGCTTCCGCCCGGTGACGCGCTACTTCGACCGGTTGATGTGGCCCGAGCAGGTGCTCACCGCGCTGCCGCGCGCCATCCAGGTGATGACCGACCCTGCCCTGTGCGGCCCGGTGTGCCTGGCGCTGCCGCAAGACGCGCAGACCATGGCCTTCGACTGCCCCGAGAGCTTTCTGCAGCCCGAGCCCATTCGCTTTCGCCGGCCCTGGCCCGACGAGGGCGAGTTGGCTCGCGCCGCCACGTTGTTGCGCGGCGCACGCAAGCCCCTCGTGGTGGCCGGCGGCGGTGTGCTCTACAGCGAAGCGGGTGCCGTGCTGTGCGAGTTCTGCGAACGCCACGGCGTGCCGGTGGCCGAGACGCAGGCCGGCAAGAGCAGCCTCGCCTGGGACCACGCGCTCAACCTCGGCGCCATCGGCGTGACCGGCTCGCCTGCGGCCAACGCGATGGCGCAGGACGCCGACCTCGTGCTCGCGGTCGGCACCCGGCTGCAGGACTTCAGCACCGGCTCGCATGCACTGTTCGCATCGGCGCGCGTGCTGAGCCTCAATGTGCAGGCCTTCGATGCGAAGAAGTGGGGCGGCACGGCACTGGTGTGCGACGCGCTCGTCGGCCTGCGCAGCTTGTCTACCGCCTGCCAGGGCTGGGGTGCCGACGGCGCGTGGACCGATCGCGCGAAGACGCTGGCCGAAGGCTGGCGCCGCCGTGTCGACGAGCTGACCACGGCCGTGCCGAAGGACGCGCGGCCCTACGACGCCGAGGTGATCGGCGCGGTACGCGACTCGGCCAACGACTCACCGCAGCGCGACGTGGTGGTCTGCGCCGCCGGCACGCTTCCGGCCGAGCTGCACAAGCTGTGGCGGGCCGAGGGCCCGGGCAACTACCACATGGAATACGGCTATTCCTGCATGGGCTACGAAATCGCCGGCGGCCTGGGCGTGAAGATGGCGCGGCCCGATCAGGAAGTGATCGTGATGGTGGGCGACGGCTCCTACCTGATGCTGAACTCCGAGATCGCCACCTCGGTGATGCTCGGCAGGAAGCTGATCGTCGTGGTGCTCGACAACCGCGGCTATGGCTGCATCCACCGGCTGCAGCGCGCCAGCGGCGGCGCGTGCTTCAACAACCTGCTCGAAGACTGCGTGCCCGAGGGCGGCGCGGACGTGCGCATCGACTTCGCCGCGCATGCGCGCAGCCTGGGCGCTGATGCGCAGCACGTGGCCAGCGTGGCCGAGCTGAAGGCGGCCATGCAGCGTGCCCGCCAGTCGAGCCGCACCACCGTGCTGGTGATCGACACCACGCCCGAGCGCACCACGGCCGACGGCGGCTGCTGGTGGGAGGTGGCGATCCCCGAAGTCTCTGACCGGCCGCAGGTGCTCGAGGCGCATGCAGAGTACCTGCGCAACAAGCAGCAGCAACGCCCCTGAAGGACGAACCCACGATGAAACCCTGGAACGTGCGCATCGGCATCAACCCCATCTCCTGGAGCAACGACGACCTGCCCTCGCTCGGCGGTGAAACGCCGCTGGAAACTGCGCTGCGCGAAGGCGCGGAGATCGGCTACGAAGGTTTCGAGCTCGGCAACAAGTTCCCGAAGGAACCGCAGGCGCTGAAGGCCAGGCTGGCCGAGTTCGGCGTGGCTTGCGTGTCGGGCTGGTATTCGGGCCGCCTGGCCGAAGGCACGCTGGAAGAAGAGATCGCCAACTGCGAGGCGCACATGCGCAAGCTGCAGTTCAACGACTGCAAGGTCGTGGTCTACGGCGAAGTGGCAGGCTCGGTGCAGGGCCAGCTCGGGACGCCCCTCTTCAAGCGGCCGCGCCTGCGCAGCGATGCGCAGTGGCATGCCTATGCCCAGCGGCTCGTGGCCTTCGGCGCGCACCTGAAGGCCCACCATGGCCTCACGCTCGCCTATCACCACCACATGGGCGCCTACGTCGAAGCACCCGAAGACGTGGACCGGCTGATGGCCGAGACCGACGCCAACGTCGGCCTGCTGTTCGACACCGGCCATGCCTTCTTCGGCGGCGCGGCCGACCCGGTGGCGCTGCTGAAGAAGCACGTGCACCGCGTGGTGCACGTGCACTGCAAGGACGTGCGGGCCGAGGTGGTGGCCATGGCGCGCAACCGGCAGTGGGCCTTTCTGCAATCGGTGCTCAACGGCGCCTTCACCGTGCCGGGCGACGGTGCCATCGACTTCGCAGCAGTGCTCGACGTGCTGCACGGTGCCGGCTACGAGGGCTGGCTGGTGGTGGAAGCCGAGCAGGATCCTGCAGTGGCACCGAGCTACCAGTACGCGAAGAAGGGCTACGAAACGCTGCGCGGCCTGGTCGATGCGATCAACACCCGCCGCCTCGCTGCGTGAACCGAAAGGGCATCGAGCGATGAGTCTTCTGGTCAAGGCACGGCCCAGCGGCCGCGAGATCTGCAAGGTGACGCCGGAATCGGCCGGCTGGAAGTACGTGGGCTTTCGCGCGCTGCGGCTGGCCGTGGGCGAGCGCGAGGAAACGAGCAGCGGCGCGCAGGAGGTCTGCCTGGTGGTGCTGACCGGGCAGGTGGACGTGAATGTCGACGGCGAGCGCTTCGAGGCGCTGGGGCAACGCGACAGCGTGTTCGAGCCGGTGTCGCCGGCGGCGCTGTACGTGCCGCCGCGCCACGGCCTGCGCATCACCGCGCGGCGCCATGCCGAGGTGGCGCTGTGCAGTGCGCCGTCCACCGGCAAGCACCCGCTGCGGCTCATCGAGCCGGCCACCATGAAACGCAGCACGCGCGGCAAGGGCAGCAACACCCGCTACGTCTGCGACATCCTGCCCGAGAGCGACCCGGCGGCCGACCATCTGCTCGTCGTGGAAGTGCTCACGCCCGCCGGCCATTCGTCGAGCTACCCGCCGCACAAGCACGACACCGAGGCGGGCCCGGGCGAGACGCAGCTCGAAGAGACCTACTACCACCGCATCAACCCCGCGCAGGGCTTCGCGTTCCAGCGCGTCTACACCGACGACCGCAGCCTCGACGAGGCGCTGGCGGTCGAGAACCACGACGTGGTGATGGTGCCGCGCGGCTACCACCCCTGCGTCGCGCCGCACGGCTACGACCTGTACTACCTCAACGTGATGGCAGGGCCCGGCCGGCACTGGGCCTTCAAGAACGATCCGGCGCACGAATGGATGCTGCGGTGAATCGGCGTGGCTGGAGAACCGCTGCAGTGCCGCCTCGCTGGACGTCACCATGGCATTCGGAGATACGAGATACCGTGCAGCAGCTCCTGGCGTGAACGCTTCCGGGAATCCTGTGACGTAGATGACTACATTGCCTCACAGCGTGCCGACAGGTCCCCAGGTGCCCGGAGCACTCAACTTCACCCTCAGCAGCCGGTTGTCCACATTGCTGTAGAGCACATGCAGCGTGAAGTCCTCGAAGTGCCAGACACCATGGCCCGTCAACGGCTCGTCCGCTTGCTGTGCTGGGTCGGCCGGAAGCTTGCGGAACAGGACCTCCGGGCTGTCGTCGAAATGAAGCCCATTCGGTAGATCGCCGCTCCACCCTACGGACTCGCGGTCGCGGTTGCGGTGCAGCACGATCGCCTTGAAGCAAGGCGCGCTGGTGCCGGCACAAACGAGCGTCGCACCGAACGACTGGGTCAGGTCAACTTCTCCTTCTTCTCGGGCGTCCTCCATGGCCGCGTCATCCAAGACACCTGACCAGAGACGAGTGAAGTCGGGCGAATCCAGCGAAGACCCGAACGCCTTTACCACCTCGTGCAGTGATGGCGCAGCAGCGTTGGTTGAGTCTCCTCGAATTGGTTTGGCCATGATTCGGCACGCCATGCGGTCGATCGCCTGGTCACCTTGACGGTACGCCACGCTCAGATTGAAGGCGCCAACATTCCAAGCATCGGTGATATGAGAACGCCGGTCAGCCTCGAAGGCCGCCAGCTTGGACCGCACCACATCACGTGTGTCGCTGAAACGCAGGTCGAACGGTAGCGCCCCGGCAAAGGGTGCAATGCCTTCAGCGCCTGCATAGAAGTAAGCCTGCGACAGGATCAGATCCCCGTGCCGCCAACGCGGCCGGGCGGCCGCTTCCTGATACTGTGAGTCCACGAAGCCCAGCTCCACGCCCCGGCGGCGCACCAATACCCAGTCGTGGAACACGTGACGGTTGTCGCTGGGCAACTCGGGGCGCTGAACCGTTCCCAAACGGTTCAGCAAGTCCTCTACAGAGTCGTCATGAAGCGGCCGCCCCAATGACGAAAGGATCTCGGTTGCATCCATCTGCGGTCCTGCCCTTGCCGGGAACATCACTCGTCAGGCGAGAAGTAGCTGGCCTGGACGATTCGAATCGCTTGACGGCGCTCATCGTCATAGTCGACAAAGAGGCGGATGTGGTCGCCAATGTCCCATGCTTCGGTGTTGAACTCATCGTCGAGGAGCGCTGCCGGGCCAAGCAGTTGTTGTGCTTGTTTCTGTCCCATGTCGAAACGCAGCCCTTTGAACAGATTGCCTTGGAACGCCTGGTACTCATCGTCGCCAGGGCCGTAGAGGAATACAGCAGAGAGGACTGGCGCGTCGGTTGGCAGTTCCAACCGGTGCTGCTTGGCAAAGTAGTCCGCCTCTTCGAACAGCAAGCTCAGGCCGTGCGCCTCGAGATTCAAATACACATCCGATTCGCCGCGAGCAATCTTGGGTACTTTTGGCAGCCCTTGCTCCACGAAGAACGCCTGCACATCGGCATTAGACGAAGGCCGCCCGAGCCAGCTCATCAGTTTTTCCATCGGCACCATGAATGAGCCTCTTCCTTATTTGACAGTCTTGAGAATCTTCTTCAATGCCTCGTCGTACGCGGCATTGTCCATTCGCAGCACACGCGCGGCGGCCTTTTGATAAGCCTTCTTGCAACCACCATCTGCGTCGTATTCGTCGATCTTCTTCAGCATTGCCTCGACATCGCGTCGCGCCGAACCGGCCAGATTTTTGGCATCGGTGGCTGCGTCCGCAATCGATTGGCCAAAGGTCGGGCTGACGTCAATGTGCGCTTGACGCGGAACAGCGATCGTTTCGCCCCAGTTATCAATAGCCTTCGCCTGCTTGGGGCTGAGTTTCTTCCCTTTTGGTAGCAGCGTCTTGGCACGCTCTTTCAGCGCGGCCTTCGACGGGATGTGGTCGCGGTCGAACTTGCCCTCACCCGTCTTCTGCTTTTGCTTGCCATAACGGCCGTACTCGCCGCACTTCATCTTCTTTTTGGACTTGACCTTGCCCCCCTTGCCGCCTTTACCGCCTGCCTCGGCCACCTCATCGCCGTGCTTCCCGGCCTGATCGGCCGTTTCCTCCGCGACCTCCTTACCGACCTTCGCACCCGTCTCGGCACCGGTCTGCGCGATGTCCACCCCGCGCTTCACGCCCTTGGCCGCCGTCGCTCCCCAGCCCGCGAACGGAATCGCCGCGGCCAGCGACAAGGTGGCGCCCACGTAGTCGCCGCGTGCCGCACTGATGCCAGCGTTGGCCAGGTCCGCGAACTCGCCGAAGCCCGGCACCAGCCCCGCAACGTCCAGCCCAATCTGCAGCCCGTCCAGAATCTGGCCGCCGACACCCTTCTCCGCTTCGGTCTCCGCCTTCACCGGCGGGTTGGCCTGCGACGCCGGCACGGCCGCCGATGGCGCCTCCCCCACAACCTTGCCGACCGTGTTGCCGTTGGCGTTGGTCCCTGGCTTGCGAGGCTTGAGCACAGGCAGGTTCAGCTCGGGGACCTGCTTGCGGAACGCCTCGTACTCGTCGTGCGTCAACTCCCACGATTCGGACGCTGATTCGGCACCCGGCTCGAAGCGGTATATCGAGACCGACGACGCATTGTTGTAACCCGTGAAGGTGACACCGTCCGCGTTCGTACGACTGAACGCCATGCTGATGTCGATGACAAGGGGGTCACCCATGCGCGCCTCAGCTGCCGTTCATGAAGAACAGGTCGTCGTGCCGCACCAGCAGCTTGCCTTCGGCACGCACGCTGCTGCTGTGGCTCCTGGGATAGCACTTGCCTTCGACCGTGCCGCTCTTGACGCCCGTGGCGCGGCCCGCCGCGTCGCCGATGGTCTTCGGCGTGAGGCTCATGTCGTAGACCACCATGGGGTAGCCGTTGGCGCGTACGCTGCTGGCCACGCCGGTGGTGCTTTGCAGCTGCGCCGTCACGGGGTAAGGCACCGGCGGCGTCGAACTGCCCATCGGCGTCTTGCAGACGTCGGGTGCGAGGCTCACCACCGTCCAGCCCGATTGCTTGCGTGCGGTGTAGTTGTCGGCCATCAGGCTTCCTCTTGTTGTCGGGTTTTTATGAGTGGCGCTGCGGGGTCGGTTTCGAAGCGCGCTTCGAGTACACGGACCGGCGTGCCGGCAGGCACCCAGGTCCGGAACGTCAGGCCGACTGTCAGCGCTTCGGCATCGACGTCGAGCGTGTCAACCGCCATCGGCAGCGGCAGCATCACGCCGCTGCGCAGGCGCATCAGCACGAAGGCGCGGTGGCCCGGCAGGTCCACGCGCAACTGGCCGGTCGGCGTGAGCCCGGGGTCGGTGAGGTTCCACAGTTCGAGGCGCACGTCGGTCGGCAGGTAGGGCGTCTGCTGGTCCTCGGGCGCCGCGCTCCAGTAGCCGTAGTCGAAGTCAAGCGGCAGGCCGGGATGGCGCTGCTCCAGCCATGCCTGGTCATAGGTGCCGGCGAGCCGCAAACGTGGCGCCCACGCGCGGCCCACCGGCCCGAAGCCCGCCGGTCGATGCCCGTATTGCCGCGCGAGTTCAGCCATGCGTCGCGCGTCGAGCTTTCCGTCAGGGTGCTCGGCCATGCAGGGCCGCGTCATGGCCTCGTCGCAGTATTCGACCTGCGGTGCCGGCCAGCTCTTCGGATCAGGCAGCTTGGCCTTCGTCAGCACGTTGGGCAGGCGTTGTTCGAACCAACCCTGTCCCAGCGGGTTGCTGAAGCACACCTCGTCGAGCAGCGCGGGCGCGTCGCCGCTGGTGGGGTCCGCGACGCGGCAGCGACCACCGAAGGCCAGTTCCCAGCGCAGCGGCACTTGCCCGACCGGCACGGGCTTCGTACGGTGCCATGCGCGCAACACGCCGCGGCGGAACTCGCTCGGGCCGCTGACCATGAGCCGCTTGTCGAGCCACACGTGCCGCGGGATGGGTTGGGCGACCTCGCGAGCCGCTTGCTGCTGCGCCTTGGCTTTGGCTCGCTCCCATCGCTTCAGCTGCTCGGTGGTGAGCGCCATGAAAGGATTCAGCGGCTGCGGCGGTTCGGGCTCCACCTGGGCCACCGGCAGCGCGTTGCTGACGCGAAGGCGCACCGGCCAACTGGCTGCAGGCTGGCCGCGGGGCGCATGCGCGGTGGCGTGCAGCAGCACGTCGCACTTCGGTTTGAATGGTGCCAGGTCGCTTTCGCGACGCACACTGGATTCGCCGGGCTCGCCCAGGTGTTCATCCCCCAGGCACAACGGCATCGCTTCGTCGTCCATCACCTCGGCATGCCAGATGCCATCCACCTGGACGAGCCGGTAACCCACCTTCATCGCGACGACACGGTGTTCCCGGTCGTCGGGGTCAAGTGCGGCGTAGCACAGCGCCGAGAACGGCGTGAGGTTGCGGAATTGCATCGCCGCCCCCCTCAGTTGATGTCGACGTCCTTGCCGTTGATTTGCACCGGCCCACTGGCGGAGAAGTCGAAGGTCGAGCCGTTGATGAGCACGGTGCCATCGGACTTCATCACCAGGCTGGCCTTGCCCACCGTGATGCTCAGCTCGTCGCCCGCATCGATGCTGTAGGTCTTGCCGACCTTGGTGCTCTTGGACAGGCCCACCTGCTGCGACTGCGACAAGGCCACGGTGGTGTTCATCGCGCCGCCCACGGTGGTCTGGTAGCCCAGGCCGATGGTCAAGGCCTTGGCCAGCGCGATGGTTTCCAGCTTGGCTTGCTGCACCGTCTCGGACTTGTTGCCGCCAATGGTCACCGAGCGGTTGCCGCCGATGCTGATGGTTTCGTTCTGGCCGACGTCCTCCGTGCGGTTGTCACCTATCGAGATGGTCTCGTCGTGATCGACCCTTTCGGTGCGGTTGTTGTGCACCGTGATGTTCTCGTCGCGATCCACCGTCTCCGTACGGTCGCGCTTGATGTGGCTGGTCTCGTCACGGTCGATGGTCTTGCGGCGATCGTTGCCGACCCATTTGTCCTCGTCGTGCTCGACCTCGGTGAGCTGGTCCTTCTCTGCATGCAGCCACAGCTGCTCTTCACCCTTTCTGTCTTCGAAGCGGATGGCGTTGGCGTTTTCGTAGCCGCCGCCGGTGGTCGAGCGGCTCAGGATGCCGGTCTGCGTCTTGTTGGCCGGCAACTCCCACGGCGGCATGTTGTCGGCGTTGTAGACGCGACCGGTGATGAGCGGTCGGTCGGGGTTGCCGTCGAGGAACTGCACCAGCACTTCCTGCCCGATGCGCGGTACGGCCATGAAGCCGAAGTTGCTGCCGGCCCAGGTACTGGCCACGCGCACCCACGCCGAGCTCTTCTCGTCGTACTGGCCCGCGCGGTCCCAGTGGAACTGCACACGCACGCGGCCGTATTCATCGGTGTGGATTTCTTCGCCCTTCGGGCCGACGACGATGGCGGTCTGCAGACCGTAGATCTTGGGCTCGGTGCTGTTGAACTGCCTGCCTGGGCGCCAAGGAATGGTCTTGCGGATGCAGCTGAACCGGTTGGCGTAGTGGGCGGTGATGCCGCTGCCTTGCAGGTAGTTGTTCTGCGCCTCGTGGCGGCATTCGAGCACGAGGAACTCACCAGGTTCGGTTTCCGCGCCGGCGGCATGCGCATCGAAATGGCCGCTCAGCTTGAAGCTGCGCCCGGGCTGGATGTAGCGGGCGTTGCCGGTGGCTTCAAAGTGCTTGCCGCCGGCTTCGATTTCTTCCATGCGCAGGCGCGCCAGCACGTCACCATGGGAAAGGTCCTTGTACCCGTAGGCCCCGGTGTATTCGTAGACCTCCTTGCCGAGCACCTGCCCTTGCTGGTTGACGGTGGGCAGCTCCACGTGGGTGGGACGCGGTTGCTTGAAATCGAAGCTCGACAGGCTCACGGTAGTGGGCACGATGCGGCGCACCGGAGTCCACTCGCTCACGCCGTCTTCTTCCTGCGAGCCAGTCTCGGCCTGCCAAGGCACGGCCCCGTCGGTGCCGTCAATGGGCTGCGCCCGTGTGGTGTCGTCGCTCAGTACCAGGATGTGGCCGTCGGCCCGATGCTCATAGTGGTAGTGCCAGCCGCGGGCTTCCCAGCGGCGGTGCAGGTAGTTGTAGTCGG
>CAMLLU010000057.1 GCA_946480925.1 uncultured Rivibacter sp.
TTGCGCAGCGCGGCGGTGCGCATGGTGATGCCCGCGTCGTCGTGCAGCGCCATGACGAGCCCGCGGGTCTTGAGTTCGCCGCTCATGCCGCGCATGGCGGTCACGAGCGAGTCGGCCAGCGCGCTGCGGTCGCTCAGCCGGGCGTTTTCGGGCAGGTGTTTGTTGATGGCGGCCACCGCGTGCGGGTTGAAGTCGGCCACCCATTGGCGCAGGTGCTCGGGCGTGGCGGCCACCGCATGTTCGAAGGCGCTGCCGTCGAGCCGCTGGACCTGCTGCATGTGCGCGGCCGGGTCGGCGGCGATCTGTCGGCGCACGGCCTTGGTCCACTTGTGGCGGCTGTAGGCGATGTAGACCGGGCCTTTGATCAGGTCCGGGGCCTCGATGCTCAGCGCTTCGATGCCGGTGTGGCTCTGGCCCTGGCGGGCGCACTGCAGCACGTTGGACTCGGCCGGGATGGCCGAGGGCATGTCTTCGATCGTGAGGTTGGGGTAGTAGCGCGGGTAACCTGCCGCGTCGACGAGGTAGCCGCGCCACACCTTGCCGCACAGCAGGTAGACGTAGCCCGGCTCCAGGCTTCGCAGCACGTAGGTGCTGCGCTGCAGCTTCTTGTCGGTGACGCCGGCACCGAAGGGCACGCCCAGCGCGGGCAGGTCAGTCGCGGCTTCCGTGGGCACGGCGGCGTACAGCAGGGCCAGCAGCGGCAGGCCCTTGCGCCGGCAGCGGTTGCAGGGGTCTTTCATGTCGTTTGTTGCTTGGGTGCGGCTGTGTCGCTCAGCCATTGGCCGGCGTGGAGCACTCGGGTCAGTTCGTCATCCCATTGCGCGGGCAGTTCGGCAAAGCCGCTCCTGTGCGGGCCGGCCGCCGGCAGCGCGGCAATGCCTCGCGCCACCTCGCCATGCCGATCGAACAGCGGGTGGAGCGTGAGCGCGCAATGCGCGAAGCTGAGGATGTCGGCCTCTTCATGCAGCCCGTGTGCGAGCGCGCGTCGCACGGCATCTTCGACCGCACGGGGCTCGGGTGCCTGCTGAAGCTCCCACGCCGGCAGCAGCTGCGCCACGCGGTGGCACCAGCCGATCACCAGCAGCGCCTGCCATTGCCGGGCGTCGAGGGCGAAGGTGGAAAGCACAGGGCCGGTGTCGTCGGTGCCGGGCGGCAGCACGGGGCCGAGGCTCGCCAACGTGCCATCGGGCTGCAGGCTCCACCAGCCTTGCACGTGCATGGCGTGCAGGGCCAGCGCCCAGGTGTCGACGAGGTGGCCCGGCAGATGCAGGGCGATGCGAGGATCCCAGTACCTGAACACGGTGCGTTCCCGTGGGTACGGCGCGGGGGGCGAGAGCGTGGCGCGATGGCCCAGCGCATAGGCCAGGTTGCGTTGGGCCTGCGGCTGGCCCAGGCCGTCGGCTGTGATCCAGGCGCACACGCTGCGCGGCTGGCCGGCCTCGCCGTCGTGCAGGCCCATGCACTCTTCAACGGCGATGCGTACGGTGGCGTTGAGGGCGCGCTCCTGCGCGTGGCTGTCGTGGAGGACGAGCAGGTATGGCCGGTGCTCGGGCGCGTGGGTATCCATGGCCAAGGGCAGGCGCGGCAACGCACGCGTGTCTTCGTGTTCAGCCAGTGGGTCGTGGATCACCGGATCGACCAGCACGCACAGCGGCGCACCGAGCACGGTGTCAGTTTCGAGGGCTTCTTCGCCCAAGGCCCGGCGCAAAGCTGCAATGGCGGCTTCGGTCAGCGTGTCGGAGGTGGCGTCCATGGCGCAGCCCCTCATGCCGGCACGAAGGGCAAACCGCAGCCTGCGGCGGCTCGGATGGCCTCAGCGCAGCTTTTCAGCCGCGCGGCCTTCGGCAGGCTCACGGCCGCATCCGCGCCTTGAGCCCCGGCCAGCTCCTTCATCGCCGCCTTGAACTCGGCCGCCCCGCTGGTGCCCAGCTCGATGTTGCCGCCTTCGATCTTGAGGTAGCTGCCGCCGCCCGTGAGCAGGATGCTGTCGGGCGCGGTGATGGTGATACCACCGCCGGTGCTCGCAATGCTCACGGCCTGGTCGGCGTTGAGCCGCGCCTGCCCCGCTTGTGCCTGCACGCTCACCTTGCCGCTGGCGGCGTGCAGCTTGATGCCGGTGTCTTGCACGGTGCGCTGAGGGTCTTGTGCCTTGCCCAGGGTGAACAGGGCGATGCCGTTCTGGGCCGCCACGGCCTGCTGGCGCTGGGCGTTGAAGGTGATGTCTTGCTGGGCCACCACCGCCAGCGTGTGCCCGGCGCCGGCCAGGGTACTGAACGGGGTGTACATGCCGATGCCACCAGCGCCATCGAGCACGAGGTCGGGCCTGGAAAAGACGGGGATGGTGCCCCGGCCTCCTCCGATGCCGAACTGGCCCGTGACGTTGGGCATGGAAGGGATGATTTTCTTGGTACTCATGCTGCGCAGTCCTCCTGGTGTTCAAGAGGCGGCAGGCATGAGGAGCGATCGAGGATGGCCTCACCGCTTGTCGCGCTGGACAAGTTCATTGCACACCTTCCCTGATGTTGTCGATTGGCAATGACCCACATGCATGGAGCATGCGGGCGGTGGATTCTATGGACCCCCTGCGAAGGAAGTAGATCGCGGCTGGGGATTGACGGTCATGCCGCCCTGTGGCCGATGTGTTTGGGGCCTGAGCCGCTCACACATTCCATTTCCCAATCCAGCGTCGCAGCCCGAGGTTGCCCGCGCAGCGGACCGAGCAAAGCTGTTTTCTTGGGCAAGCAAGTGTGTGAAGCCGGTGCACGCTCACTTCTCGTAGCGAAGTTATGCGGCCCCCAAAGGGGACTGCGCTGCCGGGCGCACTTCCCGGCGGGCTGCCACATCGACAAGACAAATCAGCCGAAGGCAAGAAGAAACCTAGTACACGAACGGCACAAGCCTCCACCGCACCCTCTGCTGATACCTCCGGTACTCATCACTACCCGCCGCAAGCACCGCCTCTTCCCGCCGCATGCGCAACACCTGCGCCGCATACAGCAGCACCAGCACCGCGAAGTTCTGCCAGGACCAGTTCACCAGCAGGAAGCCGGCATGACCGATGAGGTAGCCCAGGTAGATGGGGTGGCGCACCACCCGATACGGCCCTGCCGTCACGAGCCCCCGCTGTGCAGGCAGCAGCCCGAACGAGCGCCCCAGCACGAGCTTCGAAGCGAACTGCCACAAGGTGCCGCACAACTGCAGCGCCACGCCAGCGAACTCCGGCGCCAGGCGCTCGGTGCCGCGCGGATCGAGCAGCACGAAGAAGAATGCCGCATACAGCGTGGCCGTCACGGTGAGCGGGGCCATGTCGCGCAGCCGCGCCGGCCTGGCCACCAGCACCATCAGCAACGTGTAGCCCTCGATGAGCAGCAACAGCAGCAGCGTCCAGCGCGAGGTGTCGCCCCACCACGCCAGCGCGAGGTTGCTCACGGCAAAGCCGTAGGCCAGCAGCGCGAACACGCGCAGCAGCCATTCGGTGAGGCGACCTTCGCCGGCCGTGGGGGTGACGCGGGCCTGGGACACGTGCGGCCTCACTGCACCGTGCGCGATGCAGCGCCCAGGCCGTGCTCGGTGGCGTACACGTGCAGCTCCAGGCGGCCGTGCACGCCCAGCTTGCTGTAGATGGTGGTGAGGTGGTTGCGCAGCGTGTGTTCGCTCATGTGCAGCTCGTCGGCCACTGCCAGCTGCTTGGCACCGGCGCGCCGCACCATGGTCGTCACGATCTCGCGCTCTCGCGGCGTGAGGCTGCTCACGCGTTCCACGTGCGGGTCGGCCTGGCGCTGCACCGGCGCGGCACGGTGGTCGGTGAGCATGCCCAGCACGTCGCCCAGCAGCATGCGGTTGAGCCACACCTCGCCGTCGTTGACCTTCTCGATGGCGCGCAGGATCACGTCGGCCGATTCGGACTTGTGCACCACGCCACGCGCGCCCTTCATCACCGCCGAGCGATGGCGGCCGATATCGTCGGCGCCGGTGAGCACGAGCACGCGGCCCGGACAGCGCAGGCGCAGGTCGGCCAGTGCATCGGCGCTGTCTTCGCCGGCCAGGTCGAGGTCAAGCAGGATCACGTCGGCCTCGGCCGCGGCATCGTGGTTGAGCAGCTCCGCGCGCGACGAGGCCGTGCCCACCACTTCCATGTGCGGTCGCGAGCTGTCGATCAACCGGCGCAGGCCCCACAGCGTGATCTGGTGGTCTTCGGCCACGAAGACACGGATCGCATGCGCGGCGGTGGCGCTCGGCTGAACGGCGGCGGCATAGGCCATGGCAACTCCTCCAACTACAAACAACAGAGGTTCAGGGCAGTACCGTGGAGCCCTCGGCGGGCGCCTCGGTGGGCCCCTCCGCAGGCCCCTCGACGGGCACTTCGATCACGAGCTCGGTATTCAATCCATCGGGCCGCGTGAGCTGCAGGCTGCCGCCCAGCTCACGCGCGCGCTCGCTCAGCGAGCCCGGCACGAAGTCGCCCGCGGGCCGGCCGCTCACCGCGGCACCGTCGTCGCGCACGCGCAGGCGGATGCAGCGGCCCTCGCTGCTCAGTGCAATGCGCACGTGCCGCGCTTCGGTGTGCTTGCGCACGTTGTTGAGCGCCTCGTTGACCATGTGGAACAAGGCACTGGCCAGCGCTCGCGTGGTGGGCAGGCTGCCGGGGCAGTCGAGGTCGATCTCGATGCCGAACAGCAGCGCGAAGCGCCGCACCTGGCGCCGCACCGCGGGCACCAGCGCGTTGTCGCCGCGTGCGCTGCCGGTGCGCAGGCCGGAGATGAGTTCGCGCAGCGCGCCCACTTCGCCGTTCACCAGCTCGGCCAGTGCATCGACTTCGGCGCGCGCCGGGTTGTCGTGCGGAATGCGCAGGGCCACGCATTCCACCGCGTACTTGAGCCCGAGGTAGGGCTGGATGGCGCTGTCGTGCAGGTCCCGGCCGATGCGGGCGCGCTCGTGGCCCGCGCTTTCTTCCTGCAGCTGGTCCACCAGGGCGGCCTGCTCGACGATGCGCAGCAGCTCGGTCGCCGTCTGCGACAGGTCAGACACGCGCACCGCGCGGTCGCAAGGCGAGCGGTAGCCCACGACCAGGTGCCCGTGCTGGCGCGTGTAGCGCACCAGCGGCACCACGTGCAGGCAGCGCACGTCCAGCAGGGCGGCCAGTGCGGCGAGCTGGGTCGTGTGCCGTTTCGCGACTGCCACGTCGTGCTCACCGAACAGCCGCGTGGGGTGTCGCGGGTCCCACCAGCTGCGGCTGGCATAGGTGGCGGGGCAAGGCGGCAGCTCGCGCAGCAGGCTCTCGATGCGCTCGTGCACCCCGGCACCGGCGCGGAAGCTGCCCTCGTCGCGGCTCGCGATCATGGCGGGCGCCCCCAGGTTGCTGGGCAGCACCAGCGCCACCAGCTCTGCGTCGATGCCGGTGCGCAGGCGCTCGACCAGTGCCGAGCAGATGGGCTCGAGGCCGCGCCGGGGGTCGAGCTGCTGCCCGAGTTCGTCGATAAGCGCCATGCGGCTGCGCATGAGGCTCATGGGCCGTGCGAGCAGCGCCGTGCACGGCACCACGAACAGCACGGCCAGCGCCAGCGCGACCTGCGTGGGGCTCAGTTCGGTCATGGAGCCCGCGCCGCGGTTGAAGAGCACGCTGGCCGCGCCGAACAAGGCCAGCGCCACCCCGTGCTGCACGCCGTATCCAATGCTGGCCAGCACGACCGGCTGCACCATGGTGATGACCAGCATCAACGACACGGAATCGGTGAGCTGCAGCATCAAGGCGGACCAGCCGATGTCGACCCAGAAGTGCCACGGCATGCCGGGCCGGGCGCGGCCGGCGGCCTCGGCCCACAGGACGTAGGCGGCCCAGCCGCCATAGACCAGCGAAACGGCCAGCGCCAGCGCACCGATCGGCTGCTCGGCCGTGCTCAGCAGCAGCGTGACGAGCAGCGCAGTGGCGCCCCGCAAACCTGCGGAGAACCGTCGCATTTCTTCGGAAGGCCCCCTGGCCTGCTCTGAAGCCATGCCTCGCGTTGTCGTGGCCGAGATCGCTGCACCCATGCGATCTTTGTATCAGGATGAAACTTCGCGTGGGGGCCGCATGTTGCAGCGCAAACGATGCCATGGGAAAAATTCCCGCCTTCCACCCCCTCAGGCTGCGGGGCTCCGTCAGCTAATGCACATCTGTGCATCACGCCTGCAACACAGGCCCCTTCGCAATCGCTTCGGCGTGGTGGCAAGCCACTTGATGGCCGTCAACTTCGCGCAGTGCGGGCACTTCCTCGGTGCAGCGTGCGGTCGCGTGCGGGCAGCGCTTGTGGAAGGCGCAGCCCGCAGGCGGGTTCAGTGGCGACGGCAGCTCGCCGGTGATGCGGATCTTCCGTGCGCGCCGTGCCGCGTCGAGGCTGGGCGTGGCTGACAACAAGGCGCGCGTGTACGGGTGCCGCGGCTGGGCGAAAAGCGTGGCCTTGGGCGCGAACTCCACCACGCGGCCCAGGTACATGACCATCACGCGGTCGGCGATGTGCTCGACCACCGAAAGGTTGTGCGAGATGAACACGTAGGCGATGCCCGTGCGTTCCTGCAGGTCCATGAAGAGGTTGAGGATCTGCGCCTGGATGGACACGTCGAGCGCCGAGGTGGGCTCGTCGGCCACCAGCAGGCGGGGCTGCAGCATCATGGCCCGCGCGATGGCGATGCGCTGGCGCTGGCCGCCCGAGAACATGTGCGGGTAGCGCTGCGCGTGTTCGGGCCGCAGGCCCACCTGGGCCAGCATGTCGGCCACGCGCTCGCGGCGCTCGGCGGCTGAAAGCGGGGTGTTCAGCAGCAGCGGCTCGTCGAGCATCTGTGCCACGCGCTTGCGCGGGTTGAGCGAGGCATACGGGTTCTGGAACACCATCTGCACCAGCTTGCGCAGCGTGCGGGTTTCTCCGGACGTGGCGGTGCTCACGTCGTGGCCATGCAGGCGCAGGTGGCCGCTGGTGGGCTTTTCGATCAGCGTGAGCGCACGGGCGAGCGTGGACTTGCCGCAGCCGGACTCGCCCACCACTGCCAGCGTTTCACCGGCGGCGAGCGTGAAGCTCACACCGTTGAGCGCCTTCACGGTGGCGTTCGGCTTGAAGAGGCCACGCGAGACGCTGTAGTGGCGGGATAGCTCCTGGGCTTCGAGCAGGGGCGCGGCGCTCGTCGGGGCACTCATGCGTTCACCTCGGCGGCATCGGCGCCCGCGTTCAACGGGAACAGGCAGCGTGCGTGGCTGCCATCGGGCATGGGCAACAGGCTTGGATGCGTGGCGCGGCATTCGGCCTGCACGCGCGGGCAGCGCGGCGACAGCAGGCAGCCTTGCGGCCGGTCGTACTGGCCGGGCACCACGCCGGCGAGCGTGGGCAGGCGCCTGGCGCCACGGCTCGCTTCAGGAATGGAGGCGAGCAGTGCCGCGGTGTAGGGGTGATGCGGGCGTTCGAAGAGGGCCGGCACCGTTTGCGTTTCGACCACTTCGCCGGCGTACATGACGGCGATGCGCTTCGCATGTTCGGCCAGCAGCGCGAGGTCGTGCGTGATGAGCACGAGCGCCATGTCCTGCTGGCGCTGCAGGCTCACCAGCAGGTCGAGCACCTGGGCCTGGATGGTCACGTCCAGCGCGGTGGTGGGTTCGTCGGCGATCAGGAGCTTGGGCCGGCAGGCCAGCGCCATCGCGATCATCACGCGCTGGCTCATGCCGCCGGAGAGCTGGTGCGGGTAGGCCGAAAGCCGCGACTCGGCATCTGGGATCTCGACCAGCTTCAGCAGCTCGAGCGCGCGGTCGCGCAGCTGCCCGCGCCGCAGGTTCTCGTGCACCTTCAGCGTCTCGGCGATCTGGAAGCCTACCGTGTAGCTGGGGTTCAGGCTCGTCATCGGGTCCTGGAAGATCATCGCCATGTCGCGCCCGACGATGCGGCGGCGCGCCGCAGGCCCAAGCGTGAGCAGGTCGTGCCCGTCGAAGCGCAGCACGTCGGCGCTCACGCGGCCGGGCGCTTCGACGAGGCCCATGAGCGCGAGCATGCTCACGCTCTTGCCCGAGCCGGATTCACCCACGACACCGAGCAGCTCGCCGCGGTCGAGCGAAAGGTCCACGCCCTGCACGGCGGCGAAAGGCCGGTCTTTCGGGCCGAACTCGACCTTGAGGTTGCGGATTTCAAGCAGGCTCATGACAGGCGCTTCATGCGGGGGTCGAGCGCGTCGCGCAGGCCGTCGCCCATGAGGTTGATCGCGAGCACGGTGGAGAGGATGGCCACGCCCGGCAGCGTGACGACCCAGTTGGCGCGCTCGATGTAGTCGCGCGCCGAGGCGAGCATGGTGCCCCATTCGGGCGTGGGCGGCTGTGCGCCCAGGCCGAGGAAGCCGAGCGCGGCGGCGGTGAGGATGGCATCTGAAAAGCCCAGCGTGGCCGTCACGATGACGGGCGCCATGCAGTTGGGCAGCACGGTGTTGAACATGAGCCGCAGGGTGCCCGCACCGGCGAGGCGCGAGGCGATCACGTAGTCCTTCGCCAGCTCCGACATGGCCGAGGCGCGCACCAGCCGCACGTAGTTGGGAATGGCCACCAGCGCGATGGCGAGCATGGTGTTGATGAGCCCCGGCCCCAGCACGGCCACCACGGCGATGGCCAGCAGCAGGCTGGGCAAGGCCAGCATCACGTCCATGAGGCGCAGGATGGCGGTGCCGATGCGTGGGAAGAAGGCAGCGGCGAGGCCGAGCGCGATGCCGGGGGTCATGGCGAGCACCACGGCGACAAGGCCGATCATCAGCGACAGGCGGGCGCCGTGGAGCAGGCGCGAGAGGACGTCGCGGCCGATGTCGTCGGTGCCCAGGGGGTAGGTGGAGGTGCCGCCTTCCTGCCACATGGGGGGCGTGAGGAGGGCGTCGCGGTATTGCTCCACGGGGTCGTGGGGGGCCAGGACGCCGGCCAGCAGGGCGCAGAGGACGATGAAGGTGAAGAAGATGAGGCCGGCTACGGCGCCTTTGTTATGGGAGAAGGTGTGCCAGAAGTCTTTCAGGCTCGACGGGGGGGCGCCGGCGTGGCTTTGTTCTTCGGTGGAGAGGCCGGCGCTCATTTGTTTTGATTGCTTTCTTGTTGGGCTTGTCGCTGTTTGAGAGAGCCCGCCGGGTCCCGGCCCGGCAGCCGGGTGACTTTCTTCTGCGGGCCCAGAAGAAAGTCACCAAAGAAGAGGGCCTGAACCGCATTCGGCCCTTGCTTCTCTTGAGACCCCGCCCGACATCCACCGCGATACGCCTTGGCTCTCTCGCCCAAGGTACCGTCGTTCCGCTGGCTTCTTACTAGCACTGCTGGTGCCGGCCTCCCAGGCCGGCACGTGAGGGGCCTGGCCTTCACCTGGCTCGTGGCGAACCGCCATAGTCCGTTCGCCCTGATGTACCGAAGGGCCGCAGCAGTCTGCGCGGGGCGGCCGGCCCCAAGCCGGCTCGTCGAACAAGCTTTTGGGTCCCCTTCTGTGCCGCCTGCGGGGCGTCGTGACATGAGGGTTGCCGCGTAGCGGTCAGGCAAAGCTGTCTGAGCCCCGCAGGCGCGAGTTCTTTGCCTGCCCTCATGGCACAAGCTCCGCAGGGTAGTCCGCCCGTTCAGGGCGGACCGAGCACGGCAGGGTGCCCGTCTCTTTGGTGACTTTCTCTTGGGCACGCAAAAGAAAGTCACCGCGCTGCCGGGCGCGCATCCCGGCGGGCTGCCACATCGACAAGATGAACCAGCCAACGGCAACAAAAGATCACTTCGCATGCCGAATCCGAGGATTGATCAACCCATACAACACATCGACCAACAGGTTCACCCCGATCACCAACGTCGCCACGATCAAGATCCCCCCCTGCACCACCGGATAGTCCCGCCGACCGATCGCATCGATCAACCACTTCCCCACCCCCGGCCAGGAAAAGATCGTCTCCGTCAACACCGCCCCACCCAGCAACGTGCCGACAAGCAACCCGATCACCGTGACCACCGGCACCAGCGCATTGCGCAACGCATGCACGAACACCACCCGCACCGGCGACAAACCCTTCGCCCGCGCCGTGCGCACGTAGTCCTCGCGCAGCACCTCCAGCATCGAAGACCGCGTCATCCGCGCAATCACCGCGAGCGGCACCGTGCCCAGCACGATGGAGGGCAACACCAGGTGGGCCATCGCCGACTTGAACGCGCCCTCCTCACCCGACAGCCACGCGTCGATCAACATGAAGCCGGTACGCGGCGCGATGTCGAACTCCAGCGCCATGCGGCCCGACACCGGCAGCGCGAACTCCGGCGCCCAGTCGCGCATGTAGACCGAGAAGAACATGATGAGCAGCAGGCCCCACCAGAAGATCGGCATCGAGAAGCCGGTGAGCGACAGCCCCATCACGCCATGGTCGAGCACCGAGCCGCGCTTGATGGCGGCCACCACACCGGCCAGCAAGCCTGCGACGACGGCGAACAACATCGCGCAGATGGAGAGTTCGAGCGTGGCCGGGAAGAGCTTCAGGAACTCGCTCCACACCGCCTCGTGCGTGACGAACGATTCGCCGAGGTCCAGGTGCAGCGCCTTCCACAAATAGTTCAGGTACTGCTCCCACAGCGGTCGGTCCAGCCCCAGGCGGTGCAGCACTTCGGCGTGGAAGGCCGGGTCGAGGCGGCGTTCGCCGGCCATCACCTGCACCGGGTCGCCGGGAATGAGGTGGATCAGCGAAAACGCCAGCAGCGTGATGCCGAGAAAGGTGGGGATCACGACCGCGAGACGGCGCAGCAGGAAGCCGAACATGGTGGAGTGGGCGTTGCGTTGTGTCGTCTGTCTGTCAGTCGGCCTGTCTGTCGGTCCGCGTTCAATCCACGCGCGCCGCGCGGAAATCGTTGCCGCCGAAGGGCGTGGCGACGTAGCCGGAAACGCGCTTGTGCGCGGCCCCCACGAGCTGCCGGTTGGCCAGCGGGATGAGGCCCGCCTCTGCATGCAGCAGGCGCTGCGCCTTCACGTACAGCTCGGTGCGCTTCTTCACGTCGGGCGTGGCGCGGCCGGCGGCCAGCAGTGCGTCGAATTCCTTGTGGCACCAGCGGCTCTTGTTGCCGCCGCCCTCCACCGCCGCGCAACTCAGGTTGGGCGTGAGGAAGTTGTCGGGATCACCGTTGTCGCTGAACCAGCTCAGGAGCGCGAGGTCGTGCTCGCCCTTGCCGGTGCGCTTGTAGAGCTCGCCCAGCTCCATGAGCTGCGGCCGCACCTTCACGCCGATCCTGGCCCAGTCGGCCTGCAGCAACTCGACGCCGCGCTTGATGTCGCTGTTGCGGGCGGTCGCAAAGAGCGTGAGTTCGCTGCCGTCGTAGCCGCTGGCCTTGACGAGCGCACGCGCCCGCTCCACGTCATGCAGCCGCTGAAGGCTCGCGTCGTGGCTCCAGATGCCCGGCGGCAGGAAGCTGCCGGCCGGCGTGGCGTTGCCGCCATAGACCGACTTCACGTACGTGGCGCGGTCGATCGCCAGCGACAAGGCCTCGCGGAAGCGCTTGTCGGAGAGGAACTTGTGCTGCGAGTTGGGCGCGACGTAGGCGGTGGTGAGCGGGTGGCCGCGCACGACGTTGATGCGCGCATCGCCGTCGAAGGCTTTCGCGTTGTCGCCCGGCAGCTCACCGGTGACCAGGCATTCGCCGGCCTTCACGCGCTGCACGCGCACGGCCGGGTCGGGCGTGATGGCGAAGACGAGCTGGTCGACCTTCGGCGCGCCGCCCCAGTAGGCCTTGTGCGCCTCGTAGCGGATCACCGCGTCCTTCTGGTAGCTCTTGAAGGCGAACGGACCGGTGCCGACGGGCTGGGTGTTGATCTGCTCGAGCGTGCCCGCCTTGCGCAGCTGCTCGCCGTATTCGGCCGAATACACCGAGGCCAGTGACGCCATCGTGAGGTTGGCGAGGAACGGCGCCTCGGGCCGCGTGAGCGTGATGCGCACCGTGTGCGCATCCACCTTCTCCACCGACTTGATGAGCTCGCGCATGCTCATGCCGGCCCAGTAGGGGAAGCCGTTGCGCGCGGCGGCATGGGCCGGGTGGTTCTTGTCGTTGATGCGCTGGATGGACCACACCACGTCGTCGGCGTTCATGTCGCGCGTGGGCTTGAACCATAGCGTGGTGTGGAACTTCACGCCCTTGCGCAGGTGCAGCGTGTAGGCGAGGCCATCGGGGCTGATCTGCCAGCGCTCCGCGAGGCCCGGCACCACCTCGGTGGTGCCGGATTTCATGAGCAGCAGCTGGTCATACAGCGTGAGGCCGGCGGCGTCGTTGGTGTCCACCGTCTCGTACTGCGCGATGTCGAAGCCTTCGGGTGCGCTGTCGGCGCAGAAGGTCAGCGTGCCCGCGGCGTGTGCGGTGCCGGCACAGAAAAGCAGCGCTGACAACAGGAGCAAAAATCCTTCACCGCGGTGAATGAATTGGAGCTTCATTTCACCGTCACGTACCGGAAGTCGTTGTGCGTGAACGGGTCTGGAATGAAGCCCGACACGCGCTTGTTCACCGCCGTCATGTAGACCGGATAGACCAGCGGGATGGTGCCCACGTCGTCGTACAGCACGCGCTGGGCCTTCATGTAGAGGTCGTTGCGCTTCTTCGGGTCGCTGGTCTTGCGGGCCAGGTCGATGAACTCGTCGAACTGCTTGTTGCACCACTGGCTCTTGTTGCCGCCGCCCTCCACCGCGGCGCAGGCCAGGTTGGTGGTGAAGAAGTTGTCGGGGTCACCGTTGTCGCCGGCCCACCGCAGGAAGGTGATGTCGTGCTCGCCCTTGCCGGTGCGCTTGAGCATCTCGCCCCATTCGATCATCTGCACGCGTGCCTTGATGCCGACCTTGGCCCAGTCGGCCTGCATCAGCTCGGCGCCGCGCTTGGCGTCGATGCTGCCGCCGATGCGGGTGAAGATGGCGAGCTCGGTGCCGTCGTAGCCGCTGGCCTTGACCAGCTGTTCGGCCTTCTTGGGGTCGTGGCGGTTGAGCAGGCTCTTGTCGTGTCCCCACATGCTGGGCGGCAGGAAGCTCGCGGCCGGCGAGGCATGGCCGCCGTACACCGCCTGGATGTAGGTCTTCTTGTCGAGCGCGAGCCACAGTGCCTCGCGGAAGCGCTTGTCGGACAGGAACTTGCGCTTGGTGTTGGGCGCGATGTATTCGGTGAGCAGCGGGTTGTTGCGCACGATCTGCACGTTCGGGTCCTTGTCGAACGTGCTGGCGGTCTCGGCCTTCATGTTGGTGCCCACCAGGCATTCGCCGGCCTTCAGGCGCTGCACGCGCACGTTGGGGTCGAGCGTGATCGCGAAGATGAGCTTGTCGACCTTGGGCGGGGCGCCCCAGTGCGCGGCGTTGGCGGTGTAGCGGATCACCGCGTCCTTCTGGTAGCTCTGGAAGATGAACGGCCCGCTGCCCACCGGCTGGGTGTTGAGGTCGCCGACCTTGCCGGCCTTCAGCAGCTGCTCGCCGTATTCGGCCGAGTAGATGGAGCCGATGGCTTCCATGGCCATGTCGGCCAGGAACGGTGCCTCGGGCCGCGTGAGCGTGATGCGCACGGCGAGGTCGTTCACCTTCTCGACCGACTTGATGAGCTTGGACATGCCCATGCCTTCCCAGTAGACGTAGCCGTTCTTGGCCACGCCGTGGGCGGGGTGCTTGTTGTCGTTCACGCGGTTGATCGACCACACCACGTCGTCGGCGCTGAGATCGCGCGTGGGCTTGAACCACGGCGTGGTGTGGAACTTCACGCCCTTGCGCAGGTGGAAGGTGTAGACGAGGCCATCGGCGCTGATGTCCCACTTCTCGGCGATGCCGGGGCGGATCTCGGTGGTGCCGGGCTTGAAGCTCAGCAGCTGGTCGTAGATCGTGCGGCCGGCCGCGTCATTGGTGACGGCCGATTCGTACTGCGCGATGTCGAAGCCGTCGGGCGAGGCTTCGGTGCACACGGTCAGCGTGCCGGCGGCATGAGCGGTGCCGAACAGGAGTGCGGCGGCAGCGGCGATGAGTTTGCGGTGTGTGAGCATGTCGTGCAAGGCCAGGAGTTGTTCGAGTGGACGCCGCGGATCCGGCTCTGCCGGTCCGCTGGCGGCGCCCCCTTGAGGGGGAGCGCCGAAGGCGCTACGGGGGTGGTCCATATTCACCAGATGCGGATGCGCGTCTCGGCCGGCTTGAACATGCCGTCGCCGGGCTGCGTACCGAAGGTCTCGTGGAAGCCATCGGTGTTGACGGCGGCACCATTGGCACGGAATTCGGCCGGTGAATGCGAGTCGATGGTCAGCAGCTGCAAGGTGCGTTCCTCGCGACGCTGCGACCGCCACGCCTGCGCCCAGCCGAGGAAGAAGCGCTGCTCGCCGGTGAGCCCTTCGATCACCGGCACGGCCTTGCCGCGCTGCGAGATCTGGTAGGCCCTGTAGGCGATCTGCAGGCCGGAGAGGTCGGCGATGTTCTCGCCCAGTGTGAGCTTGCCGTTGACCTTGTGGCCGGGCAGCGGCTCGTAGGCGCCGTATTGCGCCACCAGCCTGGCGCCCAGCGCGTCGAAGGCCTTGCGGTCGGCCGCCGTCCACCAGTTGTTCAGGCGGCCGTCACCGTCGAACTGGCTGCCCTGGTCGTCGAAGCCATGGCTGATCTCGTGGCCGATGATCGCGCCGATGGCACCGTAGTTCACCGCGTCGTCGGCATTCATGTCGAAGAGCGGCGGCTCCAGGATGGCCGCCGGGAACACGATCTCGTTGAAGCTGGGGTTGTAGTAAGCGTTGACCTTCTGCGGCGTCATGCCCCATTCGCTGCGGTCCACCGGCTTGTCGGCGCGCGCGGCCTGGCGCTCGTATTCGAAGCGCCCTGCGCGCATTGCGTTGCCCAGGGCATCGCCAGCGCGCACTTCGAGCTTCGAATAGTCGCGCCACTGGTCGGGGTAGCCGATCTTGGCCACGTACTTGGCGAGCTTCTGCTTCGCGCGCTGCTTGGTGACGTCGCTCATCCAGGTGAGCCCGTCGATCGACTCGCCGTAGGCCGCCAGCAGGTTGCCCACCAGCTCCTGCATGCGCGCCTTGTGCGCCGGAGAGAAGTGCCGCTCCACGTAGATGCGACCCACCGCTTCGCCCAGCGCGCCGTCGAGCGACGCAGTGGCCTTCTGCCAGCGCGCACGGTCTTGCTGCTGGCCGCGGATGGCCTTGCCATGGAAGGCGAAGTGCGCCTCGCGGAATGCCGCGGGCAGCACCTCGGCGCGCCCATCGAGCAGGCGCACGCGCAGGTACTGCTGCCATGTCGCAAGCGGTGTGGACTGCGCCAGCGCCGCGAAGCCGCGCGCATAGCTGGGTTGCGACACGTTGACCCGGTCGGCGCCTTCGAGCATTCCAGCCTTCAGGAAGGCAGCCCAGTCGAAGCCCGGCGCCGTTCTGGCCAGTGCGGCCGGCGCCATGGGGTTGTAGGTCTTCACCGGGTTGCGGTTGTCCACCGGAGACCATTGCACGCGGGCGAGCTTTTCCTCGAGTGCATACACCGCCTTGGCTGCACGCGCGGCATCGGCCGCACCGCCGGCCGACAGCAGCGATTCGAGGTAGGCCAGGTAGGCCTCGCGCGCCTTGGCATAGCGCTCGTCGCGCTTGCCGTAGTAGTCGCGGTTGGGCAGGCCCAGGCCGTCCTGCCAGATGTCCGCCCGATAGAGGCCGGGATTCTTGGCGTCTACATCGGCCCCCAGCATCACCGGCGTCGGCACCATGCCTTGCAGCCGACCCATCAACGCGGCCAGCTGGGCCTTGTTCTTCAGGCCATCGATCTGCTCGAGCCAGGGCGCCAGCGGCGCGAGGCCGGCGCCGTCGATGGCGGCTTCATCGACGTAGCTGCGGTAGTAGTCACCGATCCTCTGCGCATCGGTGCCCGGTACTTGCGGCGTGCCCGCCAGTTCTTCGACGATCTTGCGCACACGCTCGTCGGAGCGGTCGCGCAACGCGATGAACGAACCATGGTCGGCCTTGTCCGGCGGGATGGGCGACTCCTTCAGCCAGCGGCCGTTGGCGGCGCGGAACAGGTCGTCCTGCGGGCGCACGGCCGGGTCGAAGCCGTTGCGGTCCAGACCCGACAGCGGCTGCGCCACCATCGTGATGGCCGGCCGCGCCTTGGCGGCATCGGCCTGCCCCGTCGGGCCGGAAGAAGTCGCGGCGCAGCCCGCGAGCACGGTGGAAGCGGCCACCAGCAGTGCCGCAAGGGTGGGTGAAGAGCAAAGCGATGAGCGGTGCATCTGCCGGGTCGTGTCGTCGTTGTGGTTGTTTTCGGTTGTCGTGGTGGCGGGAGTCGGCAAGGCAGCGGCTGCCATGGCCGCGCCGCATCACTTCAGGCTCACGCCGTAGAACTGCGAGATCGCGAACGGGCTCATCTTGAAGCCCTCCACGTTCTTCAGCATCGGCTGCACCACCATCGAATGCGCCATCGGCACCCAGGGTGCCTCGCGCTTGAAGACTTCCTGTGCCTTCTCGTACAGCGTGGTGCGCTCGGCCAGCTTGGTGGTCTGCTTGGCCTTGTTGATGAGCCCGTCGTATTCCTTGTCGCACCACTGGGCATAGTTGGAGCTGCCTACCGCGGCGCAGCTCAGCAGCGTGGCCATGAAGTTGTCAGGGTCGCCGTTGTCGCCGTTCCAGCCGAACATGCCGATGTCGCTCTCGCCGGCCTTGCCCCGCTTCAGGTATTCGGCCCACTCGTACTTCACGATGCGGGTCTTGATGCCGACCTTGGCCAGGTCGGCCTGAATGAGCTCGGCCGCCTGCGAGCCGTTGGGGTTGTAGGGCCGCTGCACCGGCAGCGCCCACAGCGTGGTCTCGAAGCCGTTGGGGTAGCCCGCCTTGGCCAGCAGCGCCTTGGCCTTTTCGGGGCTGTATTCGTAGTCCTTCACCTGCTTGTTGTAGGACCACATGGCAGGCGGAATGGGGTTCACCGCCACGGTGCCCGCGCCCTGGTACACCGCGTCGAGCAGCGACTTCTTGTTGATCGCCATGTTGACGGCGCGCCGCACGTCCACGTTGTCGAAGGGCTTGTGCGTGACGTTGAGCGAGAGGTAGCCCACGTTGAGCCCGGGCTGCGTGAGCAGCTTGATCTTCGGGTCCTTCTTGAGCGCCTCCACCTCGGCCGGCTTGGGGTACGACGAGATGTGGCATTCGCTGGCGCGCAGCTTCTGCAGCCGCACGGCCGAGTCCTTGGTGATGGCGAAGATCAGGTTGTCGATGCCGGCCTTGCCGCGAAAGTAGGTCGGGTTCGCGGCGTAGCGGATCTGCGCATCTTTCTCGTAGCGCTTGAAGACGAAAGGCCCCGTGCCCACCGGCTTGGTGTTGATGTCCTGCGGCGTGCCGGCCTTGAGCAGCTGCGCGGCATATTCGGCCGAGTGGATGGAAGCGAAGTCCATCGCCACGTTGGCCAGGAAGGCGGCGTCCACGTTCTTCAGCGTGAAGCGCACCGTGTAGGCGTCTGGCTTCTCGAGCTTGACGAGGTTGTCGGGCAGGCCCATGTCGGCCGCGTATTCATAAGCCGCCGGCGCCGCCTTGTGGAAGGCGTTCTCCTTGTTGACCATGCGGTCGAACGTGAAGATCACGTCGTCGGCATTGAAGTCGCGGCCGGGCTTGAACCACTCGGTGGAGTGGAACTTCACACCCTTGCGCAAGTGGAAGGTGTAGGTGAGGCCGTCGGCGCTGATGTCCCACTTCTCGGCCAGCGCCGGCTCGATGCGCGTACCGCCGCGCTCGAACTCGACCAGCCGGTTGAAGATGGGTTGCGACACGGCATCGAAGGTGGTGCCGGCGGTGTAGCGCGCGGGGTCGAAGCCTTCGGGGCTGCCTTCGGAGCAGTAGATGAGCGTGCCGGCGGCATGGGCCGCGAGGGTGCAGGCTGCGAGGCCGGCCACCAGGGTGTGGCGGGCAACGGCGTGGAGTCTCTTCATGAGGGGGCCACCTTGTGGATGACTGAAGAAGAAAGTCGGGCGAGTCTAGGCCAATCCGCCCGCCGCGCAATGGTGGTAACGCTTGTATAGGCAAGCCCCCGCCCCCATGGTTGCTGGGCCAGCGCTCCCGCCCCGGGGCATTGCGCCTTTGCAGGCCGATACCGTCACAATAGGACAGCACTTTGCCGCCTGCCCATGCCAGCCTCCTTCTTTTCTCCCACCGGTTTTGAAACGGCGCGCTTCGACGACCCGGCCGCCGCGCTCGACCGCGCTACCTCCATCTACGAGCACAACGTGGGCCACCTGCGTGACGCCTTGCAGCGCTTCGTGGCCGGCGACAGCTTCACCCAGCACGTGCGGGCCTGCTACCCCTTCGTGCGCGTGCACACCGACACCGTGGCCCGCGCCGATTCGCGCCTCTCATACGGCTTCGTGGCGGGGCCGGGCACCTACGAAACCACGCTGACGCGGCCCGACCTCTTTGGTGGCTACTACCTCGAACAGTTCCGCCTGCTGCTCAAGAACCACGGCGTCGCACTCGAAGTGGGCACGAGCGTGCAGCCCATCCCGGTGCATTTTTCGCTGGCCGAGCACGACCACATCGAAGGCAGCCTGAGCGTGGAGCGGCGCCTGTTGATGCGCGACACCTTCGACCTGCCCGACCTGGGCGCCATGGACGACGGCATCGCCAACGGCACCTACGAGCCCGCGCCCGGCGAGCCCCAGCCGCTGGCCCTGTTCACCGGCCCGCGCGTGGACTACTCGCTGCACCGCCTGCGCCACTACACCGGCACCGCGCCCGAGCACTTCCAGAACTTCGTGCTGTTCACGAACTACCAGTTCTACATCGACGAGTTCGTGCGCCTGGGCCGCGAGCTGATGGCGCGCGAGCCGGGCCAGGCGCCGCTGTTCTCGGGCACCAGCAGCGACGAGTACGTGGCCTTCGTCGAACCCGGCAACGTGGTGACGCGCCGCGCCGGCACACCGGCCGAAGAGGCCGACGCGCTGGGCATGCCGCCGCCGCGCATGCCGCAGATGCCCGCCTACCACCTGGTGCGCAAGGATGGCGCGGGCATCACGATGGTGAACATCGGCGTGGGCCCGGCCAACGCCAAGACCATCACCGACCACATCGCCGTGTTGCGGCCGCATGCCTGGATCATGCTGGGCCACTGCGCGGGCCTGCGCAACACGCAGCAGCTGGGCGACTATGTGCTGGCCCACGGCTACGTGCGCGAAGACCACGTGCTCGACGAGGACCTGCCGCTGTGGGTGCCCATTCCGCCGCTGGCGGAAGTGCAGGTGGCGCTGCAGACGGCGGTGGCCGACATCACGCAGCTCACCGGCTACGAGTTAAAGCGCATCATGCGCACGGGCACGGTGGCCTCGACGGACAACCGCAACTGGGAGCTCCTGCCGCAGCGCACGCCGGAGCGGCGCTTCAGCCAGAGCCGGGCGGTGGCGCTGGACATGGAGAGCGCGACGATCGCGGCGAATGGGTTCCGGTTCCGGGTGCCTTACGGCACCTTGCTATGCGTGAGCGACAAGCCGCTGCACGGTGAGATCAAGCTGCCGGGGATGGCGAACCAGTTCTACCGGGAGCGGGTGGACCAGCATTTGCGGATCGGCATCCGGGCGGTGGAGATCCTGCGGCAGCAGCGGTTGGACCAGCTGCACAGCCGCAAGCTGCGCAGCTTTGCCGAGGTGGCGTTTCAGTAGTTTTTTCTTTTGTGCTGGGGTGTTTTGTCGAGGTGGCAGCCTGCCGGGAATCCGCCCCGGCGGGCTATCTCATCGACAAAACACCCCAGCACACAAGCAAACCAACAACTCCCTCGACAAGACTCACCCCACAAAAGCAAAGGGCCCGGAACCCCGGGCCCTTCCAACAAAAACCAACCCCCAGAACTCAATCGTCCCGATCACACCCACGCCCACTCACCAGGCACCGCGCATAACCAGGATCCTTCTTCAACTTCCAGGTCACCCGCGCCGCAACCACCGTATCGGCAAAGTCCGAAAACACGCCGTCCACGCCCGCTTCGAAGAACTTGAGGTACTCGTTCACCGGGTTCCCCGCAAAGTCCGTCGCCAGCCGCCGCTGCTCA
This sequence comes from uncultured Rivibacter sp., assembly GCA_946480925.1. The sequence continues at coordinate 19,993 of CAMLLU010000057.1, forward strand.
TTGCGGAAGGTGTACGGGTGCACCACCAGGCCGAGCTTGTGCGCGTTGGCAATGATGTCGGTGGCCGGCAGCAGTTTGCGGTCCGCTTCATTCACCGCGCCGTCACCGTTCACATCGCTGCAAGCCCCGTTGACCAGCGTGCAGGCGCTCGGAATCAGGTAGTACTTCCAAGGCCCCACACCATCGGCATAGGTGCGCACTTCGGCCAAGCCAGCCGGCGTGAGCAGGTCCTTGAACAGCCCTGCGCGGCCCGAGACGACCCAGTCGTACGGCTTGTCGTAGGGCTTGGTGAAGTCCAGTGAGCCATCCGGGTTCAGGTCGTTGGCGTCCACCAGCTGCACCAGGCGCACGCTGGTACGTGAGCGCAGGTAGCGCAGGTTGGCCGTCTCGAACGACTGGATGTACACCGGAGCATGGCGGTGGTTCCAGCCTGCCTTCTGCAGCACGGCCAGCAGGCGGTCTTCGAGCGCCAGGCCGATGCCCTGGTGGTAGGTCGGGTGCTTGGTCTCGGGGTAGATGCCGATCTGGCGGCCCTTTTCGGCGCTCTTGCGCTTGACCAGCGCGATCACCTCTTCGAGCGTGGGAATGCTGAACTGGCCGTTCAAGCCCTGCTCGCGGTCACCGAAGGCCTGCACCGCGCGCAGCTGCTTGATCTCGGCCAGCGTGAAGTCGCTGGCGAAGAAGCCGGTGTCGGGTGCGCCGTCGACCATCACAGTGCGCTTGCGTGCGGCGAATTGCGGCAGCGCGCTCACGTTGGTGGTGGCGATCAGGTTGGGCTCGTGGCGGGCGATCAGATGGCCGTCCTTGGTGGCCACCAGGTCGGGCTCCACGTAGTCCGCCCCCAGCTCGATGGCCAGCGCATAGCTCTCGAGCGTGTGCTCGGGCAGGTAGCCGCTCGCACCGCGGTGGCCGATGACCAGCGGGCTCGGCTCGGCGCGACGCCAGCCGAAACCGTCGCGCCCGTCGTCGTGGGCCCAGGCGGCACCCGTGGAAAGCGCCAGCAGCGTGGCGGCAGCAGCGGCCAGGGCGCGGCCGGTGCGGTTGCTCAACAGTTTCATGAAACCTCCTCTTCTTGGTGGGAAGGCGACGCTACGTGGGCGCCGTGACGTTGGTTTGACAGAAGCCCCAGCCGCCGGGGCAGCGGCCGGCCCGGAAGCCTGCGGCTTGCACGGCACGGTTGTCGAGCCCGAAGTAGTAACAGCGGCTTGCCGGCCCTGGGCGACCCGCTTGTGCCCGGCGCGCCGATCCCTTACGCTGGCCGCAGCTAGGTCAGGCCCCACGACTTCACCCACGGGCGCGGACGCTCTGCGCTCGGCAACGAGGAGAGCGCCATGTCCGACACCCCGTTCTGCGATACCGCAGCCCTCCGCACGCTGGCCCTGGTGGGCCAGACCGCTGCGGGAAAAACCAGCCTCGTCGAAGCCCTGCTGCACAAGTCCGGCGCCATCGGCGCACCCGGCAGCCTGGAGCGCGGCACTACCGTGAGCGACTACGACCCACTGGAGCGACGCGCCCAGCACTCCATCAACACGGCGCTCGTGCACCTGCACCACCAGGGCACGCGCGTCCACGTGATCGACACGCCGGGGTCGCCCGACTTCCTGGGCCAGTCACTACCGGCCCTCGAGGCCGTGGACACGGCCGCACTGGTGATCAGCGCGCAGGCCGGCGTGGAGATGATGAGCACACGCATGATGGAGTGGGCCGCCAAGCGCAACCTGTGCCGCATGATCATCGTCAACAAGATCGACGCGGAGCGTGTCGATCTCCCGGCGCTGGTGACGCAGATCCAGGCCACCTTCGGCAAGGAATGCCTGCCGCTGAACCTGCCGGCCAACGGCGGTGCCGGCGTGGTCGACTGCTTTTTCAACCCCTCCGGCGAGGCAGACTTCTCGAGCGTGGAAGCGGCCCACCGCGCGCTGGTCGAGCAGGTGGTGGAGGTGGACGCGGCCTTCGTCGAGCGCTACCTCAACGACGGCGACGTGGATCCACGCGAGCTGCATGCGCCGCTCGAACAGGCGCTGCGCGAGGGCCACCTGATCCCGATCTGCTTCGTCTCCGCGCGCAACGGCGCGGGCATTGCCGAGCTGCTGGACGTGCTGGTGAAGCTGATGCCCAACCCGACAGAAGGCAACCCGCCGCAGTTCCTGCAGGGCGAAGGCGAAGAGGCACGGCCGATCGAGGCAAGACCCGACCCTGCCCTGCACGTGCTGGCGCACGTCTTCAAGGTCACGGTGGATCCTTACGTCGGCAAGATGGGCATCTTCCGCATTCATCAGGGCACGGTCACGCGCGACAGCCAGCTCTACATCGGCGACGGCCGCAAGCCCTTCAAGGTGGGCCACCTGTTCATGCTGCAGGGCAAGGACCACGTCGAAGTGCAGCGCGCCGGCCCCGGCGAACTGTGCGCGGTGGCAAAGGTGGACGACCTGCACTTCGACGCGGTGCTGCACGACGCGGCCGAAGACGACCACATCCACCTGAAGCCGCTGGACTTCCCCGTGCCGGTGCATGGCCTGGCCATCGAGCCCAGGCGCCGCGGCGACGAGCAGCGCATGTGGGACATCCTTCAGAAGCTGGTGGACGAAGACCCTTGCCTGAAGGTGGAGCACGTGGCCACGACCAACGAAACCGTCGTCTACGGGCTGGGCGAGTTGCACCTGCGCACGCTGCTCGAGCGGCTGACCGACGTTTACAAGTGCGAAGTCAACACGCGCCCGCCGCGTATTGCCTACCGCGAAACCATCACGGCCCCTGCCGAGGGGCATCACCGCCACAAGAAGCAGACCGGCGGCGCCGGCCAGTTCGGCGAGGTGTTCCTGAAGGTGGAGCCGCTGCCGCGTGGCGCGGGTTTCGAATTCGTCGACAAGGTGAAGGGCGGCACGATCCCCGGCCAGTTCATGCCCGCGGTCGAAAAGGGCGTGAAGCAGGCGATGGACGGCGGCGTGATCGCGGGCTACCCGGTGAAGGACGTGCGTGTCATCGTCTACGACGGCAAACACCACAGCGTCGATAGCAAGGAAATCGCCTTCATCACCGCCGGCCGCAAGGCCTTCATCGACGCGATGCTGAAGGCCGGCCCCATCGTGCTGGAGCCGATCGTCAACGTGGAGATCACCGCGCCTGAATACGCCACCGGCGACATCACCGGCGATCTCTCATCCAAGCGCGCGCAGGTGAACGGCACGCATGCGCTCGGGCTGGGCACGCTGGCCGTGCGCGCGCAGGTGCCACTGTCGGAGCTGAGCGGCTACCAGTCGCGCCTGAATTCGATGACCAGCGGCCAGGGCAGTTACACGCTGGAGCTGAGCCACTACGACCAGGCGCCCCCCAACGTGCAGCAGCAACTCGCAGGGCAGTACAAGCTGCGCGACGAGGAATAGCCGCTCAAGGCCTCGAAGCCGCTGGAGCGGCCGCCGCGGCCTTGCGGTCCGCGGCTTCCTGCAGGGCCTTCATGCGCGCCATCCAGTCGCTCCAGTCGATGGGGCCGCTGTCGAAGCGCTTCTTCAGGTTGGCCAGCACGTTGCCCCAGGCAGCGTCGAAGTAGTTGTAGGCCTTGTCCCAGTCGCCTCCGTCGCCCCAGCCGGTGTGGTGCAGAGACAGGCGCGTGAGCTTGTCCGACACCGGCTCGAACCTCAACACGACCAGCGTGCGCTGCGCGCGTGCCTCGGGCAGGGTTGGCGGCGCGTTCCAGTCGAACGACAGCATCTTCTTGGGCTGCAGCGCCATGTAGCGCATGTCGTCGGCACCCTTCAGCCCGGCAGGCGCAAACGGGTTGAAGTGGATGTTGAAGGCCCCGCCGGGACGCGCTTCGATCTTCGCGTCGGGCGCAAAGAAGCTGGTGATGCCTTCGCGCGTGGTCCATGCCTCCCAGGCCTGGTCGAGCGTGGCGTTCACCTCCACCTGCTTGGTGATGGCGCGCTCGGCGGCATGCCCTGCCGCGACCCACAGGCTGCACACGACAAGGGCGGTCCAGGCTGGCAGGCGCATGGTGATCTCTCGCGGAAATGGGAAGCGCAGTATGCGCCGCGGGCCTGATCAAGCACCCTTTATCATTCGAGGCCTGCGCCGGGCTATGCCCGGCCTTTTGCCGTTTGCCATGCCCCATGACCTCGCCAGCATCCGCCTCGACAACGCACTCGCCCTGTTCGACGAGTTCGTCGCCGCCACAGTCAAACACCCGGATGCCGCCACCTTGCGCGGGCTGGAGCGCCGGTTTGCCGAGCGGCTGCAGATCCAGCCGAGCTACTGGAGCCAGATCAAGAGCCGCTCGCGGCAGATCGGCGAGCGGCTGGCGCGTCAGTTCGAACAGCTGAGCCACAAGCCCAACGGCTGGATGGACCAGCCGCATGGCCACGGCACAGCCGCCGCCACAGCTGCGCCCAACGCCCCCACCACGGTCGCTGTCGCGGCCGCCGCCGCTGCCCCAGCCCAACCGCAGGACGACGACGAACGCTTCATCGTCGGCCTCGTGCTCACTTACTACCGCCGCCACCCTGAGCGCGCACGCGCTCGCCTGCTCGATCTGCTGGGCGAGGTGCTGAGCCCCAGTGCGCTGACGGCCCAGCCGCATGCGAAGCCCGCAGAAAAAACACCGGCCAAGCCGGCTGACGATGGCCACGAGCTGTGGACCAGCACGCAAAAGGGTGTGGCGCCGTTGAAACGCAAACGCTGAGCCCCTTGATCTAGGGATAAAAAGCGCTTGCGCAAGATAATGAGTTGTTTATCATTGCGCCCAAGTCGCTGCCCCAGGTGCCCCAAAGGCACCACCCCTCCGAAGTAACCGCAGCGGCGACGCCCGCCCACAACCCCCTCGCCGATCAGGAGCTCACGTTGTCCACCTTCGCCCCGTCCACCACCACGCTGCATCTGCCTTCGACGGCCGGTGACTGCGCTGCTGCCGCCAAGCTGCAGCAACGACGCGTGCGACGTGGAGCCGCTGGAGCCAAGGCTTGCGTGTTTGCACTGATCGAGAACCTGACCCCGTCCAGGGCGCTTGGAGTTTGAGCCGCAGAGCACACTGCGTCATTCATCTCCTGACGGCCCGGTTTTCCGGGCCGTTTGCTTTTGGGCACGGCCCGGACGGTTCCCCACCGCCCGGGCTGTTTTGTTTGTGTTTGCCGCTGTCATCAAGGAGTCGAGACATGAAGAAGATCACCACCACCCTCACCGTCGCAGGCAAGAAGCCACGCAATCCACTGGTCGCCCCGGCGCGATTCCGCCAGGCCGGCAGCCACGGGATGCGAAGTCCATCTGCCTTGCGCCAACAGGCCCAGCGGTCGCTGCGCGGCGAACTGAAGAGCCTGCATCCGCCCAGTCCGTGAACCGCGGCGGGTGACTCGACCGAGCCAACACACGAGAGGTCGAGCACCGCCACCGAGGAGCTATCGATCATGTTGTCGAGTTATCAGACCCCCAGGCCCGCCGCACGATCCGGCTGGGCCATCCCACCGACCGAAGGCCTGCGCATCCACTTGGTGAGCGCGCTGTTGACCGTCAGCGCAGCGCTGTTGCATCTGGCGGTGCGCTTGCAGCATGCACAGGCCGCGGCCAAGGTGTCGCAGCAGGCCCCCGAGCCTTCTGTCGCGCCTCGGCTGGAATACCACGCCGAAGCCGGCGCACCGGAAGGCGCCTTGTACGTCAACGGTCAACTGGCCGGCTGGATCAGCGGCGTGAGCCGGCTGTGAACCGCCCCAAGCAGCCGGCCGGCTGCCGTTACCACCCTTGCAGGCCTGCCGCACAAGCGGCAGGCCTTTTTTCTTGGCGTCTGGGCACGGGTGCGCGAACATCGCTCAAGTCCGCACGCGCGGCACCGATAAACACGAGGACGAAGGATTCCTCTGCGCAATGCTTACCCAAGCCCTGCCTGATCTCCAAGCCTGGACGCGCCGCTTCAGCGAAGCGGAGATTCCGGTGCTGCCCGGCACGGCGCAGGAGATCGAGGTGCTGCGCCAGATCAACGAGGCCAGCGATTCGGTGGACGCACATCAGCTTGCGCAGGTGATCAGCGGTGATCCGCTGATGACATTGAAGGTGCTGTCCTACGTGGCGCGCCACCGGCCATCGCGGCGGGTCACCGACACCGAGACCGTCACCGCGGCCATCGTGCTGATGGGGATCGGCCCCTTCTTTCGCAACTTCAGCCAGCTCAGGACCATCGAGGAACACCTGCACGACCAGCCAGTGGCGCTGCGCGGCTTGCAGGGGGTGCTCAAGCGCGCCTGGCGCGCCGCCAACTTCGCACTGGGCTTCGCGGTGCACCGCATGGACAACGACGCCGACGTCATCCAGGAAGCAGCGCTGCTGCACGACTTTGCCGAGATGCTGCTGTGGTGCCATGCGCCGGCCCTGGCGGTGGAGATCGCCAAACGCCAGCACGCCGACCCGGCACTGCGCTCGGCCGTCGTGCAGCGCGAAGTGCTCAACATCGAACTCGGCGAACTCGAGCAGGCGCTGATGCGGGTGTGGTGCCTGCCGGAGCTGCTGATCCGCATCACCGACGACAAGCACGCCAGCCACCCGCAGGTGCGAACCGTGATGCTGGCCATCCGCCTGGCGCGTCACACGCAATACGGCTGGAACAACGCGGCGCTGCCCGACGACTTTGCCGATATCGCCGGGCTGCTCAACGTCGCGCCACACGTGGCGCAAGCCAAGGCCCTGGCGCTGGACGCGTAGACTCTCTGGCATCGCGCGGCCGCCCCGCGCATGGGAGCGCTCCACGATGCCCGGCCCCACCGTCGACTTCTGGCAGCAACGATTCGCCAGCGGCAATCTCCCATGGGACCGTGGTGCACCCAGTCCACAACTGCAGGCGTGGCTGGCCGACGGTAGCCTGCACGCCACCGGCTCGCGCATCGCCGTGCCGGGCTGCGGCACCGGCCATGAGGTGGTGGCGCTGGCACAGGCCGGCTTCGACGTGACCGGACTCGACTATGCGCCGGGCGCCGTGGCATTGGCACGCGAGCAACTGGCCGCTCGGGGAGCGACCGCACAAGTGGTGGAGGCCGACGTGCTGCACTGGCAGCCGCCGGCCCCGCTCGACGCCGTGTACGAGCAGACCTGCCTGTGCGCCCTGCATCCCGATCATTGGACCGCCTATGCGCAGCAGCTGCATCGCTGGCTGCGCCCGGGTGGTTCGCTCTTTGCACTGCTGATGCAGGTGCGCCGCGACAGCGCAGCCGAAGGGCGCATCGAAGGCCCGCCCTACCACCTGGACATCAACGCAGTGCGGGCGCTGTTCCCCGAGCCGTTGTGGCGCTGGTCTGCCCCGCCCTATGCCGTCGTGGCACACACGCAAGGCTGGGTCGAGCTAGCGGTAGCGCTGCAGCGCTGCTGAACGCGTCTTGCGACGCCCCACGCACGATGCGGACATTCGCGCCACGAGGCTCAGCCACGGCGGTCTGGCTCCGAGAATCCGCGGCTTCCGACACCACATCTCACCACCCATGACTGCCGTCGACCTGCCCGCCTTTCCGATCACCAAGAAATGGCCCGCGCAACACCCCGAGCGCCTGCAGCTGTATTCGCTGCCCACGCCCAACGGCGTAAAGGTGTCGATCGCGCTGGAAGAGATGGGGCTGTCCTACGAGCCGCACCTGGTGCGCTTCGACACCAACGACCAGCTCTCGCCGGAATTCCTGTCGCTCAATCCGAACAACAAGATCCCGGCGATCCTCGACCCGAACGGGCCGGAAGGGAAGGCGCTGCCGCTGTTCGAGTCCGGCGCCATCCTGCTGTACCTGGCCGACAAGACCGGCCAGCTGATCCCGCAGGACGCAGCGCGCCGCTACGAAACCATCCAGTGGGTGATGTTCCAGATGGGCGGCATCGGCCCGATGTTCGGCCAGGTGGGGTTCTTTCACAAATTCGCGGGCAAGGACTACGAAGACAAGCGCCCGCGCGACCGCTATGCGGCCGAGTCGCGACGATTGCTCGGCGTGCTGGAGCAACGGCTCGCGAACCGTGCATGGGTGATGGGCGACGACTACACCATCGCGGACATCGCGATCTTCCCGTGGATCAACAACCTCATCGGGTTCTATGGCGCTGGCGAACTGGTCGGCTACGCGGAGTTCCCGCAGGTGCAGCGCGTGCTGGCGAACTTCCTGGCTCGCCCGGCAGTGCAGCGCGGGCTGAACATCCCGCCGCGCCCCTGACGGCTGGCAGCACCGGGCGGTGGTCGCCTACACAGGGACCACCGTGGTGGCCTTCACCCGGTCGAGGACGAAGCTGGTCTTGCAGTCTTCGACGCTGGGGTGCTTGAGCAGCGTGTCCATCACGAAGCGTGAGTAGTGGGCCATGTCCTCGACCACCACGCGCAGCAGGTAGTCCATCTCGCCGGTGAGCGACACGCACTCCACCACCTCAGGCCAGCTCTGCACCGCGGCGCGAAACAGGTCCATCGGGTTGCGCTTGTGCGTTTCGGTGTGCTTCTCGAGCCTCACGTTGAGGTAGGCCGTGAGCCCCAGCCCCACGCGCTCGGGCGGCACCACCGCCACATAGCCGGCGATCACGCCGGCTTCCTCAAGCCGCTTCACGCGACGCAGCGTGGCCGACGGTGACAGCTGCACGGTGGCGGCCAGCTGGTCATAGGTGGCGCGGCCGTCGGCCTGCAAGGCGCGGAGGATGCGCCGATCCACCGCATCGAGCTCGATAGGTGCTGACATGGGTCAATTCTTGCAGGAATCCTGCTTGACAACCAAAGGCCGCGCGCGAACTTGCAGAAAAACTGCGCATCCAACGACCTAAAGTGACTGCATCAGCGCCGGTCTCTCGTTGCCGGTCAGCTTTCCACTCACCGCCACCGGATGGAGACACCAATGCAATTCACCCCCTGGGACAACCCGATGGGCACCGACGGTTTCGAATTCATCGAGTACGCCGCGCCGGATCCGGTAGCCATGGGCACGTTGTTCGAGCGCATGGGCTTTCGCGCCATTGCCAAGCACCGCCACAAGAACGTCACGCTGTACCGCCAGGGCGAGATCAACTTCATCGTCAACGCCGAGCCGGATTCGTTCGCCCAGCGGTTCGCACGCCTGCACGGCCCCAGCATCTGCGCCATTGCCTTCCGCGTAAAAGACGCCAAGGCAGCCTACGAACGCGCCATTGGCCTGGGCGCCTGGGGCTATGCAGGCTCGGCTGGCCCGGGCGAGCTCAACGTCCCAGCCATCAAGGGCATCGGTGACTCGCTGATCTACTTCGTCGACAAGTGGCGCGGCAAGAACGGCGCCAAAGAGGGCGACATCGGCAACATCGGCTTCTTCGACGTGGACTTCGAGCCGCTGCCCGGGGCTTCGCTGAACCCGCCCGGCTATGGCCTGACCTACATCGACCATCTCACGCACAACGTCCACCGCGGCCGCATGGCCGAATGGGCCGACTTCTACGAGCGGTTGTTCAACTTCCGCGAGATCCGCTACTTCGATATCGAAGGGCAGGTCACCGGCGTGAAGAGCAAGGCGATGACCAGCCCGTGCGGCAAGATCCGGATCCCGATCAACGAAGAGGGCAACGAGAAGGCCGGGCAGATCCAGGAATACCTGGACAAGTACCGCGGCGAAGGCATCCAGCACATCGCGCTGGGCTCGGTGGATCTGTTCAAGACGGTGGATGCCCTGCGCGGAGCCGGCATCCAGCTGCTGGAGACGATCGACACCTACTACGAGCTGGTGGACAAGCGCATTCCGGGCCATGGCGAGGACGTGGCGGCGCTGAAAGCACGCAAGATCCTCGTCGACGGCAGGGCCGGCGAGTTGCTCTTGCAGATCTTCTCGGAGAACCAGCTGGGACCTGTCTTTTTCGAGTTCATCCAGCGCAAGGGCGACCAGGGTTTCGGCGAGGGCAACTTCAAGGCGCTGTTCGAAAGCATCGAGCTCGACCAGATGCGCCGCGGGGTGCTGCAGGCCAATCAGCCGGCCTGAGCGCGCACGCTGAGGGGCGACCAATGACAGACAACGACATCGACTTCCATTCGGGCATCAACCAGGGTGTCGCCCCCGTGACCTATGGCCAGGGCGATCGCCCGCCACGCGGCGACTACAGCCGAGCACGGGCCGACTACACCTGCGAGCAGGCCTACGCCAGCTACACCGAGGCCGACCACGACACCTATCGGCGCCTCTATGCACGCCAGTCGGAGCAACTCGAGGGACTGGCCTGCCGCGAGTTCATCGACGCGGTCGGCAAGCTCGGCACGCCGGAGCGCATCCCTCGTTTCGACGACATCTCCGAACGCCTGATGAAGGCCACCGGCTGGCAGGTGGTGGGTGTGCCGGGCCTCATTCCGGAAGAGGCGTTTTTTGCACTGCTCGCCAAGCGCCAATTTCCGGTGACCGACTGGATCCGCACGCCGGCCGAGTTCAACTACGTGGTCGAGCCCGACGTCTTCCACGATCTCTTCGGCCATGTGCCGTTGCTGTTCAACCCTGTGTTCGCCGATTACATGCAGGCCTACGGCGAAGGTGGCCTCAAGGCGAGCCGCCTGCACGCCTGTGAGCATCTCGCGCGGCTGTACTGGTACACGGTGGAATTCGGGCTCACCCACACGCCGCAGGGTCTGCGCGCATACGGCGCCGGCATCCTGTCGAGCGCGGGCGAGCTGCGCTACAGCGTCACGTCGCCCGAGCCGCGGCGCGTGGGCTTCGATCTCGAACGCATCATGCGCACGAAGTACAAGATCGACACCTATCAGGCGACCTACTTCGTCATCGACGGCTTCGAGCAGTTGTTCGCCGCCACCGCGCCGGACTTCACGCCGATCTACGAGCACGTAGCCGCGCAGCCGCAGATCGAAGCCGGTATCACGCTGCCGGGCGAACGCGTCTACTGCTGAAGCCTGACACGCCCGTCATCCGCTCGCATGGGGAGATGCGCCCCCCCCAACGGAGCGCACCAGCCAGGGTGATTGAACCGCAAGTGGCTGCCAACCACACTCAGTGCCAGTCCCCGGCTCGGAGTGTTGCGGATGACACCTCAACTGACGCAGCGCTGCACGATGGCGCTGCTGGTTTCGCTTGCATTGGCCACCGTGATGGGGCTCATCGCCCTCGGCCCTTTCACGCTGCAGCCTGAAGCGCATTCGTTCGCCGATACGCGTGCGCTGGGTGGGGTGCCCCATGCTTCGAACGTGCTGACGCACCTGCCGCTGTTTCTGGTGGGTTGGTGGGGCTGGCGGCGGGTGCGAGCACTCGACGCGCCTGACGACCTGAAACGACCGTGGATGTGGTTTTTCCTCGCCGCCATTCCGGCCGGCTTGATGGGCAGTTTCTACCACTGGGCGCCGGACGACACTCGTTTCGTGCTGTCTCAGATGCCGCGCAGCTTTGCTTCCGTGCTGCTGCTGTGCGTGTTCCTGGCCGAACGCGTGGACCAGCGTTGGGGCTCTCGCCCGGTGTTGCTGGGCTGGCTGGGCGCCACGTTCGCAGGCGGGCTGTGGTGGACGTTCACCATCGTGGTGGACGGCAGTGGCGACCTCCGACCGCTGTTGTGGATCGGCCTGTCACCGCTGCTGTTGGTACCGGCCGGCATCTGGCGCCTGCCGGGCTCGCGCATCTCGGGCGCTGACTGGTTGGCGGTGCTGGTGCTGTTCGCCGGCGCGCATGCGCTGCAGTGGGCAGACGCAACGGTGATGCGAGCGCTCGGTGGCTTGGTCAGCGGGCATGCACTGCATCACCTCGCGCTGGCCGGATGCATCGGCTGGCTGGCCTATCGCGCCGATGCGCCAGTACGCGTTGGTGCCTCATCGTTGGCGGCGGAGTCAGAGCTCGAAGGCGCAACGGCCTTGCCGGCCCAGCGCAGCACCTCGTTGAACACCTCGTCGTGAAAGGCCATGTGCACGTGCGCGATGCCGCTCAGATGCACTGCCTGCGCACCTGGCAACAGCGCCGTCGAGGCCGGGAAGACGATGTTGTCGCAATGGCCCCAGAAGCAGGTGAAGCGCACATAACGTGACGCACCCTCGCTCGCGGCCAACTCGGACAGCCAAATGTTGGCTTGTCGCATCTGCCGCGTGTTGGCGGCAAAACCCCACCGCGCAAGCCAGGTGCCATGGTGTGGTGAGCCGATCGTGATGACCCTGTGCACGCGTTCGTCGCTGCCGCCCGCTTGCGCATTGGCGCGTAGCCAGGCACGCGCCGCCAGTCCGCCCATGCTGTGGCACAGCAGCACGGGCGCCATGCCTGTACCGTCTTCGAGCGAGCGCACGGCCGCCTCGATCTGCGGCGCATAGCGGTCGATGCTGCCGAACACCGGCTCCAGGCTGACGGCCACGAAGGGCACGCCCTCGCGCTGCAGGCGCCGCATCACGGGCGTCCACAAAGCGCGGTTGCACACGAAGCCGTGGATCAGCACCACGCCACGCCGCCCCCGGGAGTGCGGCTGGTCAGGCATAGCCCAGGTGCGAAACGGCTGGCGCCAGCAGAACACCCGCGGCGCGGAGATCACCTCGCCGGCCCAGGCCCACACGAGCTGGCGAAGCGACGCAGGCGGTGCGGCATCCCCACGGTTGACTCGGCTCAGCAGCACGAACTCGAGGCCGAGCACCAACGCATAGCTGAACACGATCAGCGCCGCCCCGCCGAACGCCCACACCGGGTGGCCGGCACGCGCGAAGGCCCAGCCCCACAGCACCGCGGCCAACAGCAGGCCCAGCGTCGTCAGTTGTTGCAGTCTCGCGAGCATCGGGCGATGTTAGGCCAAGGCCACATCGCGCTGGGTCAGCCGTTTCGCCAGCCCCGTGGCCAGCCGGTTGACGATGCCGTAGATCGACAGCTGCGGGTTCGCGCCGATGCTGGTCGGAAAGATCGAGCCGTCGTGCACCGACAGGTTCTCGATCTGCCAGTGCACACCGTCGGGCCGCACGACGCCGCGCCGCTCGTCAGCAGCCATGCCGCAACCGCCCATCACATGGGCACTCATCACCCGGGTGAGCAGCGGTTTCATCGCAAGCGTCTGGATGCCATCCTTGGCCTGCGCCCAGGTCTTGTAGACGGCTGCCTGTTCGTGTACCGGCAGCACCTGCCGTGCGCCCGCTGCGAACTGGATCTCGGCCATGGTAAGGAGTGCGCGGCGTGCGCCCTCCATTACGAAGTCAGTGAGCGGGTAATCGAGTTGGGGCGTGTCGTCGCTGCGCAGCTGCACACGGCCGCCTGACGACTGCGCATGAAAGCCGTCACGCAACAAGGCCAGCTGCACGTGCGTGCGCGGAAAGTGCTTCAGCAGCTCGGCTTGCTCGGGCCCGAAACCGGGCACCGTGGACGCAAAGATCATCGGATGCAGCGGTGGTGCTTCGAGCTTGTAGCCGATGGGGCCGTCGATTGGCTGCGTGTCGAGGAAGTGATCGCTGTAGATCGTCTGCGGTGCGCCGGCCCAGGCCTCGACGTTCTGGTCGAAAGTGGATGCTGACGCAACGGTCGGGTGCAGGAAGGTGCGCTGGCCGAGCCGGTCGTGCGGGTCAGGGATGTCCGAACGCAGCAGCAGTCCGGGCGAGTTGATCGCTCCGCCAGCCAGCACGTAGTGCCGGGCCTTGATGCGCACGGTGCGGCGCGAAGCCACGCTGCCGTCGGACAGCACCGGCACGCACACCAGCGCGCTAACACGCGAGCCGGTACGTTCGAACTCCTGCGCGCGCGTTTCCACCAGCAGCCGTGCGCCCCGCTCCAGGGCGGCAGGGATGGTGGTGACCAGCATCGACTGCTTGGCGTTGGTTGGGCAGCCCAGGCCACAGGAGCCGAGGTTCCAGCAACCTTTGACGTTGCGAGCGATGGAGGCAGCCGGAATGCCGAGTTGCATCGCACCGCGGCGCAGCAGGTCGTTGTTTTCGTTCGCGGGCGCAAGCCAGGGGCCGATGCTGAGACGTCGCTCAGCCTGGACGAACCAGGGCGCCAGCGCGGCATCGGTGTAGTCCTTCAAGCCGAAGTGCTGCTGCCAGTACGCCAGCGTGGCAGGCGGTGTGCGGAAAGAGCTGGTCCAGTTGACCGTGGTGGACCCACCCACGCAGCGCCCCTGCAGGATGGCGATGGCCTTGTCCGCCGTCTTGCGACCGAGGCTTTCCTGGTAGAGGGCTGGATACGCCTCCGACTCGAGCTGACGGAAGTCGGTGCTGGTCTTCAGCGGCCCCTCTTCGACGATCACGACGCTGAGTCCGGCTTGCGTGAGCAGCTCGGCGGTGATGCCGGCACCCGCGCCGCTGCCGACGATGGCCACGTCGCAGGTGATACGCTCCGGCCACGCTCCATGCCTGCCGCCAAGCACTTGCCAGCCGCGGGCCAGGCCTTCGCGAATCGGGTCGGGTTGTTTACTCATCTAGATGTCGGTGGGGCCGGGATAGCCGATCAGTGCCCAGGTGGCCGGCGTCGCAAAGTAGCTTGCGCTCACGAGCTCGTGCAGTGCGTGATAGGCCTGTTGCCGCAACGCCGAGGGTGCCACGCGCATCAGTTGCAGTGCGGCCTGGACTTGCGGCACGCTGGCGGAGCCCCAGTCATCGGCCAGTCCGGTGAGCCAACGCCGGCCCGGGGTGGTGTTGAGCAATGCAATCAGTCGGCCCAACTCGTCACGCAAGGCGGTCGGCAGGCCGGAGACCGTGGCATCGAGCCGTTGCAGCCAATGCGTCAGCGCGGCTTCGCGTGCCGCTGGCTCGCCGGGCAGGCTGCCGTCGAGCATGGCGTCCCCGATCGCGCGGAACACCGTGCGGCCGCTGTCCGACAAGTGGCCCTTTCGGACACCGGGCCGCCAGTAGGCAGCCCCACCGCCGGCAATGGCCAGCACGATCGCAGCACCGACGCCGACACGCAGCAGCGTGCGTCGGTCCACGGGGGGAAGCTTGTCTCGCAGAGTGATCATCGGCGGGCAGTGTTGCATCATTCGCGCCACGCGAACTAGAGCCGCGTTCCTATTTCCCTTCCAGACTTTCCGGGTGCTCAGCAGATGTCCACGAATGCGAAAACCGATGAAGCCGACGCCATCGTGCGGGAACTGCAGGTGGTTGCTGCGGAACGCGCGATACGCTTGGCCGAGCCCGGCTTGGTCGTACGGGTGCAAGCGCTCAAGCACTATCAGCAGGCGCGCTTTCGCAAGACCTACGCCGACCTGTTGAAGGACCCGCGATACCGTGACGCGGCTGTCTTTTTCCTCGAAGAGCTGTACGGTCCGAAGGACTTCGAGCAGCGCGACGCACAGTTCATGCGCATCGTGCCGGCGGTGCGCCGCATGTTTCCTCAAGAGATCGTACAGACGGTCGCCAGCTTGGCCTCACTGCATGCACTGTCGGAGACTCTCGACACCGAGATGGGACGTCGGCTGCCGAGCGCCTCCGTCACTGCCGCCGACTATGCAGCGGCTTGGCGAGCCACCGGCCGGCCCGAGGCTCGCGAGCAGCAGATCGAACTCACGCTGGCCGTTGGCCACTCGCTGGACCGCTACACGCGCCTGCCCATGATCCGCACAACGCTACGGATGATGCGTCGCCCGGCGCGCGCAGCAGGCATGAGCGAGCTACAAAGATTCCTTGAAACTGGCTTCGACACCTTCAAGGCCATGCGTGGTGCTACGCACTTCCTCGACTGCATTGCCACGCGTGAGCGCGCGCTTGCGTCCGCACTGTTTCGACACGGATCTGTCGCCCCGGCGACAGGCAGCAACCTGGGCGACACGGCAGCGTTAGGACAACTACCGTAGCTGCTGCACGAGGCCGCCACAAACAATCAACGGCAGATTGCCGATGAGGAGTTTGATGTGGACATGGCCGTAAAGAAACCGTGGCTCAAGCACTATCCGCCCAATGTGGCGGCCGAGATCGATGCGAACGCTTATCCCTCACTCACCGCGCTGCTCGAGGAAGCTTTTCGCAAACATGCGTCGCGGGATGCCGCAGCCTTTCTCGATCGGCGAATCAAGTTCCGCGATATCGACGACATGTCGGTCTCCTTCGGCGCCTGGCTGCAGTCCAAAGGGCTGAAGAAGGGTGAACGTATTGCAGTGATGATGCCCAATGTGCCGCAGTACATGGTGGCCATTGCGGCCATCCTGCGAGCTGGCTTCGTGGTGGTAAACGTCAACCCGCTGTACACGCCGCGCGAACTCGAACATCAGCTCAAGGACTCCGGGGCATCGGCCATCGTCATCCTTGAGAACTTCGCTACGACGCTTGAAGAGGTCATCGACAGGACGGAAGTAAAGCATGTCGTGCTTGCATCAATGGGCGACCTCCTGGGCTTCTGGAAGGGACTGTTGGTCAACTTCGTCGTACGTCACGTCCGGAAAATGGTTCCGGAATACAAACTGCCGCTCGCCAACGGAAGGACCGTCACGCGCTTCAACATGGCACTAGCCGAAGGTTCGCGTATGGGCCTGTCACGGCCGAACGTTGGGCCAGACGACGTCGCCTTCTTGCAATACACCGGTGGCACAACAGGCGTATCGAAAGGCGCCACGCTGTTGCATCGCAATGTGGTGGCCAACATTCTGCAGACAGAAGCTTGGTTCAGGCCGATGCTTGACCAACTAGGCGACAGGCCACTCACCGTGGTGTGCGCACTCCCGCTGTATCACATCTATGCACTCACCATCTGCTACATGATGGGTGCTCGGCTGGGCATGGTGAATCTGTTGATCGCCAACCCACGCGATATTCCGGGCTTCATCAAGACGCTGCAGAAGTACCGCGTCAACATGTTCCCAGCGGTCAACACGCTGTTCAATGCGCTGGCGAACGACCCGGAGTTTGCGCGTCTTGACTTTTCGGAGCTGGTCGTCTCCAACGGAGGCGGTATGGCATGCCAGCAAGCCACGGCAGAAAAGTGGCTGAAGATCACTGGCTGTCCAGTGGTTGAAGGTTATGGTCTGTCGGAGACCTCGCCAGTTGCCACCAGCAACCGGCTGGATCTTCGCGAGTTCACCGGAACCGTGGGCTTGCCAATCCCATCAACAGAGATCGCCATTCGCGATGATGATGGGCGGGAGCTTTCTCTCGGAGAGCCCGGAGAAATCTGCATTAGAGGCCCTCAGGTGATGGCTGGCTATTGGAATCGCCCTGACGAAACAGCCAAGGTCATGACGCAGGACGGCTACTTCAAGTCCGGTGACATCGGCGTAATGGACGAACGCGGCTACATCCGAATCGTCGATCGCAAGAAGGACATGATTCTCGTGTCCGGCTTTAACGTCTATCCGAATGAGATCGAACAGGTCGTCAACATGCATCCCGGCGTTCTTGAATGCGCGGCGGTAGGTGTACTTGATGAGAAATCGGGCGAGGCCGTCAAGCTTTTCGTGGTGAAGAAGGATCCCACCCTGGCAGAAGAAGATTTAACTGACTATTGCCGCCAGAATTTCACTGCTTACAAGAGGCCGAAGTACGTGGAGTTTCGGGACGAATTGCCGAAGAGCAACG
>CAMLLU010000058.1 GCA_946480925.1 uncultured Rivibacter sp.
TCTCCGCGCTGATCCACGCCGCCACCATGGTGACGGCCGGCATCTTCATGGTGGCACGCATGTCGCCACTGTTCGAGCTGTCCGACACGGCGTTGAGCTTCATCCTCGTGATCGGCGCGATCACCGCGCTGTTCATGGGCTTCCTGGGCATCATCCAGAACGACATCAAGCGCGTGGTGGCCTATTCCACGCTGTCGCAGCTGGGCTACATGACCGTGGCGCTGGGGGCTTCGGCGTACTCGGTCGCGGTGTTCCACCTGATGACGCATGCCTTTTTCAAGGCGCTGCTGTTCCTGGCTGCGGGCTCGGTGATCATCGGCATGCACCATGACCAGGACATCCGCAACATGGGCGGCCTGCGCAAGTACATGCCCATCACCTGGATCACCTCGCTGCTGGGCTCGCTGGCGCTGATCGGCACGCCGTTGTTCGCCGGCTTCTATTCGAAGGACAGCATCATCGAAGCGGTGCACGCCAGCCACCTGCCGGGCGCGGGCTTCGCGTACTTTGCGGTGATGGCGGGCGTGTTCGTCACGGCCTTCTATTCCTTCCGCATGTACTTCCTGGTGTTCCATGGCAAGGAGCGGTTCGGCCATGTCGACGAACACCACAACCACCATGGCGATGCGGACGACGAAGAACCGTCCAGCGACCACCACCACGGCCTCGCACCAGGCGAAAAGCCGCACGAGTCACCGTGGGTGGTGACCGCACCGCTGCTGCTGCTGGCGGTGCCCTCGGTGGTGATCGGTTTCATGACCATCCAGCCCATGCTGTTCGGCGAATTCTTCAAGGACGCGATCTTCGTGGACGCCGCCAAACACCCCGCGATGGCCGAGCTGACGGAGCACTTCCATGGTGCTGTGGCGATGGCGCTGCATGCCTTCACGACGCCGGTGTTCTGGCTCGCGGCGGCGGGCGTCGCACTGTCCTACTTCTTCTACATGGTGAAGCCCGAGATCCCCGCAGCCATCAAGGCGCGCTTCGGCTTCGTGTATCGCATCCTCGAAAACAAGTACTACATGGACTGGATCAACGAGCACATCTTCGCTCCCGCCGCTCGCGGCCTGGGTCGCGGGTTGTGGAAGGGCGGTGACGTGGCCGTGATCGACGGCGTGCTGATCAATGGCTCGGCGCGCGCGGTGGGCTGGTTCGCCTCGGTGGTGCGCCTCATCCAGTCCGGCTACATCTACCACTACGCCCTTGTCATGATCGTCGGCGTGCTGGCGCTGATGAGCTGGTTCGTGTGGCAGTACAAGTGAGCGAGGACTAGAAATGGCTTACCTTTCCCTCGCGATCTGGCTGCCCATCGTCATCGGCGCCGTGCTGCTGGCCGTGGGCCGCGACGAATACGCCAACAACGTGCGCTGGATCGCCCTGGCCGGCGCGGTGCTGAGCTTCGTCATCACCATTCCGCTGATCACGGGCTTCGACGCCAGCACGGCGGCGATGCAGTTCACCGAAACGCTGCCGTGGATCGAGCGCTTCAACGTGCAATACCGTCTGGGCGTCGATGGCCTGTCGGTGTGGTTCGTGCTGCTCACCGCGTTCATCACCATCATCGTCGTCATTGCCGCCTGGGAAGTGATCGACACGCGCGTGAACCAGTACATGGGCGCGTTCCTGATCCTCTCCGGCCTGATGGTCGGCGTGTTCTCCGCGCTCGACGGCCTGCTGTTCTACGTGTTCTTCGAAGCCACGCTGATCCCGATGTACATCATCATCGGCATCTGGGGCGGCCCGCGGCGCGTGTATGCGGCGTTCAAGTTCTTCCTGTACACGCTGCTCGGCTCGCTGCTGATGCTGGTGGCGCTGATCTACCTGTACTACAAGTCCGGCGGCAGCTTCGACATCCTCACCTGGCACAAGCTGCCCCTGCCGATGTCGGCGCAGACGCTGCTGTTCTTCGCCTTCTTCGCGGCCTTTGCCGTCAAGGTGCCGATGTGGCCGGTGCACACTTGGCTGCCTGATGCCCACGTCGAGGCGCCCACCGGCGGCTCGGTGGTGCTGGCGGCCATCATGCTGAAGCTGGGGGCCTACGGCTTTCTGCGCTTCTCGCTGCCCATCGTGCCGGACGCGAGCAAGGAATGGGCTGCGTTCGTCATCGCCATCTCGCTGATCGCCGTGCTCTACATCGGCCTGGTCGCGCTGGTGCAGAACGACATGAAGAAGCTGGTGGCCTATTCGTCCATCGCCCACATGGGCTTCGTGACGCTGGGCTTCTTCATCTTCAACGAGCTGGGCATTGCCGGCGGCATCGTGCAGATGGTGTCGCACGGCTTCGTGTCGGGCGCCATGTTCCTGTGCATCGGCGTGTTGTACGACCGCGTGCATTCGCGCGAGATCTCGGCCTACGGCGGTGTGGTCAACACCATGCCCAAGTTCGCGGCCTTTGCGGTGCTGTTCGCCATGGCCAACTGCGGGCTGCCGGGCACCAGCGGTTTCGTGGGTGAATGGATGGTGATCCTCGGCACCGTGCAGGCCAACTTCTGGCTTGCCGCGCTGGCCGCCACCACGCTGATCTTCGGCGCCGCCTACACGCTGTGGATGGTCAAGCGCGTGTACTTCGGCGACGTGGCCAACGAAGACGTGCGCTCGCTCACCGATATCAACAAGCGCGAGTTCTTCATGCTCGCACTGCTGGCGGCGGCCGTGCTGTGGATGGGCGTCTACCCCAAGCCCTTCACCGACGTGATGCAGACCTCGATCACCGAGCTGATCAAGCACGTGGGCGTCTCGAAGCTGAACTGAGAACTGGGGCCGAACAATGACTGAAATGAACTGGCTCGCGGTCTATCCCGAGATCCTGCTGCTGGCGATGGCTTGCGTGATCGCGGTCGTCGACCTGTTCGTCACTTCGCCGCGGCGCACGCCGACCTACGTGCTCAGCCTGCTGACGCTGCTGGTCGTGGCGGTGCTGCACCTCGCCTACTTCCAGGGCGGCTTCACGCTGTATGCGATGCAAGGCATGGTGGTGTCCGACCCGATGGGGCACCTGCTGGCCTTCTTCTCGACGCTGGCCGTGCTGGTCACGCTGGTGTATTCGCGTTTTTATGCGGCCGACCGCGACATCCTGAAGGGCGAGCTCTTCACGCTCAGCCTGTTCTCGCTGCTCGGCGTTTCGGTCATGGTGGCGGGCAACAACTTCCTGGTCATCTACTTGGGCCTGGAGCTGATGTCGCTTTCGCTGTACGCCCTGGTCGGCCTGCGCCGCGACCATACCGAATCCACCGAAGCGGCGATGAAGTACTTCGTGCTCGGCGCGCTGGCCAGCGGTTTCCTGCTCTACGGCTTGTCGATGATGTACGGTGCCACCGGCTCGCTTGATCTGGGCGAAGTCTTCAAGGCCATCGGCACCGGCCAGATCAACACGCAAGTGCTCGTGTTCGGCGTGGTGTTCGTGGTGGCTGGCCTGGCCTTCAAGCTGGGCGCCGTACCGTTCCACATGTGGATTCCCGACGTCTACCAGGGCTCGCCCACGGCCGTGACGCTGCTGATCGCCGGTGCTCCCAAGATCGCTGCGTTCGCCATCGTGATCCGCCTGCTGGTGGAAGGCATGCTGGGCCTGGCCGTGGACTGGCAGCAGATGCTGGTCGTGCTGTCGGTGGCTTCGCTGGTGGTAGGCAACCTTGCCGCCATCGCGCAGACCAACCTCAAGCGCATGCTGGCCTATTCGACCATCGCCCAGATGGGCTTCATGCTGCTGGGCCTCACCTCGGGCGTGGTCACAGGCAACACGCTGTCGGCGGCCAACTCGTACAGCTCGGCGATGTTCTACGTCATCACCTACGTGCTGACCACGTTGGGTACCTTCGGCACCATCATGCTGCTGGCGCGCAAGGGCTTCGAGGCTGAGGAGATCGACGATCTGAAGGGCCTCAACCAGCGCAGCCCGCTGATTGCTGGCGTGATGGCCGTGTTCATGTTCTCGCTTGCCGGCATTCCACCCACGGTGGGCTTCTATGCCAAGCTGGCCGTGCTGCAGGCGCTGATCTCCACCAACGTGGCCGGCTATGTGTGGCTGGCGGTGGTGGCCGTGCTGCTCTCGCTGATCGGCGCGTTCTACTACCTCCGGGTCGTCAAGGTCATGTACTTCGACGAAGCGGCCGACGTGACCGCCATCCCGTCGGCCGGTGGTGCCCGTGCGTTGCTGTCGCTCAACGGTGCGGCCGTTCTGGCCTTCGGCATCCTGCCGGGCGGCCTGATGACGATGTGCGTCTACGCGATCCAGAAATCGCTGGCCAGCTGACACACCGCGGCTGGCCGCGACGCAAGTCGCAGAGGCCGGTCGCTGGCGTGGCGCTTGCTTGAATCATTGCCGGTGAGGGCAATCGCATGACGCAAGAACATCGAAAGCGCAACGAAGAAGGCGACCATCTGCGCGAAACCCAGGTCAGCACCCGGCAGGTCTGGCAAGGCGGTTTTCTCGACGTGCGTCGCGACACGGTGCGCCTGCCCAACGGGCGCGAAGCCAGCCGTGAATACATCGTCCACCCAGGGGCGGTGATGATCGTCCCGCTGCTCGACGATGGGCGGCTGGTAGTCGAGCGACAGTTCCGCTACCCGTTGCAACGCAGCTTCATCGAGTTTCCGGCTGGCAAGCTGGACCCGGGCGAGAGCACGCTCGCTTGTGCACGCCGCGAGCTGGCTGAAGAAACCGGCTACCAGGCAGCCGAATGGGCCCATGCCG
Source organism: uncultured Rivibacter sp. (assembly GCA_946480925.1). Next base: position 4,691 of record CAMLLU010000058.1, read on the forward strand.
GCGTGCTGCACAACGCCATTGCCTACTCCACGGAAGGCATCGAGATCTGGTTCGCGCGTGGCCTCACGGCCGGCGAGAGGTCGCTGGACGACGGCGAGTTCCTCGACGTGTTCGCGTTGTCCGCCGACGAGTTGGAGGCCATGGCCGCACGGGGCGAACTCACTGATGCCAAGACCCTGATCGGCCTGCTGTGGCTGCGCCAATGGCGCGCCGGCCATTGGGACTTGCCCTGGCAAGCCGTCCAGCCTGTTACAGCCGCCGGATAATGACGGCACGATGAAGGTCCTCAACCTCCAGTGCAGTCATGGCCACGGCTTCGAAGGCTGGTTCGGCTCCGAAGACGACTACCAGGCTCAGTTCGAACGTGGCCTCGTGGAGTGCCCCCTGTGTGCCGACAAGGCCATCACGCGTTTGCCGAGCGCGCCCCGGCTCAATCTGTCGGGCTCGCGTGAAGTGGTCACGGTGCCGGCGCCGAAGCAAGAGGCCGCCACCACGCCGGAGCAGGCCAGCGTCGAGGCCTTGTGGCTGGGGGCTGTGCGTCACGTGATGGCCAATACCGAAGACGTCGGTGAGCGGTTTGCCGAAGAGGCGCGCCGCATCCACTACGGCGAGACCGAACACCGCGGCATCCGCGGGCGTGCCTCCACCGAGGACGCCCAGGCCCTGCGTGACGAAGGCATCGAGGTCATGGCGCTGCCGTTGCCCGCAGCGTTGAAGGGCCCGACGCAGTAAGGCGGCCCTTCAGAGCACCCGGCCGGGGCTGAGCCGGTTCTCCGGGTCCAGTGCCCGCTTGATCGAGCGCATCAGCGCCAGCGCGACCGGTGACTTGCGCTTGGCCAGCTCCTCGCGTTTGAGCGCACCGATGCCGTGCTCGGCCGAGATCGATCCGCCGTGGGCCAGCACGGCGTCATAGACCAACGCATTGACCGCAGCTTCATGGGCCGCCAGGAACTCGTCGGCTACCACGCCCTCGGGCGCCTGCACGTTGTAGTGCAGATTGCCGTCGCCCAGGTGGCCGAAGTTGACCAGCCGCACGCCGGCAAAGGCCTGCCGCAACGCCGCGTCGGTGCTTGCCACGAAAGTGGGGATGCGCGACACCGGCAAGGCGATGTCGTGCTTGATGTTGAGCCCTTCCTCGGCCTGCGCCAGCGGGATGGATTCGCGCAGATGCCACAAGGCATTCGATTGCGCCTGGCTCTCGGCCACGGCCGCATCGGTGATCACGCCGGACTCCAACGCCACTTCCAGCAAGGCCTCGAAGGCGGTGCGCGCATGCGCTTCGCCTTCGGTGTCGGATTGCTCCAGCAGCACGGTCCAGGGGCTTGGCGCCAGCGGCCGAGGTAGGTTAGGGAAGTGCTTTTCCACCAGTGACAGGGCAAAGCGCTCCATCACCTCGAAGCCGGTGAGCCCGGCCCCCAGCCGTGCTTGCGCCAGCTGCAGCAGCGCGACGCAGGCTTCAAGGCTGGGGCAGGAAGCCAGGGCCGTGCCCACCGCTGCCGGCTGCGGATACAGCTTCAGCGTGGCCGCCGTGATGATGCCCAGCGTGCCTTCGCTGCCGATGAAAACGTCGCGCAGGTCATAGCCGGTGTTGTCCTTGCGCAGGCCCGACAGTCCATCCCACACCTCGCCAGCGGCCGTTACCACCTCGAGGCCGAGGCATAGTTCGCGCGTGTTGCCGTAGCGCAGCACCTGCGTGCCGCCGGCATTGGTGGCGAGGTTGCCGCCGATCGTGCAGCTGCCCTCGGCTGCCAGGCTCAATGGAAAGAGCAACCCTTCGGTTGCAGCGGCTTCCTGCACCGTCTGCAGCACGCAGCCGGCTTCCACGGTCATCGTGAGGTTCGCGGCGTCAATGAGGCGCACGCGGTTCAGGCGGCCGAGACTCAGCAGCAACTGCGTGCCGCTGTCGTCCGGCACCGAGCCGCCGACCAGCCCCGTATTGCCGCCTTGCGGCACGAGGCTCACGCCATGCACCGCACAAGCCTTGACCACGGCCGCCACCTCTTCGGTGCTGCCGGGCCTCACCACCGCAGCGGCCTTGCCGCGATAGCGCTTGCGCCAGTCGAGCTCGTAAGCAGAAAGGTCGCCCTCGGTCAGCACGTGCGCCGGGCCGACGGCCGTGCGTAGTTCGTTCAACAACGTGTCGTTCATCCTTGTGCCTCGGCGGGAGCAGGGTGCTTCAGGCGCCATCGGACGTGCAGTGCGCAGGCCGTGAACAGCAGCAGGCACAACAACACCTGCAGGCCGGCGAGCGACGCGCTGTAGGCGTCCGGGTCGCTGGTGGCGCGCACCACGCCTTCGGTGAAGTACAGCCACACCAGCAGGCTCAGCCAGCGGTAGGTGTAGAGGCGCCGCTTCAGCAGCCCTGCCAGGGGCAAGGCCAGCGGCAGCACCTTCAAGGCCCACCACGAGCCTCCAGGGCGCAGCGGTGCAAGCCACAGCTCCCATGCCAAGCCCAGCGCGATGAGGCCCAGCAGACTGCCCACGGCGAGCGCACGCGTTGCATCGACGAAAGTCCAGCGGTTCATGGCTGGCATCATAGTGAGCATGAATCTCCCGAATGTTTCCCAGGCATTGAAGCGGCCGTTGCGCGAGCGCTTTGCCGAGCTCGTGCAGACGCTGCAGACCTGGCCCTGGCTCGACACGCTGAAGACCCTGCGCCAGCGTTTCCGCGAAGACCGCCTGGGCCTCACCGCCAGCAGCCTCACGTTCACCACCACCATCGCACTCGTGCCCCTGGCCACGGTCACGCTGGCGGTGTTCACGGCGTTCCCGATGTTCCGCAGCTTCCAGGTCGCGCTGGAAAAGTACTTCATCCAGAGCCTGGTGCCCGACAGCATTGCCAAGCCGGTGCTGGGGGCGTTGACGCAGTTCGCCGCCAAGGCCAACAGGCTGGGCGCCGTGGGCCTCATCGTGCTGGTGTTCACTGCGCTGGCGCTCATGCTGACGATCGATCGCACGCTGAACGCCATCTGGCGCGTGCGCAAACCGCGGCCCATCGCTCAGCGCGTGCTCGTGTACTGGGCTGCTGCAACGCTGGGGCCGCTGCTGCTGGGCGTGAGCCTCAGCATGACCTCGTACGCCGTCTCGGCGTCGAAGGGTTTCGTGTCCGACATGCCAGGCGGCGTGAGCCTGCTGCTCAACATCATCGAGTTCCTGTTGCTGGCCCTCGGCATGGCGGGTCTGTTCAAGTACGTGCCCAACACCCACGTGCGCTGGTCGCATGCGACGGCTGGCGGCTTTTTCGTGTCGGCCGGCTTCGAAGTGGCGAAGAAAGGGCTGGCCTGGTACCTGGGCAGCGTGCCCACCTACACCACGCTGTATGGCGCCTTCGCGACGGTGCCGATCTTCCTGGTGTGGCTGTACCTGGGGTGGGTGATCGTGCTGCTGGGGGCGGTGGTGGCGGCCTATGCACCCAGCCTGCAGATGCGCGTGGTGCGGCGGCCCAACACGGCAGGCCACCGATTCGAGCTGTCGGTGATGTTGCTGCGCGAACTGTTCAAGGTACGCAGCCTCGGCCCGCACGGGCTCAGCGCCGCGCAATTGTCGGAAATGCTGCGCACCGACCCGTTGCAGATCGAACCGATCCTCGAAGCACTGGTCGAGCTCGACTGGGTGGGCCGGCTGGACGAAGAGGGCGCCGCGCGTTTCGTGCTGCTGTGCGACCCGGAGGTCACGCCGGCACAGGGCCTGATCGGCCGCCTGCTGCTGGATCCGACACCGGTGGTGCGCGGCTTCTGGCAGCGCACGAGCTTTCAGGAACTCAAGGTCAAGGATCTTTTGGAGTGACTGGTGACCGGAAATTCACCAGAGGCGAATCACCACTGACCCCTGGTCACGGGCCGCTAGCCTGCGGCGCTGGCGCCCAGCAGCGGTGTCACCTCGCCGCGGCAATGCACCGCGCGGTTCTTGCCCAGGCGCTTGGCGGCGTACATCGCGTCGTCGGCACGTTGTAGCAGCTTGTGAGGGTTCTGCGCATCGTCGGGAGCGAGCGCGTAGCCGATGCTGGCCGTCACGCGGTGTGTAGGCGGCAGGTCGGCCACGCTGCGCACGAGGGCGCCCAGCAGATGCAGCGCCAGCGCGCGGGCGCCGGCCGCGTCGCGCACGTGCGCCAACACCAGGAACTCGTCGCCGCCGAAGCGGCCCACGGCGTCGTCGGCCCGCACAGCGCCCTGCAGCGCCGTGGCCACGCGCACCAGCAGCGCATCGCCTTCGCGGTGGCCCAACGCATCGTTGACGGCCTTGAAACCGTCGAGGTCGATGAAAAACAGCGCCACCGGTGACACCGCCGCATCGGCCAGCGCTGCATCGATGCGGTCCATGATGGTGCGCCGGCTCAGCACGTCGGTCACGGCGTCGCGCTCCACGCTGCGGCGCAGGCCTTCCTGCGCGATCGTGAGTTCGTGCACGTCCATGGTCACCGTGTACAGCCCCATCACCTCGCCGTCATCGTCGAAGTCCGGCACGTAGCTCGTGCGCAGCCAGCGCGGCCCCTGCTCAGGCAGATCGACCAGCCGCGTGTACTGCACCGGCTGGCCCGCCAGTGCCCGCTCGAAATACGGCTGGTGCTCAGCCCAGCGCCTGGGGCCGCGCACCCGGCCGATGTGCTGCCCCACCAACTGCTCGGCCGGCATGCCGGTGGCGGCGCAGTAGGCCTTGTTGACGAAGCGGATCACGAAGCCGCAGTCCACGTAGGTGAGCGGGTAGGGGATGTTCTCGGTGAAGCGGTCGAGCCGGCGGCGCGCGTTTTCGAGCGCTTCGCGCTGCACGCGGTAGTCGTGCACGTCGAAGGCGATGGTGTAGACGGCGTCCACCCGGCCGTGCGGGTCGATGTCCGGGAAGACCTGCACACGCGCCCAGCGCGGTGCATCGGTCAAGTGGGTGAGCTCGCGTTCGTAGTGGGTGGTGCGGCCCCCGAAGGCCTCGGTAAAGGCGCCGCGGGCTGTGGCCCAGGCTGCGTCGCCATAGATCTCGCCAAGGCTCAGACCGATGAGTTCCTCACGCGGCCGCTGAGCCCAGGCCAAGTAGGGGCGGTTGCAGTAGCTCAGCACCGGGTCGTTGTCTTCGGTGGCCTGCGCCCAACGGCCGATCGGCAGATCGATGGCGTCGACGAGCCGTTCGATGTGGGAAAGACGCGAATCCTGCATGACAGCGTGGTACGGAGCGTTGCGAATCATCGGCCTGCGCGGCGCGCCGTGGCATAGGGGCGACCCTCAAGCCGGCGATCATCCCGCGGTGCTGTGACAACGTCGCAGCAAGCCGCGACCGTCAGTTGCTGTGCAGCACCACTAGCAAGGCGCTGGCCACCGTCTTGCCCGGGTTGCGGATGGCGTGCGGCATGTCGACTGCGTAGCGTGCGGTTTCACCGTGCTTGAGCCGTTGCGTGGCGTCGCCCGCGGTCACCTCCAGCATGCCGGACAGCACGCTCAGATGTTCGCGCGAACCCGGCTCGTGCGGTTGCGATTCGAGTGCGCCACCCGGCTGAACCGTGAGTTCGTACCACTCGAACTGCCCGGCCAGCTCCACCGGCCCGAGGATGCGCAGCTCGCAGCGCTGGTCGGGTGTGCGCAGCGCCGGCGTGGCATGCGCCGGCACGGTGACGATGGTTGGGGGCGCCGGCTCGCCGGCACCCAGCAATTCGGCCAGCGGCACTTCCAGCGCATTGGCCAGCCGCCACACCACGGCCACGGTGGGGTTGGCCTGGTTGCGCTCGATCTGCGACAGCATCGACTTCGACACCCCCGCGCGGCGCGACAGCTCGTCCATCGACAGGTGCTCCGCCTGGCGCAGCGCCTGGATGCGCTCGCCGACGCGGGGCGGGTGGGCAGGGTTGGGGGCGGCTGCAGCAGGCTTGGGCTTCGTGGCCATGGGTTGACTTTGTCGAATGCTGTGATTGATACTGCACGAAAGTTCGATATATCGAACGTCGTTCGGTGGGTAAGGTTTTACCGAACGCGAAGGCAGTGTGCCCTACCGGGGATCCAACCACAAAGCTTCAGCCCATGAGCATCGAATCCTTCTACGAACACCTGCGCGGCGAGCTGGCCGGCATCCAGGAGGCCGGCCTGTACAAGCGCGAACGCGTGATCACCACGCCGCAGGGCGCCGTGATCAAGACGGCCGATGGCCGCGAGGTCATCAACCTGTGTGCCAACAACTACCTGGGCCTGTCGTCGCATCCCAAGGTCATCGAGGCGGCTCACGAGGCGCTGCGCACGCACGGCTATGGCCTGAGCTCGGTGCGCTTCATCTGCGGCACGCAAGACATCCACAAGGAGCTCGAGGCACGGCTCGCACGCTTCCTGGGCACCGAAGACACCATCCTCTACGCCGCGGCGTTCGATGCTAACGGCGGCTTGTTCGAGCCGCTGCTGGGCGAGCAGGACGCCGTGGTCAGCGACGCGCTGAACCACGCCTCCATCATCGACGGCATCCGCCTGTGCAAGGCGAAGCGCTACCGCTACGCACACAATGATCTCGAAGACCTGGAGCACCAGCTGCGCGAGGCGCGCGCCGCAGGCGCACGTTTCATCCTCGTGTTCACCGACGGTGCGTTCTCGATGGACGGCACCATCGCCCAGCTCGACAAGATGCGCGAGATCTGTGATCGCCACAGTGCGTTGCTGGGCATCGACGAATGCCATGCCAGCGGCTTCCTCGGCAAGACGGGCCGCGGCACGCATGAATACCGCGGGGTGCTAGGCAAGATCGACATCATCACCGGCACGCTCGGCAAGGCGCTTGGTGGTGCGAGCGGCGGCTTCACCAGCGGGCGGCGCGAAGTGATCGAGCTGCTGCGCCAGCGTTCACGGCCGTACCTTTTTTCGAACACGCTGGCCCCGACGATTGCGGGCGCGTCGATTGCCGTACTCGACTTGCTGGAAGGCTCGACGGCGTTGCGTGACACGCTCGAGGCCAACACGCGCTTCTTCCGTCAGGCCATCACGGCGGCCGGCTTCGACATCAAGCCGGGCGAGCATCCCATCGTGCCCATCATGGTCTACGACGCGAAGAAGGCCCAGGCCCTGAGCGCGCGGCTGCTGGAGCTGGGCGTGTACGCCATCGGCTTCTTCTACCCCGTGGTGCCGCAGGGGCAGGCGCGCATCCGCGTGCAGCTGTCTGCGGTGCACGAGCGTGAGCACCTTGAACGTGCCGTCGCGGCTTTCACGCAAGCCGGTCGCGAACTCGAACTGATCCAGGGCTGAACATGAGCAACACCAAGATCCTCATCATCGGCGCCAACGGGCAGATCGGCAGTGAGCTTGCCGAGGCCCTGATCGAGCGGCACGGCTGTGAAGCCGTGGTCGCCTCCGACATCGCCGACACCGGCCGCGTGGGCGGTGTGGCCTACGAAAAGCTCGACGTGCTCGATCGCGATGCGCTGGCGGCGATCGTGAAGCGCCATCGCATCACGCAGATCTACCTTCTGGCGGCCGCGCTGTCAGCGCGCGGTGAGCAGAACCCCGTGTGGGCCTGGGACCTCAACATGCGCGGCCTGCTCAACGTGCTGGAGCTGGCGCGCGAGTTCAAGCTCGATCGCATCTTCTGGCCCAGCTCGATTGCGGCCTTCGGACCCGGCACCCCGGCCGACCCTGCGCCGCAGCACACCGTGATGGACCCGGGCACGGTGTACGGCATCTCCAAGCTGGCTGGCGAGCGCTGGTGCGCGTGGTACCACGCCAAGCACGGCGTGGACGTGCGCAGCCTGCGCTACCCGGGGCTCATCAGCTACAAGACACCGCCGGGCGGCGGCACCACCGACTACGCGATCGAGATCTTTCATGCGGCCCGCATGCACAGTCGCTACGAATGCTTTCTCGATGCCGACACGCGGCTGCCGATGATGTACATGCCCGATGCATTGCGCGCCACCATCGAGCTGATGGAGGCGCCAGCGGATCGCATCCGCGAACGGGGCTCGTACAACCTCGCCGGCGTGAGCTTCACACCGGCCGAGATCGCCGCATCCATTGCACGGCGCGTGCCGGGCTTTTCGATCAGCTATGCGCCCGACTTCCGCCAGGGCATCGCACAGAGCTGGCCCAAGTCCATCGACGACAGCGCAGCGCGTCACGACTGGGGCTGGATGCCGCAATACGGGCTCGACTCCATGGTGGAGGACATGCTGGCGCACATCCCGGCGCAACGCCTGGCCGCTTGATCGGCAGCCTGGCGCGCGCCCTGCGTGGCCGTCAGAACTTGATCTTGCCGGTCCAGATGTCCTTGTACATGACCCAGTCGCCCATGAAGCTGTAGAGCGGGCGCTTGAAGGACGCGGGCTTGTTCTTCTCGAACACGAAATGGCCGATCCACGCGAAGCCGTAGCCGCACAGCAGGCCATAGAGCAGGTACTGAGGGCGGCCGGTGAACAGCAGCACGGCCAGGCACGCCAGCGCCAGCGTGGAACCTGCGAAGTGCAGGCGGCGACAGGTGCGATTGCTGTGTTCGCTCAGGTAGAACGGGTAGAACTCGGCAAAGCTCTTGAAACTCTTGGGGTCCACGCCAGGGGACGCGACGGTCGGCATTCGAAAACTTCCTCGGACTCGATGCGAGAGCCGCTCACGTGAGCAGCTCCCTCAAGCCATTCAACACGCCGTCGGGCGCCTCAGACATCAGGGAATGCCCGGCAGCGAGGTAAAGGACCCTCGCTTGCGTGGTCTGGGCGATTTCACTGGCGGACTTAGGGATGGTCATGCTGTCCTTTTCTCCCAGCAGCATTCCGGTGCGGCACTTCAGTTGTGCCGCGGCTTGCAGCCCGCCTGCGTACTGGTTGCAGACGTTGAAGTCGATTGAAAAGAGATTGGCGCCTGTGTGGGCTCGCGCATAGCCGTCCTGCATGCGGCGCATCAACGCACGGTTGGCGCCGTGCAGCCAGCTGCCGGGGCCGGGCGCGGAAGGTTTGGCGGCCAGCGTGCTATGTGAAAAGACATTCACGCGGTCGATGGCAGCGAGCGGCGCGTCGCGCGCCGTGTCCAGCAGCGCGGGCGACACCTTCATCGGGTAGGCCGTGCCCACCATCACCAGCTTCGTGACGCGCTCACCCAGCCGTGCCGTCGCTTCCAGCGCAATCAGCGATCCCATGCTGTGGCCTACGAATGCAGCCTTCGGCACCCCGGCTGCGTCGAGCAATGCGATGAGCCACTCGGCCATGGCCTCCACGCTTTCGAGCGCGGGGCCGGCGCTGCGGCCGTGGCCGGGCAGGTCTACCGCCAACACGGCGTGGCCATGGTGGGCGAACCAGCGGCTTTGCAGGCCCCACACGCTGTGGTCGTGCAAGGCGCCGTGGATGAACACCACGCACGGCAGGGTGGCATCGAACGGCTTGCCGCCGGTGTAGGCGTAGGCCTCGCGGCCGTGGACCTGCAGCTTCATTTCGCGGCCCCCGCTTTTTCGGCGGCCTTCAGCGCGCGGCCCAGGTCTTCGATCAGGTCGTCGGCGTCTTCGAGCCCGATCGACAGGCGGATGGTGCCTTGCGTGATGCCGGCCTGCGCGAGTGCGGCATCGTCCATGCGGAAGTGCGTGGTCGATGCGGGGTGGATCACCAGCGAGCGGCAGTCGCCCACGTTGGCGAGGTGAGAAAAGATCTTCAGCGTCTCGATGAAGCGCCGGCCCTGCGTGCGGTCGCCCCTGAGGTTGAAGCTGAACACCGAGCCGCAGCCGCGCGGCAGCAGCGTGCGGGCGAGTGCGTGGCTGGGGTGCGACTCCAGTTCGGGGTAGGCCACGCTTTCGACGAAAGACTGCCCGGCAAGGAACTCCACCACCTTGCGCGTGTTGGCCACGTGCCGCTCCATGCGCAGCGACAGCGTCTCGATGCCCTGGAGGATGAGCCACGCCGTGTGCGGGCTCATGCAGGCACCGAAGTCGCGCAAACCTTCGCGACGCGCCCGCAGCAGGAAGGCCCCCACGGTGCTCTCTTCGGCGAACACCATGTTGTGGAAGCCCTCGTAAGGCTGGGTCAACTCGGGGAAACGGCCCGAGGCGTCCCAGTCGAACTGCCCGCTGTCCACCAACACCCCGCCGATCACCGTGCCGTGGCCCGAGAGGAACTTCGTGGCCGAGTGGTACACGAGGTCGGCCCCGTGGTCGAAGGGCTTCATCAGGTAGGGCGTCGTGAAGGTGGAGTCGACCAGCAGCGGCAGCCCGTGCTCATGCGCGATGGCGCTGACGGTGGGGATGTCCAGAACGTCAAGCCGCGGGTTGCCCAGCGTTTCGCCGAACAGCAGCTTCGTGTTCGGGCGGATCGCGGCACGCCAGCCGTCGGCGTCTCCCGGCCGCACGAAGGTGGTCTCGATGCCGAAGCGCGCCAGGGTGTAGTGCAACAGGTTGTGCGAGCCGCCATACAGCGCCGAGCTGCTCACGATGTGCGAGCCTGCGCCGGCCAGCGTGCAGATGGCCAGGTGCAACGCCGCCTGCCCGCTGGCCGTGGCGATGGCGCCTGCGCCGCCTTCGAGCGCTGCCATGCGTTCCTCGAACACTGCGTTCGTGGGGTTCGAGATGCGCGAGTACACGTGGCCGGCGCGTTCCATGTTGAACAGCGAAGCCGCGTGGTCGCTGTCCTGGAACACGAACGAGGTCGAGAGGTGGATGGGCGTGGCCCGTGCGCCGGTGGTGGGGTCGGGGCTGGCACCCGCATGCAAGGCGAGCGTATCGAAGCCGGGGTCGGCGTAACCAGGCATAGGGTCTCCTCGGTTCCTTGTGGGACGCGGGCTGCAACCTGCAAAGGTTTGCAGGGGCACCGCTCTGGTCTTCGCGGGGCATTGTGGGCTATATTGATTTCGACCCTGCCTTGAGGAGAACCCCTATGAAAGTCAGCGACATCCTGCGCGTCAAAGGAGGCACGCTCTACACCGTGGCTCCCGACCAGCCGCTGGCCGAGGCCGTGCGCACCATGGCCGAACGCGACATCGGCTCGTTGGTCGTCATGGACCACGGCGAGCTGGTGGGCATGCTTACCTTCCGCGAAGTGATCCAGGCCGTGGTCGGCAACGGTGGCAGCGTGGGCTCGATCATCGTGCGCTCGGTCATGGACGACCACCCGCTCACCTGCACCCCGGAAACCGAGATCGACGAAGTGCGCCGCATGATGCTCAACCGCCATGCGCGCTACATGCCGGTCATGTCGCAGAAGACGCTCATGGGCGTGATCTCGTTCTACGACGTGGCCAAGGCGGTGGTCGAAAGCCAGGATTTCGAGAACCGCATGCTCAAGGCCTACATCCGCGACTGGCCGGTGGAAGAAGAGCAGGGCTCACAGCCGCAGGCGTGAATGACGGTACCCCGGCTGGTGACTACACCGGCCACCTCCGAGAGGGGGCGGGCCTTGCTTGGGAGCGGCCCGGCGCGGCGGCTCGCACCTTGCCTCCACACTGTTCCTTGTTCACGTGGAGGATGCTTCTGCTGCCGCTGGTCGCTCGATAGCCCTCATAGAATCCCGCTGTCGTAGCGCCCCGCTTCCCAGGGCCCGGCTTCTCCTACCCTCCCATGTCCGGCAGCACCCTCGGTCACCTCTTCACCGTCACCAACTTCGGCGAATCGCATGGCCCGGCCATCGGCTGCGTGATCGACGGCTGTCCACCCGGCATGGCCTTGAGCGAGGCCGACATCCAGCCCGAGCTCGACCGCCGCCGCCCCGGCACCTCGCGCCACGTCACGCAGCGCAACGAGCCCGACGCGGTGGAGATCCTCTCCGGCGTCTACGAAGGCAAGACCACCGGCACGCCGATCTGCCTGCTCATCCGCAACACTGACCAGCGCAGCAAGGACTACGGCAACCTGCTGCAGACCTTCCGCCCCGGCCACGCCGACTACACCTACTGGCACAAGTACGGCATCCGCGACCCGCGCGGCGGTGGCCGTTCGTCGGCCCGGCTCACCGCGCCGATGGTGGGCGCAGGCGCCATTGCCAGGAAGTGGCTGCGCGAGCAGTACGGCACCACCTTCCGCGGCTGCATGACGCAGCTGGGCGAAATCGCCATCCCGTTCGAAGGGTGGGAACACGTGCCCGACAACCCGTTCTTCGCGGCCAACGCCAGCAAGGTCGCTGAACTCGAGGCCTACATGGACGCACTGCGCAAGGCCGGCGATTCGGTCGGTGCGCGCATCCAGGTCGAAGCCGTCAACGTGCCGGTGGGCCTGGGCGAGCCGCTGTTCGACAAGCTCGATGCCGACATTGCCCACGCGATGATGGGCATCAATGCCGTCAAGGGCGTGGAGATCGGCGCCGGATTCGCCTGCGTGTCGCAAAAGGGCACGCAACATGGCGACGAACTCACGCCCGGCGGCTTTCTCACCAACAACGCCGGCGGCGTGCTGGGCGGCATCAGCACCGGGCAGGACATCACCGTGTCCATCGCCATCAAGCCGACGAGCTCGATCCGCACGCCGCGGCAGTCGATCGACCTGGAAGGCAACCCGACCAGCGTGGAGACCCACGGCCGCCATGACCCGTGCGTCGGCATCCGCGCCACGCCGATCGCCGAGGCGATGCTGGCGCTGGTGCTGATGGACCATGCGCTGCGCCACCGTGCGCAGAACGGCGACGTGCACGTGGCCACGCCGCGCATCGCCGGTCCGAAGGCCTGAGCTTTCAAAGCCCCGGCCCGGCAAGGCCGTTGCGGCCGGCGTAGGCTGCGCAGCTCTTGAAGCTGCCGTCCCAGGACCGGGCTGTGCCCGGCCCGCCCCCGCAGGGGAAGGAAACACGGGGCGGCCCTATGTTTCCTTAGGAGCTGCACGATGCAATACACCCGCCTGGGCAACACCGGCCTTTCCGTCTCGCGCATTGCGCTGGGCATGATGACCTACGGCACGCCTGAATGGCGGCCATGGGTGCTGAAGGAAGAGGCCAGCCGGCCGCTGGTGAAGCGTGCCGTCGAGCTGGGCGTCAACTTCTTCGACACGGCCGACATGTACTCGGGCGGCGAGAGCGAGGTGCTCACCGGCCGCTTCGTACGCGAGTTCTGCCGCCGCGAAGAGGCGGTCATCGCCACCAAGGTGTTCTACCCGGTCGGTGTTGAATTCGGCGGCGTGGCGCCTTCGCCCCGGCCGGCACCCAACCGCGCGGGGCTGAGCCGCAAATACATCTTCCATGCCGTCGACGCCAGCCTGAAGCGCCTGGGCACCGACTACATCGACCTCTACCAGATCCACCGCCTGGATCCGGCCACGCCCATCGAGGAAACGATGGAGGCGCTGCATGACGTGGTGAAGGCCGGCAAGGCGCGCTACATCGGTGCCAGCTCGATGTGGGCATGGCAGTTCGCCAAGGCGCAGCAGGTGGCCAGGGAAAACGGCTGGACGCGCTTCGTGAGCATGCAGAACCACTACAACCTGGCCTACCGCGAAGAAGAGCGCGAGATGATCCCGCTGTGCCGCGACCAGGGCGTGGCGCTCATTCCGTGGAGCCCGCTGGCGCGCGGCTTCCTGGCCGGCAACCGCAGCCGCGGCGATGCCGAGTCCGGCGCCACTTCTCGCGCCCAGACCGACAACCTGGCGCAAAGCTTCTACTACCGCGACAGCGACTTCCGCACCGTGGAGCGGCTCAAGGCCATGGCCGCCGAGCGCGGCGTGAGCGCTGCAACGCTGGCCTATGCCTGGCTGCTGCACCGCGGAGTGACGGCGCCCATCGTGGGGGCCAGCAAGCTGCCACAGCTCGACGAAGCGGCTGCCGCCGTGGAGCTGGTGTTGTCGCCCGAAGAGATTGCGGCGCTTGGTGAAGGCTATGAGCCGCACCCGGTGATCGGTCACAGCTAAAGTCTGTGACGACGTGCCGTGGAACCTCGCGGACCGACGTTTCGTCCTGAGGTTCCACGGTTCGCTCCTCCCAAACTGCAATCCGTCGCAATAGGGAGAGCCAGGCGGGAAGTGCACTCCTACACTGCCGGCCCATGAACACGTCGATACAGTCTGTGGCCCCCGCTCACAAGGCGCGGCGCCGGATGTGGGTGGGAGGCGCGATCGGCCTCCTTGTCGTGGCCGGCCTCGCGCTGACGCTGGTGCCCCGCCTGGGCAACGGCTCGAAAGGTGCCCCCAAGGACAAGGAAGCCCCGTCGCTGGAGTTCACGCTGTCCGAGGTGGTGAAGCCCACCCTTGCCAGCCTGCCGCAGCTCATCGAGTTCTCCGGGCCGCTGGTGGCGCCGAGTACGGCAGTGGTGCGGGCCAAGTCGGCGGGCACGCTGCTGTCGCTGCGGGTAGCCGAGGGCCAGCGCGTCAAGGCGGGCCAGCCGCTGGGCGAGATCGACCTCGCCGATCTGCAAAGCCGGGTGGCCGACCGTGCTGCGGCGGTGGAGTCGGCGCAGGTGGCCCTGGCCGATGCCGAGCGCCAGCACGCGGCCAACGTGGGGCTCGCGAGCCAGAACTTCATTTCGCCGACGGCGCTGCAGTCGTCACAAGCCAGGCTCGATGCCGCCCGCGCGCAGCTGAAGTCGGCGCAGGCCCAGCTCGCGACGTCGCACGTGGGCATGCGCGAGGCGGCGCTGGTGGCGCCCATTGCCGGCATCGTGGGCAAGCGCCACGTGGTGCCGGGCGAAAAGGTGAGCGCCGAGCAGCAGCTCTTCACCGTGGTGGATCTGTCCACGCTCGAAGTGGCCGGCACGGTCGGCACGCACGAGGTCTCGGCGCTGAAGGCCGGCATGACGGTGCAGGTGCGCGTCGAAGGCGACTCGCAGGCCTACGAAGGGCGTCTCGATCGCATCGCTCCCGCGGCCGAGGCCGGCACGCGCGCCATCGGCGTGGTGGTGGTGCTCGACAACAGGAAGGAGCAGCTGCGCGCCGGGCAGTACGCCATGGCCAAGGTGGTGGTGCCCGACCCGGCCGAGCGGCTGGTGCTGCCGTCCAGCGCCATCGGCAGCACGGCAGGGCAAGACCACGTGTGGACCATCGAGAACGGCGCGCTGCTGCGGCGCGCGGTGACCACGGGGCGGCGTGACGAAGCCAACGGCCGCGTCGAAGTGCTCAAGGGCCTGACGCCCGACGTGGTGGTGCTGGCCGCGCGCTTCGACAACCTGCGCGAAGGCAGCAAGGCGGTGGTGTCCCGCGCGGTGCCGGTGGCTTCGGCTCCCGCGTCGTCGAACCTGAAGTAAGCAAGGAGGCGCACCATGTGGATGACGCGCGTCTCCATCAGCAACCCCGTGTTCGCCACCATGGTGATGGTGGCGCTGTGCGTGCTGGGCCTGTTCGCCTACATGCGGCTGGGCGTCGAGCAGATGCCCGACGTGACGCCGCCGATCGCCTTCGTCGACGTGGCCTACCCGGGTGCTTCGCCCGAGGCGGTGGAGCGCGAGGTCACCAAGCGCATCGAGGAAACGCTCAACAGCATCGCGGGCGTCAAGCGCATCACCTCGCGCAGCTTCGAGGGCCGCAGCCAGACGCAGGTGGAGTTCACGCTCAATGCCGACATGAGCCGCGCGATGCAGGACCTGCGCGACAAGCTCGGCGTGGTGCAGTCCGCCCTGCCGCGCGACGCCAAGATCCCCACCGTGCAGCGCTTCGACAACGAGAACTCGCAGCCCACCGTGGTGATGGCGCTCGTCTCGAAGACGCGCAGCGCGCGCGAGCTGTCCATCATGGGCGACCAGAACGTGGGCAAGCGGCTGCAACGCGTGGAAGGCGTGGCGCGGGTGGACATTGCCGGCCTGGCGCTGCGCGAGGTGCGCATCGACCTCGACGCGTCGCGGCTGCGGTCGTACGGCATCACGCCAGCGGAGATCAGCACCGCGCTGGCGCAGGCCAACAGCGACCAGCCCGTGGGCCTGCTGTCCGACCCGCGGCAGGACGCGATTCTTCGAGTCGAAGGGCGGGTGCGCGATCCGCGCGATTTCGTCGACGTGGTGGTGGGCCGGCGCGGCAACTTTCCCGTCACGCTGGGCGACCTCGGCACGCTGGTCGAGCGCGAACGCGAGGCGGAGTCGATCGCCCGTATCAACGGCCAGCGCGCCATCAGCTTCAACGTCTTCAAGCAGCAGGACGCCAACATCGTGGCCACCGGCGAGGCGGTGAAGGCGGCGATGGAAGAGATCCGCAAGACGCTGCCGGGTGACGTCGAGCTGCGGCTGATCTTCGCGTCGAGCGACTTCGTGAAAGGCTCGCTCAAGGGGCTGCAGCACACGCTCATCGAAGGCGCGCTGCTCACGGTGGCCATCGTGTTCCTGTTCCTGCATTCGTGGCGCAGCACCATCATCACCGGGCTCACGCTGCCCATCGCGGTGATCTCGAGCTTCATCGCCGTCTATGCCTTCGGCTTCACGCTGAACTTCATGACGATGATGGCGCTCTCGCTGTGCATCGGCCTGCTGATCGACGACGCCATCGTGGTGCGCGAGAACATCGTGCGGCACGTGGCCATGGGCAAGGATCACCACACCGCCGCGCTCGAAGGCACCGACGAGATCGGCCTCGCGGTGATGGCCACCACATTCGCCATCTGCGCGGTGTTCGTGCCGGTCGCCTTCATGGGCGGCATCGTCGGCAAGTTCTTCTATCCGTTCGGCATCACCGTCGCAGTGGCGGTGCTGGTGAGCCTGTTCGTGAGCTTTACGCTCGACCCCATGCTGTCGAGCGTCTGGAAGGACCCGCCCAACGCGAGGCTGAAGTCCTTGCCGGTGATCGGCCATGCCATCCGCGCCACCGACTGGTCGATGGACGTGCTGCATGCGGCCTATGAACGCCTCATCCGCTGGGCTTTCAGTGCACGGCGCTATTGGTTCCCGCTGCCGGCCTATGCGCGCCCGTTTGGCGCCAGCGGCGAGCTCGATGCCTCTCGGCCGCGCCGCCTGCGCTGGGCCAGCATCACGCCGCGCGCGATCATCCTGCTCGCCGGCGCGGCGAGCTTCGTCGTGGCGCTGATGCTCGCGCCGCTGGTGGGCAGCGAGTTCGTGCCGGAGACCGACCAGGGCTTCACGCAGCTGTCGTTGCGCATGGCCGTGGGTTCGAGCCTCGATCGCAGCGATGCCAAGGTGCGCCAGGTCGAGGAGATCGTCGCGTCCTTCCCTGAGGTGCGCAACGTCTCCACCAACGTGGGCGGGCAGGGCAACGGTTTCGCGGTGGGCCGCGCGCAGGCCACGCTGAACATCGGGCTGGTCGAACGCCGCGAGCGCACCCGTTCGCAGAAGCAGGTGGAAGACGCGATCCGCGAGCAGATCGCCAGGATCCCCGGCATCGAGGTGCAGGTGGGCTTCAACCGGCCCATCTACGTGGCCATCCTGGGCAACGACCCCGAAGGCCTGATCCGCATCGCCAACGAGTTTGCCGACAAGGTGAAGCAGATCCCGGGCATCGTGGACGTGGACCTGTCGGCCAAGCCCGGCCTGCCGGCCTACGCGGTGCGGCTCAAGCCCGGTGCGGTGCGCGAGCTGGGCCTCACGCCCACGCAGCTGGCGTCTTCACTGCGTGCCTATGTGAACGGTGAGGTCGCCACCTACTGGACCACGCCGGATGGCGAACAGGTCGAAGTGCTGCTGCGGCTGCCCGAGGTGCAGCGCGAGCGCGTCGAGCAGATGCGCCTGCTGCCGGTGGCCTTCTCGCGCGACGGCACACCCATCGCGCTGGAGACGGTGGCGAGCATCGAGCCGGTGAAGAACCCCGACGTGATCCGCCGCCAGAACCTGCAGCGCCGCGAAGCCATCTTCGCCGGCGTGCAGGGCCGCCCGGCCGGTGACGTGGGCGCCGACGTGCAGAAGCTGGTGAAGGAGACCAGCCTGCCACCCGGCTACAGCTTCGACGTCGGCGGCGACACGCAACAGCAGCAGGAGGCCATGCGCGGCATGGTGGGCGCGATGCTGCTGGCGGTGATCTTCATCTACATCGTGCTGGCCAGCCAGTTCGGCAGCTTCCTGCAGCCGGTGGCCATCATGGCTTCGCTGCCGCTGTCGCTCATCGGCGTGATGCTCGCGCTGCTGTTCTGGCGTTCCACGCTCAACATCTTCTCGATGATCGGCCTGGTGATGTTGATGGGCCTGGTGACCAAGAACGCCATCCTGCTGGTGGACTTTGCCAACCACATGCGCCGCGCGGGCCTCAGCATGGCCGACGCGGTGCTGCAGGCGGGGCTGGTGCGCATGCGCCCCATCATGATGACCACTGCGGCCATGGTGTTCGGCATGCTGCCGCTGGCCCTGGCACTCAACGACGGCGGCGAGATCCAGGCGCCGATGGGGCGAGCGATCATCGGCGGCGTGATCACCTCGACGCTGCTAACGCTGGTGGTCGTGCCGGTGCTGTATTCGTACGTGGCGCGTGACCGTCGCAAGACGGCGGGTGCCACTGCGCCAGTCGGCGGTTCCAGCGCGCAGCCGGGTGACCCCGCGCTGGCCGAGTGAATGGTGCAGGCGCGGCGGCCGGTTCACCGAAGTGCTTTCAATGCACCGACCGCGACGTGCGGCCGCCTTCGGCCTCGTCGCGTGATGCCAAGCCCGACGACCACGCGAACCAGTCCTTCCACGCCGTGTTCGCCAGCGTCATGGCTTCGCGTGCGGCTTCCTGCGTGGGCCACAGCATCGGGCTGGCGATGAGAGGGTTGACCACGTGGTCGACGCTGGCCTCGATCTCCTCTGCAGCCCCCGGCGCATCGGTCTGCGCCAGGTGGCTCCATTGCATCGCCGAACCCCAGAAGCTGCTCTGCAGGCGGCTCAGGGCCTCGGTGCCACGGGTGAAGCTCTCGAGCGTGGCGGACGTGGTCACCTCGCTCAAGCGGGTCCAGTAGTTGACGGCACCTTGCATGTCTTCGCGCACCAGCGCCAGGTGCAGGCCGACGACGTCGTTCAGGTTGCCGGTGGAGTCGATCTGCCCGGCCACCTGCTCGTGCGTCGCCTGGGCCCTGTGGTTGGCCTCGAGCTGCGCTTCGCGCAGCGCTTGCGCGCCCTTGAGCAGGGACTGCGCCGCATTCACTTCCGCGGCCAGCTCGGCCTTGGCCAGCTGCAGCCAGGCGGCCCAGGCGTTGTGCAATGCGGTGGTGGGTGCATTGACTGCCTGGCTCACCAGCGACGGCATTGCTTCTGCTGCGGCTGTGGCGGCGGTTTCGCTTGCGGTGCGGGCGCGTGTTTCGGCAGCGTTGCCTGCGTTGGAGTTGCCGCTCGTGCGGCGAGAACGGGTGGCCATGCTCGGTTCTCCGGAAATGAGGGTGTAGTAGCCCACCCGCACGCTGATCGGTGCGGGCGCAAATGACGACAGCGGATCGTCACCATAGGCCTTGCACGCGCCCGCTACAAGCATCTTTAGCTGCCTGTTACGGTGTTTTTTGTGCAGCCGAAGCTCAGCTGCTGGCGCGCACCACCACCTCGTAGCCCAGCCGCACGCTCGACGCGGGCGGCGTCTCGCCGCGCATCAGCCTGAGCAGCATCTGCGCGCCGGCTTCGCCCACTTCGAAACGCGGCGTGTGCACGGTGGTCAGCGGCGGCAGCATCTGGTCGCTGCCGGCCAGGTCGTTGAAGCCCACCACCGCCAGCTGCTCGGGCACCTTCACCCCAAGGCGGTGCGCGGCGAGCAGTCCGCCTTGTGCAAGGTCGTCGTTGCAGAAGAACACGGCGTCGAGGTCCTTGCGCGTCTTCAGCAGCTCGCCCAGCAGATGCGCGCCCAGCGCGATGGATGAACGCTCCGGGCTCAGCAGCTCGAGCCGTGCGTCGTACAGGCCGGCCGAGCGCAGGGCGCGGCGGTAGCCTTCGGCGCGCTGCAGCGTGCGCGGGTCGAGCTGCGCGGCCACGAAGGCGATGCGCTTGCGGCCGCGCGCGAGCAGGTGCTCGGTGATTGCCGCACCGGCCTCGTTCTGCGAAAAGCCCACGCAGTAGACGCCGGGTGCGTCGGTGGTTTCCATCAGGTGCACGCAGGGCAGGCCGCTGGCGGCGATGAGCTGGCGGCTCGCTTCGGTGCGGTCGAACCCGGTGACGAGCAGGCCGGCGGGGCGGTGCGTGAGGTAGCTGCGCAGCAGCTGCTCTTCTTCCTGCGGGTCGTAGTGGGTCACGCCGATGAGCGTCTGGTAGCCGGCCGGGAACAGCGTGCGGTGCACGGCCTCGAGCAGGTCGACGAACAGCGTGTTCGACAGCATGGGCACCAGCACGGCCACCTGCGTGCTGCGCGACGAGGCCAGTGCGCGCGCGGCTGGGTCGGGCACGTAGCCCAGCTGTGCGACGGCCGCCTTGACGCGCTCCACCAGCTCCGGCGCCACGCTGGAAAGCCCGCGCAGCGCGCGCGACGCCGTGATGGGGCTTACTCCGGCGGCGGTGGCCACGTCCTGCAAGGTGACGCGGCCGCTGGAACGGCGGCGTCGCGTGGGGGCATCAGGTGGAGAAGGAGGCGGCGCGGCCGAAATCGTCATACGGGAAATCCCTCAAGCTTTCGGCTCGAGTATGGCCTAGGATAGCGCTACCCAAGCATAGGGAGAAGCCCCATAGCCGCAGTGCGCACCAATGCTAGCGCCATGGCCGGGGCAAATTTTTTCAGAGTAAAGATAGCGCTGTCTTTTGGTGGGAACCAGGTGAACCGATGAAGCAGATCGTTGTCATGGGAGTGGCCGGTTGCGGCAAGTCCAGCGTGGGCCGGGCCGTGGCGCAGGTGCTGGGCTGGCAACTCGTCGAAGGAGACGATCACCACCCCGAGGCCAACCAGGCCAAGATGCGCGCCGGTACGCCGCTCACCGATGAAGACCGGGCCGGCTGGCTCGACACGCTGGGCCGCCTGCTCGCGCAGCCGCGCGGCCAGGGAGGTGTGGTGCTCACTTGCTCGGCATTGAAGAAGCGCTACCGTGACCAGCTGCGTCAGCACGCGCCCGGCGTGCACTTCGTGTGGCTGCGCATCGATGAAGACACGGCGCTGGCGCGAGTGACGCGGCGTGCGTCCGAGCACTTGTTCCCGCCCAGCCTGGTGAAGAGCCAGTTTGCGACGCTGGAGCCGCCGCTCGGCGAAGCGGGTGCGCTCACGGTCGATGCGACCGATGCGATCCAGGCGATCACCGGGCGTGTGGTCGCCTGGGTGAAGCAGGAGACGAAGCAATGAATGTCAATGGAGCAGGCGCCCGCCCAGGCTGGCTCACCCGCATCACCGAAGCGCTGATGGCGCTCTCGCTGGCCGGCATGGTGGTGGCGGTGTTCGTGAACGTTGTGCTGCGTTACGGCTTCCACACCGGCATCGTGTTCTACGAAGAGCTGTCGCGGCTGCTGTTCGTATGGCTGGTGTGTGTGGGCGCGGTGCTGGCCAGCGCCGAAGGCAAGCACCTCGGCTTCGACATGCTGACTTCGCGCCTCAAGGGCCTGCCTGCCACGCTGTGCTGGTGGGCGAGCCAGGCGATGGTGGTGTTCGTGTTGCTGCTCGTGCTCAAGGGCTCGTGGGAACAGGTGAAGGCGGGGCTCGGCAGCTTCAGCACGGTGATGGGCTACCCGCTCGCGCTGGCCGCGGCCTCCACGCTGGTGATGGCGGTGGGCATGCTGGCCATCCTGGTGCTCGAGCTGGTGCGCGGCAAGCCCGTCGAGCACCACGACACAGACGTTGGGGTCGAGTGAAATGCTGGTCACCGTCATCTTCCTTGCAGTGCTGCTGGCCGGCATGCTGATCGGCATGCCCATCGCGCACGCGCTGGTGCTCACCGGCGTGGCGCTCATGTGGCACCTCGACTTCTTCGACTCGCAGCTGCTCGCGCAGAACCTGCTGGCCGGCTTCGACAGCTTCCCGCTGCTCGCGGTGCCGTTTTTCATCCTTGCCGGCGAGCTGATGAACGTGGGCGGCCTGTCGCGCCGCATCATCGACCTCGCACGCGCCTTTGTCGGCCACATTCCCGGCGGCCTCGGCTACGTGGCCATCGCGGCGGCCATCCTGCTGGCCTCGATGAGCGGCTCGGCGATCGCGGACACCGCGGCGCTCGCCACCATCCTGCTGCCGATGATGCGCGACCAGAAGTACCCCGACAGCTACAGCGCCGGGCTGCTGGCCTCGGGCGGCATCATCGCGCCCATCATCCCGCCGTCCATGCCCTTCGTTATCTACGGCGTCACCACCAACACCTCGATCAGCAAGCTGTTCCTCTCAGGCGTGTTCCCCGGCTTGATGATGGGCCTGTTCCTGCTGTTTGCCTGGTGGTGGATCGCGCGTTCGCACCAGCTCGCGCCCATGGGGCGCACCAGCTGGGCCGAGCGGGGCAGGGCGCTGCTGCGCAGCGTGTGGGCGTTGATGATGCCGGTCATCATCCTGGGCGGCCTGAAGTTCGGCGTGTTCACGCCCACCGAGGCAGCAGTGGTGGCCGCCGTGTACGCGCTCGTCGTGTCGATGTTCGTCTACCGCCAGCTCAGCTGGGGGCAGGTCTACCAGGTGTTCATCGCCGCGGGCAAGACCACTGTGGTGGTGATGTTCCTCTGCGGCGCGGCCACCGTCACGGCCTACATGATCACGCTGGCCGACCTGCCCAGCCAGCTGGCCGGCACCTTTGCACCGGTGATGGACAAGCCCGTGCTCTTCATGGCGCTGATGATGCTGTTCCTGCTGTTCGTGGGCACGGCCATGGACCTCACGCCCACCATCCTGATCTTCGGGCCGGTGTGTGCGCCGCTGGCCATGAAGGCCGGCATCGACCCGGTGTACTTCGGCTTCATGTTCATCTTCGTCGGATCCCTCGGCCTCATCACGCCGCCGGTGGGCACGGTGCAGAACGTGGTGGCCGGCGTGGGCCGGCTGCGCATGGAAACCGTCATCAAGGGCACCCACCCGTTCCTGATGGTCTATCTGGCGCTGCTGGCGCTGTTCGTGCTGTTTCCCGCGTTGATCCTCACGCCTCTGAAGTGGATCCATTGAGATCCATCGTTGTTGTTGTGCCTCCCAAGGAGACTCTCATGACCAAGCTCAAGACCCTCATCGCTGCGCTCGGCGTGGCCTTTGCTGCCCACGGCGCAGCGCTCGCGCAAGACATCAAGCCGCGCCTCATCCGCTTCGGTTACGGCCTGCAGGAGCAGAGCAACCAGGGGCGCGCGGCCAGGCTGTTCGCCGAAGAAGTGGAGAAGGCCTCGGGCGGCAAGATGAAGGTGCGCGCCATCGGCGCGGCGGCGCTGGGCTCCGACGTGCAGATGCAGCAGGCGCTCATCGGCGGCGCGCAGGAAATGATGGTGGGCTCCACCGCCACGCTGGTGGGCATCACCAAGGAAATGGCCATCTGGGACACGCCCTTCCTCGTCAACAACGCCAAGGAAGCCGACACGCTGCTCGACGGCCCGGTGGGCGAGAAGGTGAAGGCCAAGCTCGAAGAGAAGAGCCTGGTGGGGCTGGTGTACTGGGAGAACGGCTTCCGCAACCTCACCAACAACAAGCGCGCCGTGGCCAGGCTCGAAGACCTGGACGGCATCAAGCTGCGCGTGATGCAGAACAACGTGTTCCTCGAGAGCTTCAAGACCCTGGGTGCCAATGCGGTGCCGATGCCTTTTTCCGAGCTCTTCACCGCGCTCGAGACCAGGACGGTCGACGGCCAGGAGAACCCGTACAACACCATCCTCTCGAGCAAGTTCTACGAGGTGCAGAAGTACCTCACCGTCACCAACCACGTCTACAGCCCGTGGATCGTGCTGGTGAGCAAGAAGTACTGGGACGGCCTCTCGGCCACCGAGAAGAAGGTGCTCATGGACGCCGCCCGGAAGAGCCGCGACTTTGAGCGCAAGGACACGCGTGAAGAAGCCGCGAAGGCCTTGGCCGAACTCAAGGCCAAGGGCATGCAGGTCAACGAGTTGTCGCCGGCCGAGGCAGCCCGCATGCGCGACAAGCTCACCCGCGTGAACGCTGGCATCGCGGCCAACGTGGGCATGGACCTGTGGAACGAGGTGCAGGCCGAACTCGCGAAGCTGCGCACGGCCAAGCGCTGAGGCCGGGTTGCACCGCAGTGGCCGCGCACACAAGCGGTCGCCTGCGGCACCGATGCGCCGTGCTGTCGCCGCACAGCGACGCAACGGCGCGGTTTCTTTTTTGTAGCGACAGTTTTTTGCGGTCCCGAGGGCGCTATCGCGTCCTATGCTTGCGGGGTTCGTTCGAACCACCGCGTCTCATGCCCCCAACCGCTTCGTCTGCGCCGCTGCCATCGAACGTTCCGCCTTTTCTGATAGGGGGCGGAATGATGGCGGGGCTGATTCGCGAGCACGACTGGAGCCAGACGCCGCTAGGGCCCATGGAGCAATGGCCGCAGAGCCTGCGCACCGCGCTCAACCTCGTGCTGCATGCGGAGCAGCCCACGTACCTGGCCTGGGGCCCGAACTACCAGTTCTTCTACAACGACGCTTACCGCCCCATCCTCGGGTTGCTGAAGCACCCGGCCGTGGGCTGCACGGTGGGGGAGATCTTTCCCGAAGTTTGGGAGCAGATCGGCGGCTGCCTCGATGCCGTGCGCACGCAGGGCGCAGTGGTGACGCGCCGCGACCGGTTGCTCGCCCTGCAGCGCTACGACTACGTCGAGGAGTGCTACTTCAACTCCACCTACAGCCCGGTATGGGACGAGCACGGGCAGGTGGGCGGCGTGGTGGTGGCCGTGCAGGAAGTGACGCTGCGCGTGGTGGGCGAAAGGCGCCGCCGCACGCTCAACGAACTTGCCGCCCGGGCCGCCGAGCCTGGCAGTGTGGAAGAGGCCTGCGCGCGCCTGCTGGCGGCCATGGACCACAACCACCACGACCTGCCGTTTGCACTGCTCTACCTGCAGGATGCCGAAGGCGAGCCGCTGCGCCTGGCCGGCACCACGGGCGTGTCGCCAGGCACCGCGGCGGCTCCGCTGCAGCTGAGCGCACAGGTCAGCGAGCCCTGGCCGGTGGCCCAGGCGTTGCGGCAGCGCAGCCCGTCCATCGTGATGGATGCAGGCGACACCATCGGTGCGGTCGAAGGCTGGCCCTGGCCTGAAGCGCTGCGTTCCGCGGTGGTGCTGCCGGTCACCGGGCTCGACGTGGATCGCCCGGTCGGCGCGCTGGTGCTGGGCGTGAACGCCAGGCGCTCGCTCGACGACCGCTACCAGAGCTTTCTCGAGCGGGTGGCGGGCCACGTGTCCACCGGCATTGCCACCGCGCAGGCCACCGAGCGCGAGCGCCAGAGCGAGCTGTCAGCCGTAGGGGCCGACGCTCGTGCAGAGATCGCCATCGACAACCTGCGCCTGCGCCACTTCGCGCAGCAGGAGCTGCGCGATCGTGCGCGGGCCGAGAGGGCGCTGTATGCCAGCGAGGAACGCTACCGCCGCCTGGTGCAGGCCCTGCCGGCCGCCGTCTACACCACCGACGAGCGCGGCCGCATCAACTTCTACAACGAGGCGGCGGTCAAGCTCTGGGGCCGCGCCCCGGTGCTGGGCCAGGAGATGTGGTGCGGCGCGTGGCGCATCTACACGCAAGACGGCCAGATCCTCCAGCTCGACAACTGCCCGATGGCGATCGCGCTGAGGGAAGACCGCGCCATCCTGCGCGCCGAGATCGAGATCGAGCGGCCCGACGGCACGCGCCGCCAGGTGCTGGCGCACCCGCAACCCATGCACAACATGCAGGGCGTGCTCACCGGCGCCATCAACATCCTGGTGGACATCACCGACCTCAAGGCAGTGCAGCACGAGCTGGCCGCCACCAAGGACGACCTCTCGCGCCACGTCGATGCGCTGGCCTCGCTGCACGACCTGGCGATGCGCTTGGCCGGCACGCGTGAGTCCGCCCCGGCATTGCAGGCCGTACTGGCCGCGTTGCTGCGCATCCACGAAGCCGACTTCGGTCTGGTGGCGCTCTACAACGCCGCCAGCGGGCAGCTGGAGCCGGCCGCGTCGATCGGCTTCGACGACGATTCGCTGCAGGCGCTGGGCAGCGTGAGGCCGGGGCCGGAGAGCGGGGCCAGTGGCGTGGCGTTCTTCAGCGGCGAGCGCGTGGTGATAGAGGACGTGCACACCGGCACGCGCCTCGATGCCTATCGCGAAGCTGCGGCGCGCCTGGGCTTCCGCTCGGTGCATGCCACGCCCATCCGCACCCGCAGCGGCGAGGTGCTGGGCGTGCTGACGATGAAGTTCAGGCAGGTGCGGCGGCCGACCTTCCGCGAGATCCAGGTGGCCGACATGTGCGCGCGCCATGCGGCCGAGATCGTCGAAGGCGTGCACACGCAATTGGCGCTGCTCGAAAGCGAAGAGCGCTTCCGCCACATGGCCGACCACGCACCGGTGATGATCTGGCTGGCCGAGGTGGACGGCTCGTGCAGCTACCTCAGCAAGAGCTGGTACGAGTTCACCGGCCAGAAGCCGCTGGAAGCGCTCGACTGGGGCTGGCTTTCCGCGGTGCACCCCGACGACCGCATGCGTGTCGACACGGCCAGCCGGCACCTCGACAAGCTGCGCCAGCCCTACCGCCTGGAATACCGCCTGCGCCGGCGCGACGGCGAATACCGCTGGGTGAACGACCACGTGACGCCGCGTTTTGCGGCCGACGACCGCTTCGTCGGTTTCGTGGGCTGCGTGATGGACGTGACGGAGGACAAGCGCAAGGAAGAGGCGTTGCGCAGCGCCGACCAGCGCAAGGACGAATTCCTCGCCACGCTGGCGCACGAGTTGCGCAACCCGCTCGCGCCCATCAGCAACGGGCTGCAGGTGCTCAAGTGGAGCCTCGACCCCACGCAGATCGCGCGCACGCGCGAGGTGATGGAGCGGCAGCTGGCGCACATGACGCGACTCATCGACGACCTGCTGGACGTGAGCCGCATCAGCCTGGGCAAGATCGAGCTCAAGAGCGGGCGGCTCGACCTGGCCGCGGTGCTGCAGAGCGCGGTGGATGCCTGCCGCCCGCTGATCGACGAGTTCGGCCACGCGCTGGTGATGGAACTGCCGCGCGAGCCGCTGCCCGTGCACGGCGACATGACGCGGCTGGTGCAGGTGTTCGCCAACCTGCTGAACAACGCCGCCCGCTACACGCCGCGCGGCGGTCGCATCGAGGTGCGTGCGGTTCGCGAAGGTGAGCAGGTGAGCGTGACGGTGAGCGACAACGGCATCGGCATCCCGGCCGACAAGCTCGACTGCGTGTTCGACATGTTCGTGCAGATGGACCGCTCGCTCGAGCGCCGCTACGGCGGCCTGGGCATCGGGCTCACGCTGGTGAAGCGGCTGGTCGAGCTGCATGGCGGCAGCGTCTCGGCCTGTAGCGAAGTGGAGCAGGGCAGCGAATTCAGCGTGAGGCTGCCGTTGCTGGAGGTGCCGGAAGCCACGGTCGAGCCTGCGCCGCGCCAGCAGGCACGCACCGGTGCGCGCCGCCGCGTGCTCGTGGTGGACGACAACCTCGATTCCGCCGAGACGATGAGCATCCTGCTCGACCTGATGGGCCACGATACGCGGCTGGCGCACGACGGGCTCGAGGCGCTGGACGTGGCGCGCAGCTTCCGCCCCGACGTGGTGCTGCTCGACATCGGCCTGCCCAAGCTCAACGGCTACGAGGTCTGCAAACGCCTGCGCGAGCAGCTCCTCGACGGGCAGGACGTCGTGGTGGTGGCGCTCACCGGCTGGGGCCAGGCCGAAGACCAGCGCCGCTCCAAGGAGGCCGGCTTCGACGGCCACCTCGTCAAGCCGGTGGAGCCGGCCAAGCTGGAGGAGCTGATCGCGGGTTTGAGCGTGGCCCACGCGTGAGGCCGGCATGCGGCCGGTAGCATCGCGGGCATGAACGAACTGCCGCGCACCTTCAAGCTCGCCACCATCTGGCTGCTCATCGGCACCTGCGTGTTCCTCGGCTTCCAGTATTTCGAGCGAACGCGGCTGCAGCCGCGCATCGAGCTGTCGAAGGCCGACGGTTCACACGTGGTCGAGCTGCGCCGCGGGCCGGACGGCCACTACCACTGGCCAGGCTCGCTCAATGGCGTGGAGGTGGTGTTCCTTGTCGACACCGGCGCCACCACGACGGCGCTGCCCGGAACGCTGGCGCGGCAACTGGGGCTCGAAACCATCGGCGAAGGCCGCTCCAACACGGCCGGCGGCGTGGTCGAGACGCGCCTGGCCCGCGCGTCGATCAGGCTCGAAGGCGGCGTGGCCGCCAGCAACCTGGTGGTGGCCGTGCTCGACACGCTCGATGGCCAGCCTCTGCTGGGCATGGACGTGCTGGGCAAGCTGGTGCTGCGCCAGCAGGGCAACACGCTTCGCGTCGAAGCGCCGTCGCCCTGATGATCGGCTGGCGGCCGCCGACTACAGCGTCAGCGCGAAACCTTCGACCAGTGCTCCCGGTGTGGTGATGGAGCTGAGCTGGCGCGCACCGTGGGTGATCGTCTCGGGCAGTAGCTCCGTCGTGTCGGTGAGTGCCACGAAGCCGGGGCCGAACATGCGCAGGAAGTCGTCGTCGAAGCGCATCACGTTCAGCGGCGCCACGAGCTCGCCGCCTTCCACCCAGAAGCACGCGAAGCGCGTCATGCCGGTCATGCGGCAGGCCTGGCGGTCGCTGTAGTTCAGGTAGTGCAGGTTGCTGAGGTACAGGCCCGTGCCGAGTGTCTTCAGCACGTCGGCCTCGGGCAGCGTGCCGGCAGACAGCATCAGTGCTTCGGCCGCTTCCTGGGCCGTCGCACCGTTGGTGGGCATGCCGTATTCACGGGCCGAGCGCGGCGAGTTCAGGCTGTCTGCATTGCGGCCGTCGGTGATGAGCTGCACGGACTCGGGCCGCGTGAAGCCGTTGGCCGTGAATGCCGGGTAGGTGCTGAGGCCGGTGGCCTCCTGCAGGTGAATGCCCGGGTGCATGGCTGCATCGCCGCGCACCAGCCGCATCAGTGACGAGGTGCCGGTGCGCCGCGCCTTGAGGCTGAAGCCGCCCCAGTTCAAGGTGCCCAGCAACTCGGCCATGGCGGCCGGCGCGAAGTAGGCGCGGTAGCTGCCCGGTGTGAGCGTCTTGGCCGGTCGCTCGAGCAGTTTCACCCGTTGGGCCGCGTCGTTCACGCGGCGTGCGAATTCGCTGGATTCCCAGCGCGTGCCGGCGTAGCTGGTCTTCACCGCCTTGTCGGCCGCGTGGTAGAGGCACCAGTCGAAGGTGAAGCTCTCGACCCGATGCCAGTTGCGCTGGCCGCGGCTGTCGGCAAACGCGCGCACCATCGGCCCGCCGGCGTGGAAGCCCACGAGGTCGAGCCCGCAGGCGTGCTGGCGCACGGCGTCCATCACCTCGGCGGGTTCGGGCAGCACGCCGTGGTCTTCGCGCGTGGTGTTCACCACCGCGTCGGGCAGCAGCAGGAACGGGTCTTCGGGCAGCTGCGCGAGGTCGCGCAGCAGGCGGTCGCGTTCGGTGTTCAGGGCTTTCGCGTCGCGCGCATGGTCGCCGCTGAGCGTCAGTGTGGACTCGGCCGAGCGCTGGCCGCGCACGACGGCTACCGTGGCATGCGCCTGCGTCACGTGCGTGGCCTGGCGCACCGCAGCCTGGTTGAAGCGCAGGAAGTCGGACTCTTCGGCGACGAGGTACAGGCTCACGCGCTCGTTGCCGGCGCCGGCCCGGCACACCGCCGTGGCGAGTTGCTCGAAGTAGCTGCGCTGCGTCAATGCACTCATTGCGCCACCTCCGGCAAGTGCATTGACGGCTTCGTCACGGCTGCGTCGGCGGCCGCTGCGGTATCACGCGGGTCGATTCCCTGTGGGTGCTCCCTTGCGATTCGCTTCATGCTGCACCCCCGAACACCGAGACCTTCGAGAACTTGCACACCGGCGCCGCGTGGCCCACGCGGATGATCTGCGCCGGCTCGCCCTTGCCGCAGTAGGGCGTGCCCATCACCTGGAAGGTCGAACCATCGCCCACCATCGAGAGCGAGCGCCAGAAAGTGGCGGAGATGCCGCGGTAGTTGGGGTTGCGCACCACCTCGGCCAGGCGGCCGTTGCGGATGACGCGGCCGTATTCGCAGCCGAACTGGAACTTGTTGCGCGAGTCGTCGATGCTCCAGGAGCAGTTGGTGTGCATGAGCACGCCGTGTTCGACGGAGCCGATGATCTGCTCGAGGCTCGCATCGCCCGGCTCGACGTTGAGGTTGCTCATGCGGTCGATGGGCGCGCGGTTCCACGAGCAGGCCCGGGTGGTGGCCACGCCGCCCAGGTCGAGGCCGAGCGAGCGTGCACGCGCCTGCGAAATGGCGCCGCCCAGCGGGCGCTTGAGGATGCCGCGCTCGATGATGTATTGGCGCTCGGCACCGGAGCCGTCGTCGTCGAAGGCGAAGCCGGCGAATTCGAAGGCCTGCGTGGGGTCGTAGGTGACGTTGAGCAGTTCGCTGCCGTACTGGTAGTGGCCGAACATGTCCATCGTCACGAAGCTGGTGCCAGCGAAGTTGCGCTCGTCGCCGAGGATGCGGTCGAGCTCCAGCGGGTGGCCGATGGACTCGTGGATCTGCAGCATCATCTGGTCGGGCATCAGCACGAGGTCCATCTCGCCGCTGGGGCACTGCGGTGCCAGCGCGAGCTCGACAGCCTCGCGCGCCACGCGCGGGCCGTCGCTCTGGAAGCCCGCGCGTTCCAGCACTTCGAGGCCACCTTGTTGGCAGAAGCCGTTGTACTGGCCGGCCGACGAGCGCGTCTGCGTCACGCCGTTGGCGTGGGCGGTGGCCTGGATGGCCGGCGTGAGCAGGCGCCAGTGCTGCTCGGCACGGCCGCCTTCGCTGGTGATGAACAGCTGGTCGGTCTGCACGGTCCACAGGCTGGCGGTCCAGTCGACGATGCGATCGTCACCGCCCTTGGTGGCCGCGCTCACCGTGTGCAGCAGGTCGAGCTTGGCCGGCAGGCCGAGGCCGTCGCTCGCTTGCTGCACCGGGCTTTCGTAGCGGCCGCTGGGGCGCGGCATCTGCAGCGAGGCGTAGTTGAAGACGGTCTTGCCGGCGCTTGCGCGGGCCAGCGTGGTGGCGCGTGCGAAAGCTTCCTTGAGCCCGGCTTCCGAGGTGTCGGATGTGGCTGCGTAGCCGAGGCCACCGTCGATCACGGTGACCATCACGCCTTCGTCGATGCTGAGGGAGGGCGCTTCGGCCACGTTCTGCCGCACACGCAGCTGTTCGGAACGTTCACTGACGCCGCGCACGGCCCAGTGTTGGATGCCTGGCGGCGCAGCCTTTTGCGCCTGGGTCTCTAGCGTATCGAGCATGGATTGCGCCTCGCTTCAGCAGACTCGCGCGGGCCGCGGTGGCGTGCCCGAGCGGGAAAAAGGTGAGGTGCAGTGTAGTCCTCGAAGCTGGAGAACCCCCGGCTCAGGCAGGCAGGGCTGTTAGCGCGAGGTAACAGGCGCCCAGGGTGTGGTAGTCCGTCTTGCCGGCCTGGCCCTTGAAGTCGTCGAGCTTGCGGTTGTCGCGGCTGAGCGTGTGAAACCACGCACCGTGCTCGTGGTCGATGAAATACGTCCACGCATACGACCACAGCCGGTCGAACCAGCGCCAGTAGTGCTCCACGCCCGTGGTCTGGCCGAGCAGGGCGGCTGCCGCGATGCTTTCGGCCTGGGTCCAGAAGAACTTGCGGTCGTCGATGACGGTGTGGCCGTCAGGCCCCAGGCGGTGGCGCAGGCCGAGTTCGGTGTCGTCCCAACCGCGTTCCATGGCCGCATCGAAGAGCGACTGTGCACGGCTCACCAGCCATTCCTGCGGTCGCCGGCGGTTGAGGATGAGCAGCAGCTTGGCCCATTCGGTCTGGTGGCCCACCTGGAAGCCGTAGGCGCGGAACAGCAGATCGGGCTGGTCGCGGTGGTAGTCCCAGTCGGTGCTCCAGTCGCGGCGGTGGTTTTCCCACACCAGCCCGCCGGTGAGGTCGGCCTGGCGCAGCGCGATGTTGCGGGCCAGCTGCTCCGCGCGGTCGAGGAAGCGCGCTTCCCCCGTTGCTTCATGCGCGCTGAGCAGGGCCTCGCAGATGTGCATGTTGGCGTCCTGCCCGCGGTAGGGGCGCAGGCTGCCGTCGGGTGTGGCTTCGTCGGCGTAGAGCCCGGGGCCGGATTCCCAGAACACGTCGTTCAGCCGCGTCCAGGTTTGTTCGAGCCACTCGCGTGCTTCGTGCACGCCGGCCATCAGCGCATGGGCATAAGCCAGGATCACGAAGGCCAGGCCATAGGCGTATTCGGTGTCGTCGATCACCTGCACCTGCTGCGGCTCGCCCTGCACACGCACGGCCCAGGCGTAGCGGCCGGTGTCGGTGTGGAGGTGCGCCTCGCGCAAGAAGCGCAGGCCGTGGCGCACGGCGTCGAGGTAGGTGGGCGCACGGAAGTGCGTGTGCGCCATGGCGTAGTTGAAGATGAAGCGCGTGCTGTTGACGAGGTAGCGGCTCTCGCGGTCGAAGACGGTGCCGTCGTCCGTGAAGAAGTGGAAGAAGCCACCGCTGCGGTCGATGCAGCGCGGGTGATAGAACGACATCGTGTGGAAGATGTGTTCCTTCAGGAAGGCGGCGGAGCGGTAGCGCGGAAACGTGGAATGCATCGAGCGACAGACGGACGAACGGCAGTTCTTACGCAGGGCTGTGGCCCAGGGCCTGCAGCACTTCGTAGCAGGCGCCCATGGTGTGATAGTCCACCTTGCCGGCCGGGCTCTTTTCGTCGCTGAGCTTGCGGTTGTCCTGGCTCAGGATGCGATACCAGGCCCCGTGCTGGTGGTCCACCAAGTGGGCCCAACTGTAAGCCCACAGGCGCTCGTACCACTGCCAGTATTGGTTGTCGCCGGTGCGCACCGCCAGCAGCGCGGCGGCGGCCAGGCTTTCGGCCTGAACCCAGAAGTACTTGTCGCCGTCGCACACGCTGCGGTCGGGGGCGAAGCCGTAGA
>CAMLLU010000059.1 GCA_946480925.1 uncultured Rivibacter sp.
CCTCATGCGTCACAGGAAGCCCAGCTCAACGCGCGGTATTTCAGCAGCCTGCTAGGCGTCGTAGTGCTGGATTCGCCGCTAAAAGCCTACGCGCAGAAAAAGACGCCGGACGACGACCGGGATATCCCCACGGCCACGGTGAACGCGAGCTTTTACACTTGGCTCTCCCGCTTCCAAGGCCCTGGCCAAGTTGTCGTCCTCGAAAACGAGGCAGTCGATCCCAACACAGCGCTCGGTCTAAATGCGATCGAGTTCACCGACGACTACAACCACGGACGACAAGGGTTCTATCCGTCCAGACCGCAGATTCCGCCGCCGCAAGGGCCGAACGATGGGGCCGAGCTCGACGAGCTTGCGTAGTGCGTCGACGCCTGCTTCCCACTCACGCCGCCATCTGACTGGCCGTACTCGGCGCGGTCCGTCGAAGGTGGAGGATTTACAGCCCGTGAAGTGCGGCGCCTCTGAGCCAGGAGAGTTCTGCATGGCGACGCGCTGAACGGCTACTTCTGCAGGCTCTGTTTAAAAAGCGACGGACCGCTGTTGCTGCGGAACCAAGCCCGGAACCATTGCAACTAAACCCCGCAATTCGGGATTAATGCAATTTCGACGCCACATACCGCACTGAATGTCCCGCATTTAATGCAACTTTATGAGGGGGGCATGGTACTGACAGACTTCACTCCACCGTCACACTCTTCGCCAAATTCCTCGGCTTATCCACATCCGTCCCCCGCGCACAAGCCGTGTGATATGCCAGCAGCTGCAGCGGTACCACGTGCAAGATGGGTGACAGCGCGCCGTAATGCTCGGGCATGCGGATCACGTGCACGCCTTCGCTGCTTTCGATGCGCGTGTCGGCATCGGCAAACACGAAGAGTTCGCCGCCGCGGGCGCGCACTTCCTGCATGTTGCTCTTGAGCTTTTCGAGCAGCGTGTCGTTGGGGGCCACGGTCACCACGGGCATTTCGCTGGTCACCAGGGCCAGGGGGCCGTGCTTCAGCTCGCCGGCCGGGTAGGCCTCGGCGTGGATGTAGCTGATCTCCTTGAGCTTGAGCGCGCCTTCCAGCGCAATGGGGTAGTGCAGGCCGCGGCCCAGGAAGAGCGCGTTCTCTTTGCGGGCAAAGGCCTCGGCCCAGCCGATGACCTGGGGCTCCAGGGCCAGCACGCTTTGCAGGGCCACGGGCAGGTGGCGCATGGCTTTCAGGTGCTCGGCCTCTTGTGCTTCGGTGAGGTGGCCGCGCACCTGGGCCAGGGCCAGCGTCAGCAAGAACAGGCCAGCCAGCTGCGTGGTGAAGGCTTTGGTGGAGGCCACGCCGATCTCCACGCCAGCGCGGGTGATGTAGGCGAGCTCGCATTCACGCACCATGGCGCTGGTGGCCACGTTGCAGATGGTGAGGGTGTGCGGCATGCCCAGCGAGCGCGCGTGCTTGAGCGCGGCCAGCGTGTCGGCGGTTTCGCCGCTCTGGCTGATGGTGACCACCAGCGTCCTGGGGTTGGGCACGCTGTCGCGGTAGCGGTATTCGCTGGCGATCTCCACGTTGGTGGGGATCTTGGCAATGGACTCGAGCCAGTACTTCGCGGTGGAGCCCGAGTAGTAGCTGGTGCCGCACGCCAGGATGAGCACTTGCTCCACGTCCTTGAAGACCTTGTAGGCCCCGTCGCCAAAGAGTTCGGGGGTGATGTTCACCACGCCGTCGAGCGTGTCGGCAATGGCGCGCGGCTGCTCGAAGATCTCTTTCTGCATGTAGTGGCGGTAAGGGCCCAGCTCGGCCGCGCCGGTGTGGGCGAGCACGGTGCGCACGGTGCGTTCCACGCGCATGAAGCGCTCCGCGCTGCCGGGCTGTCGCGCTTCGATCCAGTACTTGCCGAGCTGCAGGTCGACCACGTCGCCTTCTTCGAGGTAGATGATCTGGTCGGTCACGCCGGCCAGGGCCATGGCGTCTGAAGCAAGGAAGTTCTCGCCCGACTGCTGGCCCACGCCCAGCACCAGCGGTGAGCCTTCGCGGGCGCCCACCACGCGGTGCGGCTCGTCGCGGCAGAACACGGCAATGGCGTAGGCGCCCCTCAGGCGCAGCGTGGCGCGCTTCACCGCGTCGAACAGGTCGCCGTCGTAGAGCGAGTCGACGAGGTGGGCGATGACTTCGGTGTCGGTCTGGCTGGTGAAGACGTAGCCGCGGCCCTTGAGTTCGTCGCGCAGCTCGTCGTGGTTTTCGATGATGCCGTTGTGCACCAGCGCAATGCGGCCGGGCTTGGCGGTGAAGGCGTCGGTGCCCGTGCCGTGAGAAAAGTGCGGGTGCGCGTTGTGCACGGCCGGGGCGCCGTGGGTGGCCCAGCGGGTATGGGCGATGCCGGTGCCGCCTTGCACTTCTTCTTGCGCCACCTGGGCGTCGAGCTCGGCCACGCGCGAGGTGCTGCGGGCGCGGCGCAGGCCGCTGGCCTGGTGCACGGCCACACCGCAGGAGTCATAGCCGCGGTATTCGAGCCGCTTCAGGCCTTCGATGAGGATGGGAACGATGTTGCGTTGGCTGACTGCACCGACGATGCCGCACATGACGAAAGCCTTTCTGAAACGGGGATGGCGGCCATGGTAGGCAGGCACCCAGGAAATTTCTTTGCAATATCTACAGTGAAATGATTGAATTCACCGCACCACCGCAGATGCGGCAGAAAATTTCATTCATGCCGCATTACTGAAACAACGAAGCCATGATCACCCCCCAACTGGATGCCCTGGACTGGCGCATCCTCGAGCAGTTGCAGGCCGATGCCTCGCTCAGCAACCAGGCGCTGGCCGAGCTGGTGCACGTGTCGCCGGCCACCTGCCTGCGGCGCGTGAAGCGGTTGGTGGATACCGGCGTCATCGAGCGGCGCGTGGCGCTGCTCTCGCCCGACGCCATTGGCGCCGGCCTCACGGCGGTGGTGGAGATCACGCTCGACCACCAGGCCGCCGAGCGGCTGGCGGCATTCGAAGAGCGGGTGGTGGCCGAGCCCGCTGTGCAGCAGTGCTACCGCACCTCGAGCGGGCCCGACTTCGTGCTGATCGTGCAGGTGCGCGACATGGACGCCTACCACGCGCTGGTGCAGCGGCTGTTCACCAGCGATGCGAACGTGCGCAACGTGAAGAGCTACTTCTCGGTCAAGCGCAGCAAGTTCGTGCCGGCGCTGGCCTTGCCGGGCAAGGCATAGCCCGGCTCCATCAAGCTCACGCGACCGCGGTGCGCTTGGCGCCCATGCCCATCATCGTGAGCACGAAGGTGATGGCGGCGCTGCGCTGGTCGCCGGGCAGCGCGTTGATGGCATTCACCAGCCGGCCCACCTGCTGGCAATCGTCGGCGCCCTTGCCGCCCGCCACGCCGCCCACCTTGTCGAGCGCCTTGAGCATGTCGAGCGTCTGCTGCTTCGTGGGCACCGGCCGCAACGGCTTGGCCTGCAGGTCGGCGCGCAGCGAGAGCCGCACGCCTTCGAAGAACTGCTGAATCTCGGCCGGCGTCATGGCGCCCACCAGCATGCCGAAGCCCTTGTCGCGGCCTGCGGCGTCCTTGCCGGCGCCCTCAGTCTTGGCAGGGCCGTTGAAGGCCTTGCACTGTTGGGCGTCCATGCGCGAGAACACGGCACCCATGGGGTCGAGGATGTGCATGGCCTCGGCGTCGCCCAGGCGGTTCACGCCCGAAAACATGCGCGAGGTAACACCGCCCATGAAAAGCTCCTTCGGCACGCCTTGGTCGAACTGCTCCACCATCCACTGCAGCACCACGTCGTCGGTGAAGATGCTGCCCATCGACTTCTTGAGCGCCACGAAGTTGGGCGTGCCGGGCTGCAGGCCGCTCACCGACTGGATGACGTCGTCACGCTGCACCGCGTGGCTCATGTAGGTCATGAGCATTTCGCGCCGCGCCGCCTGCTGCGACTCGGTGCTGCCGGCGGCCTGGGTTTCGCGCTGCTGTGGCTGGTTCTGCGCGCAGCCGCCCAGCAGGGCAGCACACACCACCAGCACCATGGCCGCCAGGCGGCCGTGAATCTTCATCGCGTTCATGTCCTCTCTCCTCTGTTGCCGCGCCATGCTAGCCGCCAAGCGAGGCCTGCCAGCCCGAACGGGCGTGAAGTAGTGCTCGGGTGAGCGCGGCCTTGCAGGGCTTGTCAGGCGGTGCCCGTGGCCTGCGCTGCCCCGGCGCAAGCGGGGCAGATGCACGCGCGGCTGCGCAGCGGCGGCGGCACCTGCGCCAGCAGCTCGGGCGTGAAGCGTACGCCCACGCACCAGCAGCGGCCGCCCTGCGCCGGGGGCGCCTCTTCACAAGCCATCACGCAGCGGTTGCCGCCGCCGCACAGCGGGCAGCGGCTGGGGTCGATGGCGTCGGTGGCTGTGTCTGTTGTTGTTGCGTCGTTCAAAAGCGCGTCCCCAAGGTCACGAACACGCGCGGCGTGAGCTTCATGGTCGAGCGGTCGGTGTAGGTGTTGCCGGCCGCGTCGGTGTTCACGCGCTCGCGCGTGCGCTTGCTGTCGGTCAGGTTGTAGACGCTCACGCGCCAGTAGCCAAGCCCGGTTACCACGCGGCCGACGTAGGCGTCCACGCTGGCATACGAGGCCTCGCGGCCCGAGGTGCCGGGCGAGGTCACCAGGTCGGCCGGGCCTGTAAGCGCCAGCGAGCCGCCGCCGAACCAGCCGCCGCGCTGCGGCATCGGCCGCGACACGTTGAGGTTGAACAGGTAGCGCGCCTGCCCTGGCATGCGCTCGCCGCGCACGTCGCCGTTGAGCATGCGCGACTGCAGCAGGCTCGCATTGGCCGACAGCGACCATGCGGGGCCCAGGCCCAGCCAGCCGAGCCCGCTGCGCAGGTCGCCTTCCACGCCCCACACGCGGGCATCACCCACGTTGGTGGGCTGCTGCACCCAGCGGCCGCTGGCGTCGAGCGTCACGCGGCGCGCCACCACGTCGCTCACTTCGCGCAGGAACACGTTCACCCCCAGCTGGCTGTCTTGCGACAGGTTGCGCTCGAAGCCGGCGTCCGCCGTGGTGGTGGTCTCGGGCCTCAGCTGCGGGTTGCCCACGGAGTCGGGGTTGTTGGGCGAGTTGTCGCCCTGGCTGGGCAGCCTGCGGTCCAGCAGGTCAGTGAGCGTGGGCTTGCGGGTGAGGCGCGCGAGGTTGAAGCGCCATTGCATGTCGGCACCGATGGGCGTGCGCGTGTGCAGCGAGGGTTGCCAGAAGGTGTCGCGCACTTCGGCCTGCTGGCCGGCATAGCTGCTGCGCGTGGCCATGTGCTCGGCGCGCAGGCCCACGGTGAGCGTGGTGTTGGCCGGCAGCGCCCATTCGTTCTGCCCCCACAGCACCGCGCGCCGCAGGTGCGTGCTCACGCCGAGGTCCACGCTGGCGGGCGGCGGCGAGGTGGTCTGCAACGAGTCGAGGTCGAGGCTGCGGTCTTCGTATTCCGCGCCGGCCATCCACAGCAGCGCTTCTTCGGTGCCGCTGAGCTTGGTGTTGAGCCAGTAGACGCGCTCGCGGCGGTCGTCGCGCAAATTGCTTTCGCTGCTGCCGTCGCCGCCTGAATCGCTGAAGCGGCGGTCGCGATCACGCTCGAGCTTGTCGCGGCTGCGCTGGGCAGAGAGCGTGGTTTCGAGCTTGCTGCCTTCAAAGCGGCGGGTCCAATCGCCGCGCAGTTGCGCCAGCGTGCGTTCGCTTTCGGAATGCTCTGCCACCCGGCTGCTGGTGGTGCCGGCCGTGTTGCTGCCGGCGGCCGCGCTGGTGTAGTCGCCGCTGCCTTCGCTCGAAAGCACGAAGGCGCGCAGCGACACCTGGTCTTTGGGGCCCAGCTTGCCGGTCACGCGCGGCGAGATGGCTCGTTCCGTGGTGCGGAAGCGGTTCTTCTCGAGCGCCACACTGTCCGAAGGCGTGGCGCCGGCCGTCGTGCTGTGCCGTTCGGTGTCGCTGCCAAAGAGGCGTGTCGACGTCGAGGCGGTGACGATGTAGGTCCACGGTGCCTGCAGTTCGCCGTCTTCATTGCGCTGCGGCGGTGCGAGCGGCCCGGTGCGCGAGAAGTACGCCTGCACGCCGTTGTGGCCCCACACGTGCTGGTCGGTGAGGCGCAGGTTGGTCTCGCGCTTTTCGGTGGCCTGGCGCAGCACGATGTTGATGGTGCCGCCGCTGGCGCCGGAAAACTCGGCGCTGGGCGCGCGCACGACCTCGATGCGCTCGATCATGTCGGCCGGCAACTGGTCGAACGGGAGCTGGCCGCCGCGGCGCGAGCCCGTCGGCTCACCGTCGACGAGGATGCGCGTGCCTTCAGGGCCCATGCCGCGCATGCGGATCTCGAGGTTGCCGCTGGCGCCGGTGTTCACCTGCACGCCGGGCAGCTGGCGCAGCACGTCGCCCACCGAGTCGGCGCCCATCTGCTCGATGTCCTGCCGGTCCACGCGCACCAGCGAGCCCGAGGCGAAGAAGCGCTGCATGAGCGACGCGCGCCCGGTGACGGTGACGCGCTCCAGCGCCCGCGGCGCGGGCTCCTGCGGCGAGGTGCCGTTGTCTTCAGGCTGGGCCTGGGCCCATGCCAACGCCGGCGTCAGGCCCAGCATCAGCGCACGGCGGAATCCACTCATGTTCAAGGCCGCCCCCTCCGCGGCTCGAATGTGGAAGCGGCTTCCGGAAGACCCCGCCCCGGGGGCTTCAGGTCGTCTT
The DNA here is from genome assembly GCA_946480925.1 of uncultured Rivibacter sp. The sequence continues at coordinate 6,667 of CAMLLU010000059.1, forward strand.
CTTCGTCGGCCGCATCCACCCGGGAATGCTGACCTGCTTGGCACGCGCCACCGTCAGCTCACCGGCCGGCGCGTTCTTGCTCACGGTGCTGCCGGCACCGATGGTGGCGCCCTCGCCCACCGTCACCGGCGCCACCAGCACGCAGTTCGAGCCCACGTGCACGTTCGCGCCGATCACGGTGCGGTGCTTGTTGGCGCCGTCGTAGTTGGCGGTAATGCTGCCAGCGCCGTAGTTGACCTTCTCGCCGACGTCCGCATCGCCCAGGTAGGCCAGGTGGTTGGCCTTGGCGCCCTTGCCCAGCGTGGAGTTCTTCACCTCGACGAAATTGCCGATGTGCACCTCGGCGCCCAGCACTGCGCCGGGCCGCAGCCGCGAGAACGGGCCGACGATGGCGCCCGCCCCGATGGAGACGCCGAGCTTCTCGCCGTCGGCATGCGTGAAGGGCAGCAGCGTGGCACCCGCGGCCACTTCGGTGTTGCGCAGCACGCAGCTGGCGCCGATCTTCACGCCGTCGCCCAGCACCACGCGGCCTTCGAAGATGCAGTTGACGTCGATCTCCACGTCGGCGCCGCAGATGAGCTCGCCGCGCACGTCGAAGCGGGTCGGGTCGGCAAAGCGCACGCCCTGCTCCATCAGGGCTTCGGCCCGCGTGCGCTGGTAGCGGCGCTCCAGGTCGGCCAGCTGGGCCGGGCTGTTGATGCCCAGCACCTCGGTTTCGTCGTGGGCCCGCGTGGCCACCACCGGCACGCCGTCGTGCACGGCCATCGCCACGATGTCGGTGAGGTAGTACTCGCCTTGCGCGTTGTCGTTGCGCAGCGCGGCCAGCCAGCGCTTCAGGTGCGCGGTGGGTGCCGCCATCACGCCGGTGTAGCCCTCGCGGATCTTGCGCAGCTCGGGGCTCGCGTCCTTGTGCTCGACGATGGCGAGCACCGCGTCGCCCTTGCGCACGATGCGGCCGTAGCCCGCCGGGTCTTCGAGTTCGATGGTGAGCAGCGCGAGCTTTTCGCCGCTGCAGGCCTCGATGAGTTCGCGCACGGTGCCGGCGTCGATGAGCGGCACGTCGCCGTTGAGGATGAGCGTGGTGCCCTCGTCACCGAGCTGCGGCAAGGCCTGCTGCACTGCATGACCCGTGCCCAGCTGGGGCTGTTGCCGTACAAACACCAACGGCTGTTGCGGGAACAAGCTTTGCATGGCTTGCTCTACCTGATCAGCCCCATGGCCGGTGATGGTCACCAGCTTGCTGGCGCCGAGCTTTGCAGCAGTGGTAAGCACATGCTGCAATAGCGGCTGGCCCGCCAAGGTGTGCAGCACCTTGGGGCGATTGGACTTCATGCGGGTTCCCTTGCCCGCGGCCATGATCACGATGTCGAGTGCCATGCGTCTGTCTTTCCTGAACCGGGTGTTCATTATCAGTGCGCTGCTTGTGGCACTGGCGGGCTGCAGTGCAGTCCGTTTTGCCTACAACCAGGCCCCCGACCTGGTTTACTGGTGGCTCGACAGGTACGTCGATTTCGACGGCGAGCAGACGCCCGCCACGCGCCAGGCCATCAACCAGTGGTTCGAATGGCACCGCCAGACCCAGCTGCCCGACTACACCGAGCTGCTGGTCAAGATGCAGGACGAGGTGCAACACCCCGCATCGGCCGCGCAGGTGTGCCGCTGGTGGGGCGAAGTTGAAAAACGCCGCGACGTGCTGCTCGAGCAGGCGGTGCAGAAGTTCACGCCCGTAGTGCTCACGCTCAAGCCGGAGCAGTTCGAGGCGATTGAAAAGCGCTACGTGAAGACCAACCAGGACTTCCGCAAGGAATACCTGCAGGAAGACCTGCAGGACCGCCGCAAGGCGGCGCTCAAGCGGGTGGTCGAGCGCAGCGAAACGCTCTACGGCCGCCTCGAAGGCAGCCAGCGCGATCTCATCGTGCGCCAGCTCGCCGGCTCACCGTTCGACCCGCAGCGCTGGGACGTCGAACGCCACCGCCGCCAGCGCGACGTCCTGCAGACGCTGCGGCAGCTGCACGACAGCCGGGCCACGGCAGCGCAGGCGGCGCCGGTGCTGCGCGCGCTGGGGCAGCGGCTGGTGCATTCGCCCGACGAGTCGTACCGCCGCTACCAGAACCAGCTGGTTACCTACAACTGCGAGTTCGCAGCGCAGCTGCACAACACCACCACGCCCGCCCAGCGCCGCACGGCGCAGGGCAAGCTCAAGGGGTGGGAGGGCGATTTGCGGGCACTCACGGGCAACGGCAGCGGTGCCTGAGCGCCCGGAACAGGCACTACGACTTCGGCTGCAGCGAGACGACCACCTGCCGCGGGCTCATCGCCTGCTGCGGGAAGTCCTTCATGGCGGCCTCGAACAGCGCGGGCAGGATGGTGTCGGACGTCCAGCTGCTGGTGTAGCGCGCGTGCGTTTCGTACAGCGCCTCGTTGCTGCGACGGTCGCGGATCAGCACGCCCACTTCGCGCTGGTATTGCGGCGAGTCGTAGTACATGCCGACGCCGGGATGGAAGAACGGGTGGCGGCGGTAGTACCACCAGTCGGCACGCCAGTAGAAGGGGTCGCGCCAGCGATCGTTGGTCTCCACCACGAAGGCGCCCACCTGCACCAGCACGTCGGCCTGCTCGCGCGAGGCCTGCTTGAAGCCGGCCGCTTCGAGCGCCGGCAGGGCGGCCGCCTCGATGCGGTCCTGCTCCATCGGCTGCGCCATCTGCGAAGGCAAGCGATCGAAGGCATAGGTGTTCGGCTTGCGTGAAGCCGGCCAGGAGCCATAGCTGCTGACCTGCGCGCTCAGCGTGCGCATGCTGGCGCAGCCCGTGAGAACCAGGCCGGTGCCGGCCAGGCCGCCGATCAACACACTGCGTCGCAACAACATGGTCGGTCTCCTTCTGTCGTGCCTGATGAACCCTGAACGGCCGCCGTACCCGTTCAGCCGACACCGTGCAGCCGGATCGGCTGGATGGGCTGAGCCGCCGCAGGCGTGGCGCAATCGTCTTCATCTTCGTCGAAAGCCTTGTCGCCCGCCGGATCGGCCAAACCAGTGGGTTGGAGACTCGCGAACGGATACAGGTTCCGGTCCATCAGGTGCGAGGGCACCACCGTCTGCAGCGCGGAGAACATGTTCTCCACGCGGCCGGGGTGCTTCTTCTCCCATTCGCGCAGCATGTTCTTGATCTGCTTGCGCTGCAGGTTTTCCTGGCTGCCGCACAGCGTGCACGGGATGATGGGGAACTGCCGGTGCTCGGCCCAGGCTTCGAGGTCTTGCTCGGGCACGTAGGCCAGCGGGCGGATCACCACGTGCCTGCCGTCGTCGGACACCAGCTTGGCCGGCATGCCCTTGAGCTTGGCGCCGAAGAACATGTTCAGGAAGAAGGTCTGCAGCATGTCGTCGCGGTGGTGGCCCAGCGCGATCTTGGTGGCGCCCAGCTCGCTCGCCACGCGGTAGAGGATGCCGCGGCGCAGGCGCGAGCACAGGCTGCACATCGTCTTGCCTTCGGGCACGAGCTTCTTGACGATGGAGTAGGTGTCCTGGTTCTCGATGTGGAAGGGCACGCCCAGCTTCGTGAGGTACTCGGGCAGCACGTGCTCGGGAAAGCCGGGCTGCTTCTGGTCGAGGTTGACCGCCACGATGTCGAAATGCACAGGCGCGCGCTTGCGCAGGTTGAGCAGGATGTCGAGCAGCGAATAGCTGTCCTTGCCGCCCGACAGGCACACCATCACCTTGTCGCCCGGCTCGATCATGTTGAAGTCGCCGATGGCCTGGCCCACCAGGCGGTGCAGGCGCTTGCTGAGCTTGTTGGCTTCGAACGCGGCCTTCTTGTCGGCAGCCGGCGTTTCCATGGTCGCGGTATTCACTTCTCTTCCTTGATCCTGAAGACCTCGACACCCACCGCTTCGCAGTCGGGGTAGACGTCGGGTTTTTCGGTGGACACGCGCACCGCCTTCACCAGCGGATGCTCCAGCATCAGCCGGGCCACGTCGTCGCACAGCGTTTCCTGCAGGTGCACGTGGCCCTGCTTGACGCGCTGCGCGATGGTGCGGCGCATGAAATCGTAGTCCACCACCTCGTCGAGCTGGTCGTGCTGCGGCGTGGTGGAGGCCAGCGGCACGTACAGGTCCACGTTGATCAGCACGCGCTGCTCGCCCTTCTTCTCGAAGTCGTGCACGCCGATGTTGATCCAGACCTCGTAGTCCTTCAGGAAGAGCCGGCGGCAGTTCAGCAACTGCGGGTTGTTGAGCATGCTGTGCATGTCATGGGTCCTTTTGTTCGGTGGCCTGCGCGAGGAACAGCACGTCGCGCGGCTGCCCCGTCAGGTGCTGGCCGCCATCGACCAGCAGCGTGGTGCCGGTGATGGCGGGTGATTCGAGCAGGAAGCGCACGGTGCGCGCCACGTCGGCCGGCGTGGACGAGCGGCCCAGCGGCGTCATGCTGTGCGACGCGGCGAATTCCTGGGCGTTCATCGGCCCCGACAGCAGCGTGACGCCGGGCGCCACGCCCACCACGCGCAGCACCGGCGCCAGCGCCTGGGCCAGCAGCGTGTTGGCAGCTTCGAGCGCGGCCTTCGACAGCGTGTACGAGAGGTAGTCGGGGTTCGGATTCCACAGCTTCTGGTCGAGCAGGTTCACCACGCAACCCTGGCGGCCCAGCGGCGCAAGGTGCGCATGCAGCGCCTGGGCCAGCACGATGGCGGGCGCCGTGTTGGCACGCCAGTGCGCTTCCATGCCCGCGAAGGTGAAGGTCTCGACGCTGTCGTATTCGAAGTGCGAGGCGTTGTTCACGACGGCGTCCACGCGGCCCATGGCCTGCACCGCGCGGGGCAGCAGCGCCCGGCACTGCGCTTCGTCGGCCAGGTCGGCGGCGAACGCTTCGGCCTTTGCGCCTTGCGCCCGCAGCTCGGCAAGCGTGGTTTCAGCATCGGCCGCGGAGCTTCGATAGTGCAGGGCGATGCCCCAGCCGTTGGCGGCAAGGTCGAGCGCGATGTCGCGGCCGAGCCGTCGCGCGGCGCCGGTCACCAGCGCCACGGGCTTGTTTTCGCTGGCCGTCGCTGCCATCACGCTTCCTACAATCACCGGGTGTCACAAGAACCAAAGAGTGTAGCCAGCCCCCCTTCCGGCCGCAGTGCGGAAGCCCTCGCCCAGCACGCACGCCGTGAAATCGTGGGCGCGGGCGGCTGGCTGGGTTTCGAGTGCTTCATGGAGCTCGCGCTCTACACGCCGGGGCTCGGCTATTACGCGCGGGGCGATCGCCAGTTCGGCCACCTGCCCTCAGGCGGCAGCGATTTCGTCACCGCCCCCGAGATGAGCCCGCTGTTCGGCCGCGCGCTGGCCAGGCAGGTCGCGCAGGCCTTGCAGGCCACCGGCACCGACGAGGTGTGGGAATTCGGCGCCGGCTCGGGTGCCCTGGCTTCTCAGCTGCTGGGGGCGCTGGCCGGGCAGGTGAAGCGCTACACCATCGTCGATCTCTCCGGCGCCCTGCGTGCGCGCCAGCAGGCCACGCTGGCCGCCTTTGCCGACCGCGTGCGCTGGGTCGATGCACTGCCCGAAAGCTTCGAAGGCGTGGTGGTCGGCAACGAGGTGCTCGACGCGATGCCGGTGGCGCTGCTGCACTTCGACGGGCAGCAATGGCACGAGCGCGGTGTCGCCGTCGCTGACGACCGCTTCGTGTGGTCCGACCGCCCCACGACGTTGCGGCCCCCCTTCGACACCGGCTTCGTGCCCAGCACCACCACCGAGCTGCACCGCCAGGCCGACGCGTTCATCGGCACGCTGGCCGGCACGCTGCAGCGCGGCGCGGCCTTCTTCATCGACTACGGCTTCCCCGAGGCCGAGTACTACCACCCGCAACGCACCGGCGGCACGCTGATGTGCCACCGCGGCCATCAGGCGGACCCAGACCCGCTCACCGACGTGGGCGAGAAAGACATCACCGCCCACGTCAACTTCACCGGCGTGGCGCTGGCCGGGCAGGATGCGGGGCTCGACGTGCTGGGCTACACGACGCAGGCCCATTTCCTTTTCAACTGCAGCCTGCTGGCCGACCTGGAAGGCGCCGACCTGCGCGAGCGCACGCTGGCGCAGAAGCTCTTCCACGAGCACGAGATGGGTGAGCTGTTCAAGGTGGTGGGCTTTTCGAAAGGCGTCGAGCCGTTCGATGCGCTCGGTTTCAGCAACGGCGACCGCAGCCACACGCTCTGAGGTCAAACCATGATCCGCTGGCTCATCGTCGTGCTCATCACGCTGGTCATCTTCAACAGCCTGCTGCCCTGGCTGCGCAAGCTCGGGCTGGGCCGGCTGCCCGGCGACCTGCATTTCAAGATACGCGGCCGCGAATTCGAGCTGCCCATCGCCACGACCGTGCTGCTGAGCTTCGTGGCGATGGTGATCGCGAAGATCCTGTAGCCGAAAGCCTGCGCTCTGCCGCGCAGGCTCCCTGGCACGCCGCCTTACTGCTGCTGCGGCGGGCGGCCCAGCTGCAGCGGCTTGCCGTTCACTTCGGCCTGGCCGTTCTTGAAACGCACGCTGGCGGAGACGAAGTCGCCTTCACGCACCACCAGGCCCTGCGCCGAGAACTGGTCGAGCATCACGTTGACCATTTCCGGCTGGGGCGCCGCGGCCTGCGCCTTCGAGGGCAGCGCCATCAGCAGCTGCTCGATCCAGCTCACCGGCAGCTTCACGTCGGCCTTGAGCTCGCCCTTGCTCATCAGCAGCATGGGTGCGGGCAGTTGCAGGTCGGCCTCGGTGACACCGGCCACGGCAATCGCGTACGACAGCTCGCCGCGCTTGCCGCCGGTTTCGATGGCGAGCTTGTCGAGCGCGTACTCGGGGTTGTACGGCAGCAGCTTCGCCATGCCCTTCTGCATGGCTTCCATCATGGCCTGCGGGTCAGGGCCGGGCTTGCCGGCTTCGCAGCTCATGTTGCCGTCCATCACCGCGCTGATGAGCGCAAAGTAGGTCGGCACGTGCAGGCGTTTCATCGAGGCGGTCATCTCGATCTTGTCGAGCTTGGTCGCGCCGACCTGGCCGCTGCCGGTCATCGTGCTGGTGGTGCTGAGCAGTTCCTTGTCCAACGTGGTCTTGCCGTCGAACTTGAACGGCCCCAGGCTCATGCGGAAAGGCTCGCTGGCGCCGCCTTCGGGCGGCTGGACACTCATTTCCATGCCGGCCAGCGTGCCCTCGCTGCGGCCCGCCATCAGCAGCAGCGAAGTCCCGTCGCCGCTGGCCTCGCCACGCATGTTCAAGCCGGCGAGCTTCATCTTCATGCCTTGCTTGGCATCGGTGACCTCGAAACCGGGCATGCTGAGTTCGTAGTTGACCGAGCGCCCCGAGGTGTCACCGTGAAGCTTCGCCTCGACGCCGCCCCAGCTCATCTGCTGGCCTTCGGCAGCGCCTGCGATGCTGGCGGCCGGGCTCGAGATGTTGCTGACGTAGCGCCCGTCGAACCCCACCAGCGTGCGCACCGACAGCGGATGCTTGCCTTCGCCGAACACCTTGGCGAACGCCTGCTGCGTCTGCCCCGCCAGCACCAGCTGGCTGTCGACGGCCGCTGCACCCAGGTTCCTGAAGCCCGGCAGCGGGCCGTGCTGGATGCGGTCGACCATGCTCACCTGCAGCGGCTCGCCACGCTTGACGGTGCCGTCGGCCTGCGGCTGCGGCAGGCAGCCCAGGCGCCACGTCATGGTGTGCGTCGACGAAAACAAACCCGCCTCGTGGCGCTCTTCGATCGGCTTCAGAAACGGCACCTGCTGGGCGAGCGCGGCGCTTTGCGTGTCGTAGTGCCGCTTGACCTGCTGCCCGGCCCATACGGAAGCCCCCACGTAGGCAACACCGACCACCGCCACGGCGCCCAGGCCGACGGCAACACCCTTGTTCATGTGAACTCTCCTCCAGTGGCTGCGCATGCGGTGCGCAGCAGCTCGCGGCGGCTGCCCCCTCGGCGGCCCACGTCACGGCGCGGCGCAGTTTAGGGGTGGGGGCGAGCCGCATCGCAGCGAGGACGCAAATGCAACACCCCCAAGAAGAGGGAGCGCGGCGAAGTGCTCAGTCTTCCGCGTCGTCTCCGGCGCCACCGGCCAGCGCGCGCACCCGCGCCTGGTGGATGGCCTGCGCGATCTTCTCGCCCGTGAAACCGCGTTGCTGCGCCTCGCGCGCCACTTCGGCGGTGCTGACGCGCTGCACGGTGGCCAGCGCCTGCAACAGCCGCTCGCGCTGCGGGTAGGGCCGCCCTTCCAGGCCCAGCCGGCCGCGCGCGTCGCACTCGCAGGCCAGCAGCACCTCGTCGAAACGCTTCGGCTTGCGAAACGCGTCGCAGCGTTCCAGCAACCGCACGGTGGCCGCGGGGCTGAGCTCTTCGCTGCGGTGCACGTTGCCGTGCTCGCGGGCCACCACCTCGGCGAGCTCTCGGCAGTCGGACGGCACGCGAAGCCGCTCGCTCACGCCCTGCAGCAGCTCGACGCTGCGCCCCTCGTGGCCATGGTGGCGCGGCAGCACCTCGGTGGGCGTGGTGCCCTTGCCCAGGTCGTGGCACAGGCAGGCGTAGCGCACCGCGAGCGGCGCCTTCAATGCGGCAGCCTGGTCGAGCACCATCATCAGGTGCACGCCAGTGTCCACCTCGGGGTGGTATTCGGGGCGCTGCGGCACGCCCCACAGGCGGTCCACCTCGGGCAGCAGCCGCGCCAGCGCGCCGCATTCGCGCAGCACTTCGAACATGCGCGACGGGCGCTGTTCCATCAGGCCGCGCGAAAGCTCCTGCCACACGCGCTCGGGCACGAGGTGGTCGACTTCGCCGTTGTCCACCATGCGGCGCATGAGCGCCATCGTTTCCACCGCCACGCGAAAGTCCGCGAACCGCGCCGCGAAACGCGCCAGCCGCAGGATGCGCACCGGGTCTTCGACGAAGGCCTCGGACACGTGCCGCAGCACGCGCTGCGCCAGGTCGCGCTGGCCGCCGTAGGGGTCGATCAGCAGGCCGCGTTCGTCTTCTGCGATGGCGTTGATGGTGAGGTCGCGGCGCGCCAGGTCCTGCTCGAGCGTCACGTCGGACGCGGTGACGAAAGTGAAACCGTGGTAGCCGCGCGCCGTCTTGCGCTCGGTGCGTGCGAGCGCGTATTCCTCGCGCGTCTTCGGGTGCAGGAACACCGGGAAGTCGCGCCCCACCGGCAGGTAGCCCTGCTCCATCATCTGCTCGGGCGTGGCGCCGACGACCACCCAGTCGTGGTCTTGCACCGGCAACCCGAGCAAGGCATCGCGCACCGCGCCGCCGACTTTGTAGACCTTCATGGGCGCAGTTTAGTGATCAGTAACTCGTGACTGATCACTGGTCACTAGACTTCGGCCATGAAGACGCCGTGGATCAAGCGCTTGGGGTGGGTGGCCGGTGGCATTGCGCTGCTGTGGGTGGTGTTGTGGCTCGCGGTGCCGCCGGTGCTCAAGTGGCAGTTGCAGACGCGTGTGTCGACGCTGCTCGGGCGTGAGTTCATGGTCGAGTCGGTGCGCTTCCAGCCGTGGAATCTCGACCTCGTGCTGCATGGCGTGAGCGTGGCCGGCGCTGCAGGCGGCGAACCGCTGCTGCAGGTGGAGCGCCTGCGGGGCAACGTGTCGGCGTCGTCGCTGTTTCGCCGGGCGCCGGTCATCGAGGCGCTCGAGGTCGACAAACTGCGGCTGCGCGTGGCGCGGCTGGCCGATGGGCACTACGACGTCGACGACCTGATCGAGCGCTTCACGCCGCGTGCCGACGAGCCGGAGTCTTCTTCGGAGCCCGCGCGTTTTGCGCTCTACAACGTGGAGGTGCACGACGCCTCGCTGCGCTTCGACGACCGCCCCGCCGCCCGCGTGCACGAGGTCGAAGCGCTGCACCTGGCGCTGCCTTTCATTTCGAGCCTGCCCGCGCAACTGGAAGTGAAGGTGCTGCCCCGGCTGGCCTTCAAGCTCAACGGCGTGGCCTTCGACAGCCGTGCCGAAACCACGCCGTTTGCCGACGACCACGAAACGCTGCTGCGGCTCAAGGTGGACGACCTGGACGTGGCGCCCTACCTGGGCTACGTGCCCAAGGCCCTGCCGGTGCGGCTGGTGCGCGGAGTGCTGGCCAGCGACCTGGCGCTGCAGTTTCGTGAAGTGCAGCAGGCCGCCCCCTCCGTGGTGTTGAGCGGCACTCTGGGCGTGCGTGGCCTGGCGCTGCAGGACGCCACGGGCGCACCGCTGGCGGCATGGCGGCAACTGCAACTGGGGCTGCGCGACGTGCAGCCGCTGGCGCGCAAGCTCACCTTCGATTCACTGCGGCTCGACGGTGCCGAGCTGCACGTGGCGCGCAATGCCGCCGGACGCATCAACCTGCTGAACCTGCAGGCGGCGCCGGGCAAGGCTGCTGCGGCCGCGAGCGCACCGTCGAACGGCACGGCGTCGTCGCCCTGGCAGGTGAACATCGCGGCGCTGGAACTCACCGATGCGCGCGTGTCGTGGAACGACGCCGCCGTGAAGCCGGCCGCGGCGCTGGTGCTGGACGGCCTGTCGCTGCAGGCCAGGCAATTGAAGTGGCCGGCCGCCGGGCCGGTGCCGTTGTCACTGCAAGCCACGCTGCGCGCGCAGGGCAGCAACGCGCAGGCGGCCGGGCAGCTTGCGGCCAAAGGCAACGCCAGCGACCGCGAAGCCAAGCTGGACCTCACGCTGAACGACGTGTCGCTGGAGGCGCTGGCGCCTTATGTGGCGCAGGCACTGACACTCCGCCTACAGGGCCGCCTGTCGGCGCAGGGGCAGCTCGACTGGGCCGGTGGTGACGATGACCAAGCCCGCCTGAAGCTCGGGCTTGCACAAGCCACTCTGAACGACCTGCGCATCGCGCCCGCCACCGTCACACGCGGCGCCCTGCGCGATGGCGCCACGCTGCAGCAGCTGGCGCTGGCCGACGTGCAGGTGGACGTGCCGGCCCGCAGCGTGACGCTCGGCAAGGTGACGATCACCCAGCCCGTGCTGGCCCTGGCACGCGATGCGCGCCAGCAGCTCAACGTGCAGCAGTGGGTGCGCAACAGCAGTGCTGACGACGCGCCCGCCTCCACGCCCGAGGCCGAGTCGCCTCCCTGGCGCGTGCAGCTCGACCAGCTCGTACTCGAGCGCGGGCAGGTCAGCTTCACCGACGAAGCGGTGCTGACCCGCGGCGAACCCACGCGCCTGGAGATCGGCACGCTGCAGGTCGGCATGCAGCAGCTCGCATGGCAAGGCGATCGCTCGCTGCCGCCAGCCAAGGTGCAGCTCAGCGCACGCATCGCCAGCGGCATGCTCGACTGGAAGGGCGAGCTCGGCCTCGCGCCGCTGCAGGCTCGCGGCCAGCTGCGCGCCACGCGCGTGCCGGTGCAGGCCTTCACCGCCTATGCCGCCGGCCAGCTGCCGGTGACGGTGCTGCGCGCCGAGGCGGGTTACAGCGGCCAGTTCGCCGTGCGCCAGACCCCGGCGGGCTTCGATGCCGAGGCGGCCGGCGACGTGCTGATGGGCGACGTGCACGTGAGCACACTGGCCGGCGCCGAAGAGCTGCTGAGCTGGCAGGCGCTGGCGCTGAAGCGGCTGCAATTCAAGCTCAAGCCCGAAGCCAAGCCGCAGCTCGACATCGGCGAGGTCGCGTTGAGCGATTTCTACTCGCGCCTGGTAGTCACCGAGGAAGGCCGCTTCAACGTGCAGGAGGTACACCCCGCCAGCGCAGCGGCCAGCGCGCCTGCCGGGTCAGCCGCCACGGCATCAGCCCCTGTATCAGCTCCCGCATCGGCCCCGGCCCAGACTGCCGACCGCACCGCCGACGCACCGCTGCCGCTGGACGTTCGCGTGGGCGGCATCCGGCTGACGAACGGCCGCGTCGATTTCACCGACCGGTTCGTGCGGCCCAACTACAGCGCGGAGCTGACCGACCTCAACGGCCGGCTCGGCGCGTTCGGCTCCGCATCGCGCGAGATGGCCGACGTGCAGCTCACCGGCCGCGTGGCCGGCACCGGCCGGCTCGAGATCGGCGGGCGCATCAACCCCACCGCCAAGCCGCTGGCGCTGGACGTGCAGGCACGCGCCGCCGACATCGAGCTTTCGCCGCTGTCGCCCTACGCCGGCAAGTACGCGGGCTACGGCATCGAACGCGGCAAGCTCAGCGTGGACGTGGCCTACAAGATCGACGCCGACGGCCGGCTCGAGGCCAACAACCGCGTGGTGCTGAACCAGCTCACCTTCGGCGAGCGCATCGATTCGCCCACCGCCACCAAGCTGCCGGTGCAGCTGGCCGTGGCGCTGCTGAAAGACCGCAACGGTGTGATCGACGTGAACCTGCCGGTGAGCGGCAGCCTCAACGACCCTGAATTCAGCATCGGCGGCGTCATCGTCAAGCTCATCGTCAACCTGCTGGTCAAGGCCATCACCTCGCCGTTTGCGCTGCTCACCGGTGGCGGAGGCGAAGAGCTCAACCAGGTGGACTTCGCCCCCGGCACCGCCACCCTGAACGCCACGAGCGCGCAGACGCTCGACAAGGTGGCCAAGGCCCTGGGCGAGAAGCCGGCCTTGAAGATGACCATCGTGGGCACCGCCGACCTGGCCAGCGAGCGCGAAGCCTGGCAGCGCGCCCAGCTCGAAGCGCGCCTGCTGGGCGAGCGCCGCAAGGAGCTGCTGCGCGCCGGCGCCGACCCCAATGCGCCGGTGGCACTGGGTGCGGACGACCGGGCACGTTTGCTGAAGGCGCTCTACCAGCAGACTGAAATCCCCGGCAAGCCGCGCAACGCACTCGGGCTCACGAAGGACGTTCCGCCCGCGCAGATGGAAGCACTGCTGCGCCAGCAGATACCCGCCACGCCCGAAACCATGCGCGAGCTGGCCCAACAGCGAGGCCTGGTGGTGCGCGACGCATTGGTGGCCAAGGGCCTGCCCAGCGAACGTCTGTTCCTGGGCGCACCCAAACCCGCCACAGCCGCCTCAGCGCCCGGCACCAGCGAAAACGCCGGTGCACGCGCCCTCCTCAGCCTTTCGCTGCAATGACGCGACGACAGTGACTCGCGACCAGTCACCGGTCACAAGTCACTGGTCACCAGATCAGCCTCGCGAAGTGCGATAGGGCTCGTCGAAGGGCAGGAAGTCCTGCTCGGCCAGGGCGTCCTTCACCCAGGCCTGCACGGCCGGCACCTCCCACACGCGTTGCACGTAGGCGCTGATCTGCGCAGGCACCGGCAAGGCGTAGGTGCGCAGGCGCATGCACACCGGCGCGTAGAACGCATCGGCAATGGTGAAGCGGCCGAACAGGAACGGGCCGCCGTGCTGTTCGAGCAGTTGGCTCCACATCTGCACGATGCGCTCGAGGTCCTTCTTCAGCTGCGGCTGCTCGGCCAGCATGCGCTGGCCGATCTCGGGCAGCGAGGCTTCGATGTTCATCGGGCAGTGCGTGCGCAGCGCCGAGAAGCCCGCATGCATCTCGGCACAGACGCTGCGCGCGACGGCACGCTGCTTCGGGTCGTCGGGCCACAGGCGCCGCTCGGGGAATCGCTCGGCCAGGTATTCGGCGACGGCCAGCGTGTCCCACACCGAAAGGTCGCGGTCCACCAGCACCGGCACGCGGCCGGCCGGCGTCACCTTGGCCAGCGCGTTCTTGAATTCGGAACCCTCGTCGAACGACAGGCGCAGCTTCACTTCCTCGAAAGCGATGCCTGCGTGGGTCATCAGCACCCAGGGGCGCATGGACCACGACGAATAGTTCTTGTTGCCGATGTAGAGCTGCATGGCTTGGCTGCCTTTCGCATTGGTGTGTTGGGACGCGTGATGCTAGTCGCGCATCGGCCTCGCCGCGGTGAGATCGGCGCATGGGATTGATGCGCGCCGAGCAAGCGCCCCGGCATCAATGGTGGGCGAGCGCGCGCCAGTGGTTGAGGTGCGCCTGGTTGGGCGCCGTACCCAGGTAGGCGGGTGCCACCGCCTCCAGCGCCGTCGGCGTGATGCCCAGGCTCTGCAACCCCGGCAGCCGGCCGGTGGCCACGTTGGGCACCTTCATCGAGTCGAGGTTGTCGGCCGAGACCAGCGGCTCGCCGGGCAGCAGGCCCAACAGTGCTGCCTGCACGCGCGCCAGCCCGTCGGGCAGGCTGAACACCGGCCGCGGGTGGCCCGACCAGTGGCCGGCCATCTTCACCAGCTCGTGCAGCTCGTAGACCCGCGGGCCCGTGCATTCGATGGTGAGGCCGACGGTCTGTGGCGAATCGAGGCAGGCCATGAGGGCCGCGGCCACGTCCTCCACCCACACCGGCTGGAACTTCGCATGCGCACTGGCCAGCGGCATCAGCGGGAACCCCGCCTGCAGCCTCGCAAACAGGTTGAGGAAGTGATCGGCCTCGCCGAACATCACGCTGGGCCGCAGCAACGTGAGGTCGAGCCCCGCCGTCTGCAGCGCCGCCTCGCCCGCGGCCTTGCTGCGCAGGTAGCGCGAAGGCGCATCGGCCGCCGCACCCAGCGCGCTCACGTGCACCACGCGGCGCACACCAGCGGCCTGGCAGGCGGCCGCCAGCCGGCGCGGCAGCTCCACGTGCACGTGCTCGAACTCGCGTTCGCTGCCGTGCAGGATGCCCACGAGGTTGACCACCGCGTCGCAACCCGGCAGCAGGGCACGAAGTTGCGCATCGTCGTGCACGTCGGCCGCCACGAGCGTGACGCCGGGCAAGGTGTTCAGGGCCCTGGCGCGCCCCAGGTGCTGCGTGGGCACCACGATCTCGCCATCGGCCGCGCCTTCACGCGCCACCAGTTGCGCGCACAGGCTGCGGCCGACGAAGCCGCTGCCACCCAGGATCAGGAGTTGTCGCTCGGTCATTGGTGCCCCCTCTCGCTTCGCGAGGCTCCTCCGGGAAGAGCGACGCGCCCCCTTCGGAACAACCGGGCGGGAGCACTCATCGCGTCTTCTCCTTCCGTGAGGTGGGCACCCGCTCAGGGCAGGCTGGTATCGGGCGCGGGTGCCGCGTCAGAACGTGGAGCAATCGCCGGGCCCAGCCGGGCCTTCAGCGATTGGGCGTTGCCGGTCAGCAAGGCCGAATACACCGTCGCGTTCGACAGCACTTTCTTCACGTAGTCGCGTGTTTCGGAAAACGGAATGTTCTCGGCCCAGGCCGCGGGCTCCAGCGGTGGCCCTTCGCGCCAGCGGCGCGAGCGCGCCGGGCCGGCGTTGTAGGCCGCGGTGGCCAGGGGCACGGAGCCGCCGAAGTCGTCGAGCACCAGGCGCAGGTAGCGCGTGCCCAGCCGCAGGTTGGTGCCGGGGTCGGTGATGAGGCCAGGGTTGTAGGAGATGCCGGCCTTGCGCGCGGTCCACTGCGCGGTGGCGGGCATCAGTTGCATCAGGCCCGAGGCGCCGACCGACGAACGTGCGTCGATCGCGAAGCGCGACTCCTGCCGGATGAGGCCATAGACGTAAGCCGCATCGAGCCCGGCCTCGCGCGCAGCGGCCAGCACGTCGCGCCGGAAGGGCGTGGGGAAGCGCTGCTCGAGGTCGATTTCGTTCTGCGTGCGTTCGCTGGTGTTGATGCAGCGGTCCCACACCTCGCGTTCGCAGGCCAGCTGCGCGGCGGCCAGCAGCTCGCGGTCACCCATGCCGCGCAGCGTGAAGTTCCATTCGCGCACGCCTTCGCCGCGCAGGCCCAGCGAAATGAGCGCCAGCGCACGCGCCAGGCCCGGCGTGGCCAGCGCCGCGGCACGCTCTTCTCCAGTAAGCGGGGCCGGCTTGGGTGGCATCACGAAAGGCTGGCCCAGCTCTTCGGCGGCGAGCTTGCCGTAGAAGCTCACCTGGCGTGCCAGCGGCGAGAGCAGCTCGTGCGCCTGCTGCTTGAGCGCTTCGCCGTCCTGCGAGTCACGCGACAGCACCAGCAGCGCACGCGCCTTCCAGTACACCCAGGCGGGGTCGCGCTGTTCCTGCTGGCTCATCGCGTTGATCGCCTGCATGACCTGCTGCCAGCGACCCGCGCCGTTGTTGGCCCGCAGCCCGGAGCGTGCCTTCCAGGCCAGCACGTCTTCGGGCCCTTCGGCGGCATCGCTGCCGCCGCGGCGGGTCGTGACGGCGCGCTGGTAGTAGGTGTCGGCGGTGGGCAGCAGCTTCATCGCGGCCTGCTTGGCCACGGTGTTCCACAACCAGGCCACGGCCGCCGGCCCAAGCCGGGCCTGCAGCGCCTCGCTCCAGTGGCTGTCGAGCTGCACGGCCGCGCCGTCGGGGTCGTTGACAGCCAGGCGGATGAGCGCCAGCACCGCCAGCTCGGCAGCGGTGCGGTTGCGCGCGTTGGCCTTGCGCGCCAGGTAGCGCGGCGGGCTCTCGAACAGCTCGTCCACCGCCTTCGCGGCGTCTTCGTCCATGAGCCCGGCGGCGTGGCGCGCGGCGCGCGGGCGGTTGCTTTCCGTAGTGAGGCGCGCCTTGCGCCACACGTCGGTCGCATCCAGCCGCTGCGCGGTATACAAGGTGGTGGCCATCAGCGTGCAGCCGTCGTCGAGGTCGCGCTGCGCCATCCAGGCGGCGCGCGCCTCCTTCGCCACGTCGTCGCCGGCCTCGTGGCGCGCCAGCAGCGCGTAGCAGGTGACCTCGCGGTCGTCGTTCATGCGAAAGCGCGGGTATTCGAGCGACACGTTGCGCCAGTCGCGCCTACGGCCGAGCTCGAGCAGCCAGTCGTTGCGCAGGCGGTCTTCCACGTAGGTGCCGGCCCAGCGCGAATAGAACTCGTCGAGGTCGGCCTGCGTGGCTTCGCCGAGGCGGTTGTTGAGTTCCCAGTAGTCCACCCAGGGCGCCAGCGGGCTGCGTGCCGCGGCCGCAGCGGCACGCGCGGCGGTCAGGCGGGCCTTGTCGCGCCGGCGCAGCGCGTCGCGCGCTTCCAGCACGGCGTCGGCACCGGCCACCACCGCGTTGGCGGTGGCAGGCGCTTGCGCCGATGCCGGAACGTTCACCGTTGCCGCCAGCAGCAACGCACCGGCCAGCACGGCCTTTTTCTTCTCAAACATCGTCACTTCCTGAAGCTCGTTTCTCGTTCGCGCGCCCCGCCAGCCCCACTGCGCCTGAACCACCCGGGTGAATTTACTCCTGCGCTCCGTGCCTGTCGGCGACGTTGCACAACCTTTCATCCTGTGCAACCGCAGTTCGTCCGGCATCGCCCGCAGTTCATCGCAATCGTCTCGCAGGAGGCAGGACCGCTGCCTAAAGTTCCTGCATCGACAAGCCAAACGGCTGCCACCCCTGAAAGGACGACACCATGAACCGCACGCTCAATGCCCTGTTCGCCGCGGCCCTGACGCTGGCCACGCTGGCACTGGCCTTGGCGCCCGCCCTTCAGGCGCCGCAGACCCTGGATGCCGGCCTCTCGCCGCAACAAGTACGCACCATCGAGCCGCCGCTGGTCGAAATCGCCGGCAAGCGCCTGCTCGAGCCCAGCGCCGCACCGGCCTCCAAGCCGCAACGCGTGGTGCAGCTGCCGCGCGTCGAGATCCGCGCTTCGCGCAGCGACCTCACCCTGGCCGTCGGCAGCGGCCAGTTCGAAGGCCAACCGGTGATGGCAGCGAAGCGCTCCGATTGAAGATTGAAGGTTGATCGATAGACCCTTACCCATCGGGTCTAGCTTGGGGGCGGCCGCGCAGAGCGAGCCGCCCTTTTTTATTCTTCGGTGTGCCCGCTGGCGTCTTCGGGCTCCCACAGCTCGCCGGCCGCGGCACGCGTGAGCGCTGCCTGCTCCTTCACCCACTCGGCAAACTGGCACACCTCGGGCCGATGGCGGCTATGTTCGGTCACCAGCAGCCAGTAGGCGTAAGGGCTGTGGATGCGGCCATCGATGCCGAAGGGCTCCACCAGCTCGCCGCGCTGCAGCTGCTCGCCCACCAGCCCCACGCGCGCCAGCGCCACGCCTTGGCCGGCCAGGGCTCCCTGCACCTGCTGGTAGGTGAAGTTGAGGTAGATCCAGCTGCGCGGCTCCAGCTGCGCCTCGCCCTGCTTGGCCAGCCAGTGCCGCCAGCTCAGGAATTCGGCGCCGGGGCGGTGGTCGTCCTCTTCGAGCAGCGTGTGACGTGCGAGATCGGCGGGGCGCTTGAGCGGCGGCACCTGGCCGGCTTCGGCCCGCGCCGCCAGCCACGGGCTGATGGCCGGCGTGAGCGTTTCGCCGAACAGCCTGAAGGCCCCTTCAGGCGCCTTCAGCGGGCTGGTGTAGCGCAGCGCGATGTCGACCTCGGGGTCGTCCAGTGCCACGAGGTGGTCGCTGGCGGCCACGCGGATGTCGATGTCCGGGTGAGCACGCTGGAAGGCCTCGAGCCGGGGGATGAGCCACAGCGACCCGAACGACGCGAAGGTGGTCACGTTGACGACGCGCCGCCCGCGTGCCTGGCGGATCTGGCGCACCGACGCATCCAACCGGTCGAGCGCGGGCACCACGGCCCGCAGCAGCGCGTCTCCCGGGCCGGTGAGCTCGACGTGGCGCGTGCCGCGTGAAAAAAGCGGCGCACCGAGTTCGTCTTCCAGGCTCTTGATCTGCCGGCTGATGGCCGACTGGGTGAGATTCAGCTCCTCGGCCGCGGCACGGAAGTTCAGCAGCCGCGCCACCGCCTCGAAGGCGCGGATGGGGCCGACGTCCAGCGGCCGTTTTCGGATCGTGCTCACTTGCGAGCCCCCTCACTCATGCTCAGCGCTCATCAATTCGCCGCAGCGATCTCATTGGACCGGAGGGCTTCCCTCGCCGAAGATTCACTCATACAACGCAGCGGACAAGGAGATAGCGATGAACACCACTTCGATGACGGAATTGCAACAATCGAACAGCGCAGTGTGGCAACTGACGCCGGGCCGGTCAAGCACGCTGCCGGCCGTCTCCCGCACCCGCTGGCTGCGCGTGAGCGACGGCCGGCTGTGGGTCACCGCCAATGGCCGCCTGGGCGGGGCCGTGCCTGACGACGCCTGGGTGCTGCCGGGCCAGGTGCTGGAAGTGCCGGCCGGCGTGGAAGCGGTGCTCGAAGGCTGGCCGCAGGTGAGCTTCCAGCTGCTGGAAGCCGCGCCGGCAACTCGGCGTCACTTCTTCGCGCTGCGCGCCGCGGGCCGCTTGGCCGGGGGCTTGCTGGCCCGCTTGGTGGAGCGCGCACGGATCGCCGCTTCGAGCGCCAGCCTCGCCCAGGGCAGCATCAGGGGCGGCGACTCCATGGCCTCCTGCGGCGGCGTCCAGTAACTCATGGTCACCCGCCTGCCCTTGCCTTCGTAGACGAAGGGCTCGCAGCCTGCCTCGCGCCAGCGGGGCAGGCTTTGCGCATCGGTCTTCAGGTACAGCCGTTCGTAGGCGATGAGGCCGATCATCACGCCGTCGAGATAGATGCCGTGGCCGCCGAACATGCGGCGTGCGGTGCAGGGCCCCAACGGGGCCAGCAGTTCCAGGCAGTAGGCAGCGAATTCATCACGTGGGGCGGGGGTCATGACAGCACCCCGTTCGCCGAATACGGCGATCGACCCTCCGCGAGGGTCGGGCCTTGCTTGGGGCGGCCCGGCGCGGCGGCCCGGGGGGATGACGACACCCCGCTCGCCGAGTACGGCGATCGACCCTCCGCGAGGGTCGGGCCTTGCTTGGGACGGCCCGGCGCAGCGGCCCGTGACAGGCCGGTTGACGCTGGATGTTTCATGGGGCCGCTTGATACCACAGCGTGGCACGCATGCGGTGCTGCCCCTGCGCCGCCACGGTCTTGCATGTGACGGCACGCCGCCTTTGCCGCGCCGCCGTAACGTAGCGCCCCCTGAGCAAGACCCCCTCATCGACAACAAGGAGAAGGACCGATGCTTCCCGAACGAATCACTCATTGGGCCCGCGGCACCCTTGCCGCGTTGGCGCTCACGACTGCCGCCGCCGGCAGCGCGCTGGCCGACGCGCCGCAACAGAAGACACAGGTGCCCGGCTGGTACCGCACGATGGTGGGCGATTTCGAAGTGACCGCGCTGTACGACGGCTACATCGACCTCGACCCGGCCGCCTTGCTGAAATTCACCAGGCCCGGCGAGATCCAGCGCGGCATGGACCGCAACTTCCTCACCGGCAAGACCATCCAGACCTCGGTCAACGGCTACCTGGTGAACACCGGGCAGCAGCTGATCCTCGTGGATGCCGGCGCGCAGCAGATGTTCGGCCCCACGCTGGGCAAGCTGGCCGACAACCTGAAGGCTGCCGGCTACGACCCGGCCCAGGTGGATCTCGTGCTCATCACCCACCTGCATGCCGACCACGTAGGCGGCGTGCTGGCCGCCGACGGCCAGCCGCTGTTCCCGAAGGCGCAGGTCATGGTCACGCAGCCCGAGGCGGACTTCTGGCTCAGCGACGCGAAGATGCAAGCCGCGCCGAAGGAGATGCAGGGCTTCTTCCAGATGGCGAAGACGGCCGTGGCGCCCTACCAGGCGGCCGGCCGCGTGAAGCTGTTCGCCCCCAACGAGCAGATCGCCCCCGGCGTGAAGGCCGTGGCCACCGGCCACACGCCCGGCCACAGCAGCTATCTGTTCGAGTCCAAGGGCCAGAAAATGTTGGTGATGGGCGACATGGTGCACATCGGCGCGGTGCAGTTCGCGCGGCCCGAAGTGGCGATGGCCTTCGACACCGACAACCAGCCGGCCATCGCGTCGCGCAAGGCCATGTGGGCGCAGGCGGCGAAGGAAAAGTGGCTGCTGGCCGGCGCGCACGTGAGCTTCCCCGGACTGGGCCACGTGCGGTCCGAAGGGCGCGGCTATGCGTGGGTGCCGGTGGACTACTCGCCGATCCGCAGCGACAAGTGACGAGCCTCAGCGCTGGCCTTGCGCTCGTTGCCGGGCCAGCGCCTCGGTGAGCCAGGCCGCGCTGGGCTGGGCCGGTGCCTGGCCGCAGCGCACCTGGTAGGGCCGGCCGGTCGTGCTGCTGCGCGAGGCGGCCAGCTCGATGAAGATTTCTGCGCTGGGCACCGGTGTGCGCTCCACGACCGCACGGTACTTGCGCTCGATGTGGACGCGTGCAGCCGGCGCTTCATGCCATGTGCCGTTGCGCTCGAAGCGGCAGCCGGAGCGCTCGATGTGGTCGAGCAGCGCTGCAATCTCCCGTACAGCCGCGGCCGGCGTGGCTTGCTGGGCCGCCCCCAGGCTGGCCGCAGAGGCCAGCGCGACCAGGATCACGCCATAGGCGACCAGCACTGCACGGTTGGGCATGACGTCACCTCGTGTGTTGCCTCGTGTCGTTGGCTGTGGCCGACAAGGCGGGGGCCGGCTGTTCCGGGCGGCCACCCAGCGGCCGCGTCTCGCCGATCGCCATGACCCACAACGCGTCGTCGCTCATCCCCGCGGCGCGGCCGGCAGCAAGGAAGCGCTGCGGCGGCTCGAACGGCGGCTCGGTGGTCAGCACGATGGTGCCCCAGTGCATGGCGACCAGCCGGCTGGCCTGCAGGTCGCGGCCCAGCGCCACGGCCTCTTCGGGGTCCACGTGCACGTGCGACATCACCTGCCGCGGTGCATACGCACCGATGGGCAGCAGCGCCGCGTCCACCGGCCCGATGCGCTCGCGTAGCGCCTTGAAGGCCGTGGGGTGGTAGGCGGTGTCGCCGGCAAAGAAGACGCGCCTGTCGTTCGCCTCGAAGACGTATCCGGCCCACAGCGTGGCATCGCGGTCGAACAGCCCGCGGCCCGAAAAGTGGATGGCCGGCGCGGCCGCCACGCGCAGCGCCCCTACCTGCAGCGCATCGCCCCAGCTCAGCTCGTGCACCTGCGCGAATCCGAGGTCGCGCACCAGCGGGCCCACGCCCATCGGCACCACCAGTTGCGTCAAGCTTTTGCCGGGCAGTTGCTGCAGCGTGCGCAGGTCGAGGTGGTCGTAGTGGTTGTGCGAGACCACCACCACGTCGATCGGCGGCAGGTCTTCGATGGCGAGGCCCGGGCCTGCGAAACGCCTGGGCCCGACACTCGAGAATGGCGACGCGGCCTCGGTGAGGAAGGGATCGGTCAGCACGGTCCTGTCGCCCAGGCGCACCAGGAAGGAGGCGTGGCCCAGCCAGGTGAGGCTGTCGTCGCCGCGACGCTGCGCCGCCAGGGCCGCAAGCGCCTGCTCGCGCGGCAGCACGTGGCCGGGCGGCACGGGTGGCTGGGTCTGCTCACGACTGGCTGTCATGAAGTTCCACCACAGTGACGCCACGTCGCGCCAGCTCGACTCGTCGGGCGGGCTGCCTTCGGGGTTGCGCCAGCGCTTGCCTTCGACCTGCGGGGCTGGGGCGCTGCCGGGCGCTTCGGCAGCCGCCACGTCGCCAGGCGGCGCCGCACAGGCGACCTGCATCGAGGCCAGCGCAGCCATCAGCGTCGAACGTGGTGCGCTGGCAGCAGCGCGGGCAATCGGGCGGGACTTCATGGCGTCGGGGAGCCTGTTCAACACGAGAAGGCCGCATGCTGCGCGGCGACGTTTAGGAAGTGTTTGGGGCCTGTTGGCGCCGGTGCCGGGCACAATGCCTTCAGCACAGGCACAACACGAGCCCGCGCACGCGAAATCGACTCAGCGAGACCCGCGATGACCCTGCCGTTCGACCCCCTCAAGCCCACCCGCGACAAGGCCGTGATGCGCAAGCTGCTGCAGGCCGAACGCCAGCAGATGGTGGACCGCCAGCAGCGTGCCGACCAGCTGCAGGACGTGTTGCGCATCTGGCTCACCGGGCGACCCGACGTGACGGTGGGCGCCTACTGGCCCATCAAGGGCGAGTTCGACCCGCTACCGGCCCTCTACCGCTGGACCGAAGGCGCCGGCAAGGGCGAAGAAGGCGCCGGCCCGCCGCGGCGCATCGGCCTGCCGGTGATCAACCGCGAGACCAGGCAGTTGCGCTTCCACGCCTGGTACCCCGGCTGCCCGATGGAGAACGACGTCTTCGACATCCCCAAACCCAAAGGCACCGACGTGCTGCTGCCCACGCTGCTGCTGGTGCCCTGCGTGGGCTTTGGCCCCAAGGGTGTGCGGCTGGGTTATGGCGGCGGCTTCTACGACCGCACGCTGGCGGCACTGACGCCGCGGCCCTTCACCGTGGGCGTGGGATACGCCCACGGCCATGTGCCCTGGCTGGAAGCCGAGGCGCACGACGTGCCGCTCGACGCGATGCTCACCGAAGAGGGCGTGGCCTGGGAGCGCGAAGGCGGCTGAAGGCCTGGAGCAGGCGTCCGGCGCCTGCCCTGTGCTTGCTCACCAGAACGTGTAGCGCGCGCTCACCGAGACGAAGCGGCCCAGTTGGTTGTGGTACGCCGACCGGTACAGCGTGAAGTCGCTCGCCGCGCGCTCGTCCAACGGGGCCTGGCGGTTGTCGATGTTCTGGACCTTGAGGCCGAGCTCCAGGTTCTTGATGCCCTTGTAGCCCACGAAGAGATCCGCGGTCATCCAGGACTCGACGCGGCATAGGCCGGGGGTCGTGCTCTCGTAGGGGCACACCGTGTCGATGGGCGAGAAAGCGCGCGAGTAGCCGCCGATGTAGTTCCACGTGAGCGACGTCGTCCACGCACCGTATTCCCAGGTACCGCCGAGCGTGTACCGCTCCCTGGGCTGCAGGTAGGTGCCTGCGTAGTCCACCTCTTCCGCGTCCGCCACCGGCCGGACCTTGTAGCGCGGCATGCGGTTGTAGGTGCCGGCGAGCGTGAGGGTGCCCAGCTCGCCGAGCGGCCAGCGGTTCTTCACGTCGATGTCGTAGCCGCGCACCATGGTCGAGCCGAGGTTGGTCAACAGCAGGTTGAGCCGCTCGATCTGGTTGGTGGCCGGGTCGCGCTGCACGTAGCCGGGGTATTCGGACTCGTGCGCGAGCAGGTAGTCCGGGTCCATGGTGCTGATCTCGTTGCGGCGCTTGATGCGATAGAAGTCCAGCGAAACGCTCAGGCGATCCGTCGGCTCGAACACCAGGCCCACCGTGAAGCTTTTGGACGTCTCGGCCTTGAGGTGCTGGTTGGCGCCCTGCAGCGCGGCCACCGTCACGTTGCAGTTGTCGTTGGGCGCGCCCACAGGGTCGGGGCACAGCTGCGGATCACGAATGTCACTGTAGAAGCTGGTCACCGGCGTGCCCGAAGTCTCGACCAGCGAGGGAGCCCGGAATCCTTTGGAATAGGTGCCGCGCAAGGCCAGGTTCGAGACAGGCTTCCACTTCAGGCCGACCTTGGGCGTGGTGGCGGAGCCGAAGTCGCTGTAGCGGTCCACCCGCACGGCGAACTGCGTCTCCAGCGTCTTGGCGATGGGCGCGGACAGCTCGGCGAAGAACGCCGAAATGTTGCGCTGCCCGTCCGCGGCCGCTGCGCCCAGCACGCTGATCTCGCCGGCCGCCGTCAGCGGGTCGGGCGTGCTCCTGAACGTTTCGCGGCGGAAATCCGCGCCCACGGCAATGCCCATCGGCCCGCCGGCAAGCCGCCCGAACTGCCGGGAGCCATGCACGTCGAGCGAGCTCATCGAAGTGACGCCACTGTCGCGCAAGGTCGGGTAGAGCCGGGCCATGAGTCCTGCGTCGTTGGCCGCCGGGTTGCCGAAGACGAAGCTGTCGCGCGCCATGCCCGTGCTCGGATCGAGCACTTCGTTGAGCAGCACGGCATCGCGCAGGTAGCCGGTGTAGACGAGTTTGGTCTTGGAGCGCGAATACACAGCCGCGCTCTCCACGTCCCACTCCGCCAGGGCGGTGCGCATGCCCAGCGTGGCTCGCTGTGTGTCGCTCTTGGTCGTGGTGCTGTTCGGCACGTCGCCGAACCGGTAGCGCAGGCCGACCGTCTGCCCGAACGGGTTCTGCGGGTGGGTGGCCGAAAGCGGGATGTAGTCCTGCGACAGCGTTCCGGTCGCGAAGTAGGTGCTGCTGTTGTACGACGGCCCCGCTTGCTCGATGGTGGAACGCGTGAAGATCGCATCAGCGAACAGCTGCGTTTGCGCACTCAGCTCGGCCACGCCGCCCATCACTAGGTGGTCACGCGTGGTCTTGGCCTGGATGTCCTGGTAGCGCACATGGTCGTAGGCGCAGCGGCCATCGACCGGAGAGGTCTGATCATCGACCGGTGCGCAACCCGCCATGGGCCCGAGGAAAGCACCGTCATCCACGGCCTCGTAGAGATTGCCGGGCATCGAGTACGACGAGCGCCTGTCGGTGAGACCGAACCGCCGGAAGTCTGCGGTGCGCGTGTTCGGCCGCTCGCTGGCCTTGATGGCTTCGCGCGAGGCATGTTCGTAGCTGGCGAACACGTTGTACTTGTCACTGTCCAGCGAGCCCTTGCCGATGGTGAAGCCCGCGCTCGAGGTGGTGCCGTCGCCATAGGACGTCTGGCCGATCGAGCCGTGCGTGCGGAAGCCGGTGAATTCCTTGCGCAGGATCACGTTGACCACGCCGGCCATGGCGTCGGAGCCATACAGGGCCGAGGCGCCGTCGAGCAGGATGTCGATCCGATCGACGGCATCGAGCGGGATGGCGTTGACGTCGACGAAGGTCTGCTGACCTCCCTGGGCAAAGCCATAGGGCGTGACGCGCCGCCCGTTGATCAGCACCAGGGTCGCTTGCGCACCGAGGCCGCGCAGCGAAACGCTGCCGGCACCGGGGCTGAAGCTGGCGATCGCGTTCTCGTCGAAGGCGCCCGCGTTGTTGGCGGGCAAGGACTTGAGCAGCTCGGTGACCGTCATCGCACCCGAGCGTTCGATCGCGTCGCGCGTGATCACCTGCACGGGAACAGGCGACTCCGCATCCACGCGCTTGATGCGCGAGCCGGTGACTTCGATCCTTTCCAGCTTCCGAGCCGGCTCTGCCGGCTGCTGCTGGGCAGCAGCCGCGAAGGCCACACCTCCCGCACACAGGGCCGCTGCTGCCCTGCCGACCTGCTTCAAACGAAACATCGCATCCCTCTTCAATTGCGCAGGCCCGGATTCTCTTGTTCGAGAAAGCGGGGGGGATGAAGAGTTGCGCCTCACCAACGCCGCGAACGAGAAATAGTGCGGCTCACGGCCATACGACCGTTCGCCATGCCAACGCGAAGGTGTGAGAAGAAAACCACCGGCCATGCGCCGGTGGGCTGAGTGGTGCTACAGGCTCAGCCGCCTGCAGATCTCGATCGTGGCGGTTGCCTGATTCATCGCGTAGAAGTGGATGCCCGGCACACCGGCCGTGCGCAGCTTCTCGCAGAGTTCACTCACCACATCCAACCCGAAGGCCTGGATCGAAGCCTTGTCGTCGCCGAAGCTTTCGAGCCGCAGGCGGATCCAGCGCGGGATCTCGGCACCGCAGGCTTCGGAAAAGCGGATCAGCTGCGACGAATTGGTGATGGGCATGATGCCCGGCACGATAGGCACGTCGACACCGGCCTTGCGCGCGTCGTCGACGAAGCGGAAATAGGCGTCGCTGTTGAAGAAGTACTGCGTGATGGCCGATGTGGCACCGGCCTTCACCTTGGTGACGAAGGCCTTGAGGTCGGCCTCGGGGGACTTGGCCTGCGGGTGGGTTTCAGGATAGGCCGCCACCTCGATGTGGAAGTGATCGCCCGTCTCGGCACGGATGAAGGCCACCAGGTCGCTGGCGTAGCGGAACTCGCCGAAGCCACCGTAGCCCGAAGGCAGGTCACCCCGCAGCGCGACGATGCGATGGATGCCTGCCGTGCGGAAACTGCCCAGCTGCTCCCGGATGCTGTCGCGGCTTGCGCCGATGCACGAGAAGTGCGGCGCGCCGGCCACGCCCTCGGCAATGATCTCGCGCACCGCGGCCAGGGTACCGCTCTGCGTGGAGCCGCCTGCGCCATAGGTCACCGAGCAGAACTCAGGCTTGAGCGTGTAGAGCTGCTGGCGCACGCCGCGCAGCTTTTCCACGCCCTCGGGCGTCTTGGGCGGAAAGAACTCGATGCTGATGGGCAGCTTGCGCTGCGCGGGGGTCGTCATGCTCCGTCCCTCTCGGTGTTGCTGTTGGCCGGGCCGTCGCTCGAGGACTGCGCCCAGACGAAAAATTCCTGGTTGCCATCGCCACCGGCGATGGCGCTGTCGAAGTAGTCGTGCACCGTCCAGTGCAACGCGGCGCAGGCCTCGCGCACAGCGGCCTCGACCTTCGGGTACTGCGCCGCGTCCTTCACCAGCCCGCCCTTGCCCACGTGCTGCGGGCCCACCTCGAACTGCGGCTTCACCAGCAGCAATGCGTGGCCCCCGGGCTTCAACCATGGCACCAGATGCGGCAGCACGCCGGTGAGCGAGATGAAGGACAGGTCGGCCACGGCGAGATCGAAGCCGGCGGGCGGTGCATGCTGGCCTAGTGCCGAGCCGACCAGCTCGCGCACGTGCTGCCCCTCGATCGCCACCACGCGCGGGTCGCCGCGCAGGCGTTCGTGCAGCTGCCCATGGCCGACGTCGAAACCCACCACGCGCGCAGCCCCTTGCTGCAGCAGCACGTCGGTGAAACCGCCGGTGCTCTGGCCCACGTCGAGGCAAGTCCAGCCGGCCACCTTCAACCCGCTGTGCGCCAGCGCCCCTTCGAGCTTGAGCCCGCCGCGCGACACGTAGCGCAGTTCGGCATCGTCGGTCACGCGCAACTCGGCCGCCTCGGGCAGGTCTTCACCGGCCTTGCGCGGCACGCACCAGCCCTTGGGCCCCAGCCATTGCACGCCCCCCCGCTCGACCAGCCGCTGTGCGGCCGACCGAGACGGTGCCAAGCCCTGTTGAACGAGCAACTGGTCGATGCGCATCACTGAATCCACAAGCCACGATCAGCCCAGTGGACGCCGCGGATCCGGCTCCGCCGGTCCGCTGGCGTCGCCCCCTTGAGGGGGAGCGCCGCAGGCGCTACGGGGGTGGGCTCAATCAATACCCAATCAATACCTATAGGTGTCGGGCTTGTACGGGCCTTCCTTCGGCACGCCGATGTAGGCGGCCTGCTCGTCGGTCAGCTCGGTGAGCATCGCCCCCAGCTTGCTCAGCTGCAGGCGGGCCACCTTTTCGTCGAGGTGCTTGGGCAGCACGTAGACCTGGCCGACCTTGTAGTCGTTCGGCTTGGTGAACAGCTCGATCTGCGCGATGGTCTGGTTGGCAAAGCTCGACGACATGACGTAGCTCGGGTGGCCGGTGCCGCAGCCCAGGTTCACCAGGCGTCCCTTGGCCAGCAGGATGATGCGGCGGCCGGTCGGGAAGATCACATGGTCGACCTGCGGCTTGATCTCTTCCCACTGGTACTTCTCGATCGAGGCGATGTCGATCTCGTTGTCGAAGTGGCCGATGTTGCAGACGATGGCCTGGTCCTTCATGGCGACCATGTGGTCGTGCGTGATGACGCGCTTGTTGCCGGTGGTGGTGACGAAGATGTCGGCCTTGTCGGCGGCGTAGTCCATCGTGACCACGCGGTAGCCTTCCATGGCGGCCTGCAGCGCGTTGATGGGATCGATCTCGGTGACCCACACCTGCGCGGACAGGGCACGCAGCGCCTGGGCCGAGCCCTTGCCCACGTCGCCGTAGCCGCACACCACGGCCACCTTGCCGGCGATCATCACGTCGGTGGCGCGCTTGATGCCGTCCACCAGGCTTTCGCGGCAGCCGTACAGGTTGTCGAACTTGCTCTTGGTGACCGAGTCGTTCACGTTGATGGCGCGGAACAGCAGCGTGCCCTTCGCGCTCATCTCCTTCAGGCGGTGCACGCCGGTGGTGGTCTCTTCGGTCACGCCGATGATCTGGGCGCTCTTGCGGGTGTACCAGCTGGCGTCTTCAGCCAGCTTGGCCTTGATGGCAGCGAAGAGCTCACGCTCTTCCTCGCTCGTCGGGTTGGCGATCACCGACGCATCCTTCTCGGCCTTCTGGCCCAGGTGCATGAGCAGCGTCGCGTCGCCGCCGTCGTCGAGGATCATGTTCGGGCCTTCGGCTTCAGAACCCTTGGCGCCGAATTCGAAGATGCGGTGGGTGTAGTCCCAGTAGTCCTTCAGCGACTCGCCCTTGTAGGCAAACACCGGGGTGCCGGTGGCCACCAGGGCGGCGGCGGCATGGTCCTGCGTCGAGAAGATGTTGCACGAGGCCCAGCGGACCTCGGCGCCCAGCGCCTGCAGCGTTTCCACCAGCACGGCGGTCTGGATGGTCATGTGCAGCGAGCCGGTGATGCGCGCGCCCTTGAGCGGCTGCGCCTTCGCGAACTCCTCGCGAATGGCCATGAGGCCGGGCATCTCGGTTTCGGCGATCCGGAGTTCCTTGCGGCCCCACGCAGCCAGCGACAGGTCGGCGATGGCGTGGTCTTGTTGCGGTTTCAGAACGGCAGCGTTCATGGTCGTCGGTGCTCCACTTCAGGTGATGAAGCCGCCGCGTGCTGCTGGGAGTTCCGGTTGAGACTCACCCACGCAGGACACACACGGCGGGTGAGCGCGGTTGCAGATGGGTTCCGAGCCTGGCCCCGCGGGTGGGGTTGCAACGCTCCTCGGAATGGCACGATTGTAGTCGGCGCCCCGGTTGATCGGTTGGCCTCGGATGCACCCCAGCTGCGTCGCAAAGAACAGTGAAAGGTCACGTGGGCCGCCGCGCAGGGCCGCCCCAAGCAAGGCCTGGCCGCTCCCTGAGGGATGGCCGGCGTATTCGCCGGCTGGGGTGCCGTCATCCGTGACAGACTGCCGGCCATGCCTGAATCCGCCCAGCCCTGGCACACCTGCCCTACCACTGCCCTGCGCAGCGTGCGAGGCGTGCTCACCGACATCGACGACACGCTCACGACCGATGGCGTGATCTGCCCCGAGGCACTGCTGGCGCTCACCGCGCTGCACGATGCCGGCCTGCCCGTCATCGCCATCACCGGCCGGCCGATGGGGTGGAGCGTGCCGATTGCGCGCGACACCACCATCGCCGCCGTGGTGGCCGAAAACGGCGCGGTGGCCCTGTTCCACGAAGGTGATGCCCTGCTCACCGAATACGAACAGGACGAAGCCACCCGCGCCACCAATGCACAACGCCTTCAGGCCGCTGCCCGGCGCATCCTGGCCGAAGTGCCGGGTGCCACGCTGGCACGCGACAGCGCCGGCCGCGTGACCGACATCGCCATCGACCACAGCGAGTTCGCGCACCTGTCGCCCGAGGCCATCCAGCAGGTGGTGGCGCTGATGCAGGCGGCCGGCATGAGCGCGACCGTCAGTTCGATCCACGTCAACGGCTGGTACGGCAGCCACAACAAGCTCTCGGGGGCGCGCTGGATCGTGCAGCGGCTGCTGGGCCGCGACATCGAAAACGAACTCGACCGCTGGGTCTACGTGGGCGACTCGACCAACGACCAGGCCATGTTCGCCCACTTCCCGCTGAGCGTGGGCGTGGCCAACCTGCGGCGCTTCGCCGACCAGCTCACCGTGTGGCCTGCCTATCTGACCGAAGGCGAGCGCGGTGCCGGTTTTGCAGAGGTGGCCCGTGCGGTACTGATGGTCCGCCAGGGCTGAGGCTCACTCGGTGTCGTGCCCCAGGAAGCCGTGCATGCGCTCGAGCTCGGCCTCGAGTTCACGGCGAAAGGCCGCATCGCGCGGCGCACGGCCCGACACGTAGCCGAAGCTCGCCTGCTCGACACCGTGTTTCGCGGTGACGTTGGCCCAGCCGATGACCTGGTCGCGCCATAGCATCGGCAATGCGTAATAGCCGAGCTTGCGCTTGGGCGCCGGCGTGTAGGCCTCGAAGCGATATGGCCAGCCCCACAGCAGTTCGAAGCGCTGCCGGTCCCACACGATGGGGTCGAAGGGCGCCAACAGGCGCACGCTCTCGCCCGGCTCGTGGCGCTTCGACA
>CAMLLU010000060.1 GCA_946480925.1 uncultured Rivibacter sp.
CACACCTGCTCAAGATCATCGACAAGATCGTCTCGCGCATGGGCCGCCGCGTCGATGAGTCCAGCCCCATGGTGGACGCACGCCTGCCCGATGGTTCGCGCGTGAACGCGATCATCCCGCCGCTGGCCATCGACGGGCCCATCCTGTCGATCCGGCGCTTCGCCGCGGTGCCGCTGCAGATCGGCAATCTCGTCGAGTTCCGCTCGATGTCGAGCGAGATGGCGCAGTTCATCGGCGCGCTGTCCGAAGCCAGGGTCAACATCCTCATCTCGGGCGGCACCGGCTCGGGCAAGACCACGCTGCTGAACATCCTGTCGGGCTACATCCCGCACAGCGAACGCATCGTCACCATCGAAGACGCGGCCGAGCTGCAGCTGCAGCAGCCGCACGTGGTGCGGCTCGAGACTCGACCGCCCAACATCGAAGGCCGCGGCGAGGTGACGCAGCGCTCGCTGGTGCGCAACGCACTGCGCATGCGGCCCGACCGCATCATCCTCGGCGAAACGCGCGGCCCCGAGGCGCTGGACATGCTGCAGGCCATGAACACCGGCCACGAAGGCTCCATGACCACCGTGCACGCCAACACGCCGCGCGACGCGATGGCCCGGCTCGAAAGCATGATCGCGATGGCCGGCGTGGACCTGCCGGCGCGTGCCGCCCGTGCGCAGATCGCCTCGGCCATCGGCGTGGTCATCCAGGCCAACCGCTTGAGCGACGGCACGCGCAAGCTCACCAGCATCCAGGAGATCACCGGCATGGAAGGAGACACGCTCACCATGCAGGAGATCTTCACCTTCAAGCAGACCGGCGTGGGCGCCAACGGCGCGGTCGAGGGCCACTTCTGCGCCACCGGCGTGCGGCCCCGCTTCTGGGAGCGGCTGGTCACCCGCGGCATCCACCTGCCCGAGACGCTGTTCGCGCCGGTGCGGCGCGTGGTCTGAACGGGTCGGGGCAGGAGACAAGCCATGGACCTTTCATTCGTGCTGTTCGCGGTGGTGGCCTTCCTGGCCGTGGTGCTGCTCTGCGAAGGCCTCTACAACCTCTGGGCCTCGCACAACAGCGCGGAGGCCCGGCGCATTTCGCAGCGGCTGGCCGCGCTGTCCGGCGAGATGCACACGCAGGCCAGCATCGAGCGCAACGTCGAGCCCTCGCGCCTGCCGCGACTGAACGAGCTGCTGTCGCGCGCCGCGGCAGGCCAGAAGCTGCAGCGCTTCGTCAGTGCCTCGGCCATGGCGGTGTCGCCGGTGGAGCTGATGCTCATGTCGGCCACGCTGGCGGCGGTGGGCCTGCTGCTGCCCGTGCTGCTGGGCAAGCCGCCCATCTTCGGCGTGGTGCTGGGCCTCGTGCTCGCCGTGCTGCCGTGGTGGCGCGTGGCCAGGCGGCGCGCAGAACGCATCGAGCGCATCGAACGCCAGTTCCCCGAGGCGCTCGACCTCATGGGCCGCGCCATGCGTGCCGGCCATGCCTTCCCCACGGCGGTGAAGATGGTGGGCGACGAGATGGCCGAGCCGCTGGGGCGCGACTTCCGCATCCTGTTCGACGAGATGAACTACGGCGTGCCGGTGAACGAGGCGCTCGCGCACCTGGCCGAGCGCGTGCCGCTGCCCGATGTGAGCTACTTCGTGGTGGCCGTGATGATCCAGCGCGAATCGGGCGGCAACCTCGCCGAGCTGCTGGACAAGATCGCCTCCATCGTGCGCCAGCGCCTCAAGCTGCTCGGTGAGATCCGCACGCTGTCGGCCGAAGGGCGCCTGTCGGCCGTGATCCTCACCGCGCTGCCTTTCGTGGTGGCGCTGGTGGTGAACCTGGTGAACCCCAAGTTCATGGCCGTGCTGTGGACCGACCCGGCCGGCTTGCGCATCGTCGGCGTCGCGCTCTTGATGATGGTCGTCGGCATCTTCTGGATGCGCCAGATCATCCGGATCAGGGTCTGATTGATGTCGCCCACCCCCGTAGCGCCTTCGGCGCTCCCCCTCAAGGGGGCGCCGCTGGCGGACCGGCAAAGCCGGATCCGCGGCGTCCACTGGAAGAGGCCTTTGGTCAGCGAATGTTTGTTGGGTCTTCCGAGGAGTCGAAAGCCATGAGTCCCGTCCAAATTGCGATCCTGGCACTGGTCTTCGTGGTGGTCGTGGCCGGCGTGCTCGGTGCTTCGGCACTGATGCGGCCGAGTGCGGCGCGCCAGCGACTCGACGCGCTGGCCGGCGACAGCGGCGCGCACAAGCCCGTCGGGCTCGACCACTGGCTGGGCGTGCTGGCCGAGTTCACGCGGCCGGTGAGCCGGCTGTCCATGCCCGAGGAAGGCTTCGAGAAGTCGAGCATCCGCCTGCGCTTCCTGCATGCGGGCATTCGCAGCTCCGCGGCGGCGCCGGCCTTCTTCGGCATCAAGACCGTGCTCACGCTGGGCCTGCCTCTGGCCGGCTTCGCGCTGCTCACGGTGGCAGGCTCGCCGCTCAAGGGCAACGGCCTGCTGATGGCCATGCTGGGCCTGGCGGCGCTGGGCTACTACGGGCCGAACGCGGTGCTGTCGCGGCTGGTGTTCGTGCGCCAGCGCGAGATCTTCGAGAGCTTCCCGGACGCGCTGGACCTCATGACCGTGTGCGTGGAGGCAGGCCTGGGCACCGAGGCCGCCATGCTGCGCGTGGCCGACGACCTG
The DNA here is from genome assembly GCA_946480925.1 of uncultured Rivibacter sp. The sequence goes on from CAMLLU010000060.1 coordinate 2,654, forward strand.
CAGCTCAAGAGCCCGGCGCTGGCCGAGGAGCTGCGGCTGGTGAACCTGGAGCTGCGCGCCGGTGCCGACCGCGAACGCGCCTTGCGCAACCTCGCCATCCGCACCGGCGTGGAAGAGGTGGACGGCTTCGTCGCGATGATCAGCCAGGCCGAACGCTTCGGCACCAGCATCGCGGCCTCGCTGCGCGTGCATGCCGAGATGCTGCGTACGCGCCGCCGCCAGAAGGCCGAGGAGGCCGCGGCCAAGATCGCGCTGAAGCTGCTGTTCCCGCTGATCTTCTGCATCTTCCCCTCGCTGATGGTCGTGCTGATGGGGCCCGCCATGATCCAGATCTACCGCGTGCTGCTGCCCACCATGGCAGGCCGTTGAACCCGTTGCCGTACAGAGGAGTCGCCGCCATGTCCGCTTCCCGCAACCTGCATTCGTTGGCGTTTTCCGCCGTCGCGCTGGCCCTGGCGGGCTGCGCCGCACCAGCCCCCGAGGCCTGGCGCGTCGAGCCGAACTACCGCGTCTCTCATACCGGCACAGTTGCCGGCATGGCGCAAGGCTATGCAGCGCTGGCGAAGCAGTACGAAGGCGAACGGCGCTGGTCCGACGCGCTGCGGGCCTGGCAGCGTGCCGCTGCCGAGGCGCCCACCGACGTGGACGTGCTCGATGCGCTGGGCATCGCGCTGGCGGGGCAGGGCCGTTACGACGAAGCGGTGGCGACGCTGCAGCGCGCGGTGGCGTTGGCCCCGCAACGTGCGCGGCTGCAGAACAACCTGGGCTATGCGCTGATCCTCGCCGGCCGCGAAGAAGAAGCACGCAACCCCTTGCGGGCTGCCGTGCTGCTGGAACCGGCCCATGCGATGGCGCGGGCGAACCTGCAGCGGGTGGAGCCGGGTGGTGTGCCGTCAACGGCTGTCGAGGCGGCGGCGGTTGCGCCTGCAACGGCCGAGCCCGTGGCAGCAACGCCCGTGGCTGCGGTGGTGCATGAGAGCGAAGCCCATGCAGCGCCGGCGGTGCGGATCGAGCCCAATGTCGCCGAACTCCAAAAGGCCGAAGCCGTGGCCGCCCTGGTGAGCCCGCAGGTGGACGCGCCCACGGAGCCCGCCGCAGCCCAGCCGGCCCCGCAACCCTCGCCGCTGCAGCAGCTGCGCGTCGAGATCGCGAACGGCAATGGCGTCACCGGCATGGCGGCCTGGCTCGGTGGCTGGCTGCAGCAGCGCGGGCTGGGCCAGCGGGCCCGCCTGACCAACTTGCGGCCCTACGTCACGCCGGCCACGGTGGTGTACTACCGCAGCGGCTTTGCCGCCGAGGCGAAGCAGATCGCGCAACGCCTGCCGCGCGAGGCGGCCGTGGCCGAGCAGGCCGGCGGCACCGCGACCAGCGACGTGCGCGTGGTGCTGGGTCACGACCTCCGGGCCCACGTGGCCTGCACGCCCGAATGCCGCACCCGGCCTGGGCTCTCGCTGGCTGCCAACGATGTCACGCCGCGTTGAGGCAGGCTCCCCCTTTCGGTGGCCCTCATCGACGGGATGGCGCCGCTGCTGCTGAACGCCAACAATCCCGGCATTCCAAAGAGAGACAAGCCATGTTCGACCCCGCCATGCCCTGCCGCCGTACCACGCCCCGTTCGCCGCAACGCCAGCTGTTCGACCGCTTCGCACGCGCCCGCGGCTACAACGCCGGCGATTTCGACATTGAGGAAGACCGCTCCGATGCGCTGACCGGTGTGCTGGCCACGAGCGCTCCGCTGGTGTCGGTGCGCCGCCGTTCCACCGGCGTCGAACGGGTCTACGTCGGCGGCCACGGCTGGCTGGCTGCTTCGCTGCTCGACCTGGACGGCGGCTACTTCGGCGGCCGTCGCTGAAAACGAAACGGGCCGCTGTCAGCGGCCCGCATGCAGCAAGAAAGAACACGCCGCGTCAGGCGGCCACCGGCTCCGCTTCCCACGGCGGGGTCGTATCGGCGGTGGCCGGCAGCGCCACTGCACCCTGGGCGTCACCCTGAACCACCGGCGGCTGCCCCGGCTCCAGCTCACCCCCCAGTGCTGCGATCAAGTCCGGAATCATCTGCCCCAGCTCACCGGTGGTGATGGCCACGTCGGCGTCGAAGCCGTTGTCTTCAGGCTTGCCGTCGGAGCCCGCGCCTTCGAGCACCACGTCGAGCAGCTTGATCTTCTTGATGGCCAGCGTTTCGGTCAGTACGAAAGACACGCGGCCTGACCACGTCATTGCCAGCTGCGTGGGCAGCTTGCCCTGCTTGATGTGCTCGCCCACCTCGTCCATCTCGAGTGTGTGGCGCAGGTACTTCACCGTGGCCTTTTCGTTGTCGGGCTGCTTGAGCTCGCACTCGCGGTCGATCGAGAAGCCCGCAGGCGCCTCTTGCGACGAGAGCCATTCCGACATCGCGGTGGCGGGTGACACCTGCGTCTGCAACGGTGCCAGCACGATGCCGCCGCCCAGCAACTCGACCAACTGGCTCACGATGCCGTCGGCCTTCTTCAGGCTCGCGGCACCCACGATCACCAGCTGAGGCTTGGGTGCAAGCCACACGTGTGTGGTGGCGCGCTTGGGGAAGGCTCGCGGCAGCAACTCGTGGACGATGTCTTCCTTGAGCTCCTTCGCGCGCTTGCCCTTGGGCCGGCGGCCGGTTTCCTGCTCGATCCTGTCGAGCCGCGTTTCCAGCTCGGCCTTCACCGCCGAACTCGGCACCGCCTTGCGCTCCACGCAGAGCTTGAGCAGGGTCTGCCCGCCGACGGTTTCGACCAGTGCACCGTACTTTTCGCCACGGGGCTCCACCCAGCCGGCCGATTCCATCTGCGAAGCGCCGCATTCCACGAAACGCGAGCCGTCGAGCCGGCCTTCGATTTCGGTCAGCGGCGGTGGCTGCCATTGCGTGATGCGGTAGATCAGGATGCTCTTGAACATCGCGCCAGCCTCACTTCGATGCAGCTTCCGGCAGCTCGATCTTCACTTCGAGCACGTCGAGGTGGTCCTGACGTTCCAGGTTCACCTTGATGTCGTCCGGCTTGATCGACACGTATTTCGAGATCACCGCGACCAGCTCACGCTGCAGGTCGGGCAGGTAGTTGGGGCGTGCGCCGCCGCGGCCCGAGCGCTCGTGCGCCAGGATGATCTGCAGGCGCTCCTTCGCGACGGTCGCGGTGGGCTTTTTCTCGCCCAGCAAACGGGACAGGAAGGACATGGGTGCTTACCTCCCGCCGCCGAACACGCGCTTGAAGAAGCCGGGCTTCGGCGCATCGGTGAAGCGCATCGGCTTGTCTTCACCGAGGAAGCGGCCGACCACGTCCTTGTAGGCCTCGGACACGTCGGTGCCCTTCATGTGCACGGCCGGGATGCCCTGGTTCGACGCGTCGAGCACCGTCTCGGACTCGGGGATCACGCCGATCAGCGGGATGCGCAGGATCTCCTGGATGTCGCCGAGCGACAGCATCTGCCCGCCCTGCACGCGGTTGGGGTTGTAGCGCGTGATCAGCAGGTGCTCCTTGATGGGCTCCTTGCCTTCGATGGCGCGCTTGGTCTTGGAAGCCAGGATGCCGAGGATGCGGTCGGAGTCGCGCACCGACGAGACCTCGGGGTTGGTGACCACCAGCGCTTCGTCGGCGTAGTGCATGGCCATGAGCGCACCGGTCTCGATGCCGGCGGGCGAATCGCACACGATGTACTCGAAGCCCATCTCGGCGAGATCCTTCAGCACGCGCTCCACGCCGTCCTGCGTCAGGGCTTCCTTGTCGCGCGTCTGCGAGGCGGCCAGCACGAACAGGTTCTCGCACTGCTTGTCCTTGATGAGCGCCTGGTTGAGGTTGGCCTCGTTGTGGATCACGTTGATGAGGTCGTACACCACGCGCCGCTCGCACCCCATGATGAGGTCGAGGTTGCGCAGGCCTACGTCGAAGTCGATCACGGCGGTCTTGTGCCCCGCCAGTGCCAGGCCCGACGCGAAGCTCGCGCTGGTGGTGGTCTTGCCGACGCCTCCCTTGCCGGAGGTCACGACGATGATCTTGGTGGCCATCGGGTATGGGTCCTTTCGAATCAGAAATGCAGTGCAGTGAACGGTCAAACCTTCAGCGGTTCGACGATGAGCTTGTCGCCCTCGAGGCGCACCGAAGCGGGCTTGCCCAGCACCTCGGCCGGCAGCGGCACTTCGGTGGTGCGGTAGGTGCCTGCAATGGAGACGAGCTGCGGCTCCATGCAGGTGGTGAAGATGCGGGCCTGTTCATAGCCCTTGGCGCCCGCGATGGCACGGCCGCGCAGCGGCGCGTAGACGTGGATGCTGCCGTCGGCAATGACCTCGGCGCCAGGGTTCACGGCAGCGAGCACCACCACGTCGCCGCCCTTGGCATACACCTGCTGGCCCGAGCGCAGCGGCTTGTCGATGACGAGCGTGCGCACGGTTTGCGGTGGTGGAGGCGGTGCCACGGGGGCCATGACCTCCGCAGGCGCCTGCTGTTGCGGTGCCGGGGCCTCGGCGCGCGCGGGCAGGCCGCCTTCGGGGGCCTCGGCCAGGCCCGCGGCCAGTGCATCGGCCATCTGCTGCGTGTTGCCGCCCTTGGCGGCGATGGGCAGCATGCGGTGCTGCTTCAGCAGCGTGATGAGTGCCTGGAAGTCGATCGTCTCGGTGGCTTCACGCAACGGCGTGAGGTCGATCGCGACGGGGTCGTTGTCGAACAGCTCCGGCGTGGCGCCGATGCGCGTCTCCATCTCCTCGGCCAGCCTGCTCAGGTCGGTGGTCTTGATCACCACGCAGACCAGGGTGAGCGCAGCGCTCCTGAGCGCGAAGGCCGCGGTGGCAGGAGCGTCGGGGCGGGAAACAACAGCCATGGGGAACGGGGGGCGAAAGGCTGCAAGTGTATCGAGCGCCATGATGCGGCAGCCCGGCCGGCCCCTCGTAATCGATTGTGTGAGCGCGTCAAATCGTGAACGCAGCTCACGCTTGCCTGCCGTTCAGCGCGGCGCGAGCAACTTGCTCAAGTGGTCTTCGGTGCCCGGCAAGCGCTCGAGTTTCGGGTAGCGCAGGCCGCCGCGGTAGTCGAGGCGCACGATGCGATAGAGATCGCCCTCTTTCAGCAGCAGCTCCAGCGGCGTCTTGCCGTCTTTCGCGGCCGTGACGGCGTCTTTCAGCACCTCGGGCTTGAAGGCTCGCAGGTTCACCGCCACCACCGTGGCGCCGGGGGCCACGCCGGCGCGCCAGGCAGGGCTGTCCCAGTTGACCACCGTGACCTTGCCGCTGCCGTTGTCCACCGACAGGCCGATGGAGTGGTTGAGGTGCGTGCGCTTGGCTTCGGACTCTTCGGCCTTGAAGAACTCGCTCGGTGTTTCGCTGTAGACCAGCTTCCAGCCGCCGCGCGCCAGGCCATCGAGAGGCGCCTTGTCGTGGTTGTCGAGCCGCTCGCGCAGGAAGCGCGCCCAGTCGTAGGGCTGCACGCCGTTGAGCGTCTTCACCACCTCGTCGAAGGTGTAGGTGAGCGGCTTTACGCGGCCGTCTTCCACACCGAAGAAGGCGCGGGCGAAGTCGTCGAGCGACTTCCTGCCGCCCGAGCGTTCACGGATCAGCGTGTCGGCATCGAGCCACACCAGCGCGGCCTCGTCGTAGTAGTCGCCGCCACGCTGCCAGTCGGGCCAGTCCTTTTGCGCGTGCCAGCCGATGATGGCTTCCTGCGTGGTGTCTTGCAGGTTGCGCCATTGCCGGCCTGCGCGGCGCTCGGCCCAGGCGGCGACGGTGGCCCAACCGTCGAGCGCCTGCTCCAGCGTGGCCAGCCCGCTGCGCGCGGTGAGCACGTTGCCCCAGTACTGCGTCTGGCCTTCGTAGACCCACAGCAGGCTGTCGCGCATGGGCTCGTTGTAGTGGCTGGTGGTGAGCTCGGCAGGGCGGCGGAACTTGCCGTTCCACGAGTGCACGTATTCGTGCGGCAGCAGCTCGCGCGCGAGGATGGCCTTGCCCCAGTCCTTGAAGTAGCCTGGCTTCACGCCGTTCTCGCTCGACTCGTGGTGCTCGAGGCCGATGCCGCCGAAGCTCTCGCTCATCGCGAGCAGGAAGTCGTAGTGCGCGAAGTGGCGCGAGCCGAACAGCCTGTCGCCTTGCACGACGAGCTGGCGGTGTGCCTTCAGCTGCTCTTCGGTGGCCGCGATCTGCGTGGGGTCGTCGCCCATCATGTTGAGCACGACGGGGCGGCGCGCGCCAGGCGCTTCGAGCTCGACGCGCTTGAAGTGCCGGCCGGCGAACACCGGCGAATCGACCAGCGTCTCGACCGAGACGTTGCGGTAGTGCGCCCAGCCCTCGGCGACGGGCTTGGCGGTATCGGGCCGCAATGCGGTGCCGTGCTGCCAGGCGGGCGGGAGTTTCAGGCTGGGTACCACGTCGATGCGGTTCACCGCGTGGCCGGCGGGGTAGAGCACCACCGTGTGCCACTGCACGCCCAGCATGTCGCGCGTCATCGTCACGCGGCCGGTCTCGGGCGTCACCGGTGAAAGGTGCTGGAACTCGATGTCCAGCGTGCTCGCGCCCTGCGGCACGTCCACGTGGAAGGCGTGCGGCTCCACCGCGTCGCGCGTCCATGCCAGCTGGGTGCCGCCGGCGCTGATCTTCAGGCCGGCGAGCTTGCCGGCGTCGCCCGTGGGGCCGTGGTTGCCGGGGATCCAGCGCGGGTACAGCAGCGTGAGCGGCCCAGGCTGCACGGGCAGGGTTTCACGCACGCGAAATATCTTGCGGTCAAGGTCGGTGGCATCGACCTGCAGCGTGATGGGGCCGAGATAGGGTTCGTCCTTTGCCGGTGGCAGCCCTTGTGAGGCTGAGGCGAAGGCGATGCACAGGCCGGTGGCTAGCGCGAGAGCCCGGCGCAACAGTCGGTTGCATGTCATGTTGTTGGCAGTCCCTCCGGAAAGGGCGCACGATAACGGAGAACTCCGCGGCATGCAGCGGACCTGGAGGTACACGAACAGATGAAGTACGAGCGTCTTCCCAATGGCGAGAGCGTGCCCGTGCTGGGCCTGGGCACCTGGTGCATGGGTGAATCGGCCCGCACGCGTGCTGCCGAGGTGGCCGCGGTGCGCGAAGCCATCGAGCTGGGCTACCGCCTCATCGACACGGCCGAGATGTACGGCGAAGGCGGCGCGGAGAGCGTGGTGGGCGAAGCGGTGCGCGATGCGTTGCGTGCCGGCGACGTGAAACGTGACGAGCTGTTCATCGTCAGCAAGGTCTACCCGCACAACGCGAGCCGCGCGGGCACGGTGGCGGCCTGCGAGCGCAGCCTGGGCCGGCTGGGGCTGGAACACATCGACCTCTACCTGCTGCACTGGCGCGGCTCGCACCCGCTGGCCGAAACGGTGGAGGGCTTCGAGACGCTGCGCGCGCAGCAGCGCATTCGCCACTGGGGCGTGAGCAATTGCGACGTGGACGACCTGCAGGAGCTGTGGGCCGTCTCCACTGCGTGCGCGGCCAACCAGGTGTGGTATTCGATGAGCCAGCGCAGCGTGGAGTTCGACCTGCTGCCCTGGCAACGCGAGCGCCACGTGCCGCTCATGGCCTACAGCCCCATGGACCAGGCCGAACTCGCGCGCAACATCATGCTCACCGAGCTGGGGCTGCGCCTGGGCATCACGGCCGCGCAGCTCGCGCTGGCATGGACGCTGCGCGCCGGCGGCGTGGTCGCGATCCCGAAGGCCGTGAAGAGCGAGCACCTGCGCGCCAACCTTGCTGCCGCCGACGTGGTGCTCGACCGCGAGACGCTCGAGGCCATCGACACCGCCTTCACACCGCCCAGGCGCAAGTTGCCGCTGGCGATGAATTGATCACGTTCCGTGCCGCTTGGGCCCGCCGCCAGCAAGGGTTTCCGGCGGGCGTTTTTCGCGGGGGATTTATCCTTAGCGCTTTTTGCGCCGTTTGGCGCAGCAAACCAGGAAGTCGCTGAGGGTTAGTCGATGAGCAACGTGTATGAGGCCAAGGTTCTGGACGTCCACCACTGGACCGACCGGCTGTTTTCCTTCACCACCACCCGCGACCCCGGCTTCCGCTACCAGAGCGGCCAGTTCACGATGATCGGACTCATGGTCGACGGCAGGCCCCTGCTGCGTGCCTACTCGATGGTGAGCCCGCACTACGAAGAGAACCTCGAGTTCCTCTCCATCAAGGTGCAGGACGGCCCGCTCACCTCGCGCCTGCAGCACGTGAAGCCCGGCGACACGGTGCTCATCGGCCGCAAGGCCTCCGGCACGCTGCTGCTGCAGAACCTCACGCCCGGCAAGACGCTGTACCTGCTGTCCACCGGCACGGGCCTGGCGCCCTTCATGAGCTTGATCCGCGACCCCGAGGTGTACGAGCACTTCGAGAAGGTGGTGCTGGTGCACGGCTGCCGCCAGGTCGACGAGCTCGCGTACCACGACCTCATCGAGCACGACCTGAAGAAGAACGAATTCTTCGGCGAGCAGGTGAGCAAGCAGCTCATCTACTACCCCACCGTCACGCGTGAAGCCTTCCGCAACCAGGGGCGTCTCACCACGCTGCTCGAAACCGGCAAGCTGTTCCAGGACATCGGCCGCAAGGCCGACATCGAGCAGGACCGCTTCATGCTCTGCGGCAGCCCCGAGATGCTGAAGGACGTGCGCGCCTGGTTCGACAAGCTCGGCCTGAAGGAAGGCAACATGAGCCACCAGGGCCACTACGTGATCGAGCGGGCCTTCGTCGAAAAATAAGAAAAGGGGCCGAAGCCCCTTGGGAAATACCAGCGGCGGCGGTGCCTTCACGGGCCCGCCGCCGCTTCGCTATTTGACGGCCTTGAACACCGTCACGCCGAGGATCAGCGCCAGCACGAACAGCACCACGAAGACGAAGAACAGGAACTTCGCGATGCCCGCGGCGCCGGCTGCGATGCCGGTGAAGCCGAACAGGCCGGCCACCACGGCGATCACTGCAAAGATCAACGCCCACTTGAGCATGGTGTGTCTCCTTTCCGCCCACGACAACGGCGGGGTGAGTCCATGCTATGAATCGCCGCGGGGCGTGGGCAGCGGCGCGGGGCTGATTCGCCTGTCAGCCCCTGCCTACGGCCGAAGCAGCCGCAGCGCGGCCGCGCGCGAACGATGCGGGGATGTTGTCTTGCGGCAGCGCCACGCGGTCGTGCACGGCGTCGATCCATCGCTGCGTGCTGGCCACCGCCGCGAAGCGCGTGTGGAACACCACGCTGAAGACGCGGTGGATTTCTTCGGCACTCGCGCTGCCGGCGCTGTTGGCATAGGGCAGGGCGCCGCTCGCATCGGCCAGGAACTCGACCTTCAGGCCGCGGTGCGTCGCCTCGAACACCGTGGAGGCGTCGCAGTTGTGCGTCATGTAGCCCACCACGGCGAGCGTGTCGATCTGCTGCCGGGCCAGCCACTCGGCGAAGTCGGTGCCGGTGAAGACGCTGGGCCAGTGCTTCTCGATGTAGTGGTCGCGCGGCCGGCCGGCCACGACTTCGTGCAGCGCCCAGTGCGCAGTGCCCTTGCCGAAGAGGGGCGAGGCGGGCGGCTCGGAATGCTGCACCACCACCACCGGGATGCCGGCCGCGTGGGCGGCGTCCATGGCGCGTGCGATGTTGGGCAGCGTCTCCTCGACGGGTGGGTGCTCGATCTGCAGGCCGCCGTTGAAGTATTCGTTCTGCATGTCGATCACGACGAGGGCGCGGCGGGGCGAGGCTGGTGCGGTCATCTGTGGCTCCTTGGTGTGTGCCGGCTGGTGCCGGCATGGGAGTCATTCTTCGCGCGGCTGGCCTGTGGTGACAGTGGCCTGAAAGACAACATTCGATAGGATCGGGCCATGCGCTGCCACCTGTCCATCCGCGCCCCGAGACCGCCGCGGCCTGCCCGCGAAGACACCGTCGCGGTGATCGCGTTCGACGGCATCAGCCCCTTCCACCTGTCGGTGCCGTGCCTCGTGTTCGGCGAGGAACGCACACCGGACGGCGCGCCGCGCTACCGGTTGCTGGTGTGCAGCGTCGAAGGCGGGCCGCTGCGCACCAATGCCGGCTTCCAGATCGAGGCGGCCCATGGGCTGCGCGCATTGAGCCAGGCCGGCCTGGTGATCGTGCCGTCGTGGCGCGACGACCTGACCCGCCCGCCGGAGGCGCTGCTCAACGCATTGCGCCAGGCCCACAAGCGCGGAGCGCGTATCGTGGGCCTGTGCCTGGGGGCCTTCGTGCTGGCCGAGGCCGGCCTGCTGGACGGGCGGCCCGCCACGACGCATTGGAACCTCGTGCCGGCGTTTGCCGAACGCTACCCGCAGGTGCAGCTCGACCCGCAGGTGCTCTACATGGACGACGGTGACGTCGTCACCTCGGCCGGCACCGCAGCGGCCATCGACTGCTGCCTGCACCTCATGCGGCAGCGGCACGGCGCCGAGGTGGCCAACCACGCCGCGCGCCGCATGGTGGTGGCGCCGCACCGCCAGGGCGGGCAGGCGCAGTACATCGAGCAGCCGGTGCCGGCATCAGGCGCCGACCATCGCCTGGCCAAGGTGCTGGCCTGGGTGGGCAGGCACCTCGACGAGCCGCACAGCCTCGATGCCTTGGCCGCGCGTGCGGCGATGAGCCGGCGCACCTTCACGCGGCACTTCCGCCAGGCCACCGGAACCACCGTCGTGCAATGGCTGCTGAACCAGCGGCTGGCGCGTGCTCAGCGCCTGCTCGAAAGCACCGACCGGCCCATCGACGCCGTGGCAGCCGATGCCGGCTTCGGCTCGACGGCCTCGCTGCGCCAGCATTTCGCCGCGGCGTTCAACACTTCGCCGCTGGCTTACCGGCGGCAGTTCCGCGGTGCCTGAAGGCGAAGGCAGTCCCGCGGTGCTCCACGGGCCTCAAGCGCCCTTGGAATGCCACAGCGCCGCGAAGAAGTGGCAGGTGCTGCCGCCCAGCACGAAGAGGTGCCACACGAAGTGCGCGTAGCGCAGCTTCGAATCGAACAGGAACACCACCGCGCCCGCGGTGTATGACAAGCCGCCTGCCACCAGCCATGCGAGCCCCGCGACGGACATGCGCTCGACCAGCGGCACCGCGGCCACCACCGCCACCCAGCCCATCGCGACGTACAGGCCGGTGGACCAGAACGGGTGCTTGAGGCGGTCCATCAGCTTGGCCGCCACGCCCAGCGCCGCCGCGCCCCACACCACGCCGAACAGCGACCAGCCCCAGGCGCCGCGCAGCACGCCCAGCAAGAAGGGCATGTAGCTGCCCGCGATGAAGAGGTAGATCGACGCGTGGTCGAGCCGGTTGAGCCACAACTTCGCGCGGCCCGGCGGCAGCGCGTGGTACAGCGTGGACACGAGATACAGCACGATGGCCGTGCCGGCGAACAGGCTCGCCCCCACCACGTTGGCCGCGCTGCCATTGATAGCCGCGTGGTGCACGAGGATGGGCAGCGACGCCACCGCCAGCAGGAAGCCGATGCCGTGGCTCAAGGCGTTGGCGAGCTCTTCGCCCCAGGTCTGTGGTCGGTCTTCGAGTGTCATGGCCGCGGATCGTAGACCACGCGCTTGACCTCGACTTTGCTTCAGGTCTTAGCCTGTGCGTGTTGCCAACGACCTCGAGGTTTGCCATGACCGTGCAGCTGAACCACACGATCGTCAACGCGCGTGACCCGCAGGCATCGGCCCGCCTGCTGGCCCAGTTGCTGGGGCGTGCCGAGCCGTTTCGCTTCGGGCCCTTCTACTGCGTGGAGCTCGACAATGGCGTGACGCTGGACTACCTGGCCGAGCAGGGCACCGTGCATGCACAGCACTATGCGTTTCTCGTGAGCGAGACGGAGTTCGACCAGATCTACGGCCGCATCCGCGAGCGCGGGTTCGAGCACTGGGCCGATCCGGCCCGCCGGCAGGCAGGGCGCATCAACCACAATGACGGCGGCCGCGGCGTCTACTGGGCCGACGCAGACGGCCACCTGCTGGAGATCCTCACGCGGCCATACGGCTCGGGCGGTTGACGGCGGGGCACGCAGCTTGCCCCTCGAATGGAGAGCTGCAACAGCCAGTGCAGCCCTGTAGCCCTGTAGCGATGAACCACACCTACGCAAGCACTGAACCGCCACGCGCAGAAATCGACGTACTGCCTGGGCCCACGCTGCTCGAATTCGGCGCCCCCTGGTGCGGCATCTGTGCTGCCGCGCAGCCCCACATCGCCACGGCGATGGCCGACCACCCGCAATTGCGCCATCTCAAGATCGAAGACGGCAAGGGTCGCCCGCTGGGCCGCTCGTTCGGCGTGAAGCTGTGGCCTACGCTGGTGTTCCTGGTCGACGGCAGGGAAGTGGGGCGGCTGGTGCGCCCCACGGATGCGGGGCAGATTTCACAGGCCCTGGTGCAGCAGGCGCAGGCCGTGCGTGCGCATTCGCCGTCTCAGGCGTAGGTGTCCACGAAGCCGCCGCCGCGCAGGCGTTCGTGGTGGAACCACAGCAACACGCCGAGTTCGACCTGCACCCTGTGCGTGTCGTCCAGCGTCTGCGTCATCGTGCCGCGTGTCACCGCAGGCGTGACGCCTGACTCCAAGTACAGCGGCTTGGGCGGGCTCGTGTCGAGCGCGCCTTTGTAGATCTCGTTGCGGGTGAGCGGGAACTGCGGGGCGGGTTCGGGGCGTGTGGCAGCAATGCGCATGGCAGGCGGGCAAGGCGACGCAGAAGCCCCGTCGGGGCGGTCGAAAGCGGCGCGCATCGTAAGCGAAGCGCACCGCCTTGGGGGCTGCGGTCCGCGCGAACCGCGCGGAAATTCGCACGGTTCGCGCATTGCGGTGCGCGGCGTCAGCGGCGCCGGTAGTGCGAGGTCATGAACGACGTCCATTGCCCGTCGCTGCCGAGCAGGTAGGCCGTGAGGGTGCGGAAGTCGTCGTCCTTGAACTCGATCACGTCGCGGTACTTCGCGGTCTTGCCTTGGACCTCGAAGTCCGGCCCTTCGGCGCCGAGCGTGAGGGTCTTTTCGGCGACATCGAGGAAACCCTCGTCGTAGACCCAGAGCTTGTCCATCATCGAGCCGATCCAGGTACCCACGAAGCGTTGCTGCTTCGTGTCGTAGCCCAGCGTGAGCACCGATTGCGCGGTGCCGCCGCCAGGCATCTCGCCCTGGCCTTCACACACCACCCATGCGCCGCCGAGCGCACGCACGGTCTCCGTACCCTTGAACTTCTCGGCCGGCTTGTCGGGCCCGGCCAGCGCCTCGCCTTCGTAGGTCCATTCGCCCACCAGCTTCTGCAGCCAGTGGTGTTGCTTCTGCAGTTCGACATGCGTCGTCATGTGATGCCTCCAGCCAGTCACCTTGGAACCGCCCCGAGCGGCATGGTGCCGTTCAAGCGGCGTACACGGCGTCCAGCGAGCGGAAGCCCTTGACCTCGATCGGGTTGCCGGAAGGGTCTCGAAAGAACATCGTCCATTGCTCTCCGGGCTGGCCTTCGAAGCGTACCTGCGGCTCCATCACGAAGCTCACGTCGGCTGCCTTCAGCCGCTCGGCGAGCACTTGCCAGTCAGGCAGTTCGAGCACGACGCCCAGGTGCGGCATCGGCACGAGGTGGCCGCCCACCTGGCCCGTGTTGGTGGTGGCGAAGGGCTCGCCCAGGTGCAGCGAGATCTGATGGCCGAAGAAATCGAAATCGACCCAGGTGTCGGTGCTGCGACCTTCGCGGCAGCCCAGCACGCCGCCGTAGAAGCGGCGCGCGGCGTCGAGGTCGTGCACGTGGTAGGCCAGGTGGAACAGGCTGCGCATGGGGCGACTCCGGCTGAGGTTCGTGGCTGCGGCGCCCCATCGTATGCCGCGTGCATGGCCTATGCCGCCGCCGCGGAAAGCGCCACCGAGCGGCGCAGCCACGCCGGCTGTTGCGCCGCCTCGGCGAGGAAGGCGCCCACGCGCTGACGCGGCACCTTCAGGCTCAGGATCTCGCCATTCGGCGAGGCCAGCATGCGGCCGGTGTGTCCCTGTTCGTCGGTGAGGTTCACCGGTTGCACGAGCACCCAGTCGAGCCCGCTGGCGCGCACCTCTCGCTCTTGCTGCTCGGTGTCGGCGATCTGCGGCTTGAGCAGCAGCGCGAAGATCAGCCGTGACATGAGCGGCAGCTTCGTGCGCGTCTCGCCGACGCCGAAGCTGCTTTGCACCACCAGCCGCCGCGCGCCGTGCTCGCGCATCGCGGCGATGACGTTGCGCGTGCCGGCCGAGCGCACGTCGTTCGGCATGGCCGCCGCGCCCAACAGGCGCACGCGTAGCGCGCTTTCGCTGATGCCCAGCGTCACGACCACCGCGTCGTGCCCCTGCACGGCACGAGCCACCGCCTGCGCGTCGGTGGCGTCGCCGTCGAGCGTGCGCAGGCGCTGCACCGACAGACCGGCCAGCGTGGACGCGCGACGCGAAAACGCCGTCACCTCATGCCCTGCCGCCAGCAGCGCCGCGACCGCCGCCCGCCCCGAACCGCCCGTCGCGCCCATCACCAGTACCTTCATTGCCGTGCTCCTTGGTTGGTTTGCATGGCATTCACTATCGGCGTCAGAGCCTGTACGAACAATGATTGCTGGTCCTCCATTCATGCTCGATCGTCCAGGGCGATGGACGATCTGTTCACCGCAGGCAGATACTGCCGCCATCATGCAAGCCGATCCCGTCTGGACTTCCGTGGACCCGCTGGGCGAGGCGCTGCATGCGCTGCGCATGAGCGGGGTGTTCTATTGCCGCAGCGAATTCAGCGCGCCATGGGGGCTGGAGCTGCCGCCGATGCACGACTGCCTGATGTTCCACGTGCTCACCGCCGGGCGCTGCTGGATCGAGGTGGGCAGGGGCGGCCGGCAAGCTGTTCGAGCTGCCGCGCGAGCTGCTCAGCGAGCGCTACGAGGTGCTGCGCCATGGCGGCGGCGGTGCTGCGACCAGCGTGATCTGCGGCGCGGTGCGTTTCGAGCACCCCACCGCGCGGCAGTTGGTGGCCATGCTGCCGCCGCTGCTGCACGTGGAGGCCGCCAGCGTCCCGCATGCGCAATGGCTGCAGGCCACCTTGAGCTTCATGGCCGCCGAGGCACGCGAGCTGCGCCCCGGCGGCGAAGCGGTGGTTACGCGGCTGGCCGACATCCTGGTGATCCAGGCCATCCGCTCATGGATGGCTGAAGACCCAGCTGCGCGCGCCGGCTGGCTGGGGGCCTTGCGCGACCGGCAGATCGGCCGCGCGCTCGCGCTGATTCATCGCGACCCGGCTCGCCCGTGGACGCTGGCCATGCTGGCCGGCGAGGTGGCGATGTCGCGCTCGGCGTTCGCGGCGCGCTTCACCGAGCTGGTGGGCCAGCCAGCGATGCAGTACGTGGCGCGTTGGCGCATGCACGTGGCACAGGCCCGCTTGAAAGACCGCCGTGAAGGGCTGGGCGAGCTGGCTGGCCAGCTGGGCTACCAGTCGGAAGCGGCCTTCAGCCGCGCCTTCAAGCGGCTCATGGGCGTGTCACCCGGGGCGGTGCAGAAGCAAGGGGCGCCGCGCTGAAGCAGCCGAGGCGGTGCTGTCCGTGCCCGCTTTAGGATCGCCGCTCCATCCACGACACTTGACGAGGGGCCTGCATGATTCTCGAAGTCGCCGACATCCGCATCTCGCCCGGCCAGCAGGCCGCCTTCGACGAAGCGATCAGCAGGGGCGTCGACACCGTGATCAGCCAGGCCAAGGGGTTCCGCGGCTACAAGGTGAACCGCGGCGTCGAGTCACCCGAGCGCTATCTGCTGATGATCTGGTGGGACACGCTGGAAGACCACACGGTGGGCTTCCGCCAGTCGCCGGCCTTTGCGGCCTGGCGCGCGATCGTCGGGCCGTTCTTTGCGCAGCCGCCGCAGGTGGAGCACTTCGAACTGGTGGCCAAGTCGGCCGGCGACGTCTGAGCTGCCGCCTTCGCCGGCTCGCTCAGAAATGGGCGTGGCGCCCGTGGAGGTGGTGCAGGCGCACCTGGCGCCGCGCGGTGTGCCAGAGGTTTTCGGCGGCATCGACACCGCCCACCAGCAGCGCGACCGGCAACGCGACTGCCATCGCGACCAGGAAGACCGGCAGCACCACCAGCAGAACCACCAGCCCGGCCAGACGCCGCAGCAGTCGTGCCGGGCTCGATCGTGCCGGCTCGCTGGAAGCGGCATCAGCCCTGTGAAGCGTGGCGTGGTGGGCGCAGGCGTTGTGGCGGTGCATGGTCGCGTGGAGCACAAGCTCACCGTGGAAGAGACCGATTCAATGTAGCGCCGAGCCCCCCGAATAGGGGGGCTCTAAGTGTGACCAAGTGTGACGTTTCTTTGACATCGGTGATTTCGAGGCACAGCCAAAGGGCCTGAAGCAAGGCCAGCCCAAGATTGCTCACTGCACCGGCGGTGCCTACCATCGGGTGCAGTCCACCTCGGGGAACGACATGGCCGCACCCTGCGCCTGCTCATGCCTGAAGCGCCAGCTGGGTGATGCAGCGCCGGCGGCGGCCGGCTGGCGGGGCGTGCGATGAAGCACGACCTTGCCGAGGGCGCGCAAGCTGCCGCGGCTCACGCCGCCGATCTGCAGGTTCGGCACTTCCGCCAGGCCTTGCTGTGGCCGCTGCGCCTGATGCCGGTGGCGGCTGGCGAAGATGTCGGCGCCGCCCGCGCGAAACCCTGGGAGCTGCTGCAGGCCCTGCCCGGCTCGCCATGGCGCGAGGTGGTGGACGAATACACCGGCGACGCCGAAGGGTTCCACGAGCGCCACTACAACGAGTTCGTCAGCTTCCTGCCGTATGTGCAGCGCTTCCTGTACGGCGAAGGCCGGGCCCGGCGCGGCGGCAATGCGTCCGACACGGTGACCGGCTCGCCGATGCGTGTGCTGCGCCGCCGCGACGTGGCCCGCGTACGCGTGGTCACCCGCGAGGGCCATGCGCCGGTGCTGCTCGACGTGGCGCACGTCGACCTCTATTTCTTCTACGACGTCGACGTGATCCTGCTCAACGTCGAAGTCCATGCCGGCGAGCTCGACCTGCCGTGCGCACAGGAGCTGATGTACCGCTTCGGCCGGGCCTACCCGGCCGGCTGGAACGCGGCGGGCCAGCCGCTGCATGCACTGCGCTCGCTCGAATGGCTGGCAGCCGATGGCGCGGTGCTGGCGGCTTCGGACTCGCAGCAGCGCGAGGCCTTCCTGGCTCACGTGGCCGAGCACCGGGCGCCGCGCATCGCCTCGCACTGGGCCTGGCTGCTGGAGCCGCTGGTGGGCGACCACTCCGGCGAAGCCGGCGCGCTGCGCTACCGCCAGATCGAGTACTACCGCATGCCGCTGATGGCCTACCTCGCGGTGGACGAGCCGCGTGAACTCACGCGCGACGACTTCATCCGCCTGGGGCTGGTGGTGGGCGCAGGCGATGCCGACACCGCGCTGCCCTTCGGCGCCCAGCACCTGGCCGACTTCGAGCAGCGCTATTGCTACGACCGCTTCTGGGCCGATGCCGGCGCAGCGCCCAATACACGCTACCTGTGCAGCGGCCATTCGCTGGTGGTGGTGGGCGATGCGCAATCTGCCTTCTACGCCTGCCGCGACCGCGGTGTGCTGGCGCAGTTCCGCCACCAGCACTTCCTGCTGTTCCTCATCGCGCACTTCCAGAAGGCTGCGCTGCTGATGTTTTCCGACGTGCTGGTCGAGGCGCTGAAGCAGCTCGACGTGAGCGACGCCGGCAGCGTGCGCCGCTTCAAGCGCACCATCCGCTCCACCTTCGAGAGCTTTCTGCGCTTCACCCACCGCTACTGGTTCCACGAGGTCTCTCAGCAGGCGCAGGTGAAGGCGCTGTTCCGCCTGTGCGCGCGGCACCTCGAGCTGGACGCGCTGTACGCCGAGGTGAAGGAGCGCATCGCCGACATGAACAGCTACCTCGATGCCGACAGCCTGCGGCGCCAGGCCAACACCGTGGTGCGGCTGACGGTGGTCACGATCTTCGGCCTCATCGGCACCGTGACCACCGGCTTCCTCGGCATGAACCTCATCGCCGCGGCCGACGAGCCGCTGGCCTTGCGGTTGCTCTATTTCGCCGCCACCTTCGGCGCAACCTGGGCGCTCACGGTCTACACCATCGTGAAATCCAAGCGCCTGTCGGACCTGCTGGATGCGCTGTCGGACGAGCGCCTGCCGCTGCTGGGCAAGCTGCGGGCGCTGTTCGACGTGTGGGGCCGGCGTTCGCAGTGAGCGCGATGGCGATGCCGTCAACGGGCGCGTCTGCAGCGTCTACGGCTTCACAGCTCGATGTCCCAGCGGCATTCGCAGCGCTTGCACTGCACCTTCAGCCGCTGGTAGCGGGCGTCTTCGTCGAGCAGCCGCCACTTGGCGTAGGCATCGCATTCGGGGCAGACCGCCTGGTTGGCCACGTGTTCGGCATGCATGAGCAAGTACACGTAGCGCCGCAGCGCCCACAGACCGATCGCCGCACTGGCCGCGGCGCACAGCAAGGTGAGCAACTGATCGCCCAGGGGCGCCGTGCCGCTGTAGACCTCGGCGCTACCGAGCAAGCCCACCGCGCACAGCACCAGCAGCACCAGGTGGGCGTGGCTCTGGATCAGCTCCCGCTCGTACCACTTGCGAAAGCCGGCCTGCCGGATCGTTTGCGCAATCTTCATGGCGATGCTCCCGCCGAAGTAGCCTGCCCGGAAAGCAGGCCTGTGTGCATCTTCGCACCGCCGGGTGTCCCTGCGCTCAGCGTGGCGCGGGCACCGGGTCGCCGAGCAGCCGCCGCCACAGCCATGGCAGCCCTCGCTCCAGGTCGAGCCGCGTGCCCACCTGTTGCGGCGCAATGGGCGAGGCCTGCGGGCTTTGCCTGCGCGCCACGGCAAAGCTGAAGACGTAGTACGGCTCCTGGCCCATCCGCAGGTCGGTGATGCGCAGCTCACCGTCGTGTTCGCTCATCTTGAAGAAGCCGCGGCTGAACCACGCGATGCGCTCGGTATGCCAATCGCCGCGAAGTTCTTCATAGAGGCGTTCTCCGCGCGGGAAGTGATCGAATGAAATCTTGCGTTCACGGTCGAGCAGCGAATAGAAGCCTTCGGCGTAGCCCGCGGGGGTGATGGCGACCACACGCCACAGCAGTGTGTTGAGCGGTGCGGGCGTGACCAGCAGACGCTGCACGGGCTGGCCTTGCGCCCGCAGCGACTCGGTCGCAACGTGCGTGACAAGCTGTTGCGCCACCGCGCTCCAGGCCAGGTAGACGCTGGAAAGTACCAGCCCGGCGGCGTTCCACTTCATGGCCCGTGCATCGCGCAGGCACAGCGCTGCCACCACACCCACGATCAGCGGCAGCGTGTACAGCAGGTCGATGATGAAGATGCTGCCCACGGCGAATGGGCGGTCGGTGAAGGGCAGCAGCAGTTGCGTGCCGTACACCGTCATCAGGTCCAGCAGCGGGTGGGTCACCAGGGCCAGCCACACCGCCAGCCACCAGCGTCGCCATTGCGGCAACTCGCCATGCAGCCGCGCGGGCAGCCAGGCGATGAGCGGCGACGCCAGCGTCAGCCAGAACAGCGCATGGCTTTCAGCTCGGTGCAGCGTCATGTTGCGGATCGGGTCGCCGTGGTCGATGAAGGCGTCGAGGTCTGGCAGCGTGCCGCAGATGCCGCCCCACAGCGCCGCCTTCCACACGGCGGTGCGCCGGCCCATGGCGGCCACGCCGACGGCGGCGCCGAGCGCGAGTTGGGTGAGCGAGTCCATGGCAGGCGATTGTGGCGGGCCAGATTTTCCGGGGCGTCGCGAGTGACGAGCCTCGTTCGACGACCATGCCCCGCTATGCCGCCCATCTCCCGCTGACGTGCGTGGGTTCAGCTGGGCCGGCGCCAGCTCACATGCTGCGGCGGTACTGGCCGCCCACCTCGAACAGCGCGCTGGTGATCTGCCCGAGCGAACACACCCGCACTGCGTCCATCAGCACTTCGAACACGTTGCGGTTCTCGATCACGGCCTGCTGCAGGCGCTTGAGCATGGCCGGTGATTCCTTCGCGTGCCCTGCGTGGAAGTCGGCCAGGCGCTTGAGTTGCGACTGCTTTTCCTCTTCGGTGGAGCGGGCCAGCTCCAGTACTTCGGGGATGGCATCGCCGTGCGGGTTGCGGAAGGTGTTGACGCCGATGATGGGCAGCTCGCCGGTGTGCTTCTGCATCTCGTAGTGCATCGACTCGTCCTGGATGCGGCCGCGCTGGTAGCCGGTTTCCATGGCGCCCAGCACGCCGCCGCGTTCGCTGATGCGCTCGAACTCGGCCAGCACCGCCTCTTCCACCAGCTCGGTCAGCTCGTCGATGATGAAGGCGCCCTGGTTCGGGTTCTCGTTTTTTGCCAGGCCCCACTCGCGGTTGATGATGAGCTGGATGGCCATCGCGCGACGCACGCTCTCTTCGGTGGGCGTGGTGATCGCTTCGTCATACGCGTTGGTGTGCAGAGAGTTGCAGTTGTCGTAGATGGCGATCAACGCCTGCAGCGTGGTGCGGATGTCGTTGAAGGCGATCTCCTGCGCATGCAGGCTGCGGCCCGAGGTCTGCACGTGGTACTTGAGCTTCTGGCTGCGTTCGTTGGCCCCGTACTTCTCGCGCATGCTGACGGCCCAGATGCGGCGCGCCACGCGGCCCAGCACCGTGTATTCCGGGTCCATGCCGTTGCTGAAGAAGAAGCTCAGGTTGGGCGCGAAGTCGTCGATGTGCATGCCGCGCGCCAGGTAGGCCTCCACGAAGGTGAAGCCGTTGGACAGCGTCATCGCGAGCTGCGAGATCGGGTTCGCTCCCGCCTCGGCGATGTGATAGCCGCTGATGGACACCGAGTAGAAGTTGCGTACGTTGTGGTGCACGAAGTACTCGGCGATGTCGCCCATCACCTTCAATGAAAACTCCGTCGAGAAGATGCAGGTGTTCTGGCCCTGGTCTTCCTTCAGGATGTCGGCCTGCACCGTGCCGCGCACGTTCTCGAGCACCCAGGCCTTGATCTTCTGCGCTTCGGTGTCGGTGGGCTCACGGCCGTTGTCGGCCTTGAACTTGTCGAGCTGCTGGTCGATGGCGGTGTTCATGAACATCGCCAGGATCGTCGGCGCCGGGCCGTTGATCGTCATCGAGACAGACGTGCTGGGGTTCGTGAGATCGAAGCCACCGTAGAGCACTTCCATGTCGTCCAGCGTTGCGACAGAGACGCCGGAGTTGCCCACCTTGCCGTAGATGTCAGGCCTCACCGCGGGGTCGTGACCGTAGAGCGTCACCGAATCGAACGCGGTCGAGAGCCGCTTGGCCGGCATGCCTTCGGAGAGCAGCTTGAAGCGCCGGTTGGTACGGAAGGGGTCGCCTTCACCGGCGAACATACGGGTCGGGTCTTCGCCCTCGCGCTTGAAGGCAAACACGCCGGCCGTGTAGGGGTAGCTGCCCGGCACGTTCTCGAGCATCAGCCACTTGAGCAGCTCGCCGTGGTCTTCGTACTGCGGCAGCGCCACCTTGCGGATCTTGGTGCCCGAAAGCGACGTGTGCACGAGCGACGTGCGGATCTCCTTGTCGCGGATCTTCACGACGTATTCGTCGCCCGCGTACGACTGCTGCATCTGCGGCCATTGCGCGAGCAGCTTGCGGGCGTCGGGCGACAGCTGGTCTTCGCGCTGCGTGGCCAGTTCCTCTAGCGCCGCAAGGCCCTCCCTCTTCTTGGCTTCGTCCAGCAACCGGGCCGACGCGCGCAGCTGCTGCGCCTCACGCGCCAGCCTCGCTTCACGGCGCGCGCGCGCCTTGTAGCCGCGCACCGTGTCGGCGATCTCGGCCAGGTAGCGCACGCGAGCCGCCGGCACCACCGGCGTCTGGTGCGTGCTGTGGCGCGTGTCGACCTTGGGCAGCCGGCCTTCGCCAAGCTTGAGCCCCAGCTCTGCCAGGCGCGCCGCCAGGGCCTGGTACAGCGCGGTGACACCGTCGTCATTGAAGCGGCTGGCCATCGTGCCGAACACCGGCATCTGCTCGGGCCGCTTGCCGAAGGCTTCCCTGTTGCGCTGCACCTGCTTGGAAACGTCGCGCAGCGCATCGAGCGCGCCCTTGCGGTCGAACTTGTTGATCGCCACGTATTCCGCGAAGTCCAGCATGTCGATCTTCTCGAGCTGGCTGGCAGCGCCGTACTCGGGCGTCATCACGTACATCGGCACGTCCACGTGCGGCACGATGGCTGCGTCGCCCTGGCCGATGCCCGAGGTCTC
The DNA here is from genome assembly GCA_946480925.1 of uncultured Rivibacter sp. The sequence goes on from CAMLLU010000060.1 coordinate 24,790, forward strand.
GACGATCACGAGGTCGAAGCGCGCGGCCTTGCAGGCCGCCACCACGTCGGGCAAGGCTGCGCTGATCTCGCTGCCAGCCTCTCGCGTGGCCAGGCTGCGCATGAAGACCCGCGTGCCGTTCTGCCAGGGATTGATCGCATTCATGCGGATGCGGTCGCCCAGCAGTGCACCGCCGCTCTTGCGCCGCGACGGGTCGATGCTGATGACCGCGATGCGCAGTGCATCGCCCTGGTCGAGCCGCATGCGGCGGATCAGCTCGTCGGTCAGCGACGACTTGCCCGCACCGCCCGTGCCGGTGATGCCGAGCACCGGCACCTGCGCGCCGCTGGCCGCGTCGTGCAGGGCAGCCTTCAGCTTCGCGTCGATCGCGCCGTTTTCCAGCGCGGTGATCAACTGCGCCAGCGCGCGCCAGTTTGGTTCGTCGTGCCCGCGGATCGCATCGAGCTTCCTGGGCGTCGCGCCGGTCAGGTCGCGGTCGCAGCGCATCACCATCTCGCCGATCATTCCGGCCAGCCCCATGCGCTGGCCGTCCTCGGGGCTGAAGATGCGCACGCCGTGGTCGGCCAGATCGCGGATCTCACTCGGCACGATGACCCCGCCGCCGCCGCCGAACACCTGGATGTGCTCGCCGCCGCGCGCCCGCAGCAACTCCACCATGTATTTGAAATACTCGACGTGACCACCCTGGTAGGAGCTCACTGCGATGCCCTGCACGTCTTCCTGAAGCGCCGCGGTCACCACCTCGTCGACCGAGCGGTTGTGCCCGAGATGGATCACCTCCGCGCCCATGCCCATCAGGATGCGCCGCATGATGTTGATCGACGCATCGTGGCCGTCAAACAACGATGCGGCGGTGACGAAGCGCACCTTGTGGGTCGGCCGGTACTCGGCCAGCGCCTTGAACTCTGCGGACAGGTCGGTCATGTCGTCTCCTCGGCCACGGCTGCTCTGCGGCAGTCGGTCGCCTTCAGATTTACGTTTACGTAAACGTCAATATAACTGCATCGAATCCGCCCCAGGAATGCGGTCGCTGTGGTGGCAGGGCCGTTACGGCTGGTCACCACAAGCGAAGGGCCCCACAATGCGGCCCCAGCCCGAATCACCCGTGAGCACCACTCGATGATCCCGCTGAAGACTCCTGAAGGCCAACAGGAATTGACCCGGCGTACCCACGGCCTGAGCCAGAAGCACCGCACCATCCTGCTGCTGGTGGACGGCCGGCGCACGCTCGACGAGGTGATGAACCTGGCGCAGCATGCCGGTGCCACCCCCAAGCACTTCGAGGAACTGCTGGTGCTGGGGCTGGTGCTGGTGCCGGAGCAAGCCGTTGCGGATCTCGCTGCCGGGCCCATCGGGGAAGTGGACATCCCGCTGCATACCGGTCTCACGCTGCCACCGCCCGAGGAGGACGTGACGACCACAACCCAGGCCGCGCAGACGCTCGAAAAGGTCGCCCCCATCGCGTCGGGCGCCGTGAACGAAGCGGCCCTGCTGCTGGAGTCAGCGCGCGAAACGCTGATCGAGATGCTGAAGATCGCCGCCCCGGTGACCGGTGCGCTCACAGTGATGAAGCTGCGCCGCGCGCAGGGCCGGGAAGAACTGGCCGACTTGCTGTACGAGGTGCAAACCAAGGTGGAGCGGTCGCGAACCAAGCCGGCCGACGTGGACCGCACGCTGCAGCACGCCCGCGAGTTGCTGTTCGGCAGCAGCCTGCATGACGAAGACCTACCATTGAGCGGACCCTACGCGCAGCAGCCGGCATGAGCTGCGGCTTGCGCCGCACCGCGGCACCGAGCTAACCCGGCGGCGCGATCCGACTTCATGAGCTTTCTCGCCATCGACATCGGCAATACGCGCCTCAAGTGGGCGCAATACGCGGCGCCCCATCCCGGCGCCGCGCTGCTGGCGCATGGCGCAGCGTTCCTCGAGACCATCGACCACCTCACCGACGCCGATCGCGACGGCGAGTGGGCCAAACTCGCACCGCCCAGCAGCATGCTGGGTTGTTGCGTGGCGGGAGACGCGGTGCGCCACCGCGTCGAAGAACAGCTCGAGCTGTGGGACCTCTCGCCCAGCTGGGCCGTTTCAACAGCCGGCGAGGCCGGCATCACCAACGGCTACGACCATCCCGGTCGGCTGGGCACGGACCGCTGGGTCGCGCTCATCGGCGCACGCTGGCGCCTGCTCGATGCGGGGCACAAGGGGCCGGCGCTGGTGGTGATGGTGGGCACTGCCGTGACGGTGGACGCGCTCGACGCCAGCGGCCACTTCCTGGGCGGTTTCATCCTGCCGGGCCACGGCATCATGCTGCGCTCGCTCGAAAGCGGCACCGCCGGCCTGCGGGTGCCCACCGGCGAGGTGACCGAGTTCCCCTCCAACACCAGCGATGCACTTACCAGCGGCGGCACCTATGCCATCACGGGGGCCATCGAGCGCATGCACCGCAGCATCACGCAGCGCTGCGGCGCCGCGCCGCGCTGCATCGTCACAGGTGGCGCGGGCTGGAAGGTGGCGCCCTACCTGGGCATCCAGTACGAGCTGGTCGAGAGCCTGATCTTCGACGGGCTGCTGGCGATTGCGCAGCAGCGCGGGCTTCGTTAGTAGCCGCCGCTAGAGGATGTAGCGCGACAGGTCCTCGTTCTTCGACAGGTCGCCGAGCTTGCCGTCCACATACGCGGCGTCGATCGTCACCGTCTGGCCGCCGAGCCTCGGTGCGTCGAAGCTCACTTCGTCGAGCAGGCGCTCCATCACGGTGGAAAGCCTCCGTGCACCGATGTTTTCGGTCCGCTCGTTCACGTCATAGGCAATCTGCGCCAGCCGACGGATCGCCTCGGGTTTGAAGTCGATGGTCACGCCCTCGGTAGCCAGCAGTGCCTGGTATTGCTTAGCCAGGCTCGCGTGCGTGGTCGTGAGGATGGCCTCGAAGTCATCCACCGACAGCGACCCCAGCTCGACGCGGATCGGGAAGCGCCCCTGCAGCTCGGGGATCAGGTCGCTCGGTTTCGACAGATGGAACGCGCCCGATGCGATGAACAGGATGTGATCGGTCTTCACCATGCCGTACTTGGTGTTGACCGTGGTGCCTTCCACCAGCGGCAGCAGGTCGCGCTGCACGCCCTGGCGCGACACGTCGGCCCCGCCCGCTTCGGAGCGCGAAGCCACCTTGTCGATCTCGTCGATGAAGACGATGCCGTTCTGCTCCGCATTGGCCACCGCCTGCGTCTTCAGCTCGTCCTCGTTGACCAGCTTGGCGGCCTCTTCATCGATCAGGAGTTTCAGCGCCTCGGCGATCTTCAGCTTGCGCGTCTTGCGCTTGGGGCCGCCCAGGTTGGCGAACATGCCGCGCAGTTGCTCGGCCATGTCTTCCATGCCGGGCGGGCCCATGATTTCGAGCGCTGCGCGCGGCTCGGCCACTTCGATCTCGATTTCCTTGTCGTCGAGCGTGCCTTCGCGAAGGCGCTTGCGCATCACCTGGCGCGCGGTGTTGTCAGTGGGGGCCGATTCCGCCGGCGTGAGCCCGAAGCCGGCACTGCGCGGCGGCGGCACCAGCACATCGAGCACGCGCTCTTCGGCAGCGTCTTCGGCGCGGGCGCGGTTGGCGCGCACCGCCGCTTCGCGGGCCTGCTTCACCGCCATGTCGACCAGGTCGCGCACGATGGTGTCCACGTCCTTGCCGACGTAACCCACTTCGGTGAACTTGGTGGCCTCCACCTTGATGAAGGGCGCGTCGGCCAGGCGCGCCAGCCGGCGGGCTATTTCGGTTTTGCCCACGCCCGTGGGGCCGATCATCAGGATGTTCTTCGGCGTGATCTCGGAGCGCAGCTTTTCGTCCACCTGCTGGCGGCGCCAGCGGTTGCGCAGCGCGATGGCCACCGCACGCTTGGCGTCTTTCTGGCCGACGATGTGGCGGTCGAGCTCGGAGACGATCTCCTGAGGAGTCATGGTGCTCATTTTTCAGTGACCTGTGACGGGTAAGTGGTGACCGGTGGCGTGTGACTGGTGCAAACCGACTGGCTACCAGTCACGGGTCGCTAGTCACTACCGAGGGTTTCGATCGTGTGGTGCTGGTTGGTGTAGATGCACAGGTCCCCCGCGATCTCGAGGGACTTCTTCACCACGTCGCGAGCCGACAGCTCGGTGTGGTCGAGCAGCGCGCGCGCCGCCGCCTGTGCATAGGCGCCACCGGAGCCGATGGCGATGATGCCCTGCTCGGGCTCCAGCACGTCGCCGTTGCCGGTGATGATGAGCGACGCGTCCTTGTCGGCCACGGCCAGCATGGCCTCCAGGCGGCGCAGCACGCGATCGGTGCGCCAGTCTTTCGTGAGTTCGATGGCCGAGCGGATCAGATGGCCCTGGTGCTTCTCGAGCTTGGCCTCGAATCGCTCGAACAGCGTGAATGCGTCGGCGGTGGCGCCGGCAAAGCCGGCCAGCACCTGGTCGCGGTAGAGCTTGCGCACCTTGCGGGCCGAGGCCTTGACGACGATGTTGCCGAGCGTGACCTGACCGTCGCCGCCGATGGCGACTTCGCGGCCGCGGCGCACGCTCACGATGGTGGTGCCGTGGTAGATGTCCATAAGAGGGAGAGCTGGGGTTGAAGCGACAGGCTTCAACGGGAGGAGCAGCTTACGCGGCCGCTAAAACCTGTGCGGCAACAACGTCGCTAGACGTTGCGGACCTTGACGCGCGCGTGCTCGTTGATGCCCATCGCGCCATAGAACAGCGCCACCAGGCGGTGCGCGTCTTCGAAGTTCACGGTGCGGTTTTCACCTCGCCGCGCCAGCACCCAGTTGAGCAGGTCGCCGGCTGCGATGAAGTCGACGCGGATCAGCTTGGAGCAGCTGACGTTGACGATGCTGGCGCCACCTAACTGCAACTGCAGTCGATCGAGCGTGGCGCCGATGTCGCCCACCAGTTGACCCGAGAGCTCGACGGTCGCCATCTGCACGACGCCGTCCTCCACCATCTGCGATTCGACAAAGCCGGTGGACACGTCGCTGATCACCGAAGAGGCTGGCGCTACGGTCGAACCACCGCCTTCGCTGACGCGCACCGAGCACTTGGCCGGCTCCCATGACGGCGGGGACACCTCGTAAGTGACGCAGTAGTCGATCGCCACCTCGTCGAACTGGTCGGGGCGATTGGCCAAGCGCAGCGCATCGAGCCGCAGCAGCCAGTACACCGGATCGGCATCACGCACGCCAGTGGGGGCGGTGTCTGCCAGCACGTTGAGCAGGCGGTCGCCGCCCAGCCAGCGCATTTCGACGGCCTGGCTGGCCCAGCCACGGAACAGCAGGCTCAGCTGGTGTGCCGCCTCGGCGTCAACGCTCTTCACGGCGCTCCAGTCGAGCACCCATGGCAGCGGCATCTGCAAGGTTTGCGAACGCAGCCGGGCCACCGCATCCATGTCGATCACATCGGGCGAGACCCAACCGATCGAGCCGTCGACGCGCGGCGCACTGGAGCCGCGGGACGCGGGCTTTTCCTCGGCGGCGGCCTCGGCCACCAGCTTGGGCAGCGAAAACCACTGCGGAGCCGACCAGCCGAACTGCTGCGCGTAGTCGAGCGCCAGGCTTTCGAACTTGTGCTGCTGGCCGATCGCCCGGTAGAGGTCGAACAGCACGAGCCAGGTCTCGGCATGCTGGGAACGGCTGCCGCCCGGGCCTACCAGCGACGCAAGGGACTGCTCGCAGAGCTCGAAGTCGGCGTTGGCGAACGCGATCACCGCTTCGTCCAGCTCCGGATCATGGGCGATCTCGTTGACTTCGACGGCAAACGGGTTGGCAAAGTCGGCTGCCAGCGGCGTGGGAGACAGGGGTGACGACGGGGAGGTACCGCCGCCCCTCACCGCAACCGCCGGCGTGGGCGCTGCGGCTGGCGCTGCCGTGCCAGGCAGGTTCATCGGCTGCGTGGCGGCCTCGCCGATGGCGGCCGGTTGCGTGGGCGAGTTGTAGAACGACGACGGCCGCGCCGGGGCATGGCGGCTGGCTCCGAAGCCTTCGCCCACCATCTGCTGCTCGATCTCGTCGATCTTGGCCTTGACCGTGGCGTCGGCTCGGGCGGTATCCATCGCGCGTGGCTCGGAATCGTCGAGGTTCGACGAGCCGGCCAGCGCTGCCAAGCCGTCGCCCGACAGGCCTTCGCGGCGCACCTTGCGCAGCATGTCGAACTCGCGCTTGCGCACGAAGTCGTTGCGCCGCTTGCGCTCGATCATCGCCTTGAGCTCGGACTTGGCGTACTCGCTCTCAGGCGCATCCTGGCGCGAACTGAGCTCTGCCCAGTCCGTGGCCGGGTTGGCCACGAACCTCACGACCTTGCGAAAAAAGCTCTCGCCGTCTTTGGGATCGGACATCAGGCGCTCGGTGGGCGGGGAGGGATGTGAATCGCGTTGGAGTGACTGGTGATGCCCGGGTTCAGTCGCCGAACATCTTCTGTTTCATCTCGCGGCGCTGCTGCGCTTCGAGAGACAGTGTAGCGGTGGGCCGAGCGATCAGGCGGCCCAGTCCGATGGGTTCGCCGGTTTCGTCGCAGTAGCCGTATTCGCCGGCGTCGATGCGGGCCAGCGCCTGTGAGATCTTCTTCAGCAGCTTGCGCTCGCGGTCGCGCGTGCGCAGCTCCAGCGCGTGCTCTTCCTCGATGGTGGCGCGGTCCGCCGGGTCGGGGACGATGGAGGTGTCCTCGCGCAGGTGTTCGGTGGTTTCGCCGGCGTTTTCGAGCAGGTCTTCACGCTGGCGCTGCAGCTTGGTGCGGAAGAACTCCAGCTGCTTGTCGTTCATGTATTCGCCGTCGGGCATGGCCAACACTTCGGCGTCGGTCAGCTCGTGGCCGGCCTTGGTCTTCCAGACGTTGGCCAGCTTGGGGTCCACCTTGATGGCGGGTTTGGGGAAATCGTTCACTACGGTGTTCATGGGTCGGCTGGGTATCCCCAGAGGTGCGGGTCGGGTCGCTGCCGCTGCAGGTGCCATCGGCGCCGGTGCAGGGGCAGGTTTGACATGAGCGGTCGTCGCCTTGGTGGCTGCCGCCACGGGTGTTTGCTCCTCGTGGCTGACAACCTTCGCGGCGGCTTTCGCAGCCGGCGCGGCAGCCGTCTTCGGGGCCGGTTTGACCGGAGCCTTGGCTGCTGCCGTCTTGCCGACCGGTTTGGTGGCTGCCGCTTTGGCCGGCGCCTTGGCGGCAGGCTGGGCCTTCGCGGTACCCGCGCTGCTCACAACCGTCGTCTTGGCGGCCGGCTTGGCTGCAGGCTTGGTGCTGGTTGCTCGCTGGGCCGTGGTCTTGCTCACTGGGGTCTCCTCGCAACGGCTTTATAACCTGCTCCGGCAGGCTCGGGCGCGCCTTCCTGCTCTTTTGGGCGCGCGGATTGTAGCCACGTTGCACACCCGGGCGAGCCCGGGTCCGTTGCGAGCCGCAACACCCCTCAAGCCAGGCACTGCTCCAAGCCCTGCAGGAGGATGTCCTTGGGCAGGTCGACGCCGATGAACACCATCTTGCTGGTTCGCTTTTCTCCTTCGGCCCATTTCGGACCGACGTCGCTGCCCATCAATTGGTGGACACCCTGAAACACCACCTTGCGGTCGAAGCCCTGCATGTTCAACACGCCCTTGTAGCGCAGCATGCGGGGGCCGTAGATCTGCACGATGGCGCCCAGGAAGTCCTCCAGCTTGGCCGGCACCAACGGCCGGTCGGCGCGGAACACGAAGCTTTTCACGTCGTCGTCGTGGGCATGGTGGTGCGGGTGATCGCAATGCTCGCCATGCTCATGATCGTGGTGATGGTGATGGTCGTGGTCATGCTCGTCGGCCGACAGGAAGTCCGGGTCGATCTCGAGCTTGGCGTTCAGGTTGAAGCCGCGCAGGTCGAACACTTCCGACAGCGGCATTTCGCCGAAATGCACCGCCTTTTGCGGCGCGCGGGGGTTCATGTGTTTCAGGCGGTGGATCAGCGCGTCCACCTCCTGCTGGGCCACCAGATCGGTCTTGCTGATGAAGATCTGGTCGGCAAAGCCCACCTGGCGGCGGGCCTCCTGGCGGTCGTTGAGCTGCTGTTCGGCGTGCTTGGCATCCACCAGCGTCAGGATGGAATCGAGCAGGAAGGCCTCGGCGATCTCGTCGTCCATGAAGAAGGTCTGCGCCACCGGGCCGGGGTCGGCCAGGCCGGTGGTTTCGATGACCACGCGCTCGAAGTCGAGCTCGCCCTTGCGCTTTTTCTCGGCCAGGTCGGCCAGCGTGGAGCGCAGGTCCTCGCGGATGGTGCAGCAGATGCATCCGTTGTTCATCTGGATGATCTGCTCCTTCGTGTCGGCCACCAGAATGTCGTTGTCGATGTTTTCCTCGCCGAACTCGTTTTCGATCACGGCGATCTTCTGGCCGTGTGCCTCGGTGAGCACGCGCTTGAGCAGGGTGGTCTTGCCCGAGCCCAGGAAGCCGGTGAGGATGGTGGCGGGGATGAGTGACATGGCTGTTCGGTCGGCGGCCGCGTTTGAAAGCGTCCAGATGGGGACGCGGAAAATGTTGATCAAGCCCCCCGGGCTGTCAAGCGCGCAATGCCGGCATCAGGGCCTGCGGGCGCAGCGGAGGGGCGCAGATAGTAGCGCCGCGCGTGCGCCGTCATGGCCTTGGGGTATTCTTGCGAGTCTCCCGACTGCCGACACCCCCTCGTGTCAGACACCCATCCTGGTCGGCCGCGCATGGCCGACAAGCGCACCCTCTTCGAGCGTCTGGTCGAATTCCTGTCGCCCGGGCCGGACTCGAAGGACGAACTCATCGAGACCCTGGCCGATGCCGAGCAGCGCGAGCTGATCGAACCCGAGTCCCGGATCATGCTCGAAGGCGTGATCCGCATGGCCGACATGACCGCCGGCGACGTGATGGTGGCGGCCAAGCGCATGGACATGCTCGACATCGATGCGCCCTACGAGGACCTGCTGGGCATCGTCATCGGCACCGCGCATTCGCGTTTTCCCGTCTACGAAGGCGAGCGCGACAACATCATCGGCGTGTTGATGGCCAAGGACTTGCTCAAGCTGCAGCGCGCTCCCGAGCTGAACCTGCGCACGCTGTTGCGCCCGGCGGTGTTCGTGCCCGAATCCAAGAATCTCAACGAGTTGCTGCGCGACTTCCGCTCCAACCGCAACCACTTGGCCGTCGTGATCGACGAGTTCGGCAAGGTGGCCGGGCTCATCACCATCGAAGACGTGCTGGAAGAGATCGTCGGCGAGATCGAGGACGAGTTCGACGACAAGAACGGCGAAAGCGCCGTCTTCACGCTGGCCGACGGCAGCCACCGCGTGGCTGGCGACGCACCGATCGCCGAGGTGAACGGTGCCTTCGGCGCCAGCTTCCCGGACGACGAGTTCGACACCATCGGCGGCCTGGTGGCCCAGGAGCTGGGTCGTGTGCCGCGCCGTGGCGAATCGGTCGACGTGGGCGGTCTGCGCTTCACCGTGATGCTGGCCCGCGGCGGCGCCGTGCGCTGGTTCAAGGTGACGCCGGCGCCCGAGCATGGCGAAGCACCGGCGTCGCAACATTGAAGCTGCGCCTGCCGCCAGCGCTGCAGGCGCCCTGGCCGTTGTGGCTGGAGGTCGTGGCCGGCCTGGTGCTGGGTGGGCTGCACGCGCTGTCGTTTGCTCCGGCGGTGCTGTGGTGGTTGCAACTGGCCTGCGTGGCCGGCCTCGCTTGGCGCGCCGGGCGGCTCGGCAGCTCCAGGGCTGCAGCGGCGCTCGGCTGGTCGTTCGGCACCGGCTGGTTGGTGGGCGGCGTGTGGTGGCTGTTCATCAGCATGCATTTCTACGGTCACTTGCCGGCCTGGCTGGCGGCATTGGCGGTGCTGCTGCTGGCCGGCTTCCTGGCGTTGTACCTCGCGGCGGCGCTGGCGCTGTTCGTGCGGCTACGCAGCGGACGGCCGTGGCGTGATGCGATGCTGTTCGCTGCGCTGTGGCTCCTGGCCGAGCTGGCCCGGGGGCTCGTCTTCACCGGCTTTCCGTGGGCGGCCGGTGGCTATGCCCACACCGACGGGCCGCTGCAGTGGCTGGCGCCCTGGGTGGGCGTCTATGGCATCGGCGCGGTAGCGGCCTGGTTGGCGGCGCTGCTGGCCACGCCGGGCTGGCTCGCACGGGCGGTCGCCGCGGCGGCCCTGGCTCTGCTGGCCGCGTTGCCGGTGGCGCCATTCACCCAGCCCACCGGTACGCTGTCGCTCAGCCTGATCCAGGGCAACGTGCCACAGGACGAGAAGTTCTCCGCCGAACACCTGCCCGACACGCTCATCTGGCACGCCCGCACCTTGCTGGCGGCCAAGGGTGACCTGGTAGTCGGGCCCGAGACGGTGATCCCGCTGCTGCCCGACCAGCTGCCGGCCGACTACTGGGAGATGCTGGTGCAGCACTTCCAGCGCGGCAACACCGCTGCATTGCTGGGCGTGCCGCTGGGCAGCTTCGAGGCGGGTTACACGAATTCGGCGGTGGGCCTGTCGCGCGACAACGCCGCGCCCACAGAGGTGTACCGCTACGACAAGCACCACCTTGTGCCGTTCGGCGAATTCATCCCGCTCGGCTTCCGCTGGTTCGTCGACCTGATGC
>CAMLLU010000061.1 GCA_946480925.1 uncultured Rivibacter sp.
CACGAGCATCCTTTGCTCCTACGCACCCTTCAAGATGACTTGGCCGGACGCATACACAGCACCGCGCAGAACACCTCGTACAGGTCCACCTTCGTCGGCTTGGTCGCCTTGCGCACGCTGCGCAGCAGCGGCTCTATCTCCCCAAACTTCTCTCGGCTGATGTCGCTTGCGATCTCATATCCCGCAGTGAAGGAGGCGCTTCCTATGGACGCGCCTGGGGAGAAGCAGGTGGAGCGGGATCCGTCACTGTCGCGGCCCTGAATCCGGCAGCCAAGCCAGACGCGCGGTGCAACCCCTTGGCGACTGACGCTACCAAGAGCGTCGTGTCAACCGATCCGGATGCAACAACACGCTACCTTGCCGCGCAGCAGCTGTTCAGTGCAATCTCGGCGCAAAACGGCGGCCGAGACCTCAAAGCTGCGATCGCGAACTCGCCGCGAGCGATGTACAACGGACGCCTGACACCAACGTTCACGATGACATACGCTGATGGTGGTTCCGAACGCTGGCTTGTCGCCAGCTTGGTACCAATGACTCTCATCATTGAAGGAAATGTTCCGGAGTCGTTGAAAACTGGGTCCGGCCAACCTGAATCCTGCCCCAAACTCGCCTGAGGAATCGCAATGACACCATGGTTGAAATGGGCCACACCGATGGCCGCAGTCCTGGGGATTGCGTGTTGGCTCTTCATCGCAGAACGAAACGTAGTCCCTGTTGAGATCAACACACGCCACGTTCCCGCTTCAGGCAATGCTTCAGAAGCAGCACAAGGATCCACCGACAAGAACACCGACCTGATAGCTGCGGAACCTACCTCCCACAACAGCGCCAAGTCCCCGAGTGCTGCAATGCAGGTCGCCTTCGCCAAAGCAGCCGACTGGCGGGCATTTGCCATATCGGCTCTACAGCGCCCGAGTGAAGGCGGTCGCTACTACGCGATCTATGCCGCGGATCTCTGCGGGCGCAACATGCCGCTGCTGAAAGAAATCGTCGATGCGCAAACTGCAAAAGGCATTGCGACCAGTAGCACAGTGTCAGCGCAGAGACTTGCCGCCGTAGAAAAGTTCTTCAGCCGATGTGCCGCATTTGCACCCGGTGAGACAAAAGAGATCAAGTCCAAGGCAATGGGCTCAATGGACGGAGCGGACCCTTTGGTGAAGGCGCGTGATGGACTGCTCGCTGCCTACAAGAACAAGGATGTAGCGCAGTTCCGGCAGTCAGCCCTTAGTGCACTGCAAACGGCCGATGCACTCTTGCTTTCGCATGAAGAACTATTGCAGCGTCTGTTGGCCTTCAACTCCGCATCGCCCAGCTTGTCCGGAAAGGACTACTGGTTCGATGGCGAAATCTATAGGCAGGATGATGCCCTCCGAGTCAGTGAGCTGCTGCTGGCAATGAAGTTGGGAACATGCCACGAAGACTCACGATGTGCACTCGATGAAGAGATTGCCATCAGCTGCGCTACAGGAGATGACACCAGTTGCCAAGCCGATCGAGGTGCCTATCTGAAGAGCCTTTATGTCAGCGGTGGTGGTAACGAGCAAGACTTCGGCAACGTGATCCGACTCGCCGGCAAGGTGAGGAATGCAATTGCAACGGCAAACGTGGATGCCTTTGTTCGCCCGAACTAGAAAACTAGAAAACGCCTTGTGACGCCGAAAGGGCGTGCCTATCGAATTGCTGCGCCGCCTACCGTGCCAGGTATTCGTCCAGGCAGCGCAGCAGCGCCGCCACGTCCAGCGGCTTGGTCAGGTAGGTGGCCACGCCGTGCAGCCGCGCGGCGCGGATCTGCTCGGGCATCGCGTCGGCCGACAGCGCCACGCGCGGCACGCCGGCCAGCGCCGGGTCGCGTTCGAGCGCGGTCAGCACGTCGAAGCCGCTCATGTCACCCAGATGCATGTCGAGCAGCAGCAGGTGCGGCAGCTCGCAGCGCGCCAGCTCGATGGCCTGGGCGCCGTTGCGCGCCACCACCAGCTGCCATTGCGGGCGCAGCGCCATCACCTGGCGCACCAGCTCGACGTTGACTTCGTTGTCCTCGGCGTACAGCACCTTGCGCACGGCGGCGGCGTCATCGGCACTCTGGGCGGGCCCCGGCGCCGCCGCCGGCCCGGCCGGTGGCTCGACAGCCGCCAGGCGCACGGTGAAGCAGGTGCCCACGCCGGGCTGGCTCTCCACGTCGATGCGGCCGCCCATCAGCTCGACCAGCTTGCGCGTGATCACGAGCCCGATGCCGGTGCCTTCGATGCTGGTGCGCTCGGCGCCCAGGCGGTTGAAGGGCTCGTACAGCCGCTCACGCTGCCCGGCCGACATACCCGGCCCCGTGTCGGCCACGGCGATGGCCACGCGCGGCTGGCCGCGTTCGTCGCGCTCGGGCCGTGCCCACAAGCGCACGCGGCCGCCGGAGTGGTTGTACTTGATGGCGTTGGACACCAGGTTGGTCAGCACCTGGCGCAGCCGCACGTTGTCGGCACGCACGTGCAGCCGCGCCTCGGGCGCTTCGTAGTCGAGCACGATGCCGGCCCGCCTGGCGTCGTGCGCCATCAGCGACAGCGCGTCCTCCATCACCTGGGCCGCGCGCAGCGCCTCCAGCGACAGGGGCAGCCCGCCGGACTCGATGCGCGAGAGGTCCAGCACGTCGGCGATCATGGCCAGCAGGTGCGCGCCGGCACGTTCGATGTGCTCGACCTTGGCGCGCTGCGCGGCCGACAGCGGCTCCAGCGGATCCACCCTCAGCAGCTGCGCAAAGCCGAGCACCGCGTTCAGCGGCGTGCGCAACTCATGGCTCATGCGCGAGAGGAACTCGGTCTTGGCGCGGTTGGCACGCTCGGCCGCTTCGGCCAGCACCATCGCCTCCTCATAGCGGCGGCGGTCGGTCACGTCCATCAGGTAGCCGGTCCACACCACGCTGCCGTCGGCCAGCGCCTCGGGCGCCGCTTCGCCGGCCAGCCAGCGCTGGCCACGCCGTGGCAGCAGCACGCGGAACTCGCTGCGCGCCGGCGCCAGGCTGGCGGCGCCTTGATGCATCGTCGCTTCGACGGTGGGCCGGTCATCGGGGTGGATGCGCGCGAAGACGGTCGAGGCATCGGCGAACACGTCATCGGGCTCGAGCTCGAACAGCTCGCGCAGCCCGTTGCTGGCATAGGGCATCGCTCGGCGGCCGTCGGACGAGAGGCGGAACTGGTAGATCAGCCCAGGCACCTGGCGCGTCAGCTTGTGCAGGAGCGCGTCGCGGTCGCGCAGCACCTGCTCGGCCTTCTTCTGCTCGCTGATGTCTTCGGCCACCGAGATGAAGTGCAGCGGCCGGCCGGCGTCGTCGCGCACCAGCGCCACGGTGAGGTTCACCCACACGATGCTGCCGTCGGGGCGCAGGTAGCGCTTCTGCGTGCGCAGGTCGCTCAAGCGGCCGGCGAGCAGCGCGTCGCGCTGCACCAGGTTCTCGTCCACGTCGTCGGGGTGGGTCACGTCGGCGAAGCGCAGGTTCTGCACCTCTTCACGCGAGCGCCCGAGGATCTCGCAGAAGCGCTGGTTCACCTCGTGCAGCCGGCCATCGAGCGACACGTGCGCCATGCCCACCGCTGCCATCTCGAAGGCGGCACGAAAGCGTGCCTCGCTGAGCCTGAGCGCCTCTTCGGCGCGGCGGCGCCGGCGGTCGCTCAACGTGGCGCCCACGATGGCCGCCACGCTGGCCACCAGCGGCTGCAGCCGCTCGGCCAGCGCCGCGTCGTAGCCGCCTTCGCGGTTGGCCAGCCCGATCTGCCCCACCAGCTCGCCGCCATGGAACAGCGGCACGCCGAGAAACGAGTTGAGGCCCGGGTGCCCATGCGGCAGGCCGCCGCGGCGCGGGTCGTTGGCTGGGTCGTTGGAGATCACCATCTCGCCACTCGTGATGGCACAGCCGAGCAGGTTCTCGAGGTTGCGGAACTCGATGCCGTGGCGGCGCTCTCGCGCCACCATCTCGCGCGTGGCCTCGTCCCACGAGATGTCGCTGAGCGTGAAGATCTTCAGGTAGGGCTGTTGTCGCTCGTCGCGCCACACCTCGCCGATGAAGCCATAGGCGCTGCCGGAAATGGCCAGCAGGTCGGGCAGCAGCGCGTCGAACACCTCGTGCGCCGCAGCGTCGCGGATGAAGCTCGCCTGCAGGCGGCGGATGAGGGCGCCCAGATCCCAGGCGGCGGCCGGTGTTGCTGCGGAAACACTCACGGGTCATGCACGCGCCGTGCAGGCGGCGGATCTCAAGGCCAGGACGGGCCAATGTCGCATGTGCCGCGAGGCTTTGCCAAGGGGAATGTGCCGCCTGAAGCCCCCTCTTCGGAGTGGTTGACCGTAGGCACGCAAGACCCCATGCCCACTGCGGTGAGGGCATGCCCGGTGGCCGACATGCCGGGGTCACACGACACTGCGCCACGGCATCACCACAGACATGAGGAGCGCCGATGAAAGCCCTTTCGCCTGCCGCCCTGCAGCCCGAGCGCCGGTCGCTGCTGCTGCGGCTGCGGCTGCTTGCATTGACTTGCTGCGCCGCGGCGCTGGCGCCCCAGGCCGCGCCGGCGCAAACGGCATGGCCCAGCAAGCCGATCCGCATCGTCGTGCCGTTTCCTGCGGCGGGCACCACCGACATCCTCGCGCGGGCCCTCGCGCCCGAACTGCAGAAGGCGCTCGGCCAGCCCGTGGTGGTAGACAACAAGGCCGGCGCCGGCGGCAACATCGGCTCGGCCGAAGTGGCCAAGGCCGCGCCCGACGGCCACACCTTGCTGATGGGCACGGTGGGCACGCACGGCATTAACGCGGCGCTCTACCCCAAGCTGCCCTACGACCCCTTCAAGGACTTCGTGCCCGTGACGCTGGTGGCCGCGGTGCCCAACGTGCTGGTGTTCAACCCGGCGAAGGCCGACGCGCTGGGCATCAAGAGCGCGCCCGATCTCGTCAAGTACGCGAAGGCCCACCCCGGCAAGCTCAACATGGCGAGCTCGGGCAACGGCACGTCCATCCACCTCTCGGGCGAGCTGTTCAAGACCATGACGGGCGTCTACATGGTGCACTTCCCGTATCGCGGCTCGGGGCCGGCGCTGATCGACCTGATGGGCGGCAGCATGGACCTCATGTTCGACAACCTGCCCAGCGCGATGCCGCACATCAAGGCCGGCAAGCTCAAGGCGCTGGCGGTGACGAGCAACGTGCGTTCGCAGGCGCTGCCCGACGTGCCCACCATCGAAGAAGCCGGCCCGCTGAAGGGTTACGAAGCCAGCTCATGGTTCGGCCTGCTGGCACCGGCCGGCACGCCCATGGACATCGTCAACCGCGTGCAGCAGGAGACCGCCAAGGCCCTGAACTCACCGGCGTTGAAGGAGCGGCTGCTCGCGCAAGGTGCCATTCCAAGCGGCAATACGAGCGCCGAGTTCGCGAAGTTCATTGCCGACGAACACAAGAAGTGGGCCGCGGTGGTGAAGGCTTCGGGCGCGAAGGTGGACTGAACCCGAAGCGCACGGCGAGGGCGGTTATCGTCGGGGGCTCCATGCCGATGACTGCCCCCGCCCCGACCCTCGCGACACGACTCTTTCCCTGGCTGCGGCGCGTCGATGCGGGCAGCCTGCGCGCCGACGCATTGGCCGGCCTGCTGGGCGCGCTGCTGGTGCTGCCGCAGGGCATCGCCTTCGCCGCGCTGGCCGGGATGCCGCCGCAATATGGCCTCTACACGGCCATCGTGCCCTGTGCAGTGGCGGCCATCGCGGGCTCGAGCTGGCACGTCGTTTCGGGCCCCACCAATGCCAACTCGCTGGCGCTGCTGGCCATGCTCGCACCGCTCGCGCTGCCCGGCAGCACCGGCTACGTCGAGCTGGCGCTGGCCGTCACGCTGATGGTGGGGCTGCTGCAGCTGGCCATCGGCGGGCTGCGGCTCGGCTGGCTGGCGCACTTCATCTCGCCGGCAACGCTGCGCGGCTTCATGGGCGGTGCCGCGCTGCTGATCGCGGTGCATGCCCTGAAAGACGTGCTGGGCCTGCGCGACATGCCCACGGGGCAGGGCGCGGGCGCCGTGCTGGCTTACGTCGGCCGGCACCTCGGCGATACGCAGCCCGCTGCGCTGGGCATCGGCGCGCTGGCCCTCACGGTGGCGCTGCTGCTGCGCCGCGCCGCACCGCGCTGGCCGGGGATGCTGTTCGCACTGGTGGCCGCCACCCTTGCCGCGTGGTGGCTGCAGCGCAGCGGCACGGCCACCGTACACATGGTCGGCCTGCTGCCGTCACCCTGGCCCGGCCTGCACCTGCCCCAGGTGCCGTTCGAGCGGCTGCCCGAGCTGCTGGGCCTGGCCTTCGCGCTCACCATCGTGGCGCTGGGCCAGTCCATCTCCATCGCCAAGGCGGTAGCCGCACGTTCCGGCCAACTCATCGACGCCGACCGCGAGTTCATCGGCCAGGGCTTGTCGAACGTGGTGGGCGGGCTCTTCAGCAGCTATGTCTCGTGCGGCTCGCTGAACCGCTCGATGCCCAACTTCGAAGCGGGCGCACGCACGCCGCTGGCGGCGGTGTTCTCGGCCGGGCTGCTGCTGGCGCTGGTGGCGCTGAGCGCGCCGGTACTGGCGTTGATTCCCATGGCCGCCATCGGCGCACTGCTGCTGTGGGTGGCATGGTCGCTGCTCGACCTGCCGAGCTGGCGCGAACTCGCGAAGCTCTCCCGCACCGACTTCGTCATCGCACTGGCCACGCTGGCCGCCACCCTCACGCTGCGGCTCGAAGTGGCCATCCTGCTGGGCACGATGGCCTCGCTCGTGACCTACCTCTCACGCACCGCGCGCCCGGCGATGCGCAGCATGGGCTTCGACACCTCCGCGGCAGACCGCCCCTTCGTGGTGGTGGACGACAACCCCAACGCCATGCCCGAATGCCCGCAGCTGAAGCTGCTGCGCATGGAGGGTTCGGTGTTCTTCGGCGCCGTACCGCACGTGGCCGACAGGCTCTTCGCGCTGCGCAACGAAGCTCAGCCACAGAAGCGGCTGCTCGTGATGAGCAAGAGCATGAACTTCGTCGACCTGGCCGGCGCGCAACTGTGGCAACGCGAGCTGGAAGCACGGCGCGCGATGGGTGGCGACCTCTACTTCCATCGTCCGCGCCCGCAGGTGCTGGAAGCCTGGCAACGCATCGGCTTCATCGAGCAGCTCGGCAGCGATCACGTCTTCGCCGACAAGCGCAGCGCCCTGGCCACCATCGTGCCGCAGGTGGACGGCGAGATCTGCGCGCGGTGTTCGGTGCGGTGCTTCGAGGAGTGTGAGAGGCAGCCGGGGGCGAAGGATTGGGACTGGCAGGTCTGAGCAGCGCATTCAGCCCCGGCCCAGCAGCAGCCACTCGATCCAGTGGGCACCACCCGCGGTGCCCAGCGGTACCAGCAGCGCCTTGAACAGCGGCTGGTCGAACAGGTTGGCAAAGGCCCCGGTCCGGTTCGACTCCACCGCCGCGATGAGCTCCTTGAAAGGCTCGACCAGCTTGGGCCACTCGCCGGAGCTGCCCTGCAGCCAGCGCAAGTCCTCCTTCATGCGCAGGAGCGACCGGTGGCGGATCTGCTCGGACGACTGCTTCAGCGCCACCGCCAGCACCACCAGCCACATCAGGTAAGCAGCCGCCCCCAGTGCGATGGGCATCGTGAGGGCCCAGTTGTCGAACAGCCGGCTGCGCGCCACGATCAGCAGCGCCAGCACCACGAACGGCCAGATGATGAGCGGAGCTACCCGCCGCGTGACCTGCGCGACCACCTGGATGTCGATCCAGTCGTCGAGCAAGGTGTGGTGGTAGTCCTCGGGCATCGCTTCCTGCTCGGCGCGGTCCGACGGGCGCAGGAAGATGCCGCGAGTCCAAAGCACCGCGTGCTCGCCGCCCAGCATGCGGGCGTAGTGCTCGATCGCGTGATGGCAGTACAGCGAACGGCCGCGACTCATGTGCCAGATGAAGCGGCACGCCAGCATCGTGTCGTCGGCCACCACCACCACCAGCAGCGGCAACAGCAGCAATACGGCATACAACGTGTAGGTCACGAGCCGGCGATGGTCTTCGCCACGCACCGGCACCTCGGGCACGTAGCCTTCGCTCAGGCCGAAGAACAGCAGCGCCATCAGCGCTACCGTGATCACGTACCAGAACAGCACACGCCCCATGCGGGCCGAAGTCCTTGCCCGCTGCAGGTATTCACGACCCAGCAGATCGGCGTTGACGCTCATCAGCTTCTGGTCGACGCGACTGCAGCACACCACCGTGTTGCCGCTGTCCTTCTGCTGCGGCTCGACCATCGCGGGCCGCCAGCCAGCCAGCGTTGAATGACCGAACCAGTGCTTCACCCGTGCCCACCGCCCGTCGTCGTCCGGCTCATTCACGGCGGCGGAATAGACGCTGCCGCACAAGTCGCTCGGGCTGCGATGCGCGCTGTACCAGGCATGGTCCAGCGCACACACGATGGCCAGCAGCACCAGTACGTGGATCAGGTGCGAAGGCCAGGCGCTCACGCCCTCGAACCAGAACACCGGCTCACAGTCGGCGCAGGCCGCGCCGTTGCCGGAAGGCCACGCCATCCACAGGAAGCCGCCTGCCAGCACGAACACCAGCAGCGCGCTCAGGGCCGCGTTGTAGCGCCCGGAGCCGCCCTGGTCGGTGACGGGTTGGCGCGCAGGTGTGTTGGAGAGCGCATAAAGACCCAGCAGGGTGGCGAAGGCCGTCACGGCGCACATGAACAGGATGCTGTTGAAGCCGAGCAGCCGCGGCTGCGTGAGCTCCACGGCAGAGCCGATGGCATAGACCTGCAGGGCCATGTGCAGCGCCACGAGCAGCACCACCGGCAAGGCCAGCGGCGGATCGTCGGCGCCGGGGCCCTCCTGGCCGCCGAACAGTTCGTCGCGAGTACGGCGCAGCGCCGGTGTCGAGGGCCACGCGATGAGCGCACCCACCAGCAGCATCACGAACAGCGCCGCCACCAGCGCGCGCGTGTGCCTGGATGACGCGCGTGCGTTCGTGAAGTCGTAGCCGGCCAGCGGCACGGCATGCGTGCGCCCGATCTCGTACACGGAAGGCTCGCGAATGGCGGCTGTCGCAATGTCGTCTTCATCGCGTTTGCAGCTATCTTCGCGGCAGGCGGCGCGGCGCGCAGCCAGGTAGGTAGCCGTCTGGTACACGTCGCGAAAAGCCGGCGTGCCCCGTTGCACGCTGGCGGGCATCTGCAGCGGCAGGCTGCTGGCCACCAGCAGGTTGCGACTGAACGGCAGTGCCTTGGGGTGCAGGTAGCGGGCGTCCATGTCGGTGGTGAAGAACACCTTGTCGGAAAAGCTGTCACGCAAGGCCTGCAGCACCAGCAGCTTGTCGTGCACGTCGCTGCCCAGAATGCCGATGGCACCGATGGCATCGGCACGCGGCTGCGGCCCTGTGCCGGAGGCGCGTGACGCAGGCGGCCCCGCCGCTTCGCTGTCCTTGAGCCACCCGGCCAGACGCCGCAGGTAGTCGAGCTGGTCACGGCCTTCGGGCCATTCGACCGGCGCGGCCTCGTCGTCCTTGCCGTCGCCGCCGTCCTTCTTCTTCCGTAGCGGCGTTTCTTCGGACTCCGTGTCGCGGGTGGTCGTACCGTCAAGACCCCGGAAGAAGTAGCGCACCTCCAGCGTCACGTTGGCCTTGTTCTTCAGGTGATGGCTCAGCTCGGCCACCAGCGCTTGCGAATACAGCGAATCGCGTTCAGCCACCAGCACGACGCGTCGCGCCTGCCTGGGGAGCCGCAACTCGATCTCGCCCACCAATCGCGAGAGGACTTCGCTGTCGGGTGCGATGAGGCGCTGAAAGCCCACGGAGTCGTCACGCGCCAGCGCCGGTCGGAACATGTTCAGGCGCTCGCCGATGAACTGCTCGAGGCGCTGGCCGTTGAGTTCCTGCATCTGGCGATTCGATGCAGTGGCGAACGGGCTCAGGATTTCGGCATCGGCCAGCAGGCGGTAGTAGGGCGCCGCGTCATTCGGATCGGGCTTGCCGGCTGCCTTGCGGGCAGTCGGCAAGGCCGCGGCTTCCTTCGCTGCCTGCCCTTCGGCCGCCGCGCGCAGGTCCTTCAAGGCCGTGCGCAATGCATCCGACGATGAGGGGCCGATGACCACGACGCGCGAGCGCAGGGCGGCGGCTTTGCCCTCGACCGCGTCTTTCCCGACCGCCTCGCCCAGCAGCCGCACCAACGAGTCGAGCTTGGGCGTTTGCAGCGCCGTTTCGTTGATCCACAGCACCGCCACCTTGCGATACGCCTGCGCGGCGACGCGTCCCTGGTCGCCCCGCATCTGTGGGCGCGGTACCAGCAGCTCGTAAGGCACCAGCAGCGTGCGCTGCTGCTTCTGGCTGGGCGCCGTCATCTTCAGCGCCAGGAGCCCCATGCGCTCGGGGTGCGAGGGTACGTAGTCCTTCGCCTGCAACCCGGCCAGCAACGCATAGCGCGTGCGGCGCCGGCTTTCTTCGGCACCGACAAACGGATGCCCCGGTGCAAGCACTGCAATCACCAGGGTGTCGGCGAGACCGTGGGTTCTGGCGTCGGGGGAGGGGACGTCGTTGCGCAGCAGCCCGTCGCGCCAGGCACCAGGCTCGCGCGACGGGACATCGCACTCTGGCTTGCCATCCAGCGAGGCGGCAGCCTTGGTCGCAACCGCCCGCGTCTTTGCCTTGCCGGCCTCCGCGCAGCGTTTTTCGCGATCGGCTTCGTAGCGCCGTGCCGCGATGAACGGGTCTTCCCAGAGCCTGGCCTCCACTTCCAGCTGTGCCTGTGGCTCGGGCTCTGCACGTTCACGCTCGGGCGGACGCAGCCGCTCGAAGGCGTGGGGCACCAGCAGCGTGCTCGACACGAACGCCGCCACGATGACCATGCTGGTCCACGGAAAACCTGCCGCCTGCTGATCCGCCACGAAACCGCCCCCTGGGTAGACACCCGGGGTTTAGGTCATGGCCAGGCGGCTTGCGTCCCCAGTGTTGGGGATCCAGCGCCGGGTTACCTGCAGTTGAGGGGCAGGAAGCTGGCCGGCAAGTCGGTGCGGTTCCGCCCCTGCGCCGTCATCCTCTCCGGTGCATTCGCATTGCCGCACACCCAGGCCACCGGCACCATCGGCGCGTCTTCCACGATGGCCGGGCGCAGCGTCAGCGTCTTGCCTTGAATGGCGCCGTTGGCCTTGTTGCCGAAGGTGATGTGCACCGCGCCGGCCTCCACGGCCACCGAGCTGACGAGGTTGCTCACCATGCGGTCGGCGCTGGGCAGGCCGGCGGCGGCGTTGTCGGTGGGCAGGGTGCGGGTGAGCGTCCAGCTCGCGGCTACAGGGTTCCTGGCGATGTCGGCCCACTTGGCTGCTTCGACGATCTGGTCGCGCACGATCTTGCCTTGCATGCTGGGCATGGCCATCAGCGCAAGGATGGCGATGACGGCCACGACCACCATCAGTTCGATCAGCGTGAAGCCGCGCAGGCGCCGGTGAAGCATCGGAGTAGAAGGCAGCAGTGCAGTCATGAAGCCGTCCGAATGGATGGCCGCGATTCTGCGTCATCGGTCATCTGCGGGTCACGCCGCGCTCTTACGGTGACACGCCAGGACAACCACCACGCACACAAGGAGAGACCGCCATGAAACTCGCTTCGCTCACCCTGGCCGCCGCGACCACGCTGGCCGCGGTGTTGATGCCCGCTGCCGTGCAGGCCCACGGCAGCAGTGGCACACCGGGCAGGAACGACGTGCCGCTCGTCATCGGCCATCGCGGTGCCAGCGGCTACGTGCCCGAGCACACGCTGGCGGCCTACTGGCTGGCCATCGAGCAGGGTGCCGACTACGTGGAGCCCGACCTCGTGATCACGAAAGACGGCGTGCTGGTCGCGCGGCATGAGAACGCCATCGCCATCCTCAACCCCGACAGCTCGGTGCGCGAGGCCACCACCGACGTGGTGGACCGCCCCGAATTCGCCTCGCGCAAGACCACCAAGGTGATCGACGGCGTGAACGTGACCGGCTGGTTCACCGAAGACTTCACGTTGGCAGAGCTCAAGACACTGCGCGCCCGCGAGCGACTGCCCGCGCTGCGCAACGCCAACACGCGCTTCGACGGCATGTTCGAGATCCCCACGCTCGACGAGGTGCTGGAGCTGGTGGCGCAGGCCAACGAACGCCGCCGCGCCGAGGCCCACGCCATGCACCGCGGCACGCAGAGCAAGCCGGCGCGCTGGCAGCCGGTGGGCGTGTACCCCGAGACCAAGCACCCGAGCTACTTTCAGGGCATCGGCCTGCCGCTGGAAGAGCCGCTGGTGCGCACGCTGCACAAGCACGGCTATCGCGACCGCAATGCGCCGGTGTTCATCCAGTCGTTCGAGACGGCCAACCTGCGCAAGCTCAACCGCATGACGCGCCTGCCGCTGGTGCAGCTCCTGAGCGCAAGCGGCCGGCCGTGGGACTTCACGGTGAGCGGCGACCCGCGCACCTATGCCGACCTCGCCAAACCCGCCGGCCTGGCCGAGATCCGCAGCTATGCCGACGGCGTGGGCGCCAACACCAACGTGATGATCCCGCTCACCGCGGCCGGCACGCTGGGCACGCCCACCTCCTTCGTGGCCGATGCGCATGCCGCGGGCCTCGTGGTGCACGGCTGGACCTTCCGCGCCGAGAACAACTTCCTGCCGAACGAGTTCGACGTGGGCGCCGACCCCGCCGCGCTGGGCAACATGGACGGGCAGGTGAAGGTCTTCCTGAAGCTGGGCATGGACGGCTTCTTCACCGACCACCCCTTCCTTGGCAGGAAGGCGCGCGACGCCTTCGTGAGCGGCGAATGAACGTCGGGTCAGGCCTGCCGCAAGGGGCACGGCGGCCACGCAAGACGGCCGCATGACGCAGCAGCGGGCACAAGGCGCCCGCTGCGAGGGCGCTCGCTAAACTCGGCGCCTTCGCCACTCGACCGAGAGCTGCCGCCGTGTCAGACCGCCTTGCCGTCCTGCCCCAGTACCTGCTGCCCAAGCAGGCCCTCACGGCGTTCGCAGGCAAGGTGGCGTCGGCCCAGGCAGGTGCACTCACCACGCTGCTGATCCGCCGCTTCGTGGCGCGTTACGGCGTCAACATGGCCGAAGCGGCCGAGCCCGACGTCACGCACTACAAGAGCTTCAACGAGTTCTTCACGCGGCCGCTGAAGGCCGGCGCACGGCCGCTGGCTGCGGCCGATCTCATCTGCCCGGTGGACGGCGCGATCAGCCAGTTCGGCAACATCGAGCGCGACCAGATCTTCCAGGCCAAGGGCCACCACTACTCGACCACCGCGCTGGTGGGCGGCGACGCCACGCTGGCGGCGCAGTTCGAGAACGGCCATTTCGCGACGCTGTACCTGAGCCCCAAGGACTATCACCGCATCCACATGCCGTGCGACGGCCGGCTCACGCGCATGCTGCACGTGCCGGGGCCGCTGTTCTCGGTGAACCCCACCACCGCGCGCGGCGTGCCGGGGCTCTTTGCACGCAACGAGCGCGTGGTGTGCGTGTTCGAAGGCCCGCGCGGGCCTTTCGTGCTGGTGCTGGTGGGCGCCACCATCGTGGGCAGCATGGCCACCGTGTGGCACGGCGTGGTGAACCCGCCGCGTGTGCGTGAGGTGCGCGAATGGCGCTACGACACGCAGAAGGTGGCGCTGAAGAAGGGCGACGAGATGGGCCGCTTCCTGCTCGGCTCCACCGTCGTGCTGCTGTACCCGCGCTCGGGCCTCACGTTCAACCCGGCGTGGCAGCCGGGCGGCGGCATCCGCCTCGGCGAGGCGATGGCCAACTACCCGGCGGGCTGAGGCGCTGTCGACCGCAGCCAAATACCTTCACCGCGGAAGCGCAGAGGAATTCAGGTCCTCTGCGCGTTCTCTGCGCCTCCGTGGTGAATGAATCGGGATTCACCGGACTTCCAGCACCCCCTTGCCGATGGCGCGGCCGCTTTCCACCCAGGCGTGGGCTTCGCGCAGCGCGGCGGCCGACAAGTCGCCGAACGCTCGCGTCTTCGTGCTGCGCAGCGTGCCGGCGTCCACCGCGTCGGCCACCGCTGCGAGCAGGCAGCCCTGCTCGGCCATGTCGTCCGTGCGGAACATCGGGCGCGTGAACATCAATTCCCAGTGCAGCGACAGGCTCTTCAGCTTGAGGGCGCGCACGTCCAGCGGCCCGGCGGGGTCGTCGATGAGCGCGAGCCGCCCTTGCGGCCGCAGCGCACGCACCAGCGCCGGGTAGTGCGCCTCGGTGTGCGTGAGGCTGGCCGCGAGGTGCACGCCGCCTTCCAGGCCGGCCGCGGCCAGCGCCTCGTCGAGCGGCTGGCGGTGGTCGATCACGTGGTGCGCGCCCATCTCCTGCGCCCACGCCATGGAATCGGGCCGCGACGCGGTGGCCACCACCTCGAGCTGCGTGAAGCGCCGAGCCAGCTGCACGAGGATGGAGCCCACGCCGCCGGCGCCGCCCACCACCAGCAGGCGCTGGCCCGCACCGCCGCCATGCGGCACGCCGAGCCGCTCGAACAGCAGCTCCCACGCGGTGATGCTGGTGAGCGGCAAGGCTGCCGCGGCGGCGAAGTCCAGGCTGTGCGGCATGCGGCTGGCGATGCGCGCATCCACCACCTGCAGCTGGGCGTTGCTGCCCGCGCGCTGCAGGTCGCCTGCATACCAGACGCGGTCGCCCACGGCGAAGCCGCTCACGTCGCGGCCCACGGCCTGCACTTCACCCGCGGCGTCCCAGCCCAGCACGCGCGGCTGGCCTTCGGGCGGCGCCATGCCGGCGCGCACCTTCACGTCCACCGGGTTCACCGAGACGGCGCGCACGCGCACCAGCAGGTCGTGCGGGCCGGGCTCGGGGTCGGGCAGGTCCAGGTCGAGCAGGGCCTGCCTGTCGCTCAAGGGCAGGGCTTGATGGTGGCCGACGGCTTTCATGTGAGGGCTCCATGACGCTGCGCCACCCGCGGCGCATGAAACGCTGTCAGAACTCCTTCACCGCAGAGGCGCGAAGAGCGCGGAGGATTCGCGGAGAAAAACAGGTCTTCTCCGCAGTTCTCCGCGTCCTCCACGTCCTCTGCGCCTGCGCGGTGAATGAATTGGAGTTTCATCCTGGGACTCCTTGGCATGGTTTGGGGGTTGCGATGGCCGTCACTGTGCGCCGCATGTCGCGGCGGAAACAGCCATGCAACACTCGCGCAATGACAAACAGCATTTGTCGATGAAGCAGCCATCGATGCCCAACGCGGCCCCGGCCGACCGCCTGGATCTCGGCGCACTGCGCCTGGCGCTGCGCGTGGCCGAGCTGGGTGGCGTGGCCGCCGCGGCGCGTGAGCAAGGCCTGCTGAACGCCACCGCCACGGCGGCCATCCGCCGGCTGGAAGAGCAGTTGGGCGCCAAGCTCTTCATGCGCTCGAGCCGCGCCTTGCGGCCCACGCTCGAAGGCGAGGCCTTCCTGCAGCGCTGCCAGGCCGCACTGGCGGCGGTGGACGATGCAGCCGCCGAGTTGCGCGCACCGCTCACGCAGGTGCGCGGCCTGTTGAGGCTGGGCGTTCCGGTGGACCTGGGCACGCAGGTGATCCGCCCGCTGCTCGACGAGTTCATGGGCCTGCACCCGCAACTGCAGCTCGATCTTTCGGTGAGCGACCGCGTGGCCGACCTCGCCCGCGAGCCGATCGACGCAGCCATTCGCTACGGCGAAGCGGCGCCGGGGCAGATCGTGCGGCCGCTGGTGCAGGACAACCACGCCATCCTGGTGGCCTCGCCCATGTACCTGCGCCGCGCCGGCACGCCGAAGCGGCTCGACGACCTGGCCTCGCACGAAGTGATCGGCCTGCGCATCGCCAGCCGGCCGGGGCATCGCTGGTCGCTGTTCGACCGCGGCAAACCGGTGACGCTTTCGCTGCGCGTGCGGCGCAGCGCCGACAGCGGCCTGCTCGCGCGCCAATGGGCGGTCGACGGCTTCGGCATCGCGCTCAAGTCGCGGCTCGACGTGGCGGCCGACCTGGCCGCCGGCCGGCTGGTGCAGGTGCTGCCGAACGTGCGGTCGCAGCCCTACCCACTGGTGCTGGCACTGGCGCGCGGCACGCACCTGAGCGCGCGCATGCGGGCGCTGGGAGACTTTCTGCAGCGGCGGCTCGGGGCAGGGCCTCACGTGTCAAGCCCGACACAAAGCGACTAAACCCTCGACAACATCGCACGGCTCAATGTCACCCAGGCGCTGCAGCTTCCTGTTCATCGCAGCGCCACAAGGGACAAAGGACAGCCACGATGCACACACCTCACGATCACGACCTGGGCCTGGCCCACGACCTCCGACTGCTGGCAGCCTCGATGCAGCGGCGGCGCCTGCTGGCGCTGGCTGGTGCCGGCGCGGCTTCGCTGCTGGGCTGCGGCGGCGGTGGCGACGACGCCGGCACCGGCGCCTTCGGCACCTCGTCGTCTTCTTCTTCCTCCTCCTCTTCTTCGTCGAGCAGCAGTAGCAGCAGCTCGTCGTCGAGCTGCTCGGTGATCCCGGAAGAAACCGCCGGGCCCTACCCCGGCGACGGCTCGAACAGCAACTCGAGCGGGCTGGTCAACGTGCTCACGCTCTCGGGCATCGTGCGCAGCGACATCCGCACCAGCGTGGCCGGCGCCTCGGGCACCGCCGCCGGCGTACAGACGACCGTGAAGATCAACCTGGTCAACACCAACGGCAGCTGCGCCGACCTTTCCGGCTACGCCATCTACCTGTGGCACTGCACGCGCGACGGCAACTACTCGCTGTACTCGTCGGGCTACCTCAACGAAAACTTCCTGCGCGGCGTGCAGGAAACCGACAGCGACGGCGTGGCGACCTTCACGACCATCTTCCCCGGCTGCTACTCGGGCCGCATGCCGCACATGCACTTCGAGGTGTACCGCAGCCTCACCACGGCCACGTCGTACAGCAACAAGCTCAAGACCTCGCAGATCGCCTTCCCGACCGACGTGTGCTCGGAGGTCTACAACAACACGACCGGCTACAGCGCCAGCGTGTCGAACCTCGCGGCCATCAGCTTCGCCACCGACAACGTGTTCTCCGACGGCTACACCACGCAGCTGGCCACCGTGACGGGCAGCGTGGACGCAGGCTACGTGGCGACCTTGACGGTCGGCATCGCCGTCTGACGCTTACCGGGACAACGTTTTTCCTTTTGCCACGGTGGCGCGGAGGGGAGCAGAGGACTGGAACACCTCTGCAAGCCTCCGCGTCTTCCGTGCTTGTGTGGTGTGAAACCTTCGAACAAGCTTTCGAACAGGGCGCCCGGGTGTTGTAGTGTGCTCGCCGAACACAGGAGCACGAGATGACCCGATGCCTGGTGGTCGACGACGACCGCGAGATCCGCGTGGCGCTGCAGGAGTATCTGCAGCGCTTCGGCATGAACGTTTCGGTGGCCGCCAGCGGCGCCGAGATGCGCCGCGAGCTGATGTCCGGCGGACCGCGTTTCGACGTGGTCGTGCTCGACCTGATGCTGCCCGACGACAACGGCCTCAACCTGTGCCGCTGGGTGCAGGAGACCTCGCAGGTGCCGGTGATCATGCTCACCGCGCAGGGCGACCCCGGCAGCCGCGTGCTGGGCCTCGAGCTGGGCGCCGACGACTACCTGGGCAAACCTTTCGAGCCGCGTGAGCTGGTGGCCCGCATCCATGCCGTGCTGCGCCGCGCGCAGCGCGGCGAACGCAAGCCCGGGGGCAACGGCCAGCAGCGCGTGGTGTCGTTCGAAGGCTGGACCTTCGACCGGCTGCTGCGCCAGCTGGTCTCGCCCGAGCGTGTGGTGGTGGCGCTTTCCAGCGCCGAATACCGGCTGCTCTCGGCCTTCGTCGAACGGCCCGGCCGCGTGCTCAGCCGCGAACAGCTCATCGAGCTCACACGCGCCCCTGGCGTCGAAGTGAACGACCGCAGCGTGGACCTCGCCGTCTCGCGGCTGCGGCAGAAGCTGGGCGATTCGCCACGCGAGCCCAGGCTCATCCGCACGATGCGGGGTGAGGGCTATCTGTTCGATGCGAAGGTATCGGTGTCATGAAGAAGTGGTTCGCCGACACGCTCTTCAAGCGCCTGTTCATCCTGATGTGGGTGGCCCTCGTGGGCAGCCACTTGCTGGCCTACGGCGTGGCGACCAAGCGGTTCTTCGGCGCCAGCGGGCCGGCCATCTCGCTGTCGAACCTGCCGACCCTCCCATCCCTGCCGCCCACGCCCGGCCTGCCCGCGAATCCACCGGGCGACGGGCCGCCCGACAGACCACCACCGCCACCCCGTGACGGAGGCCCTGGCGGGCCGCCGCCGATCGATCACTCCAAAGGACACCCGGGTTTGCCCACTGAAATGCTGTTGCTCGACTACGGCGTGCGCCTGCTGTTCATCGGCCTTGCGGCCTGGTGGGGCGCGCGCTGGCTTTCGGCGCCCATGCGCCGGCTCACGCAGGCCTCGCGCTCGCTCGGCGCCGCACTCGGCCGCGACGAATCGCCGCCGCGGTTGGACGAACGCGGCACGGTGGAGGTGCGCAACGCCGCGCGCGTGTTCAATGAAATGGCCGGCCAGCTGCACGAGCAGTTCAGGTCACGCGGCCTGCTGGTGGCCGCCATCTCGCACGACCTGCGCACACCGCTCACCCGCATGCGCATGCGGCTCGAGAACATGGGCACCGAGCAGCACCCCGCCGTGGCGCGCTGCATTGCCGACGTGCGCGAGATGAACGAGCTGATCGACACCGTGCTCACGGTGTTCCGCGACGCTGGCGCCGCCGAGCCCACCCAGCCCACCGACGTGTGCGCACTCGTGCAGGCGATGGCCGACGACCTCACCGAGCAGGGGCAGCCGGTCACGCTCGAAAGTGACGAACCCGCAGTGGCACAAGCGCAACCGGCCGCACTGCGCCGCGTGCTGGCCAACCTGCTGAGCAACGCCGTGCGCTACGGCGAACGCGCCCACGTGCGCGTGGCCCGGCAGGGCGCGCAGGTGAACGTGGTGATCGACGACGACGGCCCGGGCATCCCGCCAGAGCATCTGGAGGCCGTGTTCCAACCCTTCTACCGCGTGGAAAGTTCGCGCAGCCGCCACACCGGCGGCACCGGCCTGGGCCTGTACATCGCGCGCGATCTCATCCAACGGCAAGGCGGCAGCATCAGCCTCATCAACCGCGCCGAAGGCGGCCTGCGCGTACAGGTGGTGTTGCCAGCAGCCACGTAGCGGACGGGCTGCAGTAACGCGCCCCCCCATGCAGCAGTGAAGCCGGCCCCTAGGCCGGCTCGTCAATCACTTCGTAAACCGGGGCCCCGTCTGTGCCGCCTGCGCAGCGACGCGGCCCGAGGGTCGCCTGCCGGGGCGAACTCCCGGCGGGCTGCCTCCTCGACAAGATGAATCAGCCGAAAGCACCAAGAGTCGTGCCCCATGACTGAAGACTAAAGATCGTCCACCCCTCGCTGCACCCCCACAACACCAGCAGCCGCCCGCAACTCCACCCACTCCATCGTCATGACCCCTTGCGCGGTCACCAGCCGATCCCCGTCCGCCAGCAGCCGCTGAAAGCTCTCGAGCAGCTCGTACTGTGACGCTTCGCCAATGGCCGCACGACGCCGCACCGCATCCAGCTCCAGCTGCCGCGCATTCACAGCCTGCGAAAGGTGCTCAGCCGCCCGCATGCTCGCCTGCAGGCGCGCCACGGCCGGAAGCGCCTCGTCACCGGCGCCCTCCACGGCCACGTTGATCGCGGGTGCCGCACGATTGGCCAACGCCGGCGCCAGCGCCGCGGCCAGCTCGCCCGCCGGCACCGTGCACAGCTGTGCCAGCGCAGCGATCAGCTGGCTCTGCTGGGCAGCGAGATGCTGCACCAGCGAACGCGCCACGGCCGCACGTGCATCGAGCTGCGCCAGCACACCAGCCGCTGCCTGCCGGGGCCCTTCACCGGCCAGCAGCTTGCGCTGCTGCGCAATGCTCTCGGCCAAGGACTGCGCCAGCATCAGCCGCACGCTGGTGACGCGCGTGCCGATGTACAGGCCCGTGATGCGTGCCGCCAGCGGCGCCTGCGCGGCGTCTTCATCACTGCCGGGAGCCGGCAGGCCGATGAGCGCACGGCGCCGCGCGGTTTCGATGAGCGCGTCGAGGGCCGGCTCGTGCAATGCCGCCCACCACGCCGGCTCGCGGGGTGCCGCGGCCGAAAGCGGCGCGCTCGTGTTGACCATGGCGGCCTGCGACAGCACGGGCAAGCCGGACAGCGCCGCCGCAGCGGCCAACGCAGCCAGTCGAAGGGAACGAAGGGCGAAGGGGCGGTGCTTCATGTGAACGGATCTCCGGCAAGGTTTGCACGATGGCCCGCCGCGGTTGCGCCCACGCTGCAGGCGTGTCAAGGCATGTAAAGCGCACGTAACGTCCAAGGCACGTGGAGATGGGGGTTGCCGACGCAGACAACAGCAACCGCCGCCACGCCTGCACCGCCATGCACCATGAAGAAGCCCCAGCCGGCGCGCTGCTGCTGTGCGCCGCGGTAGGCATCGCCTCGCTGTTCACCGACTACGACGACCGCCCTGGCAGCGTGCCCACCGAACGCACGGCCGTTGCGGCAGCACCTGCGGCATCAGGCCCCCAGTACGACGACTGGATCGCCTGCGGCCGCTCGGGCTGCGGCGAGCGGCACGCGCCGGCCGCGCAGATCACGCCGGCCAACGTGTCGCAGCTGCTGGGGCTCGTGTACGTGCCCATGGGCAAGCAGCAGACCGCGCAACGCTGAGGCGCAATCGATCGCTCACCGATCAATCGCCCCCGAAAGCAAAAGGGCCGCGTCGATCACGCGGCCCTTGCCCTATCACTTCCAGCTCGACCTTCAAACTCACTTGCCCGCAGCGAGCTTCTTCTTCAACTCCACGCCCACGCCCTTGTTGACGAAGTCGTAGACGGCCACCTTGCCGAGGTCCACTTCGCCGGCCTTGTAGAGCCCGGCCTTGACCATCTTGTCGTAGAAGTCCTTCACGCGCTCGGGCTTCATCGCGCCCACGCCCAGCGTGGCTGCATCGCCCGAATCGACGATGCCCAGGTCCTTCATCAGCTGGATGGACTTCGCGATCAGCTCGTCGGTCATCTCGGGGTTGTCGCGCTTGATCAGCGCGTCGGCCGCCTTGCGGTCACCGTACAGGTAGTTCACCCAGCCGAGGATGGACGCCTCGACGAACTTCTTCACCAGCTCGGGCTTCTTCTGCACCGTCTCGACCCGCGCCTCGATGGTGGTGGAGTAGGTGGAATAGCCGTGGTCGGCCAGCAGGAAGGTCAGTGGTTTGAAGCCGCCCTGTTTTTCGATGCTGATGGGCTCCTCGACCGCATAGCCCTGCTGGATGCTCTTCTTGTCGGCCAGGAAGGGACCGAGGTTGTAGTTGTAGGGCTTGAGCTGCTTGTCGTTGAAGCCGTAGTCGGCCTTGAGCCATGCCCACCACGAGAACTGCGCGTCCTTCGCGATGAAGGCGGTGGGCGCGTTCTTGAGGTCGGTGAACTTCTTGTAGCCCTGGTTGGGATGCGCGAAGAGGGCCTGCGGGTCCTTCTGGAACATGGAGGCCACCGTCACCACCGGCACGCCGTTCTTCACGTTGTCGAAGCTGTGCAGCAGGTTGCCCGTCATCAGGAAGTCGATCTTGCCGGCGGGCAGGAGCGGCCGGTTGTTGACCTGCGGGCCGCCCTGGCGGATCTCGACGTCGAGCCCATACTTCCTGTAGGTGCCGTCGGCCAGCGCCTGGTAGAAGCCGCCGTGCGCGGCCTGGGCCTTCCAGTTGGTGGCGAAGACGACTTTCTCCTGGGCGTGAGCCTGAGCCGACAGCACAGCCAGCGGCAGGAGGGCAAGGGGAATGAGCCTGGTTGATGAGAAGCGCATGGTGCGTCCTTGGGTGGAGTGGGGCGGCGGTACCGCCGGCCGCGATGCGCCCGCATGATAGGCAGCTGCCGGCGCGCCGCCAACACGAGCCCCCACTTCAAGCGGCAGGCGCCTCGGCCGACTGCAGGGCCCTCGCGATCGCCCGCTGCAGCTCGCCCGCGCTCAGCGGCTTGACCAGCACCTGGTTCACGCCGGCCGCCTGCGCGCGGCGCGGCAGGTCCGGCCCGCCGTAGCCGCTGGCCAGCAGGATGGGCAGGTCGGCGCGCAACGCGCGGGCGCGTTGCGCCAGTGCGGTGCCGGTGAGTCCGGGCATCACCTCGTCGGTGAGCAGCAGGTCGAAGCGCCGCGGGTCGGCTTCGAGCTCGGCCAGCGCGAGCCGCGCATCGGTGAAGCCCACCGGTTCATAGCCCAGGCCGGCGATCCACTCTTCGGCGAGCGACACCAGCGCGGCTTCGTCGTCGACGACGAGGATGCGCTGCCCCTGGCCCTGCGGCTCGGAAGAACCGGCCGATGCAGCCATGGCCGTGCCGGCTTCGACTTCGCCATGCACGCGCGGCAACAGCAGCGTGAAGGTGCTGCCTTCGCGCGGACGGCTGCGCACGTCCACCGCGCCTTCGAAATCGGCCACCACGCCATGCACCACTGCCAGGCCCAGGCCGGTGCCGGCCTGGCCGCGGGTGGTGAAGAAGGGCTCGAACACGCGCTCCACGATCTCGGGCGCGATGCCGTTGCCGGTGTCGGCCACTTCGATGGCAACGTACTCGCCGGCGCCCACGCGGCCGTGCGAGGTCCAGTGTTCCTCACCGAAGCGGCACGGCCGCACCGCCACGCGCAGCACGCCGCCTTCGGGCATGGCCTGCATGGCGTTGGTGCACAGGTTGGTCACCGCTTCGAACAGGCCCGTCGCGTCGCCGCGCAGTTGCAGCGGCTCGGCCGCGAGGTCGCGCTCCATGTGCAGCCGTTCGCCGGCCGATGCCGCCAGCAGCCCCAGCACCTGCTCGACCACCGGCTGCACCTCGAACACGGCCGACGGCCGCAGCCCGCCGCGGCTGAAGGTGAGGATGCGCTCGACCACCGACTTGCCGCGCTCGGCCGCTTCGAGCACGCGGTCGAGGTGGCGGGCCTGCGCGCTGCCTTCAGGGGCGGCCTGGCGGGCCATGTCGCCGAAGCCCGCCACAGCGGCGAGGATGTTGTTGAAGTCGTGCGCCACGCCGCCGGCCAGCGTGCCCAGTGCGTCGAGCTTCTGCGTGTGGGAAAGCTTCTGTTCGAGCCGGCGCGAATGCTCCATGCGCTCGTGCAGCTGCTGCTGCGCGAGCCGGCGCGAGCGCTCGGCGCGCAGCATGCGCCACAGCAGCACGGCCACGATGAGCAGCACGCCGGTGGAAGTGGCCCCCGCGATGCGCGCCAGCTCGCCCCAGCGCGCCAGCACCGCTCGCACGTCGCGCGTCATCACCAGCTCGAACGACAGCGCGTCGATGCGGCGGCGTGCCACCAGCCGGTCGGTGCCGTCAAGCAGCAGCTGCTGTGTGGCCGTGGCCAGCGGCTCAGGCGTGAGCAGCACCTCGGCCGCAGCACCGCCGTGCTGCGCCAGCGCGCCGGCCAGGCGCACGCCGTCGCGCCGGTAGATGGCCAGCCGCGTGTCCGCCGCCGGCTCGGCCGCCGGAAAGGCGCCCAGCAGGCCATTGGCCGGCAGCTCGGCCGCCACCCACCCACCGAAGGCGCCGTCGGGTCCCACGAAGCGCAAGGCCACCGCCACCGCGGTCTCGTGGCTGGTGAGGTCCACGAAGGGTTCGCTCACGATCGGCACGTCGGCATCGGACTCGCCGGCTGCGGGGCGGAAGGTCTCGACCGCAGGCACGTCGCCGGGCGCCGAAGCCGCCAGCAGCCCACCCGAGGCATCCACGATCCACAGCTTGCGCACCAGCGGGACCAGCACGGTGCGGCGGTGCAGCTGGGCCGCGGCTTCCTCGCGCGTGGGTTGCAGGCGCGCCTCGCGCAGGTCGTCGCGCGTGGCCTGCAGCGTCAGCAGCACGCCCTGCAGACCGCGCTCGAGCTCGTCGGCCGAGGCGCTGGCCAGCGTCTGCAGACTGCGTGTTTCCACGGCCAGCGTGTCGCGCTGCATGTGCCACAGCGTCACGACGACGGCCAGCGTCATCAGCGTGGCCAGTGCCAGCACCACGAGCACGGCAGGGTGCAGGCGTGGCGGGGTGGGGGCGAGGGTGGGGTCGGAGGGCGTCATGGATCGAGGGGACGGTGCGCGATCGTGCCATGCCGGTACGATGCGGCGTCGGCCGCGCCTGCGGCCGGCCCTTTCCCTTGCTGCCTGTTGTTGCTGCACATGAATGCACCGCTGCCCTCGCACATCCTCGTCGTCGACGACGACCCGGCGATCCGCGAACTGCTGACCGACTACCTCGGCGCCAACGAGCTGCGCGTGAGCGCCGTGGCCAGCGGCCACGAGATGCTGGAGCTGCTGGACCGCGAAGCCATCGACCTCGTGGTGCTGGACCTGCGCCTGCCCGGCGAAGACGGCATTGCGCTGACGCGCCAGCTGCGCGAGCGCGGCACGCTGCCCATCGTGCTGCTCACCGGCCGTAACGAAGAGGCCGACCGCGTGATGGGCCTGGAGCTGGGTGCCGACGACTACATCACCAAGCCGTTCTCGAACCGCGAGCTGCTGGCGCGCCTGCGCGCGGTGCTGCGCCGCTACCAGGTGCAGGCGCTGCTGCCCGAGCGCGACAACACGCGGCGCGCCTACCGCTTCAACGGCTGGGAGCTGAACCTGCGCACGCGCCGGCTGCTGCCGCCGCAGGGCGGCACCCCCATCGAGCTGTCGAACGGCGAGTTCAACCTGCTGGCCGCCTTCTGCGCCGCGCCGCGCCGCGTGCTCTCGCGCGACCAGCTGCTGTCGATGTCGCGCCTGCACGAGGCCGAGGTCTACGACCGCACGATCGACGTGCAGATCCTGCGCCTGCGCCGCAAGATCGAAGTGGATGCATCGCGGCCACAGCTCATCGTGACCGAGCGCGGCGCGGGCTACCTGTTCGACGCCGAGGTGCAGACGCTGTACTGAGCCCCCCATAAAGGGGGATTCGCCACGCAGCCATGCTTTCGTCAGCCCGCAGTCATGTGCGAGGCGGTGACGTTTCTTACAGTCTCGCGCCCAGGGAGTCCGGGCGCAAAAGCCGTACAAGCGCTGCTACCTCGTCTCCTGACCGAAGCTTCAGACGAGGACTGCAGTTTGAACACCATGGACAACGGGGCGGATACCACGGCCGCCCCATCGGCAGCGACCTCTGCCGAGCCGACCGGGCGCAATGAGTCGCTCGGTCCACTTTCCGCCCTGTGCCTGCTAGCCCGCCTGCACCGGGTGGCGGCAGAGCCGGCGGCGCTGCTGCACCAACTGGGCAAGAGCCCGAGCGAGGCGTTCACCACCGAAGACCTGCTGCTGGCGGCGCGGCAGCTGGGCCTCAAGGCCAAGCTCAGCCGCACCCACGCTGAGCGCCTGCCGCTGACCCCGCTGCCCGCCCTGGCCCTGCTGCGCGACGGCCGCGTGGTCGTGCTGGCCCAATGCGACGGCCAGCGTGTACTGTTCCAAGACCCCGCGGCCGGCAGCCGCCCCACCATCGAACCCCTGAGCGTGTTTGCCGGGCAATGGAGCGGCGAACTCCTGCTGGTCACCAGCCACGCCTCGCTGGCCGGCGAACTGGCCGCCTTCGACTTCAGCTGGTTCGTGCCCAGCCTCGTCAAGCACCGCAAGCTGCTTGGCGAAGTGCTGCTCGTGTCGCTGTTCCTGCAACTGTTCGCGTTGGTGTCGCCGCTGTTCTTCCAAGTGGTCATGGACAAAGTGCTCGTGCACCAGGGCCTGGCCACGCTGGACGTGCTGGTGATCGGGCTGCTCGTCATCGTCGTCTTCGAAAGCCTGCTCACGGCCTTGCGCGCCTACGTCTTCAGCCACACCACCAGCCGCATCGACGTCGAACTCGGCGCGCGCCTGTTCCGCCACCTCGTGAGCCTGCCGCTGGCGTACTTCCAGGCGCGCCGCGTGGGCGACTCGGTGGCGCGCGTGCGCGAGCTGGAAAACATCCGCAGCTTCCTCACCGGCAACGCCCTGACGCTCGTGCTCGACCTGCTGTTCTCGGTCGTCTTCATCGCCGTCATGCTGCTGTACAGCGTGCCGCTCACCCTCGTCGTGCTCGTGTCGCTGCCGCTGTACATCGCCCTGAGCCTGGCGGTCGTGCCGGTGCTGCGCGGCCGCCTGAACGACAAGTTCGCGCGCGGCGCCGAGAACCAGTCGCTGCTGGTCGAAACCATCACCGGCATCCAGACCGTCAAGGCCGGCGCCTTGGAGCCCGCGCTGGCGCGCAAATGGGACGACCAGCTCGCCGCCTACGTGGCGGCCGGCTTCAGGACCCAGACCCTGGCCACCTGGGCCCACGAAACCGTGACCCTCATCGGCAAGCTCGTGAGCGCGGCCACCCTGTGGTTCGGCGCGCGCGCCGTCATGCAACAGCAACTCACCGTGGGCGAATTCATCGCCTTCAACCTGTTCGCGCAGCGCGTGGCCCAGCCCATCATGCGCATCGCGCAGATGTGGACCGACTTCCAGCAGACCGGCCTGTCGGTGCGCCGCCTGGCCGACATCCTCGACACCCGCACCGAAGTGCCCGCGCAGGCCGCCGCCCGGCTGCCGCCGCTGAAGGGCCGCATCACGCTGGAGCAGGTGCACTTCCGCTACCGGCCCGAAGCCGCGCCGGTGCTGCACGGCGTCAGCCTGGACATCCGCGCCGGCGAAGTCATCGGCATCGTCGGGCGCTCCGGCTGCGGCAAAAGCACCCTGACCAAACTCGTGCAGCGCCTGTACACCCCCGAACAGGGCCGCGTGCTGGTCGACGGCATCGACCTCAGCCTGATCGACGCAGCGCAGCTGCGCCGCCAGGTCGGCGTCGTGCTGCAGGAGAACTTCCTGTTCAACCGCAGCGTGCGCGAGAACATCGCCATCGCCGACCCGGCCGCCCCCATCGAAGCGGTGATGCACGCCGCGCAACTGGCCGGCGCACACGAGTTCGTCAGCGAGCTGCCCGAAGGCTACGACACCGTGGTGGGCGAACAGGGCGCGGGCCTGTCGGGCGGGCAGCGCCAGCGCATCGCCATCGCGCGGGCGCTGTTCACCCACCCGCGCATCCTCATCTTCGACGAAGCCACCAGCGCGCTCGACTACGAAAGCGAAGCCCTCATCCAGAAGAACATGGCCGCCATCTGCCAAGGGCGCACGGTGATCATCATTGCGCACCGCCTGAGCGCCGTGAAAGGCGCGCACCGCATCGTCGCGATGGACCAGGGCCGCATCGTCGAGATGGGCCCACACGAGCAGCTGGTGGCCAAGCCGCAAGGGCTGTACGCGCACCTGTGGCGCCTGCAGGGCGGCGCGGCATGAGCGCGCCGGCACAAGAGCCACAAGCGCCGAGCCCACGCCACCCCGCCGTTGAACTGCTGCTGCGCTACCAAGCCGTGCTCAAAGCGGCCTGGCAGGCCCGCCACGAGCTGGCCGGCCCGCAACGCCTGGCCGACGAAGCCGCCTTCCTGCCGGCCGCCTTGAGCCTGCAGGCCAGCCCACCGCACCCGGCGCCGAGGCGCGCGCTGTGGGCCATCATGGGGCTGTTCGTCATCGCGCTGGGGTGGGCGGG
The DNA here is from genome assembly GCA_946480925.1 of uncultured Rivibacter sp. The sequence goes on from CAMLLU010000061.1 coordinate 27,525, forward strand.
CCTGGGCCAGGTGGACATCGTCGCGGTGGCACCCGGGCGCATCGTCGTGAGCGAGGGCACCAAGCAGATCCAGCCGCTGGAGGCCAGCGTGGTGACGGCCATCCGGGTGCACGACGGCGACCATGTCGAGGCCGGGCAGGTGCTCATCGAGCTGGACGCCACCGCGCCGCAGGCCGACCGCGCGAGCCTGCAGGAGCAGCGCGAGGCCGCGCGCAGCGAAATCGCCAGGAGCCAGGCGCTGCTGCGGGCGCTGGACACCGGCCAGCCGCCGGCCTTGCCCCCTCTGCCGCGGGGAGAGGGTTGGGGGGAGGGCGACCGGACCCAGCTGCAGGCCGAATGGGCCGACATCCGTGCCAAGCAGGCCCGGCAGGCGGCCGAGATCGCGCGGCGCGAGGCCGAGGGCCAGACCGTGCAGCAGGCCATCGGCAAGCTCGAGGTGACGCTGCCGCTGGCCCGGCAACGCGAGGCCGACTTCAAGGCCCTGAGCGAGCAGGGCTTCGTGGCCGGCCATGCCGGGCAGGACAAGACGCGCGAGCGCCTCGAGCTCGAACGCGACCTGGCCCTGCAGCGGGCGCGGCTACTGGAAGCCCAGGCCGCCCTGCACGAAAGCCGCCAGGCCCGGCAGGCCACCCTGGCCGAGACGCGGCGCCAGCTGAACGAGCGGCTGGCGCAGGCGAACCTGAAGCACACGCAGCTGCAGCAAGAAGGCGCCAAGGCCGCGCAGCGCGAGCGGCTCACGAGCCTGCAGGCGCCGGTGGCCGGCACGGTGCAGCAGCTGGCCGTGCGCACCGCCGGCGCCGTGGTGACGCCGGCGCAGACGCTGATGGTGGTGGTGCCCGATCAGGCCGAGGTGAGGGCCGAGGTGGCGCTGCAGAACCAGGACATCGGCTTCGTGCACGCAGGCCAGGCCGCGCAGGTGAAGCTGCAGACCTTCCCGTTCACGCGCTACGGCACGGTGGCCGCGACGGTGCAGTGGGTCAGTGCCGATGCGGTGGTGCAGACCCAGGAGGGGCAGGCGCAGAGCGCGGTGTTCCCGGCCACGTTGCAGCTGCAGCAGACCAGCCTGGACGTCGACGGCAAGCGCGTGCGGCTCAGCCCGGGGATGAACCTCACGGCCGAAATCAGGACCGGCCAGCGCAGGGTCATCGACTACCTGCTCAGTCCGGTGCAGGCGGCCCTCAGTGAGAGCTTGGGCGAGCGGTGACTATGAAACAGGGCGGGGGCGTTTCGGTAATGAAGGCGCGAGCAACTGTGGGCGGCATGGCCTGGAGCCCAGGAAATATGCGGGCTGCAGCAGTGCATGGCTTGAAAGGCGCATGGATGGTGGGCTGCGGGCAATGCGTCGAAGTGGCGCTGTGTGGCTTGAGCGCACTCCGGGCGAGTAGGGATACCTCCACAAGAGGGGCCTGCGCAGGCCAATGAGCAGGTAGGCTGCGCGCCCAAATTCGCGGGCACAAATCAGTCGTCGGCAAGCGACGAAGAATCATCAATTGACGGAGGACTTCTCGATGAAGAGCGTACTGGCCATGCAGGCTTTGCGCATGGCAAACCCTGGTTCGGGCACTCACGAGTGCAGCGGCTATGAACTCGCCGTTGCGAACAACGACACGCACGAGCAAGAAGGGAGTGCGGCATGACGGGCCTTCTTCTGCTTGCGGTGGTGGGGCTGTGGATATGGGCCTGCGTGGCGATCACCAAGGCTGCTATGCGCAGGGTGAGTTCTGAGCGATGGCGCTGGATCGTCGGCCTTGCGCTGTTCTCCGTCTTACTCATCCTGCCTGTCCTTGACGAGATCGTTGGAGGGTTTCAGTTCAGGGCGCTGTGCAAAAGGAATGCGGTTGTGCACTTGGGACAGCAGAACCCACAGGGAAAGATAACTCGAGTCACGATTAATCCACTAAACGAGATCGTGCCAAGTACAGCAGTTCGCATCTATCGCAGTCACGTTGAGTATCACGATGTCGCAACCGGCGAACTGGTGGCGATGTTTGATGAGTACACGGCCAAAGGTGGGCTGCTCATCCGGCTCCTTGGAATATCGGAGAGCAACTCCCCACTGACGATCGGGCGCCCCTCATGCTCTGGAGAGCGCGAAGTTGCTCTACCAAAAGCTCTCAACTTCAAGGTCATCAACTAATCAATTGCGGGAGAGGCGATTTCAATGATCAGCGAAACCTATATCAACGCACTTCTTGCAGACGCGACGTATGCGGAGAGGCTGGCCGATGGGGACGAAGGTGAACGATTAGCCGGAAAGCTCTCCGAACGCATGACGCCACAGCTAGCCGAATTCATTGCGGCGAACTTCGAGATCGTTGCGCACAAGGAGTCAGACGACACGCAGGGCTCGGGCTTCGATGCGACGGTGTGGAGGGGCAAGACGGGCACGGAATACGCGGGCAAGGTGTACGTCTCGATGCAAGGCACGGCCGGGCTCGGGGACTTCCTGACGGACGTGGACCTGAGCACCAGCGGAGCGGCCCGTACCCAACTCGTGGACATGGTGAACTGGTGGTCCAGCATCACCACGCCGACGGGACAGCAGGCCACGCAGATTCGCCAACTGACGGATGCCAGCGGACCGAGCGACAACGACTACTTCGAAGAAGCACCTGCCGTGGCAGGCACGGGCCAACTGCTAGGCGTCACGCGTGTCACGGTGAACGGCCACAGCCTGGGCGGACACTTGGCTGCAGCGTTCGCGCGGTTGTTCGGCGGGTCGCTGACGATCGACCACGTGGCCACCTTCAACAGCGCCGGATTCAATCCCCTGAGCAACCGGGTCTTCACCGATCTGGAGAGCCTGCTGGGCACCGGGGCCGGTCGCTTCCTGGGCGAGCGGCAGAACAACTACTTCGCGCAGCACGGCCTCAACGTCACGACCAATACGTTCTTCAACAGCCAGATCGGCACGCGCGTCGAACTGTTCAATGAGCACAGCGGCCTGCTCGGCACGCATGTGCCGGACCACTTCATGTACAAGCTCACCGACGCCCTGGCACTCGCCACGGCGATGGAGAAGCTGGATCCGAACCTCACCATCGCCCAGGTCAACACCTTGCTTGAAGCGGCCGCGGGCAGCCAGGTACAGGGCTCGCTGGAAGGGGTACTCGATGGGCTGCGGCGGCTGATCCTCGGCGGCACCGTGACGCCCACACCGGTGGGTGATGCGAACGACAGCACCCCCTCGCGGGTCTCGTTTCACGAAGGGGTCGAAGCGCTGACGGCTGCCGATAACGAAGCATTCCAGGCGCTCACAGGCAAGGTCACGATCGAAACGTTGTACAGCGCGGCAGCGGCCAGAGATGACTTTGCGGCCTTGTTGTCGCTGACGCTGGGGCTTTCCTTCAGTGTTCGATTGACCGAGCCGGAAGTGGGCAGGACGGCCACCGAGGCGCTGCGCGCTGTCCATGCACCTGCCTACCAGCAATGGCTCGCCGATCGGGACCGTATCGCCCAGGGAGCTGATCGAAGCACGCTGAACTTCACCGATGCCTACCTCTACGACCGCGTGGCGCTGCTGAGTTCGCTCAGCGCGGCCAACTTGCGTGACCTTCCCTACGACACCAACGGAGGCCTGATCACCGGTATTCCGTTGAGCGCGCCGATCCAATACGAAGACCGAGCCAGCGGCAGCACCTACACCGTGAGCGCAAGAGGCGCATCACCTCAATCGCCCGGCATCGAGCGCGTGGTGTTCGGCACGGCTGGCAACGACACGGGTCTCGAAGGGCGCACCGGCAACGACCGCATCTACGCCGGCAGCGGCGGCGACACCCTCAACGGTCGTGAAGGCAACGACTACCTCGAAGGCGGCACGGGCTACGACACGTATCACTTCAACGGCAGCTTCGGCCACGACACGGTGCTGGATGCAGACCAGACCGGCAACCTGTGGTTCGACGGCGAAGCGCTGACCGGCACCATGAAGAAGCTGCCGGGCTCGAGCAACGTGTGGGTGGACGACGCAGGCAAGTTCGTGTTCGTGTGGCAGCGCAACGCGCAGACGGGACTCGGCGACCTCATCGTCGGCCGGCGCGAGGCCGCGCACAGCGGCAAGGTCGTGGGCACCGTGACGGTCAGGAATTTCGGCGACGCAGAGCTGGGGTTGACGCTCTCGCAGCAGCCGGCCACGTTCTCATCGGCAGACACCAACGGCCCCCTCGCGATGTGGCTGCATGCACCCACCGACGCGGAAGTCAGCAACGCGCAGCTGACGGCCGATGTGTGGCTCAACGGCGTGCGCGAATACACCAACACCGACCCGGTGGCGCACTGGATCCACGCCGCCGGCTTCGGCGGGCAAGTCATCACCACCGGAGACGGGGCCGACACCATCAACGTGGGGCGCAACTACAACGCCAACAACACGAACTTCCCCACGCCGCAGCCCGGAGAAGACCGCGACGTGGTCGATTCGGGCGGGGGCAACGACGTGATCTACACCGGCTTCGGCAGCGACGTGGTCAATGCCGGAGCGGGCAACGACACCGTGTTCGCGGCCGGGTACGGCAGCACGCAGAACCACGACCCGGCCGACGCGGCCTCGTCGGACCTGATCGACGGCGGGGCGGGCGACGACCAGCTGTACGGCTCCATGGGCGGCGACCTGCTGTTTGCCGGTGAAGGCAACGACGGCCTCACCGGCCTGGAAGGCAGTGACGTGCTCATTGGGGGCGTTGGAGACGACGGGCTGGCCGGCGATGGCGTGTATGCCCTCACCGCCACCGAGCTGCGCAGCGTGATCGGGGCCATCTATGCGGCCGACGGCGGTGACGACCTGCTGGACGGCGGCGAGGGCCGCGACCGGCTGGTGGGCGGCGTGGGGCGTGACCAGCTGCTGGGTGGTGGCGGCAACGACACCCTGTACGGCGACACCGACGGCAACCAGGTGGCCGGTGGCCACAACATGGCCTGGCTGCCCGGCGAGTGGCACGGCAGCGACACCCTCGACGGCGGTGACGGCAACGACTACATGCTCGGTGGCGGTGCGGACGACCGCCTGCTCGGGGGCCTCGGCAACGACCGGATCGCCGGCGACCAGTACGACGGCGGCACCGCGTCGATCGAGGCGGTGTACCACGGCGCCGACTGGATCGACAGTGGCGAGGGCAGCGACATCGTGCACGGCGACGGCGGCAACGACAGCGTGCACGGCGGGGCTGGCGACGACCAGCTCTGGGGCGACGACGGAGAAGACCTCGTCGACGGTGGAGCGGGCGTCAACGCGTTGTACGGTGGGGCCGGCAGCGACCGGCTCGTCAGTGCGGGCGACGAAGACCAGCTCGAAGGCGGTGCGGGCGCGGACGTGTTTGCGGCGGCCTACACCGGCCCGGCCAGCGCGCTGCGGCGCATGGACATCCAGGACAACGCGGTCGAAGACGGTGTCGACCTGTCGGACCTGGACATCACCTCGGTGGCCATGCAGCGCAGCAATGACGGCCGTGGCCTGACCCTGCTCAATGAGGACGCGGGCATCTCGGTTCACATGGCATCGTTCTTTGCGGACGATGCCAGCACGTCGAAGGTCTCGGTGAACCTGGGGGCGGTGACGCTCTCCGATGGCGTGCAGCTCTCGGGCGCAGACATCTTCGAGGCCACGCGCTCGGTAGCCACCGAAGGTGACGACAGCCTGCTCGGCTATGCCGGCGATGACGTCTTGGCCGGGCTCGGTGGTAACGACAGCGGAGCCGGCACCGACACGCTGGTGGCCGACAGCAACGGCGACCAGTTGTTCGGCGGTGAAGACGCGGACCGTGTCATCGTGGCCAGTGGGGTGACCGAGGGCTGGCTCAGAAAGGCGAGATGGCAAGGCCGGGAGCCCAGGCGAAATGCGGGCTGCAGCCGTGCATGGCCTGCAAGGCGCATGAATGCTGGGCCTGGGGCCAATGCCTCAGCGTGGCGCTATACGGCTTGAACTGTGCGCCTTGCTCGGTAAGAAGAGCAGTACGAAAAACTTGATCACCTTCGAGGCGATCTGAGGGCTAGCTGACCAAAAAAACGAGGTGTCGCCAGCCGGTTTGATCAGCAAGGCATTCATAAATCAGAAGAGGAACAGCAATGGCTTTCGTGAACGAATTCATCACACAGAGGGACGCTACATCGTACGGCTCTGCGTACATGCCTTCCAAGATAGTTGGGGCTGCCTCAACAAGGCGAGCGGCAAGGAACACGCCTGCACTTACGTGGAGGGCGGCCCTGTTTTGTGTTGCGTCGCTTCTCTGCGCGAGTGTTGCTCATGCAAAAGGTCACCCAATTTGCAAGGAAGTTCAGCGTGCTCTTGCAAGTCGGCAGGTTGGGAAACCGGACGCGTTTCTGGTCCAAAGCGTTCCCAAAGAGGGAAGAGATTTGGAATACGTAGATGTCGATCTGGACACCGATAAGAAGCCTGATCGGCTTCTGCAAAGCTGCGGCAGCACAAGTGAAGGAACGTGCACGCTTTATGTCTCGTTGAGCACCGGGGCACAGTTCGAGTTCACCGGTGCCCCATTCCTCGTTGCCCGCTTCGACTCGCAGTACTACGTGTTGGTCGGTGAGAGCTTGTCAGAGCCCGCTTCGATGAAGCGTGGGAAGAGGCAGCTTTACCGTCTTACGGCTGACGGTGCTGCCCTTGTTTGCAAGACTCTCTGACAGGGGATAGGGAATGATTTACAGATCCATGACTCAAGCGGCCTATGAGGATCTTGTTGTCCGTCTAATTGGCGGCTTCGAAGGTCACGAGGCCAAAGCACGAGATACGCACGATTCGCAGATCACTATCGGATGGGGTTATACGTTTGGTCGCTCGGACAACGTGGCAATCTGGACGGCGGCAGGTATCTCGCTTACCTCAACTGAGCTCCAGACACTTCAACGAATTGATGCTGCAACGTCGCTAGCCGACAAGAACAGAATCGCGCTTGCAGATTTCACGCGATCCTTGACAAGAGCAGAAGCTCTCGCCTTGCTTCGTCAGACGTATCCGAGATATGAAGGACCGGCTCTCTCGCTCGGGTTGCCGTACTCGGCTGAACGTGCGGCCCTGGTGTCTCTTACATACAACCGGGGTGTTGGCAACGTTCAAGCCATGACGGAATTCCTTAATGCAGTCCGATCAGATGATCGTGCCGAAGCGTGGTTTCAGATTCGATACGGCACGTTGAGCAAAGTGGCTTCGCAGTTTCGCGATGGGATTGCTAAACGTCGATTCGTAGAAGCTCAGGTTTTTGGCTTGTATGATAGCGCTGGCACTTCAACGACTGTCGAAGCGATGAAGACCTATGCGATGCTGAGTCGACATCGGAAGGAAATCGTTGCGTACGAAGCCGTGTACGGTATCCCGCCAGACGGTGCGAGTGCAGCACGAAACATGATTGCTGTAGCCAACGGTGATGCAAATCTCTCTGCAATCACATCGGTGCAGGCAATTGATCAGGCGTTGATCCCGGCACGCAACGCCTTGCTGGCCGACCTGCGCAGCCGCTACGGCGCCTACACCGACCGCCTGGCGAACGACACCTACAACGCCTTCAATCTGTACGTCGCGCGCAGCG
>CAMLLU010000062.1 GCA_946480925.1 uncultured Rivibacter sp.
GTCGTTACGCCGGTATCGGCGACATCATCAAGGTCAGCATCAAGGAAGCTGCGCCACGCGGCCGCGTCAAGAAGGGCGAGGTCTACAGCGCCGTGGTCGTGCGCACCGCCAAGGGCGTGCGCCGTCAGGACGGCTCCCTGATCAAGTTCGACGGCAACGCCGCCGTGCTGCTGAACAACAAGCTGGAGCCCATCGGCACCCGCATCTTTGGGCCGGTCACCCGCGAACTGCGGACCGAGCGCTTTATGAAGATTGTGTCGCTGGCGCCTGAAGTGCTCTAAGCGTCCGTCGGCAAAGGACAGGTCATGAACAAGATTCGCAAGGGCGACCAGGTCATCGTGTTGACCGGCCGCGACAAGGGCAAGCGCGGCACCGTGTCGGCGCGCATTGATGCCGACCATCTCCTGGTCGACGGCGTCAATGTCGTCAAGAAGCACGTGAAGCCGAATCCGCTGAAGGGCACGACTGGTGGCATCGTCGACAAGACCATGCCCATCCACCAGTCGAATGTGGCGATCTTCAACCCCGCGACGGCCAAGGCTGACCGCGTGGGCATCAAGGTGGCTGCCGATGGCACGAAGACCCGCGTCTTCAAGTCCAGCGGCGAAGCCATCAAGGCTTAAGACGAGGACATCATGGCTCGTTTGCAAGAGTTCTATCGCGAGAAAGTGGTGCCGGGTCTGGTCGAGAAGTTCGGCTACAAGTCGGTGATGGAAGTGCCGCGTCTGACCAAGATCACGCTGAACATGGGCGTGAGCGAGGCGGTGTCGGACAAGAAGGTCATGGAGCACGCCGTCGGCGACCTGACCAAGATCGCGGGCCAGAAGCCCGTGGTCACCAAGTCGCGCAAGGCCATTGCCGGCTTCAAGATCCGTGAGAACGTACCCATCGGCTGCATGGTCACGCTGCGTGGCGTGCGCATGTACGAATTCCTGGATCGTTTCGTGACGATCTCGCTGCCGCGCGTGCGTGACTTTCGCGGTATCTCGGGTCGTGCCTTTGATGGCCGCGGCAACTACAACATCGGCGTGAAAGAGCAGATCATCTTCCCCGAGATCGAGTACGACAAGATCGACGCGATCCGTGGCCTGAACATCAGCATCACGACGACGGCAAAGACCGACGACGAATGCAAGGCGCTACTCGCCGCGTTCAAGTTTCCGTTCAAGAACTGAGGTGGCCTGTGGCAAAACTCTCGATCAAGCAACGTGAGCAGAAGCGCGAAGATCTGGTGGCCAAGTACGCCAAGAAGTACGCCGAGCTCAAGGCCATCATCAACGACTTCAAGAGGTCTGAGGAAGAGCGTTATGCCGCTCGCCTCGAGCTGCAAAAGCTCCCCCGCAATGCGAACCCGACCCGTTTGCGCAATCGCTGCGAACTGACCGGCCGTCCGCGTGGCACCTTCCGTACGTTCGGCCTGGCCCGCAACAAGATCCGTGAACTTGCCTTCAAGGGCGACATCCCCGGTGTCGTCAAGGCGAGCTGGTAAGCCAGCTAGGACACGAACAGGAGAAATCCAATGAGCATGAGTGATCCTATCGCCGACATGCTGACCCGCATCCGCAATGCGCAGATGGTCGAGAAGGCCGCCGTTGTGATGCCGTCGTCAAAGCTGAAGGTCGCGATCGCCCAGGTCCTGAAGGACGAGGGCTACATCGATGGTTACGCCGTCAAGGGTGAGGGCGGCAAGCCCGAGCTCGAGATCGCGTTGAAGTACTACGCCGGCCGTCCGGTGATCGAGCGCCTGGAGCGCGTGAGCCGTCCCGGCCTGCGCATCTACAAGGGCCGCCACGACATTCCGCAGGTCATGAACGGCCTGGGCGTGGCGATCGTGACGACCCCCAAGGGCGTGATGACTGACCGCAAGGCGCGCGCAGCTGGTATCGGCGGCGAAGTGCTCTGCTACGTCGCGTAAGAGGGAGGCTGAAACATGTCCCGCGTTGGAAAAATGCCGGTCGCCGTCCCGCAAGGCGTGGATGTCGCGATCACGGCCGAACAGATCAGCGTGAAAGGTGTGCTGGGTACGCTGGCGCGTGCCCTTCACCGACTGGTCGCGGTCAAGAACGAAGCTGGCAAGCTGACCTTCACCCCGATCGATGCGTCGGCTGAAGCGAACGCGATGTCTGGCACGATGCGTGCGCTGGTGGCCAACATGGTCAATGGCGTCAGCAAGGGGTTCGAGAAGAAGCTGACGCTGGTCGGCGTGGGTTTTCGTGCCCAGGCGCAAGGTCAGAAACTGAACCTGCAAATCGGTTTCTCGCATCCGGTGGTGAAAGACATGCCAGCCGGCATCAAAGTCGAAACACCGTCGCAGACTGAGATCGTGATCAAGGGCGCGGACCGCCAAGTGGTGGGCCAGATCGCCGCCGAAGTGCGCGCCATCCGTCCTCCCGAGCCTTACAAGGGCAAGGGCATCCGTTACGCCGATGAGAAGGTCTCCCTCAAAGAGACCAAGAAGAAGTAAGGAGCGCAGTCATGTTGAACAAAAAAGATCAGCGCCTGCGTCGTTCCCGTCAGACCCGTGCACGCATTGCCCTGCAGCGCGTCGCGCGTCTGACGGTGTTCCGTACCAACTTGCATATCTATGCCAGCGTCATTTCCGACGATGGCACCAAAGTGCTGGCCACCGCTTCGACAGCCGAAAAGGAAGTCCGCGAGCAGTTGGGCGCCACGGGCAAGGGCGGTAACGCCGCTGCCGCCACGCTCATCGGCAAGCGCATCGCCGAGAGGGCCAAGGCTGCTGGTATCGAGAAAGTGGCTTTCGATCGTGCAGGCTTCGCCTACCACGGTCGTGTGAAGGCCCTGGCAGACGCCGCGCGTGAAGCCGGCCTGCAGTTCTAAGCGTCGGCCGCGAGAAGGAATTCGAAATGGCAAAGTTTCAACCCAAGGTGGCTGACGAAGGTCGCGACGACGGTCTGCGCGAAAAGATGATCGCAGTGAACCGCGTCACCAAGGTGGTTAAGGGGGGCCGTATCCTCGGTTTCGCCGCGCTCACCGTAGTAGGCGACGGTGACGGCCGTGTTGGCATGGGCAAAGGCAAGGCGCGCGAAGTGCCGGTGGCCGTGCAGAAGGCCATGGAACAGGCCCGCCGCAATATGATCAAGGTCAGCCTGAAGAACGGCACGATCCACCATAACGTGGTGGGCGAGCACGGCGCGGCCCACGTGCTGATGGCACCCGCCAAGCCGGGTGACGGCATCATTGCCGGCGGCCCGATGCGCGCCATCTTCGAAGTGATGGGCGTGACCGACATCGTGGCGAAGAGCCATGGTTCAACCAACCCTTACAACATGGTGCGTGCCACGTTCGACGCGTTGAGCCGTTCGACCACCGCTGCCGAAATCGCGGCCAAGCGCGGCAAGACGGTCGAAGAGCTCTTCAACTGAGCTGGCAGACCTGGAGAGACGTCATGTCTGACAAGAAAACGCTCAAAGTGAAGCTGGTTCGCAGCCCCATCGGGACGCGCGAATCGCACCGTGCCACCGTGCGTGGCCTGGGTCTGCGCAAGCTCAACAGCGTGGCAGTGCTCGAAGACACCCCCGCCGTGCGCGGCATGATCAACAAGGTGAGCTACCTGGTGCAGGTGCAGTAAGCACCGCGCCTCGGGGAACCCTATGCAACTCAACACCATCAAGCCTGCCAGCGGTGCCAAGCATGCGAAGCGTCGCGTGGGTCGCGGCATCGGTTCAGGCCTGGGCAAGACCGCTGGTCGCGGCCACAAGGGCCAGAAGTCGCGTTCGGGCGGCTACCACAAGGTCGGTTTCGAAGGCGGCCAGATGCCGCTGCAGCGCCGTCTGCCGAAACGCGGCTTCAAGTCGCACTTGCTGAAGTTCAACGCCGAGATCACGCTGGCCGAGCTCGAAAAACTCGGCGCAGCCGAAGTCGATTTGCTGACGCTCAAGCAAGCTGGCTTGGTGCCGGAGATCGCCAAGGTAGTCAAGGTCATCAAGTCGGGCGAGCTGACCAAGAAGGTCTCTCTGAAGGGCATCGGCGCTACGACTGGCGCCAAGGCGGCTATCGAGACAGCTGGCGGCTCGCTGGCCTGAGGCTTCTCTGGCTCACTGAACAGGCTTCAAGGACTCCTGCGTGGCAACCAACGCGAATCAACTGGCCAAGAGCGGCAAGTTTGGCGACTTGCGTCGCCGGCTCGTCTTCTTGCTGCTGGCGCTCGTGGTCTACCGTATCGGCGCGCACATTCCGGTGCCGGGAATCGATCCTGCTCAGCTGCAGCAACTGTTCAAGGGGCAGGCGGGCGGCATCCTGAGCTTGTTCAACATGTTCTCGGGGGGGGCGCTGTCGCGCTTCACAGTCTTCGCGCTGGGCATCATGCCCTACATCTCTGCATCGATCATCATGCAGCTGATGACCTACGTCGTACCGACGCTGGAAGCGCTGAAGAAGGAAGGGGAGGCGGGCCGCCGCAAGATCACTCAATACACGCGCTACGGAACCCTGGCGCTGGCGATCTTCCAGTCGCTGGGCATCGCACTGGCGCTTGAAGGCTCGCCCGGACTGGTGATCACTCCAGGTTTCGGTTTCCGCATGACCGCGGTGGTGAGCTTGGTCGCCGGCACGATGTTCCTGATGTGGCTGGGTGAGCAGATCACCGAGCGGGGGCTGGGTAATGGCATCTCGATCTTGATCTTCGCAGGCATTGCCGCGGGTTTGCCCGGCGCGATTGGCGGGCTGTTCGAGTTGGTACGAACCGGCGCGATGAGCATCATCGTGGCGTTGTTCATCGTGGCAATCGTGGCGGCCGTTACCTACGTGGTGGTGTTCGTTGAGCGAGGTCAGCGCAAGATCTTGGTCAACTACGCCAAGCGTCAGGTTGGCAATCGCGTGTATGGTGGCCAGTCTTCGCACTTGCCACTGAAGATCAACATGTCGGGCGTGATCCCGCCGATCTTCGCGTCTTCGATCATCCTGCTGCCGGCTACCGTGGTGGGTTGGTTCGCTACCGGTGACAGCCTGCGGTGGCTGAAGGACATTGCCGATCTGCTGCGCCCTGGCCAGCCGATCTACGTGATGCTGTACGCGGCAGCTATCATCTTCTTCGCTTTCTTCTACACGGCGCTGGTGTTCAACAGCCGTGAGACGGCCGAGAACCTGAAGAAGAGCGGCGCCTTCATCCCGGGGATCCGTCCGGGTGACCAAACGGCGCGCTACATCGACAAGATCTTGTCGCGGTTGACGTTGGGGGGCGCGGTCTACATCACGCTGGTGTGCTTGCTTCCCGAGTTTTTGGTCCTGAAGTACAACGTGCCGTTCTATTTCGGTGGCACGTCACTGTTGATCATCGTCGTGGTGACGATGGACTTCTGGGCACAGGTGCAGTCGTATGTGATGTCACAGCAGTATGAGTCGCTGCTGAAGAAGGCTAATTTCAAGGCCAGCTGAACGAGAACGGTGACGACGCAACATGGCGAAAGATGACGTCATCCAGATGCAAGGGGAGATACTCGAGAACCTTCCCAATGCCACCTTTCGAGTGAAGTTGGAAAACGGGCACGTGGTGCTCGGTCATATCTCGGGAAAGATGCGCATGCACTACATCCGCATACTGCCCGGTGACAAGGTGACCGTTGAACTAACGCCCTACGATTTGAGTCGTGCTCGCATCGTCTTCCGGGCGAAGTGAGCGGTAAGTCGCCAAGACCCGGAAGAGCGTAAGAGGTTTAGGAGAAGATCATGAAAGTAGCCGCATCCGTCAAGCAGATGTGCCGCAATTGCAAGATCATCCGCCGCAAGGGTGTGGTGCGTGTGATCTGCACTGATCCGCGCCACAAGCAGCGTCAAGGCTGAGCCTGGCCCGCGCGACGAGAGAGTTAGAGGACAAAAATGGCACGTATTGCTGGTATCAACGTTCCGCCCCAGAAGCACACCGAGATCGGTCTGACCTACATCTACGGCATCGGGCGGCCGACCGCACAGAAAATCTGCACCGCCTGCGGCATTCCCTTCGACAAGAAGGTGAAGGACCTCACTGACAGCGATCTCGAAAAGATTCGCGAAGAGGTGGGCAAGCTCACGATCGAAGGTGACCTGCGCCGTGAAGTGTCGATCAATATCAAGCGCCTGATGGACCTGGGCTGCTATCGCGGCTTCCGCCATCGCCGTGGCCTGCCGCTGCGTGGCCAGCGGACCCGCACGAATGCCCGCACCCGCAAGGGCCCGCGCAAGTCGGCAGCGGCGCTCAAGAAGTAATCAGCGCTGCACACCATCGGCAACGCTCGAAGATTGAAAGAGAACCAGCATGGCTAAAGCACCTGCGAACACCGCCGCCCGGCGCGTCAGCAAGAAGGTCCGCAAGAACATCGCGGACGGCATTGCGCACGTGCACGCGTCGTTCAACAACACCATCATCACGATCACCGACCGCCAGGGCAACGCGCTGTCCTGGGCTTCCAGCGGTGGCCAGGGCTTCAAGGGCTCGCGCAAGTCCACGCCGTTTGCTGCCCAGGTGGCGGCCGAAGTAGCAGGTCGTGCTGCTCAGGAGCAGGGCATTAAAAACCTCGAAGTGCAGATCAAGGGCCCCGGCCCCGGCCGCGAGTCGTCAGTGCGTGCCCTCGCTGCCCTCGGCATCCGCATCACGATGATTTCCGACGTGACGCCAGTGCCGCATAACGGCTGCCGTCCGCAGAAGCGCCGCCGTATCTGATTTTGTTGCCGAGGGCCTGTCTAGGCAGGCTTCTTGCCGGTTGCGCTAGAATCCCAAGTTCCCTCATTCGCCGGCGGGCGCGTTTGCGCCACGCCGGCGGTTTTACTGAAAGCCTCGTCATCGAGGTTTCATCAAGACCACCGTCTGAGCGCATCAAACAACACTCGCCAGACTCGCGCATGTTGCCTGCGGCGCATGCGTCAGATTGACCAAGGACACACAAAGTGGCACGTTACCTAGGACCCAAGGCCAAGCTAGCCCGTCGTGAAGGCACGGACCTCTACCTGAAGAGCGCTCGCCGCGCCATCAGCGACAAGGCCAAGTTCGAATCCAAACCTGGCCAACATGGCCGTACCTCTGGTTCCCGTACTTCCGACTTCGGTCTGCAGCTGCGCGAGAAGCAGAAGGTCAAGCGCATGTACGGTGTGCTGGAGCGTCAGTTCCGCAGGTACTTTGCGGAGGCCGAGCGTCGCAAGGGAAACACCGGCGCCAACCTGCTGCTGATCCTGGAGTCGCGCCTGGACAACGTGGTCTACCGTATGGGCTTCGGCTCTACCCGTGCCGAAGCGCGCCAGCTGGTGTCGCACAAGGCCATCACGGTTAACGGCGAAGTGGTGAACATCGCCTCCTATCTGGTGAAGGCCGGTGATGTGATCGGCGTGCGCGAGAAGGCCAAGAAGCAACTGCGTATCGCTGACTCGCTGAAGCTTGCCGAATCTGTGGGCCTGCCGGGCTGGGTGCAGGTGGATGCCACTAAATTTGAAGGCGTGTTCAAGAAGACGCCGGATCGCGACGAATTCGGCTCGGATATCAACGAATCGCTGATCGTCGAGTTGTATTCACGCTGATCCTGATTCCGCACTTGCCGGCCGCAATGGCCGGCAAGTGCTCGAAGTCGTCTCGTTGGCCGGGCCGAGGCGATGCAACACAGCCCGGTTGGTCCATCAGCCTTATCGGCGTAACGAGCCGAGGGTATTGACAGGAACACACCTCAATGCAAACCAATTTGCTGAAACCCAAAGCCATTAACGTGGAGCCCCTGTCGGCCACCAAGGGTGAGCATCGCGCCAAGGTGACGCTGGAGCCCTTCGAGCGCGGCTACGGCCACACGCTCGGCAACGCGCTGCGTCGCGTACTGCTCTCGTCGATGGTGGGTTACGCGCCGACGGAGGTGACCATCGCCGGCGTGCTGCACGAGTACTCGACCATCGACGGCGTGCAGGAAGACGTGGTCCACATCATGCTTAACCTGAAGGGCGTGGTGTTCAAACTGCACAACCGTGACGAAGTCACGCTGGTGCTGCGCAAGGAAGGCGAGGGCCCCGTCACTGCAGGCGATATCCAGACGCCGCACGATGTCGAGATCATCAACCCCGACCACGTGATTGCGCATCTGTCGCAGGGCGGTAAGCTGGACGTGCAGATCAAGGTTGAAAAGGGCCGCGGCTACGTGCCGGGCAACCTGCGCCGCTATGGCGACGAGCCCACCAAGGCCATCGGCCGCATCGTGCTCGACGCCTCGTTCTCGCCTGTCAAGCGCGTGAGCTACACCGTCGAAAGCGCCCGCGTGGAGCAGCGCACCGACCTCGACAAGCTGGTGATGGAGATCGAAACCAACGGTGCCATCACGCCGGAAGAAGCGATCCGCGCATCGGCCAAGATCCTCGTGGAGCAGCTTGCAGTGTTCGCGCAGCTCGAGGGTAGCGATCTCGCCGCTTTCGACCAGCCTGCCGCGCAGCGCAGCCAGCAGTTCGATCCGATCCTGCTGCGCCCGGTCGACGAACTCGAGCTGACGGTGCGGTCAGCCAACTGCCTGAAGGCCGAGAACATCTACTACATCGGCGACCTGATCCAGCGTACCGAGACCGAGTTGCTTAAGACCCCGAACTTGGGTCGCAAGTCGCTCAACGAGATCAAGGAAGTCCTGGCTTCTCGTGGTCTCACACTCGGCGCCCGCCTCGAGAACTGGCCCCCGCAAGGTCTCGACAAGCGTTGATTTGATAAGAGTGGGCGGCGCCGCGAGCGCTGCCCGGTGCACCCGGCAGTACCTGACACGGCTGCCGGTTTTGATAAGGAAAGGAAAGCACCATGCGTCATCGTCAAGGTCTGCGCAAGCTGAACCGTACGTCCGAGCATCGCCTCGCGATGCTGCGTAACATGACCAACTCGTTGCTCACGCACGAGGCCATCAAGACCACCCTGCCCAAGGCCAAGGAACTGCGTCGCGTCGTCGAGCCGCTGATCACGCTGGCCAAGGAGCCTACGCTGGCCAACCGCCGTTTGGCGTTCAACCGTACGCGGGACCGCGACGTGGTGACCAAGCTGTTCGACGAGCTGGGTCCGCGCTACAAGACTCGTCCTGGCGGCTACACACGCATTTTGAAGATGGGTTTCCGCGTCGGTGACAACGCACCGATGGCCTTCGTCGAACTGGTGGACCGCCCCGAGCCCACCGAAGCCGAAGCTGCGGAAACTGTAGCCGAATAAGCGACGCTGCAGGATTCGTATTGTGCAAGGCCAGCTTCATGCTGGCCTTTGTCTTTTCTATGCAAGCCTTTTGGCTGCTTGAGAACTTGGACGGCAAACGGCCCATCAGTCGCCTGCAGAGATCGTGATGGGTGCCTTGTGCTGAAAGTCTAAAGCGCTGGCAATTTCAAGTGATCTCGTGCTAGAATGGTTGTCTTCTGACGCGGGATGGAGCAGTCTGGTAGCTCGTTGGGCTCATAACCCAAAGGTCGAAGGTTCAAATCCTTCTCCCGCAACCAGCTTCGATGCTGTAGCTCAGCAGCACAACTGAGCAAGACAAAAGGGCGAGTCATCGACTCGCCCTTTTCTTATCTGCTCCAGCTTGGGCTGTTCCGGTTGTGAGCCGTGCAAGCTGGCGCAGCCAGCTCAAGGCTGGTGCTCTTTCGGTTCGCCAAGCAGTTCTCCGCCTCATTGCATGAAGGGGAGTAGATCGTCTGGGTTCTTGCCAAGCAGCCGGCGAAACCTCATTGACGTCTGAGACTGGTGCTTGGTCGCATAGAAGCAGGACCTCGTCGCGTTCGCATGAGATCCCAGCTCTCCGACAGAAGATCTCAAGGCCTTCGAGCGACACCTCAAGCTATCTGTCCGCGATGGCGGCCTTCTTTTCATCTTTCGCCATGGTGGGCCGTTCACTGCGCAGAGTCGCTGCACGATAGGCGCAAAAAAAGGCAGCGTATTGCTGCCTTTCTGTTGTGCGCCGATGATCAGTTGACCGTCAGCTTTCCTACGCCTGCCTGGCTGGAAACGGTGCTCTTCACCGAGCCTGTCGGCAGCGGTGTGGCGGTGTAAGGCACCGTCCAGCCCACGCTGCTGCTGAAGCTGCAGCTCGTCGACAGGTTGAGCGCCGAGCCGTTGAGCTGCGAGCCGGTGTCTACGATGGCGCCGGTCTTGCTGGACGATCCCGGATTCTTGACGACCTTCGGGCACGACGAGGCGCCCGCGATCTCGAACACGTTGTTGGCTGAAATGATCTTGGACTTGTAGCCCACGCCGATGCTGTAGTTGTGCGGGTAGGCAGTGTTTGCCTTGTCGCCCTTGTAGTAGTTGTTGTAGACGTGGACCTTGCCGAAGCGCACGCGCGGAGCACGCTCGACGCTGTCGCTGAAGACGTTGTGGTTGTACGTCACGCGCAGGTGGCCTTCATCGGCCGTGTCGCTGTCCGACGAGCCGACGAGGCTGTTCTTGTCGTGCTGGTCGAAGACGTTGTACGAGACGGTGATGTAGTCGGCTGCGTGCTGGATGTCGAGCGCGCCGTCGTGGCACTGCTTGCGCTGGCCATTGACGACCGCGGCCTTGTCGTCGGTCATCGGTGCGTCGGTGAACACGTTGTGGTCGATCCACACATGGGTCGCGCCATCAAGCACGAGCGCGTCGTAGCGCGAGTTCCAGCGGCCGCCGTTGTCGTTCGGGTCCCAGATGGGTTCGATGTCGCAGGGAGCCACGATCGTGAGGTTGCGGATGACGACGTTGTCGACACGCTTGACGAACATTGCCGCGTTGGTGATCGTGGCCGTCGAGCCCATGCCGATCAGCGTGGTGTTGGCGGGGATGGTGATCTTGTTGCGCGCGGTTTGGTCGGCCACGCTCGTGAAGGGGCCGCCGTTGTCGGCCGCCGTCATGTCGACGGTGCCGTAGATCTTGACGATCTTCGGGTTCGTGCCGCCGTCTTTCAGAGCAGCCAGCAGCTGCGAGGCGCTGCTGACCTTGTAGATGTAGCGCGCCGTCGCGGCTGCGCCCCCCTTGGTGCCGCCGCTCTGGCTTGCCCAGCCGGCGCTCGGCGCCGAGTCGGTGCTCGCGTCGGCGTGTGCCGACAAAGGCAGCCAAGCCATGGACAGCACAGCTGCGGCGGCCGACAGATTTCTTCCCCAAAGTTTCTTCGTCACGTGGTGCTCCTTGCAGATGACCTCGCGAATATAGGAATCGGCCTGAGAGCGGAAATGACGGAAGCCAGATCGTTGCGTGACCGAAGTCTTGCTGTGCCTTTTCTTACGCTGTGCGTCGATCAGATGACCGCTCCCTCGACCCTGCCCACCTTCTGGCCACCGATAACCTCCATGCCGCTCGGGCCACGGGCGTCGTAATTGATGTCGTTCATTTCGTTGTTGTTGAACGTGACTCGTGCGTTTGCCGCATCGGTGCGGAAGACTTCGTCGCCGTTGGTCAGGCGCGAGTTGGTGATGCTGACCTCCAGCGGGAAGGTGCCGTCGTTGCGCGGTGGGACGTATCGGTGGTCGGTCGCCACCAGGCGGCCGAAGTTCTCGGCGGTGAAGCCGTCGATGCTCAGCGAGCCGCCGGCAGTGGCGGTGAAGATCTTGTCGTGCGCGTTGAACGCGCCGCCGCCAGTGATCTTGACGTCGCCTTCCTTCTTCTTGCTAAGTGCGTCTTCGCCGACGTCCTTCCACCACACGTTCTGGATGTTGGCGTCGCCATACACGTGCACACCGTCTGCCCCGGCGATCTGCAGGTTCTTCAGCGTGGCGCCGTCTTCCAGGATGAACACGGGCTTCTGACCTTCGCTTCGGCCGCCGTCTCCCAGTGCCGCGCCGGCCTGGTAGAGCTTGCCGCCGCCGTCGAAGGTCTGACCGGCTTTCACGACGATGGGGTCGTTGACCACCACGGTGCCGGCGGCCGGTGGCATCTCGGTGGGGCGGGCCGCACCGACCGGGGCGCTCTGTGTGGCAGGAGTGCTTGGGCTGCTCGGAGTGCCCGGTGAACTAGGCGCGCTAAACGTGCTCGTGCTGCCCGGCGTGCTGGGGGTGCTCGGCGTGCTGGACGAGCTCGTCGGGCTCCATGGGCTCGACGTGTTCGCTGTGCTGGGTATGTTTAGCGGCGGCAGCGAAGGCCGCGTCGGATTCGAATCCCATGGCGAGCCGCCGTTGCCGCCGCCGCTATTGCCGGTGCCACCGAAGGGCGATCCCCCGCCTGAACCCGCGGATGGGCCTGCGCTGCTGCCACCTCCGCCCCCGCCCCCGAGCTGATTGCCCAGTGGGCCGGCAGCACCGTTGGGTTGCATGCCGTTCTGGCTCAGGGCTTGCAGCAACGGCAGAAGGGCCTGCAGCAATTGCAAGAGGCTGTTGAGGACGCCTTGGTTGCCGGACAGAGGGCTGCTGTTGCCGGTGCTGCTCGGCCCCGTCAGCCCGCCGGTTCCAGGCAGCGAGCCTGCCGTGCCCGCACCGCCCGGCCAGCCCTCGTTGCCGGACCCGCCCGGGCCGGAGGTGCTCAGCCCTTGTCCGCTTTGCTGCGCTGCCGAGAGCAGACTGGTCACCAGCATGGACATCAACTGCTGCGCGAGCGGCGACGCGTTGCTGCTCTGTGCAGGCTGCGGATAAGGCGCCTGGTTGAGGAACATGTTGTACATGTCGAGTGCCGACGGGCGGCGCAGCGACGAAACGGAATCGATGGCGTCAATGGACATGGGTGCTTTCAGTACTGCTTGAGGGCGGTGCGGGCGGCGGCTGGCGAAATCAGCGCGAGATCAACCGCTGTGGGGCTTGTAGCCCCAGGAGGCGAGACCTTCGACGCGTGCGTCCTTCGGTGCAAGCACCTTGTTGGGCACGTTGTCGACGGTGATGGACGCGTCGTCCCACTTGATCTGGGCGCCGTTCGCTGCGTCGGTGCGCACCACGGTCTCTTCACCGTTGCGGAACACCGAGTTCTTGATGTCGATGGCGATCGGGAAGTCCTTGCCGCCGTTGGTGCGCACGGCCTTGCCGAAACCGTCGGCCGTGAAGCCGTCGATCGACAGCGAACCGGGTGCGTTGATCTGGAAGATCTTGTCGGAGGCCTGGTAGGCGCCGCCGCCGATGACCTTCACGTTGCCGGGGCCCTTCATCGTCATCGCGTCTTCGCCGACGTCCTTCCACCACACGTCCTTGAGCGTCGCGTCGCCACGCGTGTGCACACCGTCGCCGCCGGCCACTTGCGCGTTCTTCAGTGTCGCGCCGGGCTCGAGGATGAACACGGGCTTCTGGTTCTCGCTCTGGCCACCGTCGCCCAATGCCTTGCCGGCCTGGTAGAGCTTGCCGCCACCGTCGAAGGTCTGGCCGGCCTTCACGACGATGGGCTCGTTGACCACCACGGTGCCTTTTGCAGGCGGGATCTCGGTGGGCTTGCCGGCGCCGCTCACCGGTGCGCCGGTCGTCGTGCCCGGCGTCGTGGGTGTGCTGGGAGCGCTGGGGGTGCCAGGTGTGCTCGGCGCGCCATGGCCATATGCCGGCGGTGTGCTGGGCGTGCCCGGCGTGGAGGGTGAGCCCACGGGCGAGCCGTTGCCGCTGCCACCGAAAGGTGAGCTGCCACCAAACGGCGAACCACTGCCGCCGAAAGGTGAGCCACCGCCAAGAGGCGAGCCTCCGAAGGGTGAGCCACCCCCGAAGGGTGAGCCGCCGCCAAAGGGCGAACTGCCTCCCGAGCCGCCGAACGGCGACCCGCCACCGCTACCGCCTCCGCCGGCACCACTGCCGTTGCCACCGCCGAACTGGTTGCCCAGCTGGCCTGCGGCGTTGGTGGGCTGGATGCCGTTCTGGTTGAGGGCCTGCAGCAGCGGCGTGAGCGCCTGCAGCAGCTCCATGATGCTATTGAGCAGGCCCATCTGCGCGGACAAGGGGTTGTTGCCCGCGCTGCCGGTGCCCAGCGGGCCGGAGGGACCCGACACCGTGCCCGGGCTGCCCGAAGTGCCACCGGGCAGGCCTTGGCCGGCAGTGTTCTGGCTCGGCGTGCCTTGCTGCTGCCCTGCGGACATCAGGCTGTACAGCAGCATGGACAGCAATTGCTGCCCCATTGAAGCAGGGGTGCTCTGCTGCGCCGGAGACGGCGTCTGGTTCAGGTACTGGCTGTACATCTGGAGCGCCGATGGGCGCTGCAGGGATGAAACGGGGTTGATCACGTCGATGGACATGGGACTCCTCCTTGAAGGCGGTGGCTGGCTGCTGCCGTCAGCCGGTTTGGGGGCAGGGGCGCGTGAATGGCAGGCACTCGAAGTCAAAGGCTAGAGGTCGCGCAGACGGCGAGTCATGGCAAAGGCGAAACCCTGCGGCATTTGCCGAAGCCGCTGGCGGGCGGGCCCAAGCGGGGCTGGCACACCGCCACCTCTTCGGTACGGGGGCAGGTCCATCGCTTCGTGCTGTGAGGTCTTGTTTCGCTTCGCGGCGGCGCTGTCGGGGCGGCGTTTCTAGATTTCGAGCGTCTTCAACGAACGCTTGCCGCAGGAGCCCCCATGCTTGCCACGAAGCCCGCAGACAACGCCCCAGCCGTACTGCCGCAGCCGCCCGGCATCGCGACGCTCACGGTGCGGCCGGCAATTGCGGCCGACGTGGTCGCCGTCACGCGCATCTACAACGAATCTCTGCCCGCGCCTGCCGCGCAGCCCGAAGCTGCTGGCGCACACGTTGGCGGGCGCCTGCTGGCGGCAAGCCGGCTGCCGCCGCTGCCCGACGAAGGGCTCTCGGGCTGGATGGGCGCGCACCGCACCAACGGGCGGCCGCTGTGGGTGGCACACGCAGGTGGCGAGCCCATCGGCTGGCTGAGCCTGCTGGGTTTTTCCGACCGGCCGGCCTGCATCTATGCCGGCGAAGTGGCCATCTACATCGCGCAGGCGTGGCAAGGGCGCGGCGTGGGCCGCAGGCTGCTCGAGCATGCCCTGCGCGAGGCACCGCGGTGGAACATCGACCGGCTCATGGCCTTCATCTGGCACGACAACGCGGCCAGCGTGGGGCTGTTTCGCGCACACGGCTTCAGCGCCTGGGGCTCGCTGCCCGGCATCGTGTGGGCCGAAGGCCGCAGCCGCGACATGTTGATCTTCGGCCGCGTGCTGGACTGAGCTCGGGTTCACGCGGCGGATGTCCCGCGTATCGACGGCCGAGCCCCTCGATCGCGCCGCTTTGTGTAAAGCACGTTAGAGACGCTGACGAACCGTGACCGCTGTCACGCCCTCGCAAAGCATCCGTTGCCTTCCAGCGACTTCGGGGCCGGCCCTGCCTCGTACCATACAGAACTGTTTGGACTCGGCAGCGCACTATGGGAAGGAAGCCACAGGCTTGGCGTCGACCACTGAAGAAGTTGATCGTCCTGGCCTGGGGGGCTGCGGGCTGGCTGTCGGCTTTCGCGGCCGTGGCGCAGGCACCGCAGCAGTTCGATCTCGAAAGCGGCCCGCTCAGCCAGGCGCTCATCGAGATCGCCAAGCGCAGCGGCACCATCGTGTCGTTCAATCCGGCGCTGGTCGCGGGTCGCGTGGCAGCGCCGGTGCAAGGCAGCTTCACGCCCCTGCAGGCCTTCGAGCAGGCCCTCAAGGGCAGCAACCTCGCCATTGAAGTCACTGCCGACGGCGCGGTGACCCTGCATGCCACGCAGAGCGCGCCTGCCGCGCCCTTGAACATCACTGGTGCGCTCGAGTCGCGGCCCGCCGTGCCCGACACCGGTCCTCGCTACGTGGGCGCCCTGCAGCCCGTGCTGGTGCTCGCCTCGGCCGACAAGCCCGATGAGATAGGCCTGAAGCCCGAGGTGGCCTCCACCGCGACGCGCACCGACACGCCGCTGTCGGAGCTGCCGCAGGCCGTCTCGGTGGTCACGCGCGACGCGCTGGACCTGCAGGGCGCGAACGCCACGACGACCGATGCCTTGCGCTACGTCACCGGCGTCACTGCACACGTCAACGACGCGGGCCAGGGCCTTGCACCCACCGTCATGGTGCGGGGCATGCCCGCGCTGTATTCGCTGTCGGGCATGCGCACGCTGCGCGGCGGCCTGGCCGTGGACAACGCCTTGATCGAACGCATCGAAGTGCTCAAGGGCCCCAGCGGCGTGGTCGGCGGCGTGGCGGACTTCGGCGGGCGCGGCGGTGTGGTCAACCTCGTGCGCAAGTCGATCGACGTCGATGAACACGTGGCGCTCAAGCAGAGCCTGAGCTCGCGTGACAGCGGCACGCTGCGGCTGGACCTCGACGCCGCAGGCGAGATGGCGCCGCGCACCTACTGGCGCGCCGTGGCCTTCGGCAGCCGCAGCGGCCGCACCGATGGCGGCTATGACCCGCAGCATGCCGGTGGACTGCTCACAGCGCTGGGCTACCGCGGCGCCGACTTCAAGGCCACGCTCACGCTGCAGGCCGATCAGCGGCGCGTTGCGCCCGCGGCCGCAAGCCTGGGCGGCGTGCCCGGCGAAGACGGCTTCGTGCCGGTGAAAGAGGGCCATGCGCCCGTCGTGGATCCTGCCGACGGCTTGGACTGGCGCGCGCGCGACGTCGAGCTCGACCTCGACTGGCGGCTCTCGCCGCAATGGCGCATGACCTGGAAGGGCCGCGTCGAAACAGTGGAGGGCGGGATGCGCCACAACCGGTACTGGGCCCTCAACGACACGACCGCACTCGTCGAACTGCTGCGGCGTCGTTCGAAGGCGCGAGACGCCGGCATGCAATGGGGCCTGGTGGGCAACGTTGCGACGGGGCCGGTGACGCACCGGCTGCTGATGGCGCTCGACCTCGACCGCTGGCGCTTGCATCGCGGCGACGGCACGGCGCGCTGGTTCCTCGACCCCAACAGTTATCAACCCGGTGTCACACCGCTGCCGACCACGCCGGACGAGGGCGAGGCGCAGGCGCTGGACGAGCGCACCCTGCGCGAGCGCAAGCACGCCGTGCTGCTGCAGGACCAGCTGCGCCTGGGCTCGTGGATCGCGCGGCTGGCGGTGCAGCGCACGCATTCGTCCGAGTACTTCGATGTCGTCGAACGGCTGGGGCCGCGGGCCACCAACTGGGACGCCGGGCTGCTCTACCAGGTGACCCCATCGGTCGCCGTCTATGCCGGCACGCAGTACTCCGTCGAGCTCGATGGCCGTGTTGCCGACTTCGAGCTCTACGACGGCACCGTCGCGCCCTATCGGCGCGAGCGCCAGGCGCAGGCCGGCACGAAGATCGAGCTGCTGGAGCACCGCGTCGCACTCACGCTCGAAGGCTTCCGGCTGCGCCAGATGGACACGCTGCAGGATTCGTCGGAACTGCCAGGCAGTGGCATCTACAGCCTGCCGGGCCGTTCGATCGATGGCGTGGAGGCCGAGCTGGCGGGCCGCATGCTGCCGTCGCTGGACCTGCACATGGGCCTGAGCTACATGCGCGCCCGTGAAACGGTGCCGGGGCCGGCGTCCATGGCGCCGCTGGGTGTCGAGCTGCCCGCCATCGGCGTGCCGGCGCGTTCCATGCACGTGTTGGCGCGCTACCGGCTCTCGGGCAACGAAACGGCGCGCCACAGTCTCGGGCTGGGCCTTCGTGCCTATTCGTCGAGCTGGGCCGTGCCGCCCAATCCGCTCGATCCCTCGCAGGCGCAGCTGCGCCTGCCCGGCGGCGCACAGCTCGACCTGTCGTGGGCGCGTGCGACCGAGCAGTGGACCTTGGGCGTCTCGATAGAAAACGTTTTCAACCGCAGGCTCTACGGCACGCAGTCCGCCCCGGGCTACATCCCGCTGCAGCCCGGGCGCAGCGTGAGCCTGACTGCCAGCTTCACGCCCTGAGCGAGGTGCCGTTGGGCACCGCTCAGGCTGAGCGCCGCTCGTTGATGAACTGCTGGGCCTGCTGCTTCGCGGCATCTCCCGCCACGTGGTCCAGCGCTTCCTTGCCCGCCTCCTTGACGGCTTCCTTGGCCGCGGCCTTCGCAGCCGTCTTGGCCACCTCGGTGCCCACGGCCGTCACCACCTTGCCGGTGCCCGGCGCGGTGGCCACGCTGATGGCGTTGCTGGCGAAGCTGATGCCGGCCTTCGCTGCCTCGGCCTTCACGTTGCCGCCATTGATGGCCGTGCG
Source organism: uncultured Rivibacter sp. (assembly GCA_946480925.1). The sequence continues at coordinate 17,964 of CAMLLU010000062.1, forward strand.
GGCGATGTCGAGCCCACCGGAATACGCATTGGCCACCATCGAGCCAAAAGCCGCCGCTTGGCTCACCAGCGGAATCTTCAAGGCCGCCACGGCCCCCATGGCTTTCGAGCCGATGTCGTAGAACACCGAGAAGCCCTTCATCACGCCGCTCACGATCTTCTTCGCCTGGCCGCCCTTCACGGTCTTCTCGAGAGGCACGTTCTCCTGGCCCTTGAGCATGGCCTGCGCAGCCTCCAGGTCGGCCCCGGTCATGAACAGGCGAGGCTGCTCGGCGATCGCCGGCGCAGGCGTGCGGTTCACCTTCTCCATGAACTCGCGCAGGTCGTTGCGGCCGATCAGGCCGTCGTCCGACTTGCGCCACCCTGTGCTCTTGTGGCCGTACTCGGTGTTGTCGAGCATGCCGAACAGCACCGGATCCCGCAGCAGGTGCTTGGCGGCTTCCACGTTCTCGCGCTTGCTGCTCGGGTCACCGATGATCTTCTGCAGCTTCTCACGGTCGAACAGGCGGCCGTCGAAGAAGTCGTTGGCGTTCCTCTCCAACGTCTCGAGGGTCTTGAGCTGGTCGGCGCCCAACTGGATGTTGCGGCTCAGGGCATCGTTCAGGGCGGCACGTTTGATGCGCTCGTCGCCCTCCTTGCCGGTGACCTGCTTCCACTCGTCCGGGTGGTCCAGCATGTAGCGTGCGGCGGCCACCAGCTGCGGTGGGCGCTTGCCGTCGAAGGTGCCGTCCACGATCTCCTGCAGCGTCTTCAGCGAAGTCTTCTTCGGCAGGAAGTCCGAATACGCGTACAGCTCCTTGAGCGCGTCGTTGCGAGTGATCTCGCGCGGCGTGTTGCCGCCGTCTGAAGGGATGTAGTTGTGCTTGAAGCTTTCGGCCTGCTGCCGGCGGTAGGCGATCACCTCCGGCTGGCTGTTCAACTTGTCCCGTGCCCTCTTTTTCTTGAGGAAGCCGAAGATGCCTTTGCCGCCTGAAGGAGGGTTCTTGTTGAACTCTTCCAGCATCTCCTTGCCTTTTTCCGCCATCAACTGTTCCGGCGTTGCCGGCTGCATGAAGTTGGGCATCGGCAGCGACACCAGGGGTTGCTGCACCGTCGGCTGCTGCGCCACGGGTTGCCACCAAGAGGCGTCCTGCGCGCGGGGGCCTTCGGGCGGCCTGGCGGCCACGGGCGCCTGCGGCAGGGCGCCGAACGTGGGCATCGGCACGTCCACCACGGAGCGCGGCATCGGCAGGTTGATCAGCGGGCCCGAGTTGAGGGCCGGCATGGTGAACGGCGTTGCAGCCGGGCCGGCGCTTGCGGGCAGCCCCTGCATCGACGACCTCACCGCGGCATCGAGCCCTTGTTGCAGCGCCGGCGGCAGGCCGTTGGGCTGGGCGGGTGTGCTGCCGTTGACCGGCAGCGGCTGGGCTGTCGGAAGCATCCTGTTGATGACGTGCAGGTCCATGTCGTTTTCCCTGAAAAGTTGAAGAAGGCGAGCCTCCGGCGGCTCCTGAGGGGGCAGCGGCAGATGATTCCGGCACGTGCGAACACCTTTCTTGCCTATGCGAAACGCTGTGCGCGAATGCGAAGCCGGCACGCATCGCGAAGGAAGGCTTCGCTTCGGTCGGCATCGCTTCGCGCGGCTCTCGTGCTTCGAACCGTGCATGTCTAGATTGGCGCGTGTCGCAGCGCACGCGCTGCTCCTTGCATTGCAGGCTGCCCACATGTCCGGCGAAAAGACCGAAGAGCCAACACAGAAGAAGCTCGACGACGCGCGCAAGAAGGGCCAGAGCCCCAAGAGCCAGGACGTCAACGCCGCCGTGGGTCTGGTCGGCCTGCTCATCGCGCTGATCGTGATGGCCGAGTCGATGTTCGACCGGTTGTCGGACCTGATGCTGCGCGCGCTGAATCAGGGCCTCGTGGCCAGGAGCAACCAGGAGCTGATGGCCTTGATGGTCGAGACGCTGAAGACCGGCATCATGACCGTGCTGCCCTTCATCGCTGCCTCGGTGGTGCTGGGCATCGTCGCTTCGTTCGGCCAGGTGGGCTTCAACCTCTCGTTCGAGCCCATCAGCCCCAAGTTCGACAAGCTCAACCCCGCGGAAGGGCTGAAGAAGCTGTTCTCGGTGCGCTCGCTCATCGACTTCCTGAAGATGGTCGTCAAGGCCATCGCGCTGGGCGCGGTGCTGTGGGTGCTGATCAAGGGCATGGTGCCGCTGCTGGTGGGCGCCACCTATTTCGACCCCGCGGGCGTGGGCGTGCTGGGCTGGAAGTCGATGATCAAGCTGCTGGCCGCGGGCTGCCTGGTGTTCATCGTCGTGGGTCCGGTGGACTTCGGCCTCCAGCTGTGGCTGTTCAAGCGCGACCAGAAGATGTCGAAGGACGAGGTCAAGCGCGAACACAAGGAAAGCGAGGGCGACCCGCAGCTCAAGGGCCAGCGCAAGCAGATCGCGCAGGAGATGGCCACTTCGCCGCCCGAGAAGCGCGTGCCCGGCGCTTCGGTGGTGGTCACCAACCCCACGCACTATGCCGTGGCGCTGCGTTACGAGCCGGGCGAGACGCCGCTGCCCATCATCGTGGCCAAGGGCATGGACGCCGAGGCCATGCGCATCCGCGGCATTGCCGAAAAGTCCGGCGTGCCCATCGTCGGCAACCCGCCGCTGGCGCGAGCGCTGCACAAGCTCAATCTCGACGATCCCATCCCCGAAGAGCTCTTCGAGGCCGTGGCCGCGGTGCTGCGCTGGGTGGGCTACCTGAAGACGCTGTCGCCCGGCAACAAGGAGCCAGGCGGCTGAAAAAGCATGCCTCCACCGTGGAGGCATGGCTCTTACAGCGCGTGCTTCCTGGTGGACTCGGCGTCACTGGTGTCGTCGCCAGCCCCTTGCCTTCCTGTCATTTCGCGAACCGCGCTTTGTCACCGTTGCGAGTGCGGCTGCCAGCGTACCGAGCCATGGCAAGCATGGCGCTTCGGAGCAACCCTTCGACGTTCCAGTCGCCAGTTGCCGACCCTGTATGGCAGTGAGAACCTGTATGGGGTGACAGCGCGCCCAGGCGAGCCGACGCAAGCCGACGGAGGTCGGGGCTGTGGTATTGCGGGGCTGACGAACCTGCGGGGCACAAAGGCTGAGTCACGAGGGACTCGACCGCATGGGTTCTTCGAAGAAGATCTTTCCTCGGCGTGAGCCGAGGAGTGGGCTCCGCAGCCCGGCGCGAATGCGACGAAGACGTTCGTCGGCGCCGTGCTGCGGCCGTGGAGGATCCAGGGGGCGAGGGGGCTTGTGTCGCCCCCTTGCACTCGTTACTCGTCCACCTTTTCCTTGCCTTTTCGCGACGGTTCGGCCGAGGCCTCCGGTGCTTTCGTCTCCGGGGTCGATTCCGGAATGTTGATGACGATCTCCTTGACTCCGGACGCGGAGGCCTCGCCGGGGCGGGGCGGTGAGGACAGCGGCACTTCGGCCTGCGTCGGCAACGGGCCCAGCGCCGCTTGCACGTCCTTCGCGAACTTCAGCGTCTGGCCGATGGCGTCCTGTCCCAGCAGATCGTTCGCCTCGCGGCTGGCCTGCGTGCCCCTTCGATTCGACGTGTATTCGGCGGCACCGCCCGCGATGCCGCGCCCGACCTGCGACATCAGGCCCGGGTCCGTTTCGGCCTCGCGCCGGTTGTTCTTCACCGTGATGGCCGTGTGCTGGTTCGTCGCACCGATGTAAGCCATGACGCCGGACGCTGCAGGAACAGCGAGTGCCTGACGCAGCGGTGCCTCCTTGGTGCCGCCCACGATGGCCGACGACGCCTTGCCGATGACCGACGATGCAGCGCTGCCCAACACTCCCAGGTGGAACATCTGGCCAAGGCGCTGCGCGGTCTGGGCCGAGAACTCCCGCATCGTGTACTTGGCCTTCACGTCGGCTACCAGCTGCTGCGAGAACACCGATTTCTCCGACGCCACCAACAGCGATTCCGCCAACCCCCCCGGGGTCAGCTCCGTGAGCTTGCCTTCCTTCAGCTTCTTCTCGTCTGCCACCAGGGCGTTCAACGCCGCTTCGTCCTTGGCGCCGTCGGTGCGTGGGGTCACGGTCTTCGAGGAGCCTTCCAGCTCTTTCAAGCCGGCGATCTGCCGCTTCACCTCCGCCGACACGTGCTTGACGACAGACTGCTCAGGCGTGTTGACGAAGTTGCGCAGCTTCTTGGCGTCGATGTCCGAGGCCTCGAGCGGCTGGCCGCTCTTGAGCTTTGCGTTGCCGGCGTCGGTGAAGAAGTCGCCGTACAAGAGGTTCAGCTTGTTGTTGTATTCCTGCTTGTTCCGCTCGTCGAAGCCGGCAGCCACGTGCTGACCCGCCGTCAACACGATCGAAGCGACCGTTTGCGCCGTCGGCGAGACGAATTTCCCCAGGTCGAGCTTGCTCATCACGCCCGTGTAGCCGGCCACGGGGGCACGCAGCGTGCGGGGAATGGCCTGGTACGTGTTGCCTTTCCACTGCCGCTCGTGTGCGCCCTGCGTCATCATGAAGTCGAGCTGCGTGCCATACAGCTTCGCTTCCGTCTCGAGCACGCGCGCCACCTGCTCCTGCAGCTTCTGCTTCGCCGCCGGATCCAGGCTTTCCAGCTTCGACTCCAGGTGGGTATCGGAGGCGATGCCGAGTTCCTTCATCGTGTTCTGCAGCGCATCGTGCGCACCGCTGAACTCCTTCACGTCGAGTTCGAACTTCTTCGACAGCTCGGGCAGATAGTGCTTGTCGTTGATGTTTTTCTTGTCGGGCACGATGACCGGGCCGCCGTGTTCACGGATCGACTCGCACAGCGTGACCACTGCGGACTGCTGGAAGGCGTTCATCGGCGCGCCCACTGCGGCTGCAGCAAAGCCCAGCCCGGCGCCGGCCCAGGAGCCCCTGTCGGCGCCGGTAAAGGGCGACGCGATGTACTGGATCGCGTTGTTCAGGAATGAGCCGGTCGGGTTGGGCAGGCCTGAGCGGAAGGCTGCACTGCGCAGCGCTTCGATGTCCTTCTCTCCCAGCCCTTGTGCCGCGTACCACTCCTTCACTTTCTCGTCCGTGACGCCCTTCATCAGGTCGCCATTGGTCGCGGCACGGTTCTCGGCAACACCTGGCCCCATGCGGCGGAGGTCGTTGACCAGCTCGGCGGCCTTCGCGGTGTCCACCGGGCGCTCCTTGGCGGCCTTGATTGCCGTCTCCAGCCGTTCCATCACAGCAGCGGCAGGCCGTTCCACGCTGGCGGCTCCCTGCACCTGTGCCGTGGCAACCGGCTGCGGGGTCTCGCTGTGGATGGCCCCCATCTCGATGTCACCTGTGGCGGGCGGCGTAACGCGCATCCCAAGCAGCTGTGCCAGGGTCGTTGCACTGCTGGACACGGCAGACATCGCTGCGTTGGCGAAACGCCGGGAGGCACTTACATCGTCGGGGCCGCGCTGGCTGCGGCCCGACAACCCCAAGTGGCTGCTGGAGGGGTTCTCGGTGGGCCTGGCGAGTGATGAGTCGCTCCGCTCTACGTTGCCCGGAAGCAATTGGGCGGGGCTGGAGGTGATTCCCGGGCTTGAAATCTTGTCGGTGCTCATGGCGGTGTTCTCCTGTTGCGGTTGATGCAGCACCGAAATGGTGGGCGCGCCATGTTTGTGCACCGTCATCAAACCGAAATGTTGCGGCTTGGTGCGAAAGCCTTCGCCTGCAGCTCCCACAGATGCCGCGTGGGGCGCGAGCTTCGCGCCGCCGAGCCGCCCTTCGCCTGGGCGCCGATCACGACGCGTGCCTGCCAATAGATTGGGTCACCCGATGGGGCGGCGCGGTGTGCCCGTGCCCATCCACGCATTGCGTCCACCTGGAGACCGTGTCATGGCACTTCGCCTCAACCCCACGATGGGCAACGACCTCACGATGGCCGTGCTCATCGTGGCGATCGTCGCTTTGATGATCCTGCCGTTGCCCACGGCGCTCATCGACACGCTGCTGGCCATCAACATCGCCGCCAGCGTGCTGCTCCTGATGACCACGCTGTTCATACCGAACGCGGTGTCGCTGTCGACCTTCCCGTCGCTGCTGCTGTTCACCACGCTGTTCCGGCTGTCGCTGAACATCGCGTCCACCAAGGCCATCCTGCTGCATGCCGATGCGGGCCACGTGATCGAAAGCTTCGGCAACCTCGTGGTGGGCGGCAACCTCGTGGTGGGCATCGTCGTGTTCATCATCATCACGGTGGTGCAGTTCATCGTGATCTCGAAGGGCTCGGAGCGCGTGGCCGAGGTCGGCGCGCGCTTCACGCTCGACGCGATGCCCGGCAAGCAGATGAGCATCGACGCTGACCTGCGTGCCGGCCTCATGACCGGCGACGAAGCCCGCCGCAAGCGCGCGATGCTGGCGATGGAAAGCCAGATGCACGGCGGCATGGACGGGGCGATGAAATTCGTGAAGGGAGATGCGATCGCCGGTCTCATCATCACGCTGGTCAACATCCTCGCCGGCATCGTGGTGGGCGTGCTCTACCACGGCATGACGGCCGGCGAGGCGTCCAACCGCTTCGCGGTGCTGTCGATCGGCGACGCGATGGTGTCGCAGGTTCCGTCGCTGTTCATCTGCGTGGCCGCCGGCGTGCTGATCACCCGCGTGGCCGACGAGCACGAGAAGAAGCCGCGCTCGCTGGGCCAGGAGATCAGCGCGCAGCTCACGCGCACGCCGCGCGCCATCTACCTCGCCGGTGCACTGACCATGGCGTTCGCGCTGGTGCCGGGCTTCCCTGCGTTGCAGTTCATGGCGCTGGCGGCGGGCCTGGGCTTTGCGGCCCACGTGCTGAGCAAGCGCCAGCGCAAGGAAGAGGCCAACGCGATCTCCAAGCCCATCAGCGCATTGCAGCGCGAGGGCGGCAAGGGCGAGGCACCGGCCATCCTGCAGCAGCCGCCGCACTTCGCCAAGCCGCTGGCCATCCGCATGTCGCGCCCGCTGGGCGAGCTGCTCGAGGCCGACCGGCTCGACGTGGCGCTCGAGGCGGAACGCGGCAAGCTGCAGGCTCACCTCGGCCTGCCGTTCCCGGGCGCGGCGATGTGGGTCTCGAACGATCTCACCGGCCACCGCTTCGACGTGCTGCTCAACGACGTGCCGACCAGCCAGCACAACGTGCCGGGGCGCATGCTGCTGGTCACCGACCCGGCCTCGGCGCTGGCCGCGGGCGCCGAGCGGCACGGGCCCATCCTGGGCATGGCCGAGTCGCTGTGGGTGCCGCCCACGGCAGTGCCCGAAGCGCAACGATCCACCGGTTGCATGGACCTGGAGCACGTGATCGCCGCGCAGGTGTTCGGCGTGCTGCGCCGCCACGCGCACATGTTCATGGGCGTGCAGGAGGTGCAGTGGGTCATCGACCGCGTGTCGCCCGAATATCCGGGCCTCGTGGCCGAGGTGCAGAAGATCCTGCCGCTGCAGCGTATTGCCGAAGTGCTGCGCCGCCTGCTGGAAGAGCAGGTGCCCATCCGCAACGTGCGCACCATCTTCGAAAGCCTCATCGCCTGGGGCCCGAAGGAGAAAGACATGCTGCTGCTCACCGAATACGTGCGCGGCGACCTCGGCCGCTACCTCGCCTTCGAAGCGTCGGCCGGCAACGGGCATCTCTCGGCCATCCTGCTCGACCCCGGCATCGAGCAGGCCATCCGCCAGTGCATCAAGCCCACGCCGGCGGGCAACTACCTGGCCATGCCGCCCGAAAACGCCATGGCGCTCACCGAGCGCATCGCCTCCCTCGCGGGCAATCCGACGCAGGGCGTCGCGCTGGTCACGTCGATGGACATCCGCCGCTACGTGCGCAAGATGATCGAAGCCCGCCTCGACTGGCTGCGCGTGTACTCGTTCCAGGAGCTGGGCAGCCTGATCGAGCTGCGGCCCATCGGCCGCGTGAGCGGCTAGCCATGGAGCAACCCCGTAGCGCCTTCGGCGCTCCCCCTCAAGGGGGGCGGCCTGCAAGACACGCCAGCGGACCGGCAAAGCCGGATCCGCGGCGTCCGCCGGGCTTGCGCCGGATCCATGCGATGCGCAGTGCCGCTTAGCTGCACGGAGCATTGACATGTCGCGCACAGATAGCCGCCGACCGATCCGCGTGCTGAGCGCGGCCGAGATCGCGCAGCTGCAGCAGCAACAACAGGCGCCGCGCAATGCCGCGCAGGTGGCCGCGCAGCAGTCGGCAGACCGGTTTCGCCGCACGCTGGCAGGGCCGTCGCGGCGCGCCGAGCCGCAGCCGCAGCCGCAAACACAGGCGTGTTCACCGCAACCGTCTTCACCGCCGGCGGCGCAGTCTGCATCCGCTTCGCCCGACCCGGCGCAGGCGGTCAAGCCCAGCGCCGGGCCGCAGCTTCATGCGGTGGTGGCGGGCCTGCCTGAAAACGACGACGAGCTCACGTCCACCGAGCCGCTCAGCGCGGCTGCCATGGAATGGCACGACCTCGCCGCGCAGGAGCTTCCTGAAAGCGAAAACTCCGCTGCCGTGCTGAACGAAGGCCTGGCGGTGCCGGACCTCCCGCAAGACCCCTGGCCCGAACAGATGGCCCAGACCATCGCGAACCTGTGCTCGCGCGCCTCGCCGTCGTTCGTGAACTGGACGGTCACGCTGCCGATGGACCCGCAGGTGCTGCCCGAAACCGACTTGCGCCTGAGCCTTTCGCAGCACTGGCTCTCGCTTCGCTTCATCACCCAGTCGCCGCAGTCGTACCACCTAGTCTGCCGGTATCGGCAGAGCCTGCTCGAACAACTCGAGCGTTTGCCCAACCTGCCCCACGGAATAGACATCGAGGTCACATGAAGGTCGAGCCAGCGCTCAATGCTCCGCGTTCCGTACAGGTCGAGAGCATCGCGCGCCGCCTGCCTTCGATGCTGCCCTCGGCCGCACGCGCGGCGCGCATCGGCTTCGACCGGCGCTTCCAGCATTGGCTGACGCAGGTGCCTGGCCTCGAGGCCGCGCAGGTGTACCCGAAGCGTCCGCCCACCGAGCTGCTGTCGCTGGACATCCGCTGCGCGCACGGCAGCGCCGACGTGGCGCTCGACCCCGAGCAATGGCCGGCGCTGCACATGGCCGCGGGCCTGGCCGATGCCGGCCTGGCGCGTGAAGTGACCGATGCACTGCTGGCGCCCCTTGCGCAGGCCCTTGCGCCGCTGCTGCCGGGCGCACAGGTGCGCGCCGTGCGGCGCTACCCGTCGCAGGCGGTGGCCACCTGTGCCCTGCCTTGCGTGGGCCAGGGGCAGGGCGAGGTGTCGCTGGTGCGGGTGGACAGCCCGCTGGCGGCGCACCTCGACGCGGTGCTGCGCGACGGTGCGGCGCCGGATCTCGCGCGGCTGGCCGCCTTGCGCGTGCCGATGCGCATCTCGCTTTTCGAGCGCGTCGTTCGCCGGCAGCGGCTGCACAGCCTGTCCACGGGTGACGTGGTGCTGACCGGCGCGGCCCGCCGCTCAGGTTCGCAATGGCGGGCCACTTTGAAATTCGGACTGGGAATCACGATGCAAGCACATGCCGACCTCGACCTCGACCATTCGCGCGCACAGCTCGCCGCGCAACCCCGCCTCGTCGATGAAGACGCCGGGCAGGGCGCCGTGGACCTTTCGCAGGCGCCCACCGGCATCGAAGACCTGCAGGTGCCGGTGGCCTTCGAGATCGACAGTGCCCGTGTGAGCCTCGGTGAGCTGGCCAGCCTCGGTGAAGGCTCGGTGATCGAGCTCGACGTCGCGCTGCTCGAAGCCTCGGTGCGCCTGGTGTGCCATGGGCAGACGCTGGGTACCGGGCAGCTGGTGGCCATCGGCGACCAACTGGGCGTGCGCATCGTGAGGATGGGCCAGCAAGGCCCGGCCATGAAAGTGGGTGCCGCGTCATGATGCCGCTGCCCAGTGCCGATCCGGTCTCGCTGTTCCTGGTGCTGGCCGCAATGGCCGTGCTGCCGTTCGCGGCCATGGTGGTCACGTCGTACACCAAGATCGCCGTGGTGCTCGGCCTGTTGCGCAACGCCATCGGCGTGCAGCAGGTGCCGCCCAACATGGTGCTCAACGGCGTGGCGATGATCGTCTCGTGCTACGTGATGGCACCGGTGCTCATGGAGGCCTCCGAGCACATGCGCATCTCGTCGCCCACCGGCGTGCAGTCGAACGCGCAGCAGATCATCGGCGCGGCGGACTCGGCACGCGAGCCGTTCCGCCGCTTCCTCGACAAGCATGCCGACGCGGCCGAGAAGGCGTTCTTCCTGAAGTCCGCCGCGGCCATCTGGCCGCCCGAGCGCGCCGCACAGTTGAAGAAGGACGACCTGCTCGTGCTGGCGCCCGCCTTCCTGCTCACCGAGCTCACGGCCGCATTCCGCATCGGCTTCCTGCTCTACCTCGCCTTCATCGTGATCGACCTCGTGATCGCCAACGTGCTGCTCGCGATGGGCCTGTCGCAGGTCACGCCGACCAACGTGGCCATTCCCTTCAAGCTCCTGCTGTTCGTGGTGCTGGACGGATGGTCCAAGCTGATCCACGGGCTCGTGCTCACCTATCGATAACGGCGCGCCATGCACTACGAAAACGTCATCCGGCTCACCTCCGAAGCGCTCATGATGTGCCTGCTGCTGTCGCTGCCGGCGGTGGCGGTGTCGGCCATCGTCGGCCTCCTGATCTCGTTCGTGCAGGCCGTCACGTCGCTGCAGGACTCCAGCATCTCGCAGGGCATCAAGCTGCTGGCCGTCACCGTGGTGGTGGCGATCTGCGCGCCATGGGCCGGCTCGACGCTGCTGCGCTTTTCTGAAAACCTGCTGGCGGCGATGTTCCTATGAGACATCCGGTGTCAGCCTACGGTCCGGGCCGCCCCAAGAGCGGCTCGCCCCTCACGCAGGGATAGGCCCGCGGGTCACAGGGAGCACAAATGAGCACGACGACGGTACGCCACACGCAGGCTGCACAGCAAGCAGCCGAAGTGCGGCGGCATGAGCAGCATCAACATCCCCATCACCATGGCCACCATGGGGCAGGGCACCGTGGGCAGTTCGGCGGCTACGTGTTCCGCCTCGGCCGTGCGCCGGCGCCGCCGAACCCGCGCCGCCCGGCACCGCTGCGCCGTCGGCCTCCGCATCCGCCGGGAGCGCAGGCGGGCATGGAGCACGATGCGGAACACGGGATGTCGCTGAGTACGCAGCTGCTGCCGATGTCGGCCGAGGTGGAAGACGAGCGGCACGCCGCCGGCATGGACATCGACATGATGGCCGGGCACGACGAGCAGCACGAAGGCTCCCAGGAACAGCAGCTTCGCGGCAGGCATCGCGCGCTTCAATGGCGCATCGGGCAGCAGGACCGGCCGGCCGCAGACGCCAAGACCATGGAGCCGCAGCTGCAGGCTGCCGGCGGAGCCGGCGCCCAGGCCTTGCTGCAGGAGCCGGAAGCGAAGGTCCAGGGCCGCCCTGAAGACCAGGCGCGCGCGCTCGTCAGCGCCTTGCTCGCCATCAACACGCGGGCTGGCGAGCCGGGTGCACCCGGCGCTGCCACGCTGCAGTTGGCTGCCGTGCGGGCGTATCTGCAAAAGGGGTGTGAAGCCGGGCCGCTGGCGACGCTGCAACGCGTGAAGCAGGCGCTGCTCGAAGACCGGCCGTCAGGTGCGCAGCAACCAGGTGCCGCCGTACCCGACGAGTCTCAACAGAACCGCAACCTGCTGTTGCCGCTGCTGCTGCTCAATGCCAACAGGCCTCGCACCGAAACACAGAACCAGCAGGCGTGCGACCGCATGACGCTGGTATGCGAGACGGGCCTGAAGAAGGCGGCCCCTGCAGCATGAGCTTCGAACGCTATCAATCGCTCGTTCGTGACCTGTGCAAGGTCATCGACCTGCCCGACGCCGAGGCGGTGCTCAAGCGCGGGACCATCGAGGTCGAGGGGTTCGAAGTGCACCTTGCGAACTTCGAGAACGACCCGGGCGCGATGTATCTCAACTTCCACTACGGCATCGTCACGGCGGGGCGCACGCTGCGCATCTTCCGCCTGCTGCTGGAAGCGAATCTGAGTGTGTATGCGCAAGACCAGGCGCAACTGGGGCTCAACGCCGACACCGGCGGCATCGTGCTCATCGTTCGCGTGCCGATGAGCGACTCGATCGACGGCCCGTGGCTCGCCGAAACGATGACGCACTACGCGGAACACGGCCGCTACTGGCGAGACAACATCGCCAACTCCACCGACGAGATGTTTGCCGGGATCTGTGCCGGCAACTACTTCTGGATCCGTGCGTGAAGGCGCTGCGCGGGCAGCCAGCCTTCACGGCTCACCCCACAGGCCTACGTTGCCGAAGCTCTGACGGGGCGCCGAAAGATCGGCGGGCATGAGCGGCATGGGGGCGGAGTCGGCACCGAAGTCGGTGGCGGGCCAGCCTGCTCGGCCGTGCGTCAGCAGGTCCAGGCGATAGCCGATGCTGTAGACCGCATGGATGCGCAGCAAGGAGTCGGCGCCATTGGCCGACAGCTTGCGGCGCAGGCGGTACATGTGCTGCTCGAGCGTGCGCTTGCACACGTCGGTGGAGCGGCCCCACACCCGTGCGGCGAGGCTCGAGGCGCTGACCACGCGCCCCACATTCGAGAACAGCACCCAGGCCAGCGCGAACTCCCGCGCGGTGAGGTTGATCTCGATGCCGTCACGGAACACCGCCGAGCTGACCGAGCACAGCGAATACGGCCCCACTTCCATGCCCTGGCTGGCCGACGCAGAGGAAGACCTGCCCACGCGTGCGCGCAGGCGGGCCAGCAGCTGGTCCACCGAACCGGTGTATTCGGCATAGTCGGTGGCGCCGTGGGCCAGCGCCTCGGCCATGCCCAGGCCGCTGGTGCCGCCCACCACGATCACCGGTACGACGCCGGCCATGCGCATCTGCAGCATGGCCAGCCAGTCGATGAGCTGGGTGTCGGCATCTTCGAGCAGCACGGCCTGCGCTTCGCCGCGCTTGAGCGCGTGCAACAAGCTACCCACCGATTGCATCGCGACGAGCTCCACGCCATGAGCGCCCAGCTCCCTGGCGATGGCTGCCTGCTTGATCTTGTTGACGAACAGCGCAACGAGTTTCACTTCAGACCTCCAGATTGGGAAACGATGTGGAATGAATGTGTGCTTCCATCTGGGATGTAGAACTGGCGAGCGAAAGTGACAGTGGCCGCGAAAGCAATGTGCGATTAGCGGAGCGATGCAAGGTTGATGATCAATCCATGAGTTTGGTGCGACGCACCCATGACGTTGCATCTGCATGTGAAAAACTACGCGCGCATACGCGCGACCAGGCATCCAAGCTGCAAGGCTTTCGTCACAATGCCGCGGATCGCCTCCGGCGGACGGCCTGTCCGAGTGGCCCCGTGTCCTTCTTCTGTCACCTGCCCCCATGCGAGGCCGTCTTCAAAGCATCTTCCGCGAGCACTACACCTGGCTGAGAGACCAGATGCGGCGCCACGCCGGCTCGCACCACGGTGCCGAAGACGTGGCCAGCGAGGCTTTCCTGCATCTGGCCCAGCACCGCGACCTCGAGCAGGTGCGCGAGCCGCGGGCGCTGCTCACGACGATCGCCAAGCGTGTTCTGTTCGAGACGTGGCGGCGGCGTGACCTGGAGCAGGCCTATCTCGAAACGCTTGCCCTCGCGCCGCAGCCCACTTACCCTTCGCCCGAGGAACGCGCGCTGGTCATCGAGGCGCTGGTGGCCGTGGACACCGCGCTCGATGCCCTGCCTGAGAAAGCGCGGCGCGCCTTCCTGTACAGCCAGCTCGATGCGATGACCTATGCCGAGATCGGCAAGGAACTGGGCGTTTCGGCCAGCATGGTGAGGCAGTACATGACCCGCGCATTGACCGCCATTGCGGCGGCCAAGCTTTGATCCCGCCACTCAACCCTGCCAAGGCACAAGGAGTACATGCCAATGGGTAGCGCCCTCGATCCCACCGTCGCCAAGGCCATCGAATGGATGGTGCTGTTGCGTTCCGGCGAGGCTGGCACTGACGACCGGGCCGCCTTCGAAGCGTGGCGCGCCAGCGACCCTCGGCACGAGGAGGCCAGCCGGCAGCTGGCCCATTTGCTTGGCCCCCTTCGCAGACTCAAGCAGAGCGGCGTGTCGAGCGCGGTGATGAGCCGGGCCGTGTCCCGGGCCAGCCGCCGTGCGGCGCTGCGCTCCGCATTCATGTTCGCCGGGGTGAGCGCCACGGCCGGCCTGCTGGGCTGGCAGGTCGTGCGCCAGTCGGACTTCACCGCCGACCAGAGCACCGGCATCGCGCAGCGCCGCGAGTCGCCCCTGCCGGACGGCGGCTCGCTCGTGCTCGATGCACGCACGGCGGTCGACATCGCGGCCAATGCGCCGCAGCAGCCCGTGGTGACCCTGCGCCGTGGCCGCGTGCTGGCCGACACGCTCTCGACCAACGCGCAGCTGGTGCTGCGCACGCGCGAGGCTTCCATCCGTGCCAGCGGCGCGCGTTTCGTCGCACAGGCGCGCGAGGCCAGTACGAAGGTGACCGTGATCGGTGGCCACGTGACGGCCGCAACCGATGCGGGCGAACGCGTCGAAGTGGCCACCGGCGAGCAGCTGCTGCTCGCCGCCGGTGTGCGACCTCAGCTCATGCCTGCGCGCGGCACCGAGGACCTGTGGACGCAAGGCATCGTCGTCATGAACAACGAACCGCTGAGCGAGCTGGTGGCTGCGTTGCAGAACTACCGCCCAGGGCTGCTGCGCATCGACGGAGACGCGGCGCGCATCAAGGTCAGCGGCGTGTTCTCGCTGGACGACACCGACAGCACGCTGCGCGCGCTGGCCCGCACGCAGCCCGTGCGCATCAGCGAGCGCACGAAGTACTGGGTGATGATCTCCGCTGCCTGACGCGCGACGGGCCGGGCCTTCACGCCCGTCGGTTCTGCCGGCGCGAGAAAGGTCAGCTCCTGTAGCCCAGCGTCACTCCGACGCTGCGGCCGCGCTGCAGGGGCACCAGTTCGGTGTCGATGGTGGGCTCGTACAGGCGCCGGTCGAAGACGTTGCGCACCGCTGCACCGAACGACCAGTGCTGACCTCGGCGGATCATCGACAGGTCAAGCCGCGCGCCGCCGGGAATGCGCAGCGACGGAGTCACCGCGTCGGGGTCGGACACGGCGGCCCAGCTGGCCGACTGGGCCCGCAAGCCGATGCCGACGCTCGTGCCGCTGGCCAGGCTCTCCGGCAGCCGGTAGCTGGCCAGCAGGTGCATCGAGCGTTGCGGCACGGCAAGGGCCGTCTCCCAATACGGCTGCGAATCGAACGTCACGGACTGCCGGTCTCGCGCACGCATCACGTTCACGCCCAGGGAGAGGTCCAGCGCAGCGCTGGCGCGTCCGGCCAGCTCCATCTCGATACCGGTGGATGCCTTGCCTGCCATGAAGAGCGGCACATCGCCGTCGTCCTGGGCGAGGAAGTGCAGCACATTGCGTTGCCGCAGCCGATAGGCCTCGATCGTGAAAGCCATGTTCCCGTCGAGGAGGTCGAACTTCGTGCCGAGCTGCTGCTGTGTCGACCGCCCCGGGGGGATGGGCAGGCCATCGAAGGTCTGCCCCGCATAGAGGCTGGCCTCGATGGCCGCCTGAGCTCCGGCATACACCGTCATCGTGGGAAGCACGCGGTACGCGGCGCCCGCATCCCAGTTGCGGCCGGACAGGTTGCGTTCTGAATCCACGTATCGATCGTCGTGATATTGCGCGCGCCGCATGGCCAGGCGCACCGTCAGGTCGCCGATGCGCAGCTGGTCCTGCACGAGGATGCCGCGCTCCGACGTGCGATTCGGCTGGGCGTCCAGCAGTTCGACGTCACCGTAGGTGGGCGTGGACGGAAGCGGCGTCTGTCCCGGCACGAACGTCTCGCGGTCGACGTCCCAAGCTGCCGATGCGAACCTCTGCGTCAGCCTCAAGGTCTGCATGTCGGTGGCCACCAGCAGCTTGTGCTTCACGAAGCCGGTGCTCAGGTCGCCGAGCAGGCTCCAGCGCCAGGACTTGCTTCTGGCCTCGTCCACCCATCGGCCCATTGCCAAGTAGGCGGCGTCGGCGTAGTAGTCGTAACGGGTGGAGTCGACCGTGGCCCTTTCCCATCGGGCCTTCGCGCGCACGCGCCAGCTGTCGGAAAGGCGCCATTGCACGTCCATCTCCGCGTCGTTGAGGCGCGAGTGGTCGCCGTCCTGCCGGTTGACGAGCGCCGGCTCCTCGGGGGTGATCTCGACGTCGAGTGGGCCTTCCGCGCCATCGGGCGAGCGGGTCCGCACATTCTTCGGCAAGACATCGCGCCGCCGCTCGTGCTGCAGACTCAGTGTGGCCGCGAACTCCTTGCCGCGGTAGGCGAGGCTGCCCAGCACGCCTGTGTTGTGGCGCGGTGCATAGCCGGCCTCGCTTTCGCGGCTGCGGCTGCCGTAGGCCACCAGTCGCCACAGCGCGTCACTGCCGCCACCCAGGTCCGCAACCGAGCGCACGGTGCCACCGTCTTGCGAGTCCACCTGCAGGGTCGCCTCCGACCGCTGGCCGGGGTAGGGCTGCTTGCGCACGATGTTGACGACCCCGCCGCGGCCGTCTTCCCCCGCGACGCCGCCCACCACGCCGCTGGGGCCCTTGAGCACCTCGATGCGCTCGATGGTCGCGCTTTCCACCGGCAGCGCACTGCGAAACGAGCCCAGGCCCGACAACGAGAACTGCGCCGGGAATCCACGGATCTTCATTGAAGGCGCAAACGCCCAGATGCCGCTGGACGAGCTCACCCCGGTCGCATAGTCGAGCGCTTCGAGCTGGGTGTGCGCCTGCGAGGTGGTGAGCATGTCCTGCGTCAGCACCGACACGGCCTGCGGCACCTGCGACAGCGGC
>CAMLLU010000063.1 GCA_946480925.1 uncultured Rivibacter sp.
AGCACGGTGAGGGAGGCAAGCAGAAGGTGGCGCATCGCGGCTCTCTCTCGAAGGGAATGTCGAAGGGGGTGCCTGGAAGCCGCGATGCTGTCACAAAATCCACGCCGACTGTCGATCGGGCCTGGCCTCGTTCGTCGTGGAGTCATCACCATCTTTTTGGAGAAACAGCATGTCCCGACTCAAGGTCCTGGCGTTTGCGGTGTCGCTCGACGGCTTTGGTGCCGGGCCCGACCAAAGCCTGGAGAACCCGCTCGGCGCAGGCGGCGAGGCGCTGCACGAGTGGATGTTCCCGACGCGCACCTTCCAGCAGGAGGTGATGGGCCACAGCGAAGGCGGCAGCACGGGCGCGGACGACGACTTCGCGCGCCGCAGCTTCGACAACATCGGCGCATGGATCATGGGCCGCAACATGTTCGGCCCCGTGCGCGGCGCCTGGCCCGACGACACCTGGAAAGGCTGGTGGGGCGACCAGCCGCCCTTTCACGTGCCGGTGTTCGTGCTGACGCACCACGCGCGCGCACCCATCACGATGCAAGGCGGCACGACCTTCCACTTCGTGACCGGCGGCATCCATGAAGCGCTGCGGCTGGCCCGCGAGGCGGCCACCGGCCGCGACGTGCGCGTGGGCGGCGGCGTGGCCACGGTGCGGCAGTACCTGCAGGCCGGCCTCGTCGACGAGATGCACCTGGTCACCTCGCCTGCCCTGCTGGGCCGCGGCGAGCACCTGCTGGGCGGTATCGACCTCACCGCGCTCGGCTTTCGGTGCCGTGAACACGCCACCACGCCGAACGCGATGCACGCGGTGCTGGGCAGGATCTAGTGTCAGGACACCAGGTGCTGTCAGCCCTCGCCTTTTCGACGCCGCGCCACGGTGAGCGCTAACAGGCCGGCGAGCATCAGCGCATACAGCGACGGCTCGGGAATCGGCGTGAGCAGGAAGATGCCGCGGGTGCCGTCGTTCATGATGGTGTCCAGCGCGATCTGGCCCAGGTCGTTGAGCACGACGGACGCGGTGTTGAGGCTGGCCGCATCGTTGAAAGACATGCCGAGCCATTCGGTCAGGTCGATCATCTGGCCGTCGCTGTAGAAGAAAGCGTGCCGCTCGCTGCTACCCAGCGCCACTTCCGAGAAGCCCACGACCTGGCCGCGCTCGTTGACGGCGGTGGCCACGCTGTTGCGGCCGCCGAGCGTGCCCAGGTCGGTCATCGTGCCGTCGTCCCACAGGAAGGCGTGGTTGCTACCGTCGCCGAGACTGGCTTCACCCACCACCTGTCCGGCGTTGTTGAGATCGCTGGGCGTGCTGTATGAGCCGCCGAGGGTGCCGAGATCCAGCGTCTGGCTGCCGGCATGGATGAAGGCATGGTATGCCCCCTGGTATCCCACGACCTGGCCTGAGTCGTTCAGGTCGACCCCGAAGTTGCCCCAGCCGCCACCGATGCCGATAGGCAGCACCTCCTCATCGGAAGGATGGAGCCACATCGACGGCGGCCGGCTCGTGCCCGAGATGTACCGACCGAACACAAGGCCGGAGTTGTTGATGGCCAGCGGCGCACCGGGCAGCTGCGTAACGGTGGTGCCGTCATACACCGTACCGTAGGAGGTATAGCCGAGCTGGGGAGAGATCGGCGCGCGCGAAATGACATGGCCGCGCTCGTTGATGCCGACAGCCTCCGTTGCAAGGCCAAACGGGTCGGGTATCTGCCGCGCAGTACCGACGAGCGGGTCATAGATGAAGGCATGCCGTGTGGTGCTGCCCTGCAAGTTGCCCCACCCCACCACCTGGCCGACGTTGTTGATGGCCGTGGCCTGGCTCTGCGTGCCTCCCAGGCCGATGCTTCGCAAGCTGCCATATTGAGGATCGTAGAGGAAGGACTGGGGGTCCACGCCCGAGGAGGACCACCCCACGACCTGGCCGGCGTTGTTGATGTCGCTCACCCTTGCGACCCCGCCATGGACTACCGCCTCCCAGTGGTTCTCGGCCTTCCACGGCAGCCGAACCGCCGCCCAGTCGGGTTCCTGTGCCTGTGACGGCTGGAATGCGCCTGCCGCGCAGGCCATCGCCAAAAGCCAATGCTGTGCACGCTTCATGATCACTCCCTTCGCAACAATGGCCCTGCACGCAGGGCTGGCCAAGTCAACGAATCAGGGCGAGCAGCAGCCACGGCCTTGCAAGCCGGTGAATGCTGCAGGGTGCGCATCGTCTCGGCGGCAGCCGGCTCAAGGGGCATGCGGCAAGGTGACCCACACGTTCATGCGTCGCCTCTTTTCGCCCCCGTCACCGCAGGGTGCCGAAGCAATCTAGAACCTGCAGGCGTAGGCGTAAATGGACCGCTTGCAATGTCTTACGTCGGCTGCGTAACAGTGGCAGCCGGCGCACCGAGCGCTTTCGCCGCCAGTTCGGTGTCCATGTATTCGGTGAGTTCCTGCAGCTTGCCGCCGACCAGCCGGCACACGAAGCAATAGTGGTTGTCGTAGGGCTGCCCCGCCTTCGTGGTGACGCTGCCACGGCACTGCACCACCACGTAATCGCCTTCGGCGATGAAGCGTTGTGCCTCGTTGGTGTAGGTGCTCGCGAAGCGCGCGAACAGCGGTTGCAGCAGCTCGTCTCGCACCACCTGCTTGCCGCGCCACGTGCCCGACCAGGTGCCGCTGCCCGGCATGGTCCATGTGAAGTCGTCGGCCATCGCGTCGACGAAGGGCCGGCCGTTGCCGTTGGCGAGCTCGGCGAAGATGCCCTGCATCAGCTGCTTGTTGTTCGACGTGGTGCTCATTTGCGGCTCCTTTGGCGGCGAGGTGTGTTGGTCGTGGTGGCAGCGGTCGATGCCACCACGTCGAGCGAAGGCCGCCTGCCCGTGTGCAGCCATTGCCCGTAGAAGTCGATCTTTCCGTCGAGCAGCGCCAGCGCCTCGGTCCATTCGGCGATGGTGCGTTCGACGCGTTCACGATGCGCGCGCAGCATGTCCTGCCGCTGCTCGAGCGTGCTCTTGCCCTGCTTCACGAGGGCCGTGTAGCGGCGCATCTCGGCGATGGACATGCCGGTCTTTCGCAGGCGCTCCATCAGCAGCAGCCAGCCGACGTGCTGCTCGGTGTAGCGGCGCCGGCCTCCGGCGTCGCGTGCAACGCCGGGCACGAGGCCTTGCGCCTCGTACCAGCGGATGGTGTCGATGCTGCGGCCCGTGCGCTGCGCCAGGCCGCCGATCATCAGCGGTTCGTTCATCGGCCGTCCCCTTTGCCTTTTGCGCCCATTGGGCAACCTGGAGGGCACTCCAGGTCAAGGGGGACGGCAAGTTTTTTCTACGCGAGTTCTTTGCGCCGGCGCAGCGCAGCAAGCGCGCCCAGGCCTACCAGCATCAGTGCCATCACCTCGGGTTCGGGCACCGGCGTGATGACGTACGGGCTCCACGTGCCGTTGTTGTCAACGTTGAGCAGGATCTGCCCGACGTCGTTGAGCGCGACGCTCGTGAGGCTGAACAAGGTACCGGCCGGCAGCTGCGCGCGGATCATCTCGGTGAGATTGGTCACCACGCCGTCGTCCCACAGGAACAGGCCGCTGGGGCCGCCCGATTGGTAGCCCGAGAAGAGCACCTGGCCCAGCTCGTTGAGGTCGAAGCCATCGGTCTGCCAGCCGGTGCCCAGGCTTGCGCCCAGTTTGATCCAGGAGCTCCCATCGTGGAAGTAGGCAGTGGGCACCGGGTTCCTGGAGCCATAGCTCCAGGTGTGCGTATGCACCAATGCCTGGCCCCGGTCGTTGACGTCGGTCGTCCACTGGAACAGCGAATCGGCCGGCAGCGTGGTGATGGAGCCATCGGGCTCGAAGATCGCTGCTTCGCTGCTGTAGGGATCACCGTTGAGCCAGTAGCTGCCTCCGACCTGGCCACGGTTGTTGAGCACGTGCGCCTGCGCCACACGGGTGGCATCACCCAGCGGTGTCAACGTGCCGTTGTGCATCACGAAGTCCGTGGAGGCCCAGGTGGGGTCGAAGTTCGTTGCAGTGCCGATCACCTGGCCCACGTCGTTGATCTGCCGGGCATTGATGGAACTCCACCCCGGCGCGGTGAGCTGCGTACCCTGACCGTTGCCGTTGAACAGCCAGTTGCTGTAGCCCGTTCGATTCGTCGAGCTCAGCAGCACGTCACCGCGCTCATTGAGGTCGATGGCGCCCCCGTAGACCTCGCCCGGCGCCGCCAACAGCGCCATGCTGCCGTTGGCGTAGGTGAAGGTGCGTGACGCGAACTCCGGCGTGCCGTATTGGGTGCCGAGGATGGTGCCCGCGTTGTTGATGCGCATCACATTGGTGATGCCTGCCTCGGGCAGCATGGTGCGCTGGCCGCCGCTGAAGAGGAACGAAGTGCCGGCACCGCTCGTAGTGGTATTGGCGATGACCTGGCCCAGGTCGTTGATGTCGGACGCGTAAAGGCTCTGGCCGTTGTAGGTGCCGAGATTGGTGATGGTCCAACCGGTGGTCGTGCCCTGTGCCGCCGCCGGCGGCACCGCAGCCAAACCGGACAAGAGCACAAGGGGCACAAGGGCACAAGGCAGCTTCGTTGCGCTCATGATCACTCCCTTCAGGTGTGAAAGCCGGCCGCGCCGACCAGTGCGAAATCTAGTACCCGTCGGGAGTGAGCGACAGAGGCCGCTTTCAAAGTCTTACGCAGGTGGTGTAACGGTACAGACCACACGTACACCGGCTGCGTTACCAGAGGTTCTTGCCGTCGATCGTCTCGTGCGGCACCGCGTCGAGGTCGAAGTTGTCGAACAGCCGCGCGTTCACGCTCACGCGTGGGTGTTCGAAGTCAGGCGCGCCGGAGCGGAAGTCCGGCGACTCGCAGTAGGTGCTGCAGCCGCAGGTCGCGCAGAAGTGATGCTTGATGAGCCGCGAATTCCACTGGTAGGTGGCCACGTTCTCCACCGGCGTGGCGAGGCTGAACTGGTCGGGCGTGTAGTAGGCCCAGAGGCTGCCGCGCTTGGAGCAGTAGGAGCAGGTGCAGCAGGTGACGCTCTCGGGCGCCTCGCGCACTTCGAACTTGGTGGCGCCGCAGTGGCAGCTTCCCTGGATGGTCATGGTCGTCTCCCGTTGGTTCATGCCGCACGGGAGACGATATGCGCAGGCTCCTGACAACGAGTTGTCAGGAGCCTGCGCATGTGCCGACAGGAATGAGCGGGAAAGAAGCGCTCAGAAGGTGTGAATGAATTCGGCGTGACCGAGCAGGGCGCCAAAACCCGGCCAATCTAGACGCAAAGCACAGTCGTAGCTCGGGCTACGGCGAGCATTTGCAACGACGAGTGGGCGGGTTTTGGCGACCTGAGCGGGCATGGCGGATTCGTTCGCACCTTCTCAGGGCTGGTTCTGGATGGAAGGATCCACCGACAGGCGCTCGGTGCCGCTTTCGCTGACGACGAACACCGTGTAGTTGAAGTCGCCGAGCTCGGTGCACACATCGAAGAGGTTCACCGTCTTGCCGCCGGGCTCCGTGACAGGGGGCTGCGGGAACTGAGTGCCGGGGTGGTGCACGACCACCGCGCAGTTGGCGGGAAAGACGTAGCCGTCAGTCGCCAGGGCGAAGGTCAACGTCGTGTCTTGCACGGTCACCGTCACCTTGTGAGGGTGACAGTGGATCTTGCGCTTGCCGTCGACTTCTTTAACGGTGACGATGACATCGGGTTCCATGGTGTTGATCCTCTTTCTGTTCATTGTTGAACCGTTGCCGCCCCCGCTGCGTGCTTCAGTCGTTGACGAAGATCGGCGTATGCGGGGTGCCGATAGGGAGATGCTTCGATCCGTTCGACGAGTGCGCCCGCCTGCGGTACGTCGCCCAGGCGCTGCAGGGCATGCGCCAGCAGCGTCATGGCAGCGGGTTCGCCGCGCGATGCCAGCGCCTGCACACGCTGTGCCGAAGCGCGCCAGGGCGCCTGCGCCACGAGGCCTGGTGCGTCGCGCGCCTGCAGATCGCCCAGCATCAGTTCGACGGCCGAGACGATTCGAACCTGCTCGGGCTCGAGCCGCGTGCCCGCGGACTCGGCGTCCTTGACTGCGGTGAGGTAGTCCTCGATCGCCCTGAGCGGGAAAGGCCGTGATTCCACGAGCGCCAGCTTCGCCTCCAACGCAAGGAGGCTGCCACGCAACTTGATGTGCCACTTCCGCTGCGTGGCGTCGGCCGACATCAGCCGTGCCGTTTCGGTGTCGGCGCGGTCCAGGCTCGCTCGGGCAGCCTCGCGGTCGCCTGCGGCGAGCTGCACCTCAGCCAGGCTGACACGCGCGAACGCCGCATGCGCCAGCCAATCCATGTTCGAGGGGTCCAGCGTGAACAACGATTCGAGCTGCCTCAGCCCGTCGCGCGCACCCTGCAATGCGGGCTCTCGCTGCCCGAGGCACAGCTGGAGCCGGCCGATCTCGTAGCTGGCGTTGGCCAGCAGGTGCTGCACACGGCGATTGGCGTCGGCGCCCGGCATCCTGCCCAGGACTTCGACCTTGGCCCGCTGGGCGTCGATGGCGGCATTGAACGCTCCTTGCAGCTCCTGTGCCTTCGCGATCCACCCGAAGGTGTTCGCCAGTTCGGCATTGAGCTCGGGTCGCGCGGCGACGAGGCCGAGCCAGAGTTCGCGAGAGTCCGTGAATGCCTGGACGGCCTCGGCCGAGCGCAAGCTCTCGAGGTAGACGACACCCAGGTTGATGCCGGCATGGGCACGTTCGATCCGCCAGTCGAGGTGGTTCGGGTCCAGGCGGGTGAGCTTCTGCGTCAGCTCGAGGTACTGCCGGAACGACGCCTCCGCGTCCGATGCCTGGCCTCGCCGCCAGGCGATGTAGCCGATCCAGTACACGCTCTGCGCATGGTCGAAGACGCGCTGCCCGTCGTCTGGGAAACGCTGCACCAGTTCGCCCGTGCTGTCTGCCGCACGCTGGAACACGGCGAGCGCTTCGCCGAGGTTGCCCCGCTGCTCGGCGATCCGGCCGATGAGGTGCAAGGCACTCGCGCGGCGCCCCAGCGAGCCGGCATCGAGCCGGTCGGCGTCCTGCGCGGCGTAGTAGTCGAGCGACTTCTCGCCGACCGCGTCAAGCACGTCCAGACGCCCCACCGGCTCCAGCTTCTTGCGCAGGTCGCCCAGCATGAACTCGATCAGGCCTTCGGCCTGCACACGCTGCTGCTGCGCCTCGTGCGCCTGCCACAGCGCCACGGCCAGGCCGGTTGCGAGTGCGGCCACCACCAGCGCACCGGCGGCCACGCCTGCACGGTGGCGACGCACGAACTTCGCCAGCAAGTAGCCCGGCGCATCGGGGCGCGCAGCCACGGGCTCGTCGTTCAGGTAGCGCCGCAGGTCGTCTGCCATGCGTTCTGCATTGGCATAACGCTCGGCGGGTTTCTTCTTGAGGGCCTTCGCAACGATGTTCTCGAGATCGCCGCGCAGCTCGCGCACCAGGCGGCCGGCGGCCTGCGCATCGCCGTCGGGGTCCGTCGCGGCATGGCGGGCCGCGGCGTCCGAGAGCTTCTTCGGCTCCATGCGCACCAGCGCCTGCAGCTGCGCCAGCGGCGTGTTGTCGGCCCCATCGGGCGTGGTGGGGTGCACCCCGCTCAACAGCACGTAGAGCAGCACGCCGAGCGCGTACACGTCGGTGGCGGTGGTCACTTCGTCGCCTTCCACCTGCTCGGGCGCGGCATAGGCCGGCGTGAAGGCCCGGCCGGCCTGCTGCGTGAGCTCGGTGGCGGCCATGGGCGTGGTGGCGTCGCTCAGCAGCTTGGCGATGCCGAAGTCGAGCAGCTTCACCTGGCCCTCGGCGGTGACGAGGATGTTGCCGGGCTTGACGTCGCGGTGCAGGATGAGCCGGTTGTGCGCATGCGCCACCGCGGCCAGCACGTCGAGGAAGAGGCGCACGCGCGCCTTCACGCCGAGCGCCTGCATCGCGCAGTAGCGGTCGATCGGCAGGCCGTCGACGTATTCGAGCACCAGGTAACGCTGCGTGCCGCCCGGGCCGGTGACACCGGCATCGATGAGGCGAGCGATGTTGGGGTGGGCCAGCCGCGCGAGGATGCTGCCCTCACGCGCAAAGCGCTCGGCGCTGCCCCCGCCGATGCCCGCGTGCAGCACCTTGATGGCCACGCTGCCTTCGTAGCGCCCATCGGTGCGGTGGGCCAGCCACACGCTGCCCATGCCGCCCTGCCCCAGCTTGCGCTGCACGGTGTAGGCCCCCACCGTCTGCCCCGCCATGCCGGCATCGGCCGACGCCAGCCGGGGCGGCGCCTCGAGAAAGCCTTCGCGTTCCACCGCCTCCATGCGGTCGAGCAACGCGGCGAGCTCGTCCACCAGGTCGGGCTCTTCGAGCTTCAGGGCTGACAGGCGCGCAGTGCGCTGATCGATCGGCAGATCCATCAGCTCGTCGAGCAAGGGGTTGAGCCGGAGCCAGCGGTGGCGGTTCATGCCCGTGTAGCTCATCACGTCAATGCTTCGCGACGCATGAACCTCTGCGCCGCGTCCAGCGGCCGCAGCCCAGCGGACGCCGCGGATCCGGCTTCGCCGGTCCGCTGGCGTCGCCCCCTCGAGGGGGCTGAGCCCGGACACGAACAGTCCCTGCGGACTGTTCGTGCCTGGCGAAGAGCCGGACCGTCCTCGGTCCGGCGCGGCCTGCAAGGCCGGCGAAGCCGCTACGGGGGTGGTTCATCTCAACAATGCGGTGGAAAGCAGCGCGCGGGCCTTGCGCCAGTCGCGCTGCACGGTGCGTTCGGTGACGCCCAGGCAGTCGGCGATCTCGGCTTCGGAAAGGCCCGCGAAATAGCGCATCTCGACCACCTGCGCGAGCCGCTCGTCCAGCGCCGCCAGTTCTTCGAGCGCCTCGTGCACGCGCAGCACCTCTTCGTCGTCGAGCGAAACGCCATTGCCCACCTCGGTGCTGAGCGTGACGTGCGGCGAATCGCCGCCGCGCCGCTCGGCCGCACGTTCGCGCACGGCGTCGACGATGACGTTGCGCATCACCTTGGCCGCATAGGCCAGGAAGTGCTTGCGGTCGACGAACTCCACGCTGCCGGCGCGCTGCAGCCGAAGGTAAGACTCATGCACCAGCGCCGTGGTGTCCAGCAGCGTGAGTTCGCCCGCCTCGCGCAAGCGCGCTCGCGCCACCTGGCGCAGGTCGGCATACAGCAGGTTGATGACGAGGTCGGCGGCTTGCCGGTCGCCGTTTGCAGCGGCGCGCAGCAAGGTGGTGATGTCCGCCATGTCGTTCATGAAGGCGCCGCCGCGTTATCGGGAAGCCGCGACTCTAACTGCGCCGAATGGCTGTATCAAGGCGCAACGCGGCCGGTGGCAGAGCGCACAAATTTTTTCTTGGCAGCCGTGTCGGGTTTGGCGGGCGGATTCCGTATGTAGGGCTGAGGCCGGTATGCCGTACCGCTGGCCACCTCGATTCCCTGGAGTGCGCCACATGTCCACCTTTGCCCCCGCCATCACCTTCCGCT
Organism: uncultured Rivibacter sp.; assembly: GCA_946480925.1. The sequence continues at coordinate 9,444 of CAMLLU010000063.1, forward strand.
CGGCGATCCTGCAGCTGCTGCGCGTGCACCGCCCGGAGAGCGGGCCCGACAGCTCCGACAACGGGCCGGACACCGAGGCCGACCTGCCCCTCGAGCCGGAGCCTCCGCGGCCTTCGTTCGAAGACCAGCAGACGGTGCCGGCCGTCTACAACCCGCTGCCCGAGTTCCCGCCCCTGCCGCCTCATCTGCCCGCGCCGGACTGGTGCGGGTGCTGAGCTCAGGCTCCGCTCGAGAGGTCAGAAGGTGTGAATGAATTCGGCGTGACCGAGCAGGGCACCAAAACCCGGCCAATCTAGGCGCAAAGCACAGCCGTAGCCGGGCTACGGCGAGCATTTGCAACGACGAGTGGGCGGGTTTTGGTGCCCTGAGCGGGCATGGCGGATTCGTTCACACCTTCTCAGTCGGTCAGTCAGATCGACATGCGCTGGCGCACGCCATCGGCTTCCATGTCGGCGCCGCGGCCGCGCATCACGATCTCGCCGCGTTCCATCACGAGGTACTGGTCGGCCAGCTCGGCCGCGAAGTCGTAGAACTGCTCGACCAGCACGATGGCCATGGTCTTGCGGTCGGCCAGCTGGCGGATCACGCGGCCGATGTCCTTGATGATCGACGGCTGGATGCCTTCGGTCGGCTCGTCGAGGATCAGGAGCTTGGGGTTGGCCGCCAGCGCGCGCGCGATGGCGAGCTGCTGCTGCTGGCCGCCGGAGAGATCGCCACCGCGGCGGCCCATCATCTGCTTGAGCACCGGGAAAAGCTCGTACAGCTCGGCCGGAATGGGCGTGCTGCCCGGCTTGCTGGCCAGGCCCATGCGCAGGTTCTCTTCGACCGTGAGCCGCCCGAAGATTTCGCGGCCCTGCGGCACGTAGCCAACGCCGAGGCGTACGCGCTCGTAAGGCGTGAGCTTGTGGATCTCGCGGCCTTCGAGCTGGATCGATCCGGTCTTGATGGGCACCAGGCCCATCAGGCTTTTCAGCAGCGTGGTCTTGCCCACGCCGTTGCGGCCCAGCACCACCGTCACCTCGCCGAGCTTCGCTTCGAAGCCCACGTTGCGCAGGATGTGGCTGCCGCCGTAGAACTGGTTGACGCCTTCGAGCTTGAGCATGGGTTCAAAACTCCTTCACCGCGGAGGCGCGCAGAACGCAGAGGCCACGCAGAGAAATGCATGCCTCGTCAGTTCTCCGCGAACCTCCGCGTCCTCTGCGCCTCTGTGGTGAATGCATCCATCAGCGGCCAAGGTAAACCTCCACCACCTTTTCGTTCGCCTGCACTTCCGCCAGCGAACCTTCGGCCAGCACGCTGCCTTCGTGCAGCACCGTCACCTTCTTCTTCGCGTTGTCGCGCGTGAGCTCGTGGATGAACTTCATGTCGTGCTCCACCACCACGAGCGAGTGCTCGCCTTCGAGTGACAGAAAGAGCTCGGCCGTGCGCTCGGTTTCTTCGTCGGTCATGCCGGCCACGGGTTCGTCGAGCAGCAGCAGCTTCGGGTCCTGCATCAGCAGCATGCCGATCTCGAGCCACTGCTTCTGCCCGTGCGACAGCAGGCCGGCGGTGCGCTGGGCTTGCTCCTTCAGGTGGATGAGCATGAGCACCTCGCCGATTCGGTCGAGCTGCGCGCCGGAAAGCCGCGAGAACACCGAGGCGCGCACGCGGCGGTCGGCCTTGAGCGCCAGCTCGAGGTTCTCGAACACGGTGAGGTGTTCGAACACGCTGGGCTTCTGGAACTTGCGGCCGATGCCGGCGCGCGCCACTTCGCTTTCACGCAGGCGCAGCAGGTCGATGGTGGAGCCGAAGTGGGCGCGGCCGGCGTCGGGCCGCGTCTTGCCGGTGATCACGTCCATCATCGTGGTCTTGCCCGCGCCGTTGGGGCCGATGATGCAGCGCAGCTCGCCGGCGTCGATGGACAGGCTCAGTGCATTGAGCGCCTTGAAGCCGTCGAAGCTCACGGTGATGTCGTCGAGGTAGAGGATGGCGCCATGCGTCACGTCCAGCTCGCCCGGCTGCACCACGCGGCCGTAGCTGGCCGCGCGCCCGCCGGAGAAGCGCTCGTGCTCGCGGTCGACGTAGGCCTGACGCACACGGGCGCCGGCTTCCATGAGTTCGGGCGTCATGCGCGCTCCTCCTCTTTCTTGCCCTTGCCGCCGAGCAACCGCTTCACGCCGCCCACGATGCCGTCGGGCAGGAACAGCGTGACGGCGATGAACAGCGCGCCCAGGAAGTAGAGCCAGAACTCGGGGAAGGCCTGCGTGAACCAGCTCTTCGCGCCGTTGACGAAGAACGCCCCGACGATGGGCCCGATGAGCGTGGCGCGGCCGCCCACGGCCGTCCAGATGGCGATCTCGATGCCGGCGGCCGGCGACATCTCGCTCGGGTTGATGATGCCGACCTGCGGCACGTAGAGCGCGCCTGCGATGCCGCACATCACGGCCGAAAGCGTCCAGATCGCGAGCTTGTACCAGAGGGTGTCGTAGCCGCAGAAGAGCACGCGGTTCTCGGCGTCGCGCACGGCCTGCAGCACACGGCCGAATTTTGTGTTCACCAGCCAGCGCGCCAGCAGGTAGAAGCCCACGAGCGTGAGCCCGGTGATCACGAACAGCGCCATGCGCGTGGTGGGCAGCGTGACGGTGATGCCGAGGATGCGCTTGAAGTCGGTGAAGCCGTTGTTGCCGCCGAAGCCGGTTTCGTTGCGGAAGAACAGCAGCATCGCGGCGTAGGTGAGCGCCTGCGTGATGATGGAAAAGTACACGCCCTTGATGCGTGAGCGGAACGCGAAGTAGCCGAAGACGAAGGCCAGCAGCCCCGGCACCGCGACCACGAGGAGCATCTGCGCGACGAAGGAATCGCTGAAGGTCCAGTGCCAGGGCAGCTCCTTCCAGTCGAGGAAGACCATGAAGTCCGGCAGGTCCGACTGGTAGTTGCCGTCGCGGCCGATTTGGCGCATGAGGTACATGCCCATGGCGTAGCCGCCGAGGGCGAAGAACAGGCCGTGGCCGAGCGACAGGATGCCGGTGTAGCCCCAGATGAGGTCCATCGCCAGCGCGCAGATGGCGTAGCACATGATCTTGGCGATGAGGCTGACGGCGTAGTCGCTCAGGTGGAAGGCGCTTTGTTCGGGGACCAGGAGGTTCAGCACCGGCGCGGCGATGGTGATGGCGATCACGGCCGCCATGATTGCGCTCCAGCCTTTGGGGCCCAGGAGGCTCTTGAGTTGTGGTGCTTGCGGCAACACTGGTGGGGTGAGGACTGCGCTCATGCTTTCTGGGTGCGCTTGTGGTCTGCGTAAGACCGCGCCGGGTCCCGCCCCGGCAGGCGGGTAACTTTCATTTGCGGGCCCAAATGAAAGTCACCAAAGCAAAGGGCCTGAACGCATTCGAGCCCTGCTTCTCTTGAGACCCCGCCCGACGATCACTGCGATACGCCTTGATGTTCTCGTCCAAGGTACCGTCGTTACGCTGGCTTCTTTGGTTCACCGCTGGTGCCGGCCTCCCAGGCCGGCGCGTGAGGCTCTTGGCCTTTGACCTTGGTTCGTTGCAAACCGCCCCACTCCGTTCGCCCTGAGGTATCGAAGGGCCGCACCGGTCCAGCGCAGGGCTTCGATACCTCACCCCGAACGGAGAGATTGGGTTCGCTGCCGCGGTGTGGCCGGCCCCTAGGCCGGCTTGTCCGTCACTTCGTAAACGGGGCCCCGTCTGTGCCGCCTGCGGCGCGTTGCGGCCTGAGGGTTGCCGCGCGCAGCGCGGTCGAGCAAAGCTGTCTGAGCTCCGAAGCCGAAGGCTGAGGGCGAGTTCTTTGCTCGCCCTCAGGTCGCAACTGCGTCGCAGGGCAGTCCGCCCGTTCAGGGCGGACCGAGCACAGTCGGGGTGCCCTTCTTTTGGTTCCTTTTCTTGGGCAAGCAAGAAAAGGGACTCGCCTGCCGGGGCGAAATCCCGGCGCGGTCTCACAAAGTCAGGCAAACCCCACAAAAAGCAAGTCATGCCTCCGCACTCCTACCCTTCACCGCAAACAGTCCTTGCGGCCGCTTCTGAATGAAGGCAACGATAAAGAGCAGCACCATGATCTTCGCCAGCACCGCCCCCTGCCACCCTTCCAGCAGCTTGTTCACGACACCAAGCCCCACTGCCGCATAAACGGTCCCAGCCAGCTGCCCCACCCCACCCAGCACCACCACCATGAACGAATCCACGATGTAGCCCTGCCCGAGATCAGGCCCCACATTGCCCACCTGGGACAACGCACACCCTGCCAGCCCCGCAATCCCGGCGCCCAAGGCAAACGCCAAGGTATCCACCCGGGCCGTATTCACCCCCATGCAGGAAGCCATCGGCCGGTTCTGCGTCACGCTGCGCACGAACAGCCCCAGCCGCGTTCGTGCAATCAACAGCGCCATGCCCACAAGCACCAGCACCGCGAACACGATGATCGCGATGCGGTTGTAGGGCAGCGTGAGGTTGCTCATCACGTCCACCCCGCCCGAGAGCCATGAAGGGTTCTCCACCTGCACGTTCTGCGCACCGAACATCGAGCGCACAGCCTGCTGCAGCACGAGGCTGATGCCCCAGGTGGCCAGCAGCGTCTCGAGGGGGCGGCCATACAGCCAGCGGATCACGCTGCGCTCCAGCCCCGCGCCCACCAGCCCGGCGGCGAGGAAGGACACGGGAATGGCAGCAACCACGTACCAGTCGAAGGCGCCAGGGAAGTACGCGCGAAATACGTTCTGCACCACGTAGGTCGCGTAGGCGCCGATCATCATCAACTCGCCATGCGCCATGTTGATGACGCCCATGAGGCCGTAAGTGATGGCCAGCCCCAGCGCCACCAGCAGCAATATGGAGCCGAGGCTCACGCCGGAAAACACCACGCCCGCACGTTCGCCCCAGGCGAGCCGCGAGTTCACCGCGTCGAGCGCGCGCTGCAGCTCGGCACGCACCGCGGGGTCTTCTTCGCCGCCTGCCTGCAGTCGCTCCATCAGCAACACGCGCGTGCTGGCCTGCGTGCTGGTGGCCAGCGCTTTCGCGGCGTCGATGCGCTTGGCCGCGTCGCCCGCCGTCACCAACGCAATGGCACGCAAGGCCTCCAGATCGGCCTTCAGGCCCGCATCGGTTTCAGCGGCCAGTGCCTTGTCGAGCAAGGGCAGCTTCGATTCGTCGATCGCCTCGCGCAGATCGCGCACCGCACCACGGCGTGCCTGCACGTCAGGCGACAGCAGCTTCAAGCCCGCCAGCGCCGCTTCGAGCTCGCGGCGCATGCGGTTGTTGTTGACCACGTCTTCGGCATCGTCGGGCAACTTGGCCACGGCCGCGCCGGTGGCGGCATCGGTGACCTCTTCGCCCTTCACGATGTAGGCACGCTGGCCCGCGACCTTCACCTCGTCATCGAGCAGTGCCTGCACGAGCACCGGCAGACGCTCGTCGGCCGCAGCCACGGCCTTGCCCAGCGCTTCGATGCGCTCGTCGCTGTCGCCGCCGGCAATGGTGAAGGTCTGCTCGGGGGTCAGTGCTTGCGCAGCGCAGGACCACCACGCGAACAACACGAACAGGCACCGCCTGAACAAGACCGACGACATATCCATCCCAAGCACAAAGAGTTCAGACCATGCAATTCCCTCAAGGGACGGCGCAAGTGCCAGGCACTTGCGCCGGATCAGAGCAAACGCCGCGGATCCGGCTCCGCCGGTCCGCCAGCGTTGCCCCCTTGAGGGGGAGCGGCGAAGCCGCTACGGGGGTGCGCCTTACTTCTTTTCAGGCTCGTCCTTCTTCTTGTCGTTGCCCGGGATGTAGGGGCTCCACGGGTTGGCGCGCACCGGGCCCTTGGTCTTCCACACCACGTTGAACTGGCCGTCGGCCTTCACCTCGCCGATCAGCACCGGCTTGTGCAGGTGGTGGTTCTTCTCGTCCATCTTGGCGACGAAACCGCTCGGGGCCTTGAAGGTCTGGCCGGCCATCGCGGCGATCACCTTGTCGGTGTCGGTGCTCTTGGCCTTCTCGACCGCCTGCTTCCACATGTAGACGCCGATGTAGGTGGCCTCCATCGGGTCGTTGGTGAGCGGCTTGTCGGCGCCCGGCAGCTTCTTGGCCTTGGCGTAGTCGGCCCACTTCTTGGTGAAGGCGGAGTTCTCCGGGTTCTTCAGGCTCATGAAGTAGTTCCAGGCGGCCAGGTGGCCCACCAGCGGCTTGGTGTCCACGCCGCGCAGTTCTTCTTCACCCACCGAGAAGGCCACCACCGGCACGTCGGTCGCCTTCAGGCCCTGGTTGCCCAGTTCCTTGTAGAAGGGCACGTTGGAGTCGCCGTTGATGGTGGAGATCACGGCCGTCTTCTTGCCTTCGGCCGAGAACTTCTTGATCTTGGCGATGATGGTCTGGTAGTCGCTGTGGCCGAAGGGGGTGTACTCCTCCATGATGTCGGCCTCGGCCACGCCCTTGCTCTTCAGGAAGGCGCGCAGGATCTTGTTGGTGGTGCGCGGGTACACGTAGTCGGTGCCCAGCAGCACGAAGCGCTTGGCGCCGCCGCCGTCCTTGCTCATGAGGTATTCCACGGCGGGAATGGCCTGCTGGTTGGGCGCGGCACCGGTGTAGAACACGTTCTTGCTGAGCTCTTCGCCTTCGTACTGCACGGGGTAGAACAGCAGGCCGTTGAGCTCTTCGAACACCGGCAGCACCGACTTGCGGCTCACGCTCGTCCAGCAGCCGAAGGTGACGGCCACCTTGTCCTGGCTGATGAGCTGCTTGGCCTTTTCGGCGAACAGCGGCCAGTTGGAGGCCGGGTCCACCACCACCGGTTCGAGCTTCTTGCCCAGCACGCCGCCCTTGGCATTGATCTCGTCGATGGCCATCAACACCGTGTCCTTCAACACGGTTTCGGAGATGGCCATGGTGCCCGACAGCGAATGCAGCACGCCCACCTTGATGGTGTCGGCAGCCTGCGCCTGCAGGGTGAACCCGAGGGCCGACACGCCCAGCGCGACGGCGCCGAGCGCATGGGTGAAGGTGCGGCGGGAGGTGGCAGTGATGTGTTTCACGGAAGGTGCTCCTTGGTCTGGGTCCGTTCGTTGGGACGGACCCAGGTTAGGCAAGCCCCCTTCGGCGGCCAATACGCCACTTGGCGTAGGCGCGACACCACGGGGCGCGCGAAGCGATGGCGCACCTTGCGAAAAGCCGGGCCCGCGCTGCGCGGCGTGGCACCTTCGCCTGCCTATGATCGATCGACCACCCCGCTGCAGCGGCTGTGACTGCGGCTTCAACCAACTGAATGAGCGAACGAACCATGAGCAACACCTCCGGTGGCGGCGCCAACGCCGCGGTACCCGCCGAGATCGACCGTTGGAACTGGGGCGCCTTCCTGCTCAACTGGATCTGGGGCATTCGCCACAACACGTGGCTGGCGCTGCTGGTGTTCGTTCCGTTCATCAACATCGCCGTGCTCTTCCTGCTCGGCAAGAGGGGCAGCGCGTGGGCGTGGCAGAACAACCGCTGGGCCAGCGTGGCGCAATTCCGTGCGGTGCAGCGGCGCTGGGCGCAGTGGGGCGTGGCCACGTGTGCCTTCTTTGCGGCCGCCTGCGTCGGCCTGTTCTTCGCAATCACGGCGTTCTTCAAGAACACCGAGCCCTACAAGCTCGCGCTGGCGAAGCTGGAGTCCCACGCGCTGGTGCAGCAGGCCCTCGGGCAGCCGCTGTCCACGGGCCTGCCGATGGGCGACATCCACGACGGCGGCGCGCGGGGCAGTGCGAACCTTTCGTTCAGCGTGGAAGGCCCGAACGGCTCGGCCACCGCGTACGTGCTGGCCCGCAAGGAGTTCGGTCAATGGACGATCGAGCGCATGGTGCTGGAAGACGAAGCCACGGGCCGGCGAGCGGACCTCGTGCCCTGACCGGTCTGCGCCTCGCGGCGCTTCTCTAGTACGCGCCGGGCTCGGCGCTCACGTTCGAATCGCAGCCGCGGCCCGCGGCGACCCAGCGCCTGGCCAGGCGGGCCACCCACGGCACGCTCCAGCGCAGGGCGGCGGGCAAGTGGCGCTGCGGCTGCTCGATGAGCCCGCAGCGGTACTGGCGCGTCTGCGCCTTCCACACCAGGGCGGCACAGGCGCCGCGGCGCCTGCGGCTCACCAGCTGGCCCAGCGGGCACGGCTCGCTGGCGCAGCACACGCCGCAGCCATTGCAGGCCAGGCCTGCGGGAGGCTTGGCCGGCGCGGCGGCATGCAGGTGGATGACCTGGTGGAGCATTGGGCTATCTTGGCCAGGAACGGCAGTTTCCGATCGCTTGAAAAGCGATGTCGATTCCGGCCGCGTCCGTTCGTCGTGTGAATGAAGCCCGGCTTCGACACGCAACCCAGCCTCCAACGACACCCAACGCCCCAACCCGAGAGCGAACCGACATGAAACACCTCACCTGCGCCTTGCTGCTGGCCGCCGCCCCCTTTGCCGCGACGGCCGCCCCGGTCACTTACCAGATCGACCCCTCGCACACCTTCCCCAGCTTCGAAGCCGACCACATGGGCATTTCGGTGTGGCGCGGCAAGCTCAACAAGAACACCGGCACGGTGACCTACGACAAGCAGGCGGGCACCGGTGACATCGACATCACGGTGGACCTGGCCAGCATCGACTTCGGCCAGCTCCAACTCAACGCCTGGGCTCGCGGCAAGGACTTCTTCGACGTGAAGAAGTACCCGAAGGCCACCTACAAGGGCCGCTTCGAAGGCAGCAACGGCGGTGTGCCCGCGCAGGTGGTGGGCGAGCTCACCCTGCACGGGGTCACGCGGCCGGTCAACCTGACCATCCACTCCCTCAAGTGCATTCCGCACCCGCTGCACAAGCGCGAGCTGTGCGGCGGCGATGCGAGCGGCAGCTTCAACCGCGACGAGTTCGGCCTGAGTGCTGGCAAGGACTGGGGCTTCAAGATGGACGTGCAACTGCGCATCCAGGTGGAAGCGGTGGCTACGCAGTGACAGCGCGCCCTCGTGCGGTTTTTCAGCGCCGCCTTGGCCGTTGTCATCTATGCTGCGCTGCAGCCCGCGCCCAGCCGGGCGGCACGCCGACACCTCTCGCACCGTGGAGGCCCCTTGAACGAAGCACTCGAACGCCTTGCCGGCGAGCTTGCGCTCAATGCACCGGGCAACGAGCGCCTGCGCCTGGCGTTCGGATACGCCTGCGCACTGCGGGTGGAGCACTTGCTCGAAGAACCTGCCGTCGCCGAATGCCTGCAGGGCCTCCGTCAGTTTCTCGATGGCTCGATCGGCCGTGGTCAGCTTGAAGCACTGGCCGAACAGGCTTCGAGCCTCGCGAATCGACACCAGGGTTCAAAGTCCATCGACGGTTGCGGCCATGCCGCGGTGTCGGCCACCTATGCCGTTGCCAACGCGCTGGCAGGCAAGGCGCTGCAGGCGGCGCAGTACGCGGCCTACGCCACGATGTATGGCCAGGGAGGCTACGGTGCCGTGGCCGACCGCGAGTCCTTCGAGCCGGAATTCCAGTGGCAGGCTGCGCGCCTGGCATCGCTGGCGGCTCAAGAAGGTGCGCCCGTCGCGGCCATGCCCGGCACCACCTTCGAATGAGCCGGTTCTCGCCAAAGCCAATCGCAAACACCGCCATGTCGCAAACACTCATCCTCTTCGCCGTCATCGCCTTCATCGGCATCGCTACACCCGGCCCAACCGTCTTGCTGGCCCTCAGCAACGGCTCGCGCTTCGGCGTGAAGGCCTCGGTGCCGGGCATGGTGGGCGCCGTGCTGTCGGACTTCGTGCTGATCTCGGCCGTGGCGTTGGGGCTGGGAGCGTTGCTGGCAGCTTCGGAGTTCTGGTTCTCCGCGGTCAAGTGGGTGGGTGTGGCGTATCTGGCCTACCTGGGCGTGCGCATGCTGCGCTCCAAGGGCACGCTCACACTGCCCGACGAGCCGGCAGCCACGGGCCATGCCAGCCGCCGCCGGACCATCTTCCTGCGCAGCTTTCTGGTGGCCGTCACCAACCCGAAGGGCTATCTGTTCTTCTCGGCCTTCCTGCCGCAGTTCATCGTCACCAACGAGCCGCAGCTGCCGCAGTACGTGGTGCTCGCGCTCGTCTTCGCCAGCATCGACTTCCTGGTGATGCTGGCCTATGCCGCAGCAGGCGCGCAGGCCATTCGTGCGCTGCGTGCCAAGGGCGTCTTGTGGCTCGACCGGTTGTGCGGCGGGGCGCTGCTGGCACTGGCGGGCTCTCTTGCGCTGTACCGCCGCAACGCGTAGCGACCTTCGGCACTGGAGCAACGACGCAGCGCATCGATCGACACTCCATGGTTTCGTGCCGGCCAGCGACGAGGCTGGCACACGAAAGAAACGCTCCGCGGCACCGATGGGCCACCGCCAGATATTCGACGCCAGACGGCAAGGCTTCCGTCGCGTTTAGCTCATGACTTCATCCGCCTTCCCTTTCTAGACTCGTATCCAAAAGTTTGTGGCGTGACCGTCACGTGACCACAAACGCAGCTGCAGCGATGCAGCTACCCGTCCGACTCAGGACTGCAGGCGTTGGAGCCGCATCCCGAGGCGGCTCGCGGATACCGTCTCTGTTGCATGCAAGCGGCGTAGTAAAAGACATGGCAGTAACCTACAGCGTTTGCATTCAAGGGTTCAGCTCATTCGAGAGCGAAACCTTCGAAGCGTTCTTCAGGCTCGCGGCGCGCCGGGCACCTTCATACCGATGCGTCGGTGACCTGGCCCTGGCCGACATCGTGATCGCCGACGCGGGGCAGACCGCCATGCTGGAGGCCGTCACCCGTGCAGGCAAGCTGCACCGAACGCTCACCGTCGGCCATGGCCAGGTGCCCGGCGCGGCAGCGGGCATCACTCGCCCCATCAACATGATGGCGCTGCTGCGCATGCTGGACGAACTCGCCGGCAGCATGTCGGCCCACCCCGCCGCTCAAACCGCAGCGGCGCCCCATGGAGGCGCCGCTGCGCCGGTCAAGCGGGTTGCGCATGCCACGGGCAGCGTGCCCCACGCCGCTGCGGCGAACGACCACGACGCCGGCGCCATGCACATCCTGGTGGTCGACGACAGCGACGTCGCCCTGCGATTCATGCAGGCACGCCTGCGCCGGCTGGGCTTCGAGGTGTCGTTGGCGAACAGTGGCGACGAAGCCCTGCGCATGCTCGAGCAACGGCAATACGCCTTCGTCTTCCTCGACGTGATGATGGCCGGCCTCGACGGGTTCCAGACCTGCAAGCGCATCAAGCAGAAGGAACACGCCGCCGGTGAGCCGCCACGCGTGATCATGCTCACCAGCAAGGGCGGCCCCATCGACAAGCTGCGCGGCACGCTCGCGGGCTGCGACGGCTATCTGGTCAAGCCGCTGGACGAGCTGCGGCTCGTGAAGCTGCTCGCGCAGCTCGACCCGGCCTTCATGGCCCGCTTCGGCGAGAGTGCCGCAGCCTAGGTCGGCGCGCGATACCCACAGGATTCTTTGAGGCAGGAGTAACGCAATGAAGAAGGTACTGGTTGTCGACGACGCCGCCGTCGACCTGAAGAACCTGGAGAAGATCGTTTCCGAGACGGGCGCCATCGTCATCACGGCCTCGTCCGGCGAAGAGGCCATTGCCAAGGCGCGCGAACACCAACCGTCGCTCGTGCTGCTGGACGTCAACATGCCCGGCCTCGACGGTTTCTCCACCGCGCGCCATCTCGCGAGCGATGCGCTGACCAAGGAGATCCGCGTGGTGTTCGTGACGAGCAAGAACCAGAAGGCCGACCGCGTCTTCGCGCAGATGCTCGGTGCCAAGGGCTACGTCACCAAGCCGTACCGCGTCGAAGACATCCGGTCGCACCTGTGAACCCGTGAACCTCTGAACCTCTCGCCGGCGCCCCCACCATGACCGACTCCCTGGCCAGCCCGGCCGCCATGGGCGATGCGCAGTTGCCTGCCGTAGCGCCCAAAACACCGGCACAAGGCATCGAGTGCGGCGCACTGCGGCTCGCCTTCACCTACGACTGGGCGCGCGCCATCGTCGAGGACTTCAGCCTCACGCCCGTGCCCAATGCACCCGCCTGGTTCATCGGTGCCAGCAACGTCGAAGGCGAGATCGTGCCGGTCTTCGACCTCGAGTCATGGGCGGGAGTCGGGGCGCCGCAGCCTTCTCACCCGGAGCACACCCTCGACAAGACCCGGCTGCTGCTGGGTGGCCGCGCCGGGCAACGTGCAGCGATCGCCTTTTCGGGCGAGGCCCGCATGGTCCACCACATGCCGGGGCGACGCGTGCAGGCGAGCGGCGACGCGGGGCTGGGACGGTTGCACGAGTTCGTGCTGGCCGAGTCCGACACCACACCCCGGCATTCGGTCATCGACGCGCAGCGGCTGTTCGAGCGGCTGGCCATCGACATCTCTTCCTGATTGATTGACTGACTGACCGGCCGACTGGCAGACAGAAACACACGGGCCCGCTACCGGCGCCGCAGGCGCTGCCGGGCGCTTCCTTTCGACCTCCATTCCCATGAACCTTCGACAGAAACTGCTTCTTTCCTTCGGCCTGCTGCTCGGGCTGACGCTGACGCTGGCCACCACCGACTACTGGCAGCTGAAGGACCTGCGCGAAACGCTGAACAAGACGCAGAGCAAGGAGGCCTACCTAGGACGGGTGCAGGCCGCCTTGTGGGAGCTGCGCTTCATCGCTCCCCAGCTCATCGCGGTGAGCGACCCCACCATCCGCCAGAAGTACATCGCGGCCGAGCCGGTGCTGTTCGACCGGGCAGCCGAAAGCCTGTCGCAGTACGTGGCGCTCGGTGGCCTGACGCCCGAGGAAGTGGAAGGCCACAAGAAGCTGACCGATACCTTCGCGGCCTATCGCGAACGCCGCCGTGAGCTGGTCAGGCTCGTCTCCGAAGGCAAGACGGAAGAAGCCGTGCAGTGGCGCACTCAATACACCACGCCGCTGGGTGAGGCCAACGTGGCGGCGCTCGACCGGCTGATCGAGCTGACGCGTCACAACGACGCCCAGCGGCGCGCCACGCAGGACCGGTCCGCCGAACTCGCGAACTACTGGACGCTGGGCATCGGCGCGCTGGCGCTGGTGATCGGCGCGCTGGCGTCGTACTTGGTGCTGCGCTCGCTGACCGGACCCATCCAGCGACTGCTTTCGGTGCTCGGCCGGCTGAGCCAGGGCGACTACACCGCACGCGCACAACTCACGTCGCAGGACGAGCTGGGCCACGTGGGGCAGGCGCTGGACCGCCTGCTCGACGAGCGCCTGGAAGCCGTGGCCCGCCAGGCCAGGGAGAACGAGCAGCTCAACGACTCCATCATCGCGTTGCTGCAGACCGTGCTGCAGCTTTCGAACAAGGACCTCACCGCACGCGCGCCCGTCACGGACGACGTGGTCGGCACCGTGTCGTCGTCGATCAACCAGCTCAGCCACGAAACCGGGCTGGCGCTGGCCTCGGTGCAGCAGATCGCCGGCAACCTGCGGCAGACCTCCGAGCACGTGGCGCAGCAGGCCGCGCAGGTGGACACCACCGCGCGCGCCGAGCGGCAGGCCTTGCAGGAGATGTCCGTCAGCCTCACGCAGACGATCCAGCAGGTGAACGAGGTGGCCTCGCTGTCGGAGCGCTCCAACCACGTGGCTACCCAGGCCTCCGCCGCGACCGACGCGGCCCTGCGCACCGTGGACGCCACGGTGCGCGGCATGGACAGCCTGCGCGAATCCATCGCCGAAATGGAGAAGCGCTTCAAGCGCCTGGGCGAGCGCTCGCAGGAGATCTCGTCGGTCGTGGGCCTCATCAACACACTGTCCGAACGCACTCACGTGCTGGCCCTCAATGCCTCGATGCAGGCCGCCACGGCCGGTGACGCGGGCCGGGGCTTCGCCGTCGTGGCCGAAGAAGTGCAGCGACTGGCCGACAACGCACGCCAGGCCACGAACCAGATCTCGCAACTGGTGCACAACATCCAGAGCGAAACGAGCGACACGGTGTTCACGATGAACCGGCTGATCGAGCACGTGGTCACCCAGTCCGAACGTGCGCAGGCCGCCGGTACGCAGATGGTGCAAACGCGCGAAACCACCTCGGCCCTCGTGGGCCTGGTGCAGCAGATCGCCGCCTTCGCGCACACGCAGAGCGAGCTCACGCAGCAGCTGCGCCAGTCGGTCACGCAGCTCAACGATGGCGCGGTGTCCACGTCACGCGCCATCGCGGCACAGAACGAATCGGCCTCCACGCTGCTGGCGTTCGCGCGCAGGCTCACCGAAACGGTGGGCCAGTTCAAGCTGTCCGAACGCGCCATGGGCGCCAACTGACGGCATGCCCACGCAGCAGACCCTCACCCTCGGGAGCCCGCCGTGCGCGCCGACGAACTGCTGAGCATCCTGCAGGAGGAGTTCGACGGATGCCGGCCTGAGATCGACGCAATGCTGGCGGCATGGCGCAGCGATCCTGCTGCCGGCCCCGACCATGCGCGTGCCCTGCAGGCGCTCATGCAGCGCATGTCGGCAGCCTGCCTCGTGATCGGGCTCGAGGGCATGGCGCAACTGTTCGACTGGATCGGTGCGACCGGGCATGAACTGGCCGGTGAAACCCGCGGCCGACCGGCGGGCGCGGCGCTCGGCACCTGGTTGACCTGGCTGGGCGGCTGGCACGAAGCGCTGGCACGCTACTGCCGGTCTCGCGAAGGTGACGATGCCGCCTCCGCCATCGTGGACTACGTGGCCCGATCGCCGCGGCCCATGCGGCTGACCGAGCTGCATTCGCTGGCCGAGGCGCTGCGAAAGGGCCCCAGCCTGCCGCCGGAAGAAGACGACGAGCAGGCAGCCGGCGATGCCGACGCCACCGACGACGACGTGAGCCTGGCACTGCCCGCCGACGTGGACACAGCGCTCCTCGAGGTGTTCGTGCAGGAGTCTCCGGCCCACCTGGCACGGCTGGCCGCGGTGACCCAGGCCATGCTCGAAGGCAAGGCGCGCACCGACGAAGTGCTCGAAGCGCAACGCGTGGCGCACACCTTCAAGGGCAGCGGCAACATCATCGGCATTCGCGGCGTCGCCCGCCTTGCACACCGCCTCGAGGACGTGCTCGCCTTTGCGGCGAACCACCCCTTGCCCGCCGCCCACGCGATGCTGCACGACCTGCAGCAGGCCGTGGCCTGCCTCGACCAGATGGTCTATGCACTGCGCGGCGACGAGCAGCCTCCCGCGGATGCGCAGCACTGGATGCAGCGCATGATCGATTGGGACCGCACCATCCGCGCGGGCGACTTCGATGCGGGCCTGGAGCCGGCTGCCGCCGTTCAAGAGGCGCCCGTCTCCGCGGCGGCGCCAACGCCCGTTGCAGCGGCGGCCCCCATCGCCATGGTCGCCCCGCCCAGCCCGGCCCAGCACGGCAATCGCCACGCCGCACCCACAGCCGTACCGGCACCGGCACCGGCCGCCGAAGCCGACCCCACCGCCATGCTGCGCGTGCCGCTCGCGCTGCTGGAACGCCTCGTCCGCCGCGCCAGCCAGCAGCTGGTGCTGCACGGCCGGCTGAGCGAACACCTACGCCTGGCCGAACAGCGCATGGCGCAATTGATGGCCACCAACGACCGGCTGCAGCAGCACTTGCGCAGCCTCGAAATCGCGTTGGACCACCAGGCCGTGTCGCTCCAGGAAACCGCCAGTGAGTCCGGCGTCACGCTCGACCCGCTGGAGATGGACCGCTACACCGAACTGCACGAGCTCACGCGCTTCGCCACCGAAATGGCAGCCGACGAGCACGAGCATGCGCAAGGGGCGCGCGCCGAGCTCGAGAAGGCCATGCTGGGCCTGCGAAAGCATGGCACCGACCTGCGCGAGCAGCACCGCGAGATGAACCAGGCGAGGCTGGTGCCGGTGCGGAACATCGTTCCCCGGCTGCGGCGCACGGTCGCGCAGACGGCGGCCGCCACCGGCAAGCAGGTGCGCCTCGAAGTGCAGGGCGAACACGTGCAGCTGGACTCGGCCACGCTCGAGCGCCTGACCGAGCCCCTGCTCCATCTCTTGCGCAATGCCGTCGACCACGGCATCGAAAAGCCCGACGACCGCGCCTTGCTCGACAAACCGGCCGAAGGCGTGATCCGGCTCGGCTTCGAACGCGACGGCAGCACCGTGCGCATCGAGACACGCGACGACGGCCTGGGGCTGGATCTCGGCGCCATCCATTCACGCGCCCGGCAGCTCGGCTTGCTGGACGTGCAGGCCGAGCCTTCGGCCGACGAACTCACGCAGATGATCCTGCTGCCTGGCTTCTCCACGCGCGACGAGATCACCGAGATCTCGGGCCGTGGCATGGGCCTGGACGTGGTGGCCGAGCGGCTGCGCGGCCTGAAAGGCAGCATCGCGATCAGCACCGAGCCGCTGGCCGGCACCACCTTCTCGCTCGCCGTGCCGTCGAGCAGCGGCATCGAATACGTGCTGATGGTGGAAGTGGCGCAACAGCAGTACGCCTTGCCCGCCAGCAGCGTGGTGCAAGTGCTGCCCGCGGGCGACGGTGGCATCGAAGGCGGCGAGCTGGTGCACGGCAAGCAGCGCCTGCAGCGCGTGTGGCTGGGCACCCTGCTGGGCCTGCCCCAGCCAGACGACCTGGACACCGCCCCGCGCCCGCACGTGGTGGTGCGCAGCACCCACGGCGAAACGGCTTTCGCGGTCGATCGTGCGCTCGATGCCCGCGAAGTAGTGCTGCAGGACGTCGGCAATTTCCTGCTGCGCGTGCCCGGCGTCGGCAGTGGCCTGCTGCGCCCGGACGGCGGCGTCACCTTCACGCTCGACGTCGAGGCGCTGGCTTCCCCCGGCACGCCATGGCGCCGGGTCATGCAACAGCACCTGAGCCGGCGCGAGCCGGTCGCGCGCAAGCGCGTGCTGGTGGTCGACGACGCGATCTCCGTGCGCAAGTCGCTGCAGCAGCTCGTGGGCGACGCGGGCTACGAAGTGCTGCTGGCCCGCGACGGCCAGGACGCGCTGGACGTGCTCTCGCAGCAGCCGGTGAACATCGTGCTCACCGACCTGGAGATGCCCAGGCTCAACGGCCTGGAGCTCGCGCAACGCATGCGCGGCTCACCCCGCTTCGCGTCCACGCCCATCGTGATGATCACCTCGCGCAGCTCGGCCAAGCACCGCGCGCTCGCGACGAACGCGGGCGTCGACGTGCTGCTCACAAAACCGCACTCCGAAGAAGAGCTTCTGCACGAGGTGCGACGGCTGGTGGCCTGAGAAAGGGCGGGCGGCATTCGCCCACCGCCCCGACTTCAGGTCGCCGGCCGGTCGATCTGGTAGACGTAGTGCTCCCAGCCGTCGATGGAGTTGTCGGGGGCGAGCCGCCCTTGGGCCACCCGCCGCAACCCGGCACGCTCGAGCACGCGCCACGACGCGACGTTGGCCGCGTTGACCGGCACGACGACCGAAGGCGCGAGCTGGTAGCTGCGCCATATCCGCTCGAGCGCGGCACGCAACATCGCCGCACCCAGCCCGCGCCGCAGTGCATCGGGCTCGCCGACGAAGTAGTCCATGCTCACGCCCTCGGCCGGCACCGGCAGCACCGCGGCCAGCTCTTCGACGTAGCCGGGGTTGTCTGCAAAGGTGTACCACTGCACCAGCGCCACCGGGCGTGGACCTTCATGCACGACGAAGATCTCAGCCGGGTCGGTGCCGTCCACCGTGGGCCCGAAATCGGCTTCCACCGCTTCGGCCGACGTGTCGTGCGCCCACCATCGCGCCACGTGCGGCTCGGCCAGCCAGCGGCGCAGCAGCGGGAAGTGGCTGCGCGCCAGACGCTCGAAATGCAGGTCATTCATCCGGCTGCCACATGAAAAACCGCGCCATGCGAGGCGCGCGTTCCGAGGAAGTGGGCGAGAGCGTATCGCGGACAGGCCTTGAGCACTGTGGCACGCACAGTGGATGGGGCCAAAAAAAAGCCCTCACGAGGAGGGCCTTGTCTGTGTCTGGAAAGGCTGGCGCTCAGTGATGAACGTGGAAGACCTTGCGCCCGTTCAGCGGTTGCGTTTCGCGGGAGTTGCCTTCCTCGAACAGGTGCTTGAAGGTGTGGATCTGCTGCTTGGTCAGCTCAACAGGCTTCGTCAGCACCACCCACTGCACGTTCTCCGGGAAGATGTCGGCGCTGAGCTGGTCTTCGATCGAACCGCCCTGCGCGGTGCAGTTGGTGAAGGTGGAAGGAGCGGTCAGCGAACCGGCGTAGCGCCAGGAGTCGTCCAGCTTCGGCAGCACCTTGTTGAGGTTGAAGTTGGTCACGGTGACGGCCGACTTCGTGGAGTCTTCCGGCAGATCCCTGCGGTCGAAGATCTTGCTCAGTTCGTTGTGAGCGTCGGAGTCCTGCTTGATCATCGCGCCGATCACGAGCAGGGCTTCCGGGTCGCAGGGCAAGGCGCCGGTGCGCAGGTGCACGAAGTGCACTTCCATCGGGGTGCTCTTGTCGTTGACCGTGTGCTCCGACGGCGTGTGGAAGTGGAACTGCAGCAGGTCGTACTGCTGGTGGCCGACCATGACGTACGAAGAGCCCGACGGCGTGGCGCGCAGCGTGGCCCATTCCTTGTCCACCAGGGGCACGCGGTTCGGGTTGTACGTGTTCACCACGTTCAGCGTGGCGTTGGACTGATACACCGCCGTGATGTGCGGCGCGTAGTGAACGTCGACAACGTCTTTCTTGTCGATGTTGATGGGGCTCTGGCGCACGCCCTCGGCGTATGCACCGGCCGCCAGGGCCATCGCAACGGCGAAGACCGTCGTGCGGAAATTGATTTTCATGTCTTGCGTGGATGAGTTGAAAGACCGCGCAAAAGCAGGAACTCTTGGGATCCCATCAGTGCGAAGTCAACTCCCTTCGCGCGATTCTTGCGATGGATCAATTTGTGGTCATGACGTTTCCGCGACCACTGGATGCCGATTCAATGGGCCCTCTATGACGCGGTACGAGCCGTGGCGACGCAACCTAGGGGGAACGCATCTTGAAGTCACTGCTACCCTGCGGACACACGCCTGCCCGCGTGCAAGACAGGGAGCATTCAAAGATGAGCGTTTTCCACACTCTGTGGGAGAACCACCCCACCGGCGAGCACCCTTGCTCGACCAACGGCAAGAGCAACTTCGAAAACCAATGTGCCATCCGCATGGGCGTTGCGTTCACGAAGTCGGGCTTCGACCTCAAGCGTTGGGGCATCCGGCTTTGCTGGCATCACGACAAGAACGAAGGTCACGCCCTGGCTGCAGAGGAGATGGCCAGCGCATTGAACCGCATCGCCATTCCCGGCTTGAGCAAGGTCGAAACCTACAAAGGCTCCGACGAATGGATCGCGAAGATCCGAGGGCACCGCGGCATCGTGTTCTTCAAGGACTTCTATGGCACGCCGCAAACCGGCGACCACATCGACCTGTGGAACGGCTGGCGCCTCACATCGGCCGCGTCGCTTATCAGCCTCTACACGCCGCTCGGCAGCAACTACGATAACGGCCGAATCTCGTTCTGGCCCCTCGTATGAAACGCGCCGCTCTTTCACTGCTCGGAATCGCCTTGGGGCTTTACGCCGCTTGGTGGGGTTCGGCTTTGGCCAGACACCTCTACGTGGACCGCGCGGCCAGCTTCGACGATCTCACGCAGGTGATGCTGATTGCCTTTTTCGCTTGCGCTGCCGTACTCTGCCCGTTGTTGGGTTGGGTGGGCTGGGCAATTGGTAGACGTTGACGGCTTTCTTGCTGCCTCGCCAGCTGTGCTTAACCCCTGCTCATGCTTCTCGACGTCGCGAACTAACGGGTTGAGCAGTTGTGACAATGCTGCTACTTCCTCGTTGCGCCTTGGCCGTCCTTAGCTTGTGGTGCCTCAGCAGCCGCAGGCCGGAAAGCGTCCTCTCGATGGAAGGTTCGGCTCAATCGTCAGGAGCACAAGCGGAACTCAGGTGCCAGTCTCCAACCCGCCCCGCTTGCGCCCCTACGGCAACACCACCTGCCCCACCGCCCTGGCGACGATGGCATCAGCATCGCGCTGCAACAACAAGCGCGACGCCACCAGCTCATTCGCCGCAGCCGTCACCGCCGCCACATACCCCGCCTGGTCACCGTACAGCTCTTCGAGCGAAGGCCGGGTGTCGCCCGCGGCCAGCCGCTGTGCCTGCGTCTTGTGGAAGGGGATGAACGAGCCGGTGAGGTTGGAGAGGTCCACCACGCCGGCCGCCGCCGGGTAGTTGAACTCGATGCTGGTACCCAGCGGCGCCCTCGCCTCCACGCTGCGGATGCCGGCCTTGGTGAGGCCGGTGCCCGCATCCACCTGCGGCACGAGGATGGCGTAGTCCTTGTTCAGGTAGGCCGGCGGCAGCAACGAAGCGATGCCGGATTCGTCTTGCGGTTTGTATTCAGGCCCGAAGTCGAGCAGCGGGAAGCCGTTGTAGCGCGCGAGGTAGTCGAACGCAGGCACTGCGGTGGGCGTGCCGTTCACCGGCCACTGCACACCTTGCATCGCGGGGAACACCAGCTGGTCCGGCCGCACCAGCGTGCCGTCGGCCACCTTCGGCACCTGGTTGTCGGGTGGAGCGGCGTCGCGCACCACCCAGTCTTCGAGCGCGATGAAGAGCGCGCGGAAGGTGTCGGTGAAGTGCACCACGGTGCCGGCCGGGTACACGTTGCGCGTGGGCATGTAGTTGATGCTCGCGGTGCCACCGGGGCCGCCATGCTGCGTGCTGGCGTAGTAGTAGATGCGCGCGTTGTCGGGCTGCACGAGGTCGCGTTGGCCGAAGGCATCGGTGAGCACGGGCGAGCCCTGCAGTTGCCAGAACTCGGTGCCCGAGAGGCCGAGGAAGAACTTCGGGCAGGTGTTGGTGGCGGTGCAGCGCGCCATCACGCCGCCTTTGCGGCCGGTGAGTTCGTCCACGTAGTCGGCCGCCAGCGCGCGCGGTGCCGTCTGGCCGAAGGCGGTGTGGTCGGTGCGCAGGCCGCCCCCGCCGCCGGGCACGGCGAAGCGGGTGTTGATGTGCGTCTGGCGCGCGGCCACGTGGGCGTAGAGGCCGTCGAACACCTTGCTGCCGTCGAGCGCCTGGTTGAAGCCCAGGTGCAGGAAGGTCTTCATCGCGTTGCCCGACTGCGAGGTGCCCTGCCCGATGGCGTGCGTGATGCGCCCGGCCAGCGGGTTGGCATTGCCGTTGCTGTCGGCCGCCTTGCCACGGAAGAAGCTCACCGTGTCGCGCAATGCGGCCAGGCCCACGCCCATGACCTTCGGGTCCTTGGCCACGTAGACGAGCTCGTAGAGGTATTGCGGGTCGAAGCCACCCTCGAGGCACACCTTGGTGGCGTCTGCCGTGCCAGGGAAGGCGTTGGCGGCGGCGTCGCAGTTGGCGAACTTCCAGTCGCTCGCGGGAATGACGATGCGCGGGTCGGTCTCGTTGCGGCGGCGCGTAAGCGAGTAGTCGGGTTGCGTGTTGTCGAGGCTCGCCGGCTCGTAGGGGATCATGGTGCCGTTGAACACGCCGCCGGGCAGGCTCATCACGGGCGTGGCCGCGGCCGGCACGAACTCGGTCTTGTAGGGGCCGGTGATGGACGAGCCGTCTGCGTTCCTGGCCACCGGCACGGTCACGGTGAGGCGGTTCGGGTTGCTCTTGGGCACGTCGCCCTGCCAGGCGGAATACAGCAGCACGTAGCCGCGCTCGAGGTACACCGCATCGCTCGGGTTGGCCGTGGGGTTGACGAAGGTGAGCATGTTGCCGCGGTTGGGCGCGTCGTAGCGCAGCACGCCGCTGGCCTTGCTCATGTCCTTGGGCTTGAGCATCACGAAGTCGGCCTGGTACTCGACCATGCCGCGGGCATTGACCGGCGCGAGCTTCAGGTCCTGGATGATGGCGTTCTTCGGGTCGTTGGGGTCCACCTCGCCGCTCACCGTGCCGGTGAGGCGCTCGTAGGCGCCTACGTCGCCATAGGTGCCGGTGAAGTCTTCGGTGGCGGTGATGGCCAGCGTGAGGCGCGGTGTGGCGGCAGGCGTCGTGGGCGTGTCGCCGTCGTCGCCGCCGCAGGCAACGGCCAGCAGCGCGAGTGCGGCGGTGCCCGTGGCCCAGGCCAAGGTTCGATGCAGTGTCGTCATCGTTGTCTCCTGTGTCGTGTGGGTCGCAGAGGCAAAGGCATGCCTCGCCGGCTGTGCCGCCGGCTTGTCGTTGGTCTGCGTTCAGGGCGGTGCTTCAGCAGGCGTGAAGCACCCACGGGTCACTCGGGCTCGATGCCCGCGGCCTTGATGACCTTGCCCCACTTCTGCGTCTCCGCAGCCTGGAACTTCGCCAGCTCGTCGGGCGTGGTGGTCCAGGCCTCGACGCCGCTGCTGTCGAAGAAAGCCTTGGCCTCGGCGCTCCTGGCGGCCTGCATGAGCAGCTCGTTGAGCCGCGCCACCACCGGCTGCGGCGTGCCGGCGGGCACGTAGGCGGCGAACCAGTAGCCCATGTCGTAGCCTGGCACGCCGGCCTCGGCGATGGTGGGCACCTCGGGCAGCAGCGGGCTGCGCTTCTGCGTCGAATAGCCCAGCGCCTTCAGCTTGCCGGCCTTCACCTGCGGCAGGCCGGTAGCCGTGTCGGTGATCATGAAGTCGAACTGCCCACCCATCAGGTCGGTCAGCGCCTGCGGGTTGCTCTTGTAGGGCACGTGCAGGATCTCGGTGCCCGAGAGCTGCTGGAACATCTCGCCCGCCACCCGGCTCGACGAACTGCCGCTGCCGAAGCTCAGCTTGCCCGGCTGCTGCTTCGCCTTGGCCACCACGTCGGCCACCGTCTTGTAGGGCGCGTCGGCGCGCACCACCATCACCTGCCCGCCCTTGCCCAGGCCGGTGACCGGCGCGAAGTCCTTCACCGGGTCGTAGGCCAGCTTCTTGTAGAGGTGCTGGTTGGCCGCCTGCGTGGTGTTGGTGGTGATGAGCACGGTGTAGCCGTCGGCCGGCGCACGCGCAGCCTGTTGCGCGGCCAGCATGCCGCTGGCGCCGGCCTTGTTGTCCACCACCACGGCCTGCTTCGTCTGCGCGGTGATGGATTGACCCAGGGCTCGTGCCAGTTGGTCGGTGGCACTCGCTGCCGCGAAGGGCACGACGAAGGTGATGGGCTTTTCAGGGTAGGCGGCCTGCGCCGCGAAGGGCAGGCCCAGCGCACCGGTGGCGGCCAGCGCGCTGAGTGCAACAAGCGCGCGGCGGGAGATCGAAGGGGTCATGCGTTTGTCTCCGTTGTGTTGTCGTCGATTGGTGTGGGGTTCTTGAGCAGCGGCACCAGCTCTCGTGGCACGGTGACGGCCAGGTCGAGCAGCAGGAACGAGAGCGCCTTGCCGTGGCTGTCGAGGTTGAGCGCGTCGTTCACGCCGCCGTCGAGCACCCCGTCGAGCACGAAATTCATGGCGTGCAGGTTCGGCAGCAGGTGGCGCACCACGCGTTGCGGGCGGCGATGCGCGAACTGGCGTGCCACCGCGGCTTCGGTGACCTGCTCGACCAGCAGCGGGTACAGCGCCGGGTGCCAGGCGATGACGCTGATGTTGGAGCGATCGCCCTTGTCGCCCGTGCGGCCATGGGCGAGGCAGTGCAGCAAAACGGTGATGGTGTTCTTGTTCATTCGATGAACTCCAGCCGCTGCGGCACGCGCTCACGCGGCACCAGGCACGACACGGTGCCCAGCCGCTGGCGC
>CAMLLU010000064.1 GCA_946480925.1 uncultured Rivibacter sp.
TCACGTAGATCATGCTGGCCGAGCCGATCTGCCGGTGCAGCCTGGCGATCTCGACCCGCGTGTTCACGCGCAGCGCCGCGTCCAGGTTCGACAGCGGCTCGTCGAACAGGAACACCTTGGGCTTGCGCACGATGGCGCGGCCGATCGCCACGCGCTGGCGCTGGCCGCCCGACAGCTGCTTGGGCTTGCGGTCGAGCAGTTCCTCGAGCTTGAGGATGCGCGAGGCCTCCTTCACCCGCTGCTCGATCTCGGGCGCCGGCATCTTCTGCTGCTTCAAGCCGAAGGCCATGTTCTCGTACACGTTCATGTGCGGGTACAGCGCATAGCTCTGGAACACCATGGCCACGTCGCGCTTGGCTGGCGGCAGCGCGTTGACCACGCGGCCGTCGATCTCGATCTCGCCGCCGGTGGCGTCTTCCAGCCCGGCGATGAGCCGCAGCAGCGTGGACTTGCCGCAGCCCGAGGGACCGATGAACACGACGAACTCGCCGGGCTCGATGCTCAGATCGATGTCGTGAAGGATGGAGAGCTCGCCAAACCGCTTGGCGACGTTGCGCAGTTCGATGCGGGACATGTCGTCGTGCTCCTTTCCAGCTGGCTCGCCGGAACGAAATGGCCAAAGAACGCCTGATGCGGCGGCAGCACGAGCACCTGGCTCTCGTGGCTGCCGATGAAGCCGTGCCCGCCCACCGGCACCACCTCGCCTGCGGCCAGCAGCTCGTAGCGCGCCGGCAGCGGCGAGAGGTTGAAGGCGCACACGAGGTGCTTGCGCTCGTGCGCCTCACCTTCCTCGCTGTGCCGCACGAAGGCCACCACCTGCTCGTGCGCCGGCAGCAACGACATGCCGCCGGTGCGCAAGAGCGGCTGCCCGCGCCGCCAGTGCAGGAAGCGGCGGTACATGGCGAGCAGCGACTGGTCGTCGCCCTCCTGCTTGCTCACCGCGCGGTGCAGGTGCTCTTCGGGCACCGGCAGCCACGGCGTGCCGGTGGTGAAGCCCGCATGCGGCGCATCGGCCACCCAGGGCATGGGCGTGCGACAGCCGTCGCGGCCGGGGAAGTCGGGCCACATCTCCTTGCCGTACGGGTCCTGGATGGCCGAGTACGGCAGGTGTGCCTGGCCGAGGCCCAGCTCCTCGCCCTGGTAGAGGCAGGGCGAGCCGCGCAGCGAGCACAGCAGCGCCAGCAGCACGGGTGCCAGCCGGTCCGGCTCGCCCAGGCTCTGCCATCGCGTGACCACGCGTTCCACGTCGTGGTTGTTGAGGCTCCAGCAAGCCCAGGCGCCCGGCGTATTGGCCACGAACTCTTCGAGCGCACCGTGGATGTAGGCAGGCGTACAGGGGTGGCCCAGCAGGTTGAAGGTGTAGGCCATGTGCAAGCGGTGGCCGCTGGTGTATTCGCCCAGGCGCTCGTACTGCCGGTCGTCGCCGATCTCGCCGATGGTGGTGGTGCCGGGGTAGCGATCCATCAGCGCGCGAAAGCGCTCGAGGAAAGGCAGGTTCTCGGGCTGGCTCTTGTCGTACAGGTGGCGCTGCTTCGCATAGGGGTTGCTGTGCGGCACCGCGGCGGCCCATTCACCGGGCGGCTGCGGCGGGTTGTCGCGCAGCTGCAGGTCGTGGAAGTAGAAGTTCACCACGTCCAAGCGAAAGCCGTCGACCCCGCGCTTCAGCCAGAACTCGGCCACGTCGAGCACGGCCTGCTGCACCTCGGCGTTGTGGAAGTTGAGGTCGGGCTGCGACACGAGGAAGTTGTGCATGTAGTACTGCTTGCGCCGCGTGTCCCAGTGCCAGGCACTGCCGCCGAAGAGCGACAGCCAGTTGTTGGGCGGCGAGCCGTCTTCCTTCGCGTCGGCCCAGATGTACCAGTCGCTCTTCGGGGTGCTGCGGCTGGCGCGGCTTTCCTTGAACCACGGGTGGTCGGCCGAGGTGTGGCTGAGCACGAGGTCGATCAGCACTTTGAGGTTCAGCTCGTGGGCCTTGGCCACCAGCGCGTCGAAGTCGGCCAGCGTGCCGAAGATCGGATCGACGTCGCAGTAGTCGCTGATGTCGTATCCGAAGTCGCGCATGGGCGACTTGAAGAACGGCGAGATCCACAAGCCCTCGACGCCGAGCGAGGTGATGTAGGGCAGCTGCTGCGTGATGCCCGGCAGGTCGCCGATGCCGTCGCCGTTGCTGTCTTGAAAGCTGCGCGGGTAGATCTGGTAGAGGGCTCCGCCCCTCCACCAGTCGTGGTGCTGGCTGTGAATCATGGTGTGGAGGTTGTGGGCCGGCCAACCCCCTCACCCCAACCCTCTCCCGCCGACGGGAGAGGGTTGGGGTGAGGGCGGCTGCACGTGAACCCGGGTTGAACGCATCGCTAGCCTTTCACAGCCCCCGCTGTGAGGCCCGCGACGATGAGACGCTGGAAGTACATGACCAGCGCGATGAGCGGCAGCGTCACCATCACCGAGGCGGCCATGATCGGCCCCCACGGCAGCTCGTAGCCGCCAGCACCGCTGATGAACGCAATGGCCACCGGCACGGTGCGCTGCTCGGTCGAGATGGTGAAGGTGAGCGCGAAGAGGAACTCGTTCCACGCCGCGATGAAAGCCAGCAGCCCGGTGGCGATGATGGCCGGCCACAGCACCGGCAGGAAGATCTTGAAGATGGTGCCCAGCGGGCCCACGCCGTCCATGATGGCGGCCTCTTCCAGTTCCTTGGGCAGCTGCTTCATGAAGGTGACCAGCACCCACACGGTGAAGGGCAGCGTGAGCATCAGGTCGGCGAAAAGCAGCGAGCCGAGGTGGTCGTACAGGCCGAAGAAGCGCACCAGCTCGAACATGCCAGACAGCACCGCCACCTGCGGGAACATCGAGACCGAGAGGATGGTCATCATCAACAGCCCGCGCCCGCGGAACTCCACGCGGCCCAGCGCCCAGGCGGCCGTGAGGCTCACGGCCATCGACATCAGCACCACGCCGGAGGCCACCAGCACCGAGTTCAGCAGGTTGTGCGCGAAGGGCTGGTCGCGAAACACCGACGCGTAGTTGAACAGCGTGGGCGCGGCCGGAATGAGGTCCGGCGTGAACATGGCCGCGCCGCGCTTGACCGAGGTGGACACCGCGTAGAGGAACGGGAACACCGAATACACGATGAACACCAGCGCCAGCACCCAGTAGCCCACGCGCGTCCACAGGGGCGGCTGCGTCGCGCTGCCATGCACGTGGTCAGCTTTCATGCGGAGGCCCTTTCGACGCGCGTGCGCATCGCCACGGCGTAGACCACCGTGATGAGCGCGATGGTGAAGAACAGCAGCATCGCCGCCGCAGAGCCCACGCCCACCTGCTGGAAGTCGATGAGCTGCTCGCGCACGTAGACCGACATGCTCTTGGTGTCGCGGCTGTTGGAGGTCATGACGTAGATCACGTCGAACACGCGCAGCGCATCGAGCATGCGGAAGATCATGGCCACCGCCACGCCCGGCAGGATGAGGGGCAGCGTGATGTGGCGGAACACCGCCCAGGGCTTCACGCCGTCCACGCGGGCAGCCTCGTAGCAGTCCAGCGGCACCATCTGCAGCGCGGCCAGGATGAGCAGCGCCATGAAGGGCGTGGTCTTCCACACGTCCACCATCACGATGGCCAGCAGCGACAGGTCCGGGTCGGCCGTCCACGCGATCGGCGCGCCGATGAGCCCGAGCGCCATGAGGTAGTGGTTCACCACGCCGAACTGGTCGTGCAGCATCCAGCTCCACATCTTGGCCGACACCACCGTGGGAATGGCCCAGGGCAGCAGCATGGCGGCGCGCAGCACCGTGCGCAAGCGCGAGGGGTGGTTGATGAGCAGGGCCACGCCCAGCCCGAGCAGGGTTTCGAACGTGACCGACAGCACCGCGAACAGCACGGTGTTCCACACCGAGCGCCACCACTGCGGGTCGGCCAGCACGCCGTATTCGCCGACGTAGTTCTCGAGCCCGATGAACTGCCACTGTTCGAGCTGCGAGAGCTGCGCATCGGTGAGGCTGAACCACAAGGTGCGCGCCAGCGGCCAGCCGGCGATGACGAGCAGCAGCACCAGCATGGGCGCCAGCAGCAGCCACGCCCAGCGGGTGCGGTAGCGCTCGATGCTGCCTTCGACCGTGCCGTTGCGCGGCCTCGAACTTGCGGCCTCTCGATGACTTGGTGTGTCTAAGACTCTTGACATCGCGAACCCCTGCCTGCCCAAGTGGACGCCGCGGATCCGGCTCTGCCGGTCCGCCAGCGGGCCCTGCCGGCCGCGCCGGCCCTTGCGGCCCGGCTCTTCGCCAGGCACAAAAGGTCCACTGGACCTTTTGTGTCCCGGCTCAGCCCCCTTGAGGGGGCGCGCGAAGCGCGTAGGGGGTGGACCCGTTTCACCACTTGCCGCCGCGGCTGGTGCGGCCGAGGTTCGTGTCGAGCTGCTGCAGCGCTGCGTCGGCCTTCACCTTGCCCGACAGCACCTCGTGCACGCTGTTCCAGAAGGCATTGCTCACCTGGTTGTAGCGCGCGCCCGTCACGGTGGCGGGCCGTGCCGCCGCGTTCGAGAAGGTGCTGTAGAGCTCGCCCATGAAGGGGTTGGCCGCGAGGATCTCCTTGTCCTTGTAGAGCTCGCCGATGGTGGGGTTGAACGAGCCCTTGAGCGCGCGCTGCTTCTGCACCTCGGCGCTGGTCATGTACATCACGAGGTCGGCCGCCAGCGCGGCGTTCCTGGTGTACTTCGACACGGCGAGCTGCTGCCCGCCCAGCGTGGCGGCGCTGCGCCCGTCGGCCCCGCCCTTGGGCAGCACCGCCACGCCGACCTTGCCCTTGATGGCGCTGTCGGGCGCCTGCGAGAGCGCCCAGGCATACGGCCAGTTGCGCATGTAGACCGCATTGCCGGCCTGGAACACGCCGCGCGACTCTTCTTCGCTGTAGTTGAGCACCGCTGAAGGCGAGATGCTGCCCACCCACGAGGCCGCGGTCTGCAGCGCCTTCACCGCCTTCGGGTTGTTGACGCTCACCTTGCCGTTGGGCTCGACGATGGTGCCGCCGCCGTAGCTCACCATCCACTCGACGGCGTTGCAGGTGAGGCCCTCGTACGCGCGCCCCTGCCACACGTAGCCCCACATCTTGTCGTTGCCGGCCTTGCGCTCGGCATCCTGGATGAGCTTGGCCGACTGGGCCAGCTCTTCCCAGGTGGTGGGCAGCTTCTGCTTGTGCTTGTCGAGCAGGTCCTTGCGGTAGTAGAGCAGCCCGGCATCGGTGAACCATGGCATGGCCACCAGCTTGCCGCCCACGGTGTTGTTGGCCACGATGCTTTCGAAGTGCTGCTTCTGCACGCCCTTGGCATGAGGCGTGAGGTCCAGCAGGTGGTTGGCCAGCAGGCCCGGCCACACCACGTCGACCTGGTAGACGTCGATCTTGTCGGACTGCGAACTCAGGATCTGCTGGTACAGCGCCAGGCGTTCGTTGGCATCGGTGGGCGTGGCGACCACCTGCACCTCGTTGCCGGTCTTCTTGCCCCAGGCTTCGGCCGCGCTCTTGCACAGCTCCAGCTCCTGGCCCACGGCACCGCACGAGATCTTGATCTGGGCTGCCTGGGCAGCGGCCATGCCGCCCACGAGCCACGCGGCCGCCAGGGCCGTGAATCCGAGTCGCTTCATCGCTTGTGTCTCCTGTGTCTTGTCGTGCGGCGGCAGGCAAGGCCGCCGCGCTGAACTTCGACGCTGCGTGGCGTCGGGACCGCATCAGACACGCGCCGCATGAATGGCAGATTTCGTTTGTTTCAGCTGCACGGGTCGCCGAAACGTGGGCATACGGCGTGCCTGCTCAACCCGATGGCACGGCCAAGGCCTCGATCTGCGCGGCCAGCGCCGCCAGGTCGAAAGGCTTGTTCAGCAGCCCCACCGGCACGCCGGCCTCGAGCCGGTGCAGCACCGGCTCGAACGACATGCCCGACATGAGGCACAGCCGCAGCTGCGGGTGGCGGCGGTGCAGCGCGTTGGCGAGCTGCACGCCGTCCATCGCGCCGCCCAGGCACACGTCGGTGAGCACGAGGTCGCACGCGGGCATGCGCTGCACCACATTCAAGGCTTGGGCACCATCGGCCGCCTCGATCACACGGGCGCCGGCAGCACGCAGCATGTCGGTCAACGTGCTGCGAAAGGCTTCGTCGTCGTCGACCACCAGCAATTGCAAGCCCGCGAGCAGCGCGTCCACGGGCGGTTGCGTCGCCTCAGGCCGCGCAGCAGGCGCCGCCTCCGCACGCGGGAAGCGCAGGCTGAAGCGCGTGCCCTGCCCCAGCGCGCTGCTCACGCTGATGTCGCCGCCCGACTGGCGCACGAAGCCATAGACGATGCTCAAGCCCAGCCCGCTGCCTTCGCCCGGCGCCTTGGTGGTGAAGAAGGGCTCGAACACCTTGTCGAGCAGGTGCTCGGCGATGCCGGTGCCGGTGTCGGCCACCACGATCTCCACCGAGGACTCGACGCAACGCGAGGTGAAGGTGAGCTGCCCGCCTTCGGGCATGGCCGCCGCGCTGTTGAGCACGAGGTTCAGCAGCGCGTTCTCGAGGTGCCCCCGGTCCACGTGCACGCTGGCGTTGCCGGCCTGCAGCGCAAGCTCCACCTGCACCTGAGGCCCGGCGCTGTATTCGACCAGGTCACGCATCTCTTCGACCATGGCATCCACCGGCACCGACTCGGCCGCCAGCGGCTGGCGGCGCGCAAACGCGAGCAGGCGCCGCGTGAGGCCGGCCGCGCTGGCGGCTGCGCGGCTCGCGCGTTGCAGCTGCGTGGTGCCGGCCGGCGAAAAGCCGCCCCCGGCTTCGAGCAGGCCCAGGTTGCCGATGATGGTGCCGAGGTAGTTGTTGAAGTCGTGCGCCACGCCGCCCGTCAACTGCCCCAGCATTTCGAGCCGCTGCGTGTGCTGCTCCTGCCGCTCGATGGCGCGGCGGGTGGTCAGGTCGGTGGCCAGCGTGACGGTGCCGCCGTCGGGCATGGCGCGGCTGCGCAGGTCGTATACGTGGCCGTCGGGCAGGTGCAGCTCGATGTGGTCGAAGCGCGTGAGGTCGAGCTCACCGCCGGCGGGCAGCGGCTCTGGCAAGGTCTGGCCCGGTGCCGTCCACGTGGTGCCGGCGGGCAGCGCCTGCATCAGCGCACGCGGGCTCATGCCGCTCTCGGGCACGGCACCATGGCGGCCGAACAGGTCGACCAGCCGCTGGTTCCACAGCAACAGCGCGCCATGCCGGTCGAACACCGCCAGCGCATCGGTCATGTTGTGGTGCACCGCTTCGAGCAGCGCGCTCTGCGTGCGCAAGTCGGCCACCAGCGCCTGCTTGGCCACCAGGGCGTCGCGAAACACGTCGAAGCTGCGGGCCAGTGCACCCAGCTCATCGCGCCGCAGCGTGGCCGGTGTGGGCGCGGCAGTGGTGTGGGCCGTGTCGCCCGCCACCAGGCGCGACATCACCTGCGTGATGCTTTCGATCTGCCCCGCGAAACGGCGCACGTAGCGCGTGGCGAGGGCGGCGATGCAGATGCAGCCCAAGGCCAGCACGAGCATGGCCGTCTCGCCCGAGCGAATGGCCTGCTGCACCTGCGAACGGCGCTCGGCCGCCTGCTCGCGCAGCGAGGTGACGTAGTGCCCCACGTCGCTGCTCAGCTGGTCGGCATTGCTGCGCGTGAGCACCACGAGGTAGGCGGTGCGGCGCTCCAGCTCGAGCTGCTGGCGGCGCAGCGACAGCACGTTGTGCGGGCCGAAGGCCGCGTCGCGCAGCGTTCGCTCCACTAAAGGCGAAAGCTCCGGCGGCCTGCCGCCACGGCGGTGGGCCGCGATCCACAGCGCCTCGACGTCGGCTTCGAGCCGGCCCAGCTTGGCCGCGTTGTCGGCCCCCACGCCCACCACCAGCTCGGCCCACAGCGCGGCAATGGCCGGCTGCGCCTTGCCGGCCGAGGCGGCGATGGCCGGCATCACGTCACCGATGCGGTCGAGCGTGGCGATCTGCCGCTGCAACGCCGCCTCCACCTCCTGCCGCTGGCGCGTCAGCTCCACGAGCTGGCCGAGGTCGCGCTGCACGTCGCCCAGCAGGCGGCGCAGGCGCGGGCCGAGCTCGGTTTCGACGCCTAGCGTGTCCACACGGCGGCCGATCTCGCTGAGCAAGTTGCGCAGCGCCTGCGCGTTGGCGTCGAGCATGGCGGCCGATTGCGACTCGATGACGTTGGGCGCAATGGCCGCAAGCTGCGCCGTTCGCTCGGCCAGCTCGAGCGCCTGCGTGACGTTGGGCAGCACCTCGCCCTGGAAGCCGGTGAGCGCGCGCTGGGCGCTGCGCATGCCGTACCAGCCCAATGCGGCCAGCACGATGGCGGCTGCCAGCAGCACGACGAGTGCGGCGAGCAGGCGGGTACGGACGCGGTCTATGAGGCGGGGCTGCATCTTGTGGGTCGCGATCCTTGCCGGTTCCTGCGTCAAGGCTGTGGGCAGGGCCGCCGGGGCTTCAATCCTTGCAAGGCAGTACCGAGGTGTTCGTCGCCGAACACAACGAGCGCTTCAGCAAGGACGGGGCGGGTGGGCGCAGGACGTGAAGCCCCTGCGCCCACCCGCCCCGTCCTTGCCGCGCCATCCCTACACCTGCACCACATCCGCACTGAACACATACCCCAACCCACGCTCGGTGCAGATGAACTGCGGGTGTTTCGGGTTCGGTTCGATCTTGCGGCGCAGCCTCAAGATCAACACGTCGATCGTGCGGTCGAACACTTCGGTCTCGGCGCTGCGGGTCTGCTCCAGCAGCTCGTCACGCGTCCACACGCGGTGCGGGTGGCGCACGAAGGCTTCGAGCAGCCGGAACTCGCCCTGCGTCAACGCACACACCGCTCCTTCGCGGCTGGCGAGCTCGCGCTCCGCCAAGTCCAGCACCCATGGCCCGAACGCCAGGCACTGGCCCGTCTTGCGCGCCCGTGCAACGGCTGCATGCGCCGAGCCGCCTTCGGTGTGTTCGTAACGCCGCAGCACCGCCCTCACCCGCGCCACCAGCTCACGCATGCTGAAAGGCTTGATGAGGAAGTCGTCGGCCGCCAGCTCCAGCAACAGCACGCGGTCCGTCTCGTCGCTGCTGCCGCTGATCATCACGATGGGCACTGCCGACACCTCGCGCAGCTGGCGCGCCACCACGAGGCCGTCTTCATTGCGCAGCCGCAGGTCCATCAGCACCAGCGCGTAGTCATGCTCGGCCATCGCCTCGCGCATCTGCGCCGCGCTGGCCACGCCATCGACTTCGAAGCCGCTCCGGCGCAGCGCGTCGTCGAGCATCGCTCGCATGTCGGCATCGTCGTCCACCACCAGCAGGCGGGGCGACACGGGTTCGCCCAGTCCGCCCCGTTGCGGGCTCGGCGCGTTCATGGGTGCCCCCTCCCGCTTCGCGAGGTCCCTCCAAGAGGGGCAACGCGCCCCATTCGGAACGGCCGGGCGGGCGCGCTCATGATGCTGTCTCCACCAGGGCGCCGCGTCGTCTGCGGGCAGCGCTCAATGTCGTCGGGCCACATGTTGTTTCATCGAGACATGGTGCGGCGCACCTGCGGCTCCCTCAATCGGGGAGTCACCTGATCTCGCGTCCCGTTCCTGCTTCGTCGAGCGCGAGCGTCCACGCCGCGACGGCTGTGACGATTTCAATCGTCACAGCCGTCGTTCACAGATGAAACACAGCGCGGCCTCCACCAAGGCGCGCTGCCGGGGAGTCGTTCGTGAAGGCTTAAACCACCGGCGGTGCAAGCGGCGCGTTGAGCGCGATGAGCCCTTGTACGGCGTTCACATCGGGCCCGACTTCGGCCACCGCCTTGCGCAATTCGAGTTCCGAAATGCCCAGCGTGTGGGTCCAGTAGGACACGTCGGACTCGGCGTTGATGTCGATGGACTGGCGCCGCCCCTGGGGCGGCAACTCATGGCTGGCGATCATGGAACCTCCGGGATGCAACTGCCTGTTGCATGGCAAGCCACATGCCCGCAAGGTGTCGCTCAAGCCATCAGCCCGGCACCCGCAGGGTCTGCCGCCCCCACCAGGCCTCGCCGGCCGCCAGCTGCACGGGCTCGCCAATGGCGGCAGCCTCCACGCACAGGAAGCGGCGAAAGTCCGCGGGCGCCAGGTCCGCCAGGGCGGCGGCCTTCTCTGCCCAGGGATTCCATACCACCGTGTCCGGAAAGTTCTGCTGGTCGATCGCCAGCGTGCGGCCGGGCTCGCGCAGCAGCAGCGTCCGCTCGTGCTCGGGATGCCCCCAATAGATGCGGTCCACTTCGGCGTCCACCGTCACGGCGCCCAGGCCCTGCATGGCCTCCTTGCCGGTGAGGCTGTCGAGGTAGGTCTGCCCGCGCAGTCCTTCCAGGCTCGCTTCTTCGACCTCCTGCACACGCAGGTAGGTGTGCAGCGCGGCGGTGAATGAAAAGGCCTCGGTGCCGGTGTTTTCGACTTCGAACTCCACGTCCAGCCGCTCGTCGTTCACGTTCACCGTGAGCTCGGCCGCGAAGGCGTGCGGCCATTGCGCGAGCGTGTCGGCGCTGGCCTCGAGCCGCAGCACCGCCAGCGCGCCGTCGCGGCTCACGTCGGCGTGCTGCAACGCCCACGGCAGCACGCGGGCAAACCCATGGCGCTGCAGCGGCCCGCGCTTTTCGAACTGCGGAAACACCACCGGCACGCCGCCTCGCACGGCCTGCCCATCGGCATACACCGCGCGCTCGGAAAGGTAGAGCCGCTCGCGGCCGTCACGACCGCGCCAGCTCACCAGCTGGGCACCTTGCAGCAGCAACACGGCCTGCGCGCCGTCGGGCGCCTGCAAGGCCACCGCGGGGCGGCCGTTGAACTGCGTCAGCATGGAGGAGGAGATGTCTGCCACCCGGCGCCTCTCACTTGCCGCGCTTGATGGCGAAGTAGTCGCCCTCGTCGTAGGGACGCTCGGCACAGTTCTTCGCGAAGTTCGCGCGTTCGTCCTGCAGGGCCTGCACCTTGGTGTTGTAGGTGGGCAGCTTGGCGTTGTAGGCATCGACGCGCTGGTCGTGCTCGGCGCCCCTCGCATTGAAGGCGTCCACCGCTTCCTTGCTGGTGCGGTCGAGCGTTTCGCGCGCCTGCTTGAGTTCTTCGCCGCTCTTGCCGATCTCGACCTTGTCCTGGTCCAGCGAGCTTTGCAGGGCCACGGCTTCGTCGCCGAGCGTCTTCACGCGCACTTCCTGCGCCAGGCATTCGCGCAGCTCGTTGCGGGTGAGCAACTTGCCGGTGGGCTTGCCCTGCCCCAGCGACAGCACGTTGCCCTTCTTCGCGGGCTGCGTGGGTTCAGCCGCCGATGCGGCAGCGGAGAAAACAACAAGCGCGGCGGCTGCCAGCGGCAGCGCCGCGCGTCGAGACAGAACGGACATGTCGGACGGACCTCTTCACAGGATGGGTGGGGTCGGAAGACGGCCGAGTCGCTTCACGCCCCCGAGGGCGCCGATCATGCCACCGAAGAGGCAGTGGGGGCCGCGAGGATCGTGCCCGACTCGACCGCTCCGCCCCATTGATCCGCACTACAGCGGTTACTGCTTGTGTTCGGCCTTGGCCTGCGCGATGCAGCTGTCCTTCGCCTCGCCCGACAACGCGTCGCAGCGTTCACGCGCCGCCTTGTAGGCCGCGGCGTGCTTCTCTTCCGAGGCTTCCTTGCCGGCCTTGCTCGTTTCGCGCTGGGCCTTGGCATCGGCCTTCACGCGCTCGTAGGCGGCCTTGGCGTCCTTCGTGCACACGTCACGGTCGTTGCCGGCCTTGTCTTCGCAACGTTCCTTCGCGAGGTCGTATTCAGCCTGGGCCACTTCCACCGTCGCGTCCTGGCGTGCCTTGGCCGTGCCCTTGTAGGCGGACTCGGCCTCCTTCTCGGTCTTCACGCGGGCCAGCTTGGCTTCCTTCTCGCACACGTCCTTGGCATTGCCCGACATGCTGCCGCACTGCTTCTTGGCGGAGTCGTAAGTGGCCTTCGCCGAACTCTTGGCCTGGTCATAGGCCGTCTTGTCGCCCTGCGCATAGGCGGCGCCCGAGCAGAGCGCCAGCGCGGTACAAGTGGCAACAGCTTGGGCAAGGGTCGATAGCTTCATGGTGCCTCCTTCTGGAGAGTTGAGGAGTCGATTCGCCAGCGCCGCGCACCGCACGGCGCATGTTTGGCGTCCAACACCCAAAGCCTAGAAAAACAGGCCGGCCTGTACGACCGGAACAACGGCAACGCAGCCTTAGGAACCTGCCGATCCCACCGTCGGGGCAGTCCTACAGCCGCAGGGGTCTTCAGCCGCCCGACAAGAAATCGAACGATCGTTCGATAATTCGCCACCCTCTTCTCCAGCCGAGCACCCATGAGACATCCAGTGTCAAGCTGTACTTCCCAGGCCGCCGCGCCGGGCCGTCCCAAGCAAGGCCCGACCCTCCCGGAGGGTCGATCGCCGTACTCGGCGAGCGGGGTGTCGTCATGAGCACGCCCTTGACCACCCTGCTCGACCAGCGGCGCCGAAACGGCGACGTGGTGACCTTTTCCATCACCGAGGACTGGCTGCAGGGCCGCACCACCTTCGGCGGCCTGGTGGCCACGCTGGCCGTGCAGGCCATGCACGACGTGGCGGGCCGCGCAGCGCCGCTGCGTGCATTGCAGACCAACTTCATCGGCCCGGCGGGCGCCGGCGAGGTGCAGGTGGCTGTGAGCACCCTGCGTGCCGGCAAGAACATGCGGCAGGTGCAGGCCAGCGTGTCGCAAGGCGGTGAGCTGGCGGCCCTGCTGGTGGGCGTGTTCGGCGTGACGCGCGAAACCCTGCTGCCGCTCATGCGCCCGCAACAGCCCGCAGTGGCGGTGCCGGCCAGCGAGGCGCGGCCACTGCCCTTCATCGCCGGCGTGACGCCCAACTTCACTCAACACCTGCAGATGAGCTGGGCCGAAGGGCCGATTCCGTTCAGTGGCGGCGCGGGCTGGAACACGCGCATCCACCTGCGGCTCAAGGACGAAGCGCTCGACCCCGAGCTGCAGACGGTGCTGCTGTCGGATGCGCCGCCCACCCCGGCACTGGGGCAGTTGAAGGACCGCAAGCCGGCCAGTTCGGTGTCGTGGTCGCTGGAGCTGCGCTCCCCCGCCGACCCCCAGCCTGCAGACGGCTGGTGGCGCATCGACATGGACACCAAGGCCGCCGGCGAAGGCTACGTGAACCAGGCCGCCACGCTGTGGACGCCCGACGGCCAACTGGCGTCGCTGGGCTACCAGTTGGTGGCGGTGTATGCCTAGGATGAAACTCCAATTCATTCACCGCGCAGGCGCAGAGGACGCGGAGAACCGCAGAGAAGATCCGTATTTCTCCGCGAATCTCCGCGTCCTCTGCGCCTCTGCGGTGAAGGCTGTTGAATCCCGTTTCATACGTCGCGGGTGCTGCCACTGCGCCATGGAAAACTGAAATGACCAGTCACCAGTACGCGTAGGTGAGCATCAGGCCTGCGTTGGGGTTCGTGCGGCGGCGCACGATGGGGCTCTCGGCTGCGTCGCCCACCAGGCGCGTGGCGCCCAGCGTGGCCTGCAGGTCCCAGCGCTGGTCGAGCTGGAACGACCACGACAACCCGGCGCCCACCGCGAAAGGGCCGCGCCTGGGCGTGTAGACGCGGTAGCCCGAGCTGGCCGATTGCTGCGGTGTGACGCCAAAGAAGGTCTGCGCATGGCGCCGGTCCGCAAAGCTCACGTCGAGCTCGGCCGATAGATCGCCACCGGCCAGCTTGCCCAGCGCGGCGCTGCCGGCCAGCTGGTAGCTCGTGCCGCGTTCGCGATACGACAGCGGCATGGCCGCTGTGAGCGAAAGGCCCAGGCCTTCGGCGGGCGCCACGCCCGCGCTCAGCAGTGCCAGGGCCGAGCCTTCGATGCGGCCCATGCCGCGCAGCTCTCGGCTGCCCGACGACAGCTTGCCGTCCTTTTCGTTGCGGCCGCCGTCGTACGACAGTGCCGCGCTCCACTGCAGCGGCCCCATGGCCGCGCCCCAGCCGATGCCGCGCGTGGTGCTCGCGAAGAAGCCGTTGCCTGCGTCGTAATCGAGCATCAGCGCCGGCTGCAGCTGCTGCTCCTTCGCGCCCAGGTAACGCGGTGCGGCGCCGAAGCCCACGCCCAGCGTGAGGCGGCTCGCATCGGCATCGGCTGCGACAGCAGGGGTCGCTTCGTCGGCCGGCGCGGCAGCGGCACATTGGCTCAGGGTGATCGAAGCGGCACCGGCCAGCAGGCAGTTCAGAAGTTTCATGCGGTGAGGTGTGCAAGGAGTTCAGGGGTGAGCCAGTCTCGGCAGCACGCCTGAAGGTCTTCTTGGCCTTCGATGAAGATTTCCCGAAGGCCGCCGCCGCTTCGGCTCGGTCGCCACCGCCATGCGACCGGCCTTTGCGACCTGCCTTTTCTTCATGCTTCGTTCACCTGCCGGCCGGCGTTTCGCGCTCCAATGCGCCCCCATGAAGGTTTTGCTGGTCGAAGACGATCTGGACCTGGGCAACGGCATCCGCATCGCGCTGTCCGACGCCGGGCTCGAGGTGGTGTGGCTGCGCCGGCTCGAAGACGCAGTGCGTGCGCTCGAACAAGAGCAATGCGACCTGGTGCTGCTCGACCTCGGACTGCCCGACGGTGACGGCCTGACGCTGCTGCTGCGCCTGCGCCGCGAGCGGCAGACGCTGCCGGTGCTCATCCTCACCGCGCGTGATGCGCTGGAAGACCGCCTGCACGGCCTGGACAGCGGCGCCGATGACTACATGGTCAAGCCCTTCGCGCTGGCCGAGCTGCTGTCGCGCGTGCGGGCGCTGGCGCGCCGCAGCTACGGCTTCGACGGCGAGACGCTCGCCGTGCGCGGCCTGTGCCTGCACGAGCCCACCCGCCGCGTGAGCGTCGAAGGCCGGCCGGTGGAGCTGTCGCGCAGCGAATACGCGCTGCTGGCCGCGCTGCTCAAGCGCACCGGCCGCGTGATCACGCGGCGCGTGCTCGAAGAGCAGGTGCTGCCCGGTAGTGCCGGCGCGGGCAGCAACGTGCTCGACGTGCACATCTCCAACCTGCGCCGCAAGGTGGGCGACGGCTACATCCGCACGGTGCGCGGCGTGGGCTACGTGATCGACGCGGACACAGCGGCCAATGCCGGAGGGCGCCCATGACCGTGCCCGACGCAGTGTTTCCGCTGGCCGCGGCGGCACGCAGCATGCGCTGGCTGGGGCTCGGCCCCCCCGCGCTGGCACGCTGGGTCTGGCGGCGCCTGTTGCAGCCTTCGCTGGTGCGCCGGCTGGTGCTGGCGCAACTGCTCCTGCTGGTGCTGCTGTGGGCCGGATTCATCGGGCTGCTGCTGTTCGAAGCGCTGCACGGCGGCTCGGGCCTCGACGACGTGGAGCGCTTCCGCATGGTCCTCACGGTCGCTGAAACGACGGCCGGCGACGCCGAGCGGCAGCAGCGCAGCCTCGCTGCCATCGACCGCTTCCAGCGTCACGACGAAGGCATGGCCGAAGAGCCTCACCTGCGCATGAGCATGCTGGTGTGGCAGGGCGAGCGGCTCGTCCATGCATCGCCGGGCTTCACTGCACCGGTGCGCAACCAGCAACCCGGCGTGGTGGAAACGCTCGAAGTGAACGGCCAGCGCTGGCGTGCCCGCACGGAACGATCGGCACATTCAGACCTGCAGGTCACGCTGGTGACGCCGGGCGACGGCGCGCAGATCCTGCTCACCTTCACGTCGCGCGGCTTCCTGCTCATGCCGCTGCTCATCAGCCTGCCGTTCCTGGCGCTGCCGGCGTGGTTGTCGGTGCGGCTCGCGCTGCGGCCCTGGCGGCGCGTGAGTGCACAGATCGCCGCGCGCGGCCCGCACGACCTCACGCCGCTGGCCTTCCGCCCGCGCCACCGCGAACTGCGCCCGCTGGTGAAGAGCGTGAACGCGCTGCTGCGGCGCGTGCGGCAAAGCGCCGAGCGTGAACGCAGCTTCATCGCCGATGCAGCCCACGAACTGCGCACGCCGCTGGCCGCCATGCGGGTGAACGTGGAGGCACTGCAGGTGCACGCCGGCAGCCCGCAGCAACGCCAGCTGCTGGCCGGACTGGTGAGCAGCGGTGACCGTGCAGCACGGCTGGCAGGCCAGTTGTTGTCGCTGATGCGCAGCGACGCCAACGCCATGGCCGCCGACGGCCGGCCGGCAACGCTGGTGCTGGAGCTGAGCGCGCTGGCACAAGACCGCCTGGCTGCGCTGGCGCCGCTGGCCGCCGCGCAAGGCGTGGAGCTGGAGCTGCAGGCCGACGCGCAGGTGCCGGTGGCGGGCGAACGTGAAGGGCTGGTGTCGATGCTGGACAACCTCATCGACAACGCCATCAAGTACAGCCCGCCGGGCGGCACGGTGCGCCTGGCCGTGGAGCGCACGGCCCACCATGCGCGCCTCACCGTGGCCGACCAGGGCCCGGGCATCGCCGCGCAATGGCAGGCGCGCGTGTTCGACCGCTTCTTCCGCGTGCCCGACCAGGCGGCTTCGGGCAGCGGTCTGGGGCTGGCCATCGTCAGGTCGGTGGTCGAACGGCACCGCGGCAAGGTCACGTTGGGCACGCCAGCCAACGGCCCCGGCCTGCTGGTAACGGTGACGCTGCCGCTGCACGCTGCGGCGGCCGTTCAGGGGTAGGCCGCGCGGATGCGATAGGCCGCCGGCGGGCGCAGGTCCGACTCCACCAGCACGTAGCCCGTGACCGGCCAGCGGATCGCGGGCGGCCGGCTGGGCGCCACCGAACGGGCTGCGCCGCGCGCCAGCGTCACGTGGGGTGTGAAGCGGCCGGGCGCCGGCACCACGCCCAGCTGCGCCAGCGCGAGCGACAGGCGATGGTGCAGCTGCAGCAGTGCCGCCGGCGGCTCGATGGGGCCGATGCGCGCGATGCCGTTGCGGCTCCACACGCTGGTGTCGTCGAGCAGCAGCGTGAAGGGCTCGAACGGCACCGCGAGGCCCTGTACCAGCGCGGGCACGAAGTCGCGCGGCCAGTCGCCCAGGAAGTGCAGCGTCATGTGCAGCCGCTCGCGGCGCGTGGGCACGGCACCGTGGCTCCATTGCCACAGCGCCTGGTGGTCGTGCAGCATCTGGCGCGTCTCGTCGTCGGGCCAAAGGCCCACGAACAGCCGTGTGGTGGGCGACGGGTTGTCGTCGAAGCGGTTCATGACAGCCGCACCGCCCGTGCGCTCAGGCGGGCCGCACCTTGATCATGTGCGCGCCCGCGGCCACTTCGCGAAAGCCTGCGGCTTCGTACAAGCCCAGTGCCGGCGCGCGGTCCTGCCGCACGGTGAGGCTCACGCGCGGCAGGCCGCGCTGCACCAGGCCCCAGTGCACCGCGGCATCGAGCAGCGCACGGCCCAGCCCGCGGCCGCGGGCGGCCCCGTCCACGCCGATGAAGTCCACGTACGCCTCGCCTTCGAACGGCTTGTGCTGCACGTACACGTAGCCGCGCACGGCACCGGCCTCTTCGGCCACGAAAAGGCGGTGGTCCGCGTCGAGGCTCGCCAGCATCGATGCGGTCGTGAGGTAGGTGTCGGGAAAGAGCTGGTCCTGCAGCGCGGCGGCCTGGCGGGCGGCTTTCGCATCGGGCTCGGCGTTCACCGCGGCCGGCCATGCGGGCAGCACCCGCGGCTGCTCCAGCACCAGCACGTGATGCTGCATCTGGTCGCGATAGCCGGCCGCGCGGTAGCTGGCACGCAGGCCGCCTTCATCGACTTGCGGAAAGGCATCGAAGCGGCGCACCTCGCTCGGCAAGGCCGCTTCGAGCGCGTGGATCAGCGCCACCTGCAGCGCGGCATCGCCGGCGTCGCACGTGAGCGGTCCGCGCAGCCAGGCGCGGCCGAGCGCAGGGGCCATCTCGCACCCGGCAATGCCCGACCATTCGCTGCCACCGCCCTGGCGCGCGGCCACGAAACAGGCTTCGCCATCGGGCAATGCCAGCAGCTCGTTCGCCTGGTCTTGCGGCGTGCCGCCATGGTCGGCATGCAGGCAGCGGACCCGGCCATCGCCACGCTGGTTGTGCCGGTGGATGAAAGCCGCCAGGGCGGGCCAATGGGTGCGGACCACGATGTCGATCTGCAGCATGGGGGCATTCTGCAGCCGGGGCCCGGCCCTCGCGACCCGACATAGAATCCGCGCCCCTTCCAACACCGACTCGCCCGCCGCGTGCACCGCGTGCGGGCTTTCGTCGTTCTTGCCCGAGCGAGCCTTCCATGAGTTATTGCGCCATCGACTTCGGCACGTCCAACTCCGCCGTCGCAGTGCCCGCCGGTGCGGCGGGCACCACCCGGCTCATCGAGCTGGAGCCTGGGCAGCCCACCATGCCCACGGCCATGTTCTATTTCGCCGAGCATGAGGCGCTGCCGCCGGGCGCCGAGCCGCCGCGCGCCTTCGGCCGTGCCGCGGTGACTGCCTACGTGGACGGCTACGACGGCCGCCTGATGCGCTCGATGAAGAGCATCCTCGGCTCCACGCTGGTGGACCAGACCACCGACGTGGGCGGTGGCCATGCAGTGAAGTACCTCGACGTCATCACCGGCTACCTGCGCCACCTGAAGGCCCTGGCCGAGGCCTCGCTGGGCGAGCCGGTGTCGCGCGCGGTGCTCGGGCGGCCGGTGTTCTTCGTCGACGACGACGCGAAACGCGATGCGCAGGCGCAGGCCTCGCTCGAAAGCGCTGCGCGCTCCGTGGGCTTTGCGGAGCTGGCGTTTCAATACGAGCCCATCGCCGCGGCCTTCGACTACGAGCGCCAGGCTGAACGCGAAGAACTCGTGCTGGTGGCCGACATCGGCGGCGGCACCTCCGACTTCTCGCTCGTGCGCGTGGGCCCCGAGCGCCTGACCCGGCTCGACCGCAAAGGCGACATCCTGGCCAACCACGGCGTGCACATCGCCGGTACCGACTTCGACCGCCGCGTCGAGCTCGCCAGCCTGCTGCGCGAGCTGGGCTACAAGGCGCACGGCCCCAGCCACCATGGGCAGCCGCCGCGCGAGGTGCCCAACGGCGTGTACTTCGACCTCGCCACCTGGCACCTCATCAACACCGTGTACCACCCGCAGCGTGTGGCCGAACTCAAGCGCATGCTGGCCTTCTACGGCAACCCGGCCCACCACCGGCGGCTCATGACGGTGGTGACGCAGCG
The DNA here is from genome assembly GCA_946480925.1 of uncultured Rivibacter sp. The sequence goes on from CAMLLU010000064.1 coordinate 19,112, forward strand.
CCTGGGCCACGACCTCGCGGCGCGCGCCGAAGAGGCCAAGATCGCGGTGGCCGCGGGCGCCGACACCAGCATCGACCTGGGCCACGTGGAGCCGGGCCTCACCGTGCCGCTGAGCGAGCGCACCGCGGTGGAGTCCATCGAAGCCGACATCGACAAGATCGTCACCGCCGCGCTCGACACCGCCCGCCAGGCCGGCGTGGCCCCCGAGCGCGTCGACGCGCTGTACTTCACCGGCGGCTCGACAGGCCTGCGCCTGCTGACGCAGCGGCTGGCCGCGGCCTTCGCCAAGGCACGCCCCGTGCGCGGCGACCGTTTCGCCAGCGTGGCCACGGGGCTGGGCCTGCATGCATCTCGGCTGTTTGCCTAGACACGGATCGGCCAGCCCGCTAGCCTTGCGCCACCTCAACCACGGAGCAATGCCATGCCGGTCCTCGACAAGTTCGGTCCCCTGCTCGGTCGCATCCTGATCGCCCTGCTCTTCATCCCCGCGGGTATGAGCAAGATCAGCGGGTTTGCGGGCACCGTGGGCTACATCGCCTCGAAGGGCCTGCCCATGCCGCAGGTGCTGGCGGCGGGCACCATCGTCGTCGAACTGCTGGTGGGGCTGGCGCTGCTCATCGGCTTCAAGGCACGCTGGGCGGCACTGATCCTCGCGGTGTTCACGCTGCTGGCGGCCTTCCTGTTCCACAACTTCTGGGCCATGCCGCCGGAACAGCAGCAGATGCAGAGCATCAACTTCTTCAAGAACCTCGCCATCGTGGGCGGCCTGCTGTTCGTGGCCGCGTTCGGCGCGGGGCCGCTGTCACTCGACAGCAAGGCGAAGGCCTGAGCCGGGGCCGCCTGCAGTGCGGGCGGCCGAGTTCAACCCGGGCTCATGCCGCCGCCCTGTGAGTCCGGCCCATAGAGCTCAGAAGAGATCGAAGACACCACGCGCGACCACTCTTCTTCACTGAGCAGTTCTTCGGTGTGGGCGCACAGGGCGGTGTCTTCGCGCTCGAGGTGGTACAGCACGCCCTTGCGATACCGCTTCAGCACCGCAGCGCATTCCGCGCCCGCTGCCGCATCACCGTCGCAGGCTGCATCCAGCAGGGCCAGCGCACGCGACAGCGAAGCGTCGTCCTGCTCACGATCGTGCGCCAGCGTGTCGAGCAACAGGTCGGCCTCGGCCGAGCGCCCGCGCAACGCTTCGACCAGCGCAACGCCCTTGGGGCGATGAGAGGTGACGTCGAAGCTGCGCAGCGCGTTGATGCGCTCGCGCAGCAGCGTGGCCTGCGGTTCGGGCCGGCTCCACCGCACCGCCTTCAACGCTGCGTCGATGCCATCGAGCAGCCCGCGCATCTGCGCGTGCTCGGTCCGCAGAATCATCCAGGCGCAGCGTGCGGCCAACATTTGAGGCCCTCACTTCCCACAAGACAGCCGTGGCTCCCTGCCCCCACCAATATAGCCACCGTGCCCGGCGCGCAACATGGGGTTGGCCCCCTGCAGCTTGTCTCCTGGAATCGACGCCGCAGCCGACGGCTGCGCCGGCCTGGATGCCGAGCCACTGGCGTGCAGCACCGACTTTCGGCTGGGCATCCGTGGCTTCGGGGCAAACCGTCATGGTGGCACCAACTGCAACAACGCTTGGTTGGTGGACGGCACCTGACTACCCTCGGGGCGCTTTACACCTCACCTCCAAACGTGTCGACCCTTGTCGACGTTTGCTTTCATCAACCACTGCACTTATCAAGAAATACGTCATGGACATGAAACAAGCAACCCAGTTGATCGCCCTGACAGTGCTGCTCGGCACATCGGCAGCGGGACACGCACAAGACTTTGCCGGCGAGAACGGTCGCTACAAGATCGTCTCCCGCTTCAGCGGGAAGGCCATCGACATCTCGGGCAAAAGCGTCAACAACGGCGCTGCGGCCATTCTCTGGACCTACGGCGGCGGCACCAACCAGCAATGGGACATCGCCAGCCTCGGAAACGGCTACTACTCCATCCGCGCCGCGCACACCGGCAAAGCGCTGGACGTCTACAACTTCTGCAGCAACGTCGGTTGCCAGATCGTCCAGTGGGACTACTCCGGCGGAAACAACCAGCAGTGGCAGATCGTCAGCACCGGCAGTGGCTACTTCAAGATCGTGTCGCGCTACAACGGCATGCCGCTGGACGTATGGGGCTGGAACGCCAACAACGGTGCAGAGGTCAGGCAATACACCGACACCGGTGCCACCAATCAGCAATGGCAGATCGTCAAATTGCAGGATTGCGCGCTCACGCAAGCCCAGTCAGACCTTCTGGCCGCGCACAACACCGCCCGCGCCACGGCTCGCACCTGCGGCGGCATCCCCTATCCCGCCGCACCGGCCCTGACCTGGAACTGCAAGCTGGCCACGGCAGCTGCGGGGCACAACAGGGACATGGCAACGAACAACTTCTTCAGCCACACCGGGTCCAACGGCTCCCAGCCCGCGGATCGCGCGACGGCAGCCGGCTACAGCTACTCCGCGATCGGCGAGAACATCGCCGCAGGCTACACGACCGTGTCGAGCGCCATGGACGGGTGGCTGCAAAGCAGCGGGCATTGCAGCAACATCATGAACAGCAGCTATACCGAAATGGGCGCGGACAAGCTCGAGTACAGCGGGTCGGCCTACGGCACTTATTGGACTTCGGTGTTCGGGCGTCCCTGAGCACCGGTGCAGAGCAGCTTCCAGGGGGAGAGCCTGCCCTGGAAGTCGCATCGCTGGGCTGGCGCCTTCCCCCGCGGCTATTCACAGTCCTTGTGGACAAGTCTGTGCACCCGCAGTGGAAGGCGCTCGCGAGGCCCCGCCCCCATTGGGCAGTCGTCACATTGCCGCAACTTTAGGCACCTCCTGGCAGGCCGCATCAAGTTCCGAACAACTCACCGCGAGCCGCCTCGGTGATGGCCGCCACGCAAGGGTGCGTGATGCGCCGTTCCACCGAAATGGCATAGAACTCCTCCACCAGCTCGGCGGTGCGGCCGAGCACGCGCACGCCGTACTGCGCGCAGGTCTCGTCTTCGAGCACGGTGGGCGCCATGAAGACGCCGCGACCTTCGCGGCCGAAGGCCTTCATCAGCGCGGCGTCGTCGAACTCGCCCACGGCACGCGGGCGCAGCTGGTGGCGGGTGAGCCACAGCTCGAGCCGCTGCCGCATGGCCGACGCCGCCCCCTGCACCAGCATGGGCGCGCCGTCCAGGCATTTCGGAAAGCCGCGCGGCAGCCTGGCCTTGAGCTGCGGGGCGGCAAAGAAGCTCATGGCGGTAGTGCCCAGCGCATGGTTGAAGGCCTTGACGCTCAGCTGCCGGCCCATGGCTTCGTCGGCGATCACGAGGTCGAGCCGGTGCACCGACACCTGTGCAAGCAGGTCCTGGAACTTGCCTTCGTGGCACACCAGGCGCACCGGGCCGGGCACGTCGAGTGCCGGCTCCAGCAAACGGTAGGCAATGGCCTTGGGCACGGCATCGGCAATGCCCACGCGGAAATCGAGCGTAGCCTGGCCACTGCGCCCCTTGCCGATGGCCGCTTCGAGCTCGGTGCTGAGCGCGAAGATCTGGTCGGCGTAGCCCAGGGCCACGCGGCCCTCTTCGGTGAGTTCGAGCCCTCGGCCGCTCTTGCGAAACAGGCTGCAGCCCAGGCTGTTCTCGAGCAGCTTGATCTGGGCCGAGAGCGTCTGCGGCGTGGTGTGCAGCTGTTCGCCGGCACGCATGACGCCACCGGCCTTGGCGGTGGCCCAGAAGTAGTAGAGGTGCTTGAAGTTCACGCGAAGCTCAGTTTTATGCGATGAAAGGCTTCTGATAAATCGACTTTACGCGAAGTGTCTGCACGCATAGATTTGCGCACTTCCCTTTCCCATTCAACGGCCTGCCGGCCGCCTCCCCATGGAATTCCTGCTCGACCCCAACGTCTGGATCGCCTTCGCGATGCTCACCGCCCTGGAGATCGTCCTCGGCGTGGACAACATCATCTTCATCTCCATCCTGGTGGGCCGCCTGCCGGCGCACCAGCGCGACATGGCGCGCCGCCTGGGCCTGGGCTTCGCCATGCTCACGCGCCTGCTGCTGCTGTTCTCGCTGAGCTGGGTGATGGGCCTCACGGCCGACCTGTTCCAAGTGGCCGGCCAGGGCATCAGCGGGCGCGACATCGTGCTGCTGCTGGGTGGCCTGTTCCTGCTCTACAAGGCCTCGCACGAGATCTTCGTCGAGGTGGAAGCGCGCGAGCAGGACGGCCCGCCCACCACCGACCCCGCCGCGATGAAGGCCGCCGGCCGCAAGCTGCTGTGGAGCATCGTCGGCCAGATCGCCATCATCGACATCGTGTTCTCGCTCGACTCGGTGATCACCGCAGTGGGCATGGTCGACCAGCTCGGCGTGATGATCGCCGCCGTCATCGCCTCGGTGCTGGTGATGCTGGTGGCCGCCAAGCCGATCGGCGAGTTCGTCGATCGCCATCCGTCGGTGAAGGTACTGGCACTGGCCTTCCTGGTGATGGTGGGCATGGCGCTCACGGCCGAGGCCTTCGACCTGCACGTGCCCAAGGGCTACATCTATGCCGCGATGGCCTTCTCGCTGGCGGTGGAAGCGCTCAACATCCGCGCCCGCGCCAAGCGCAAGAAGCTGCAGGCTGCCCAGGCCTGACGCCTGACGCCGTAGCGAGCGGCCCGCGAGATCGGGCCGCTCGCCAGGGCTCATTCACACCACCTTCAGCGGGCCGCCCTGGCCTGCTCCCCCTTGCGCTGCATCACGTGGTCCAGCGCGCTGTCCACCGCCGCGAGCAGCTCCTGCACGTCCACCGGCTTGGTGAGGTAGCGGAAGAATCCCGCCGCCAGGCCTTGCTCCACTGCGCTGGGCATCGCGTTGGCCGTCAGCGCGATGATGGGGATGTGCGACGTGGCCGGGTCGCTGCGCAGGATGGCCTGCGCCTCGCGCCCGCTCATCGACGGCATGTTGTTGTCCATCAAGATGATGTCGGGCCGGTGCGCGCGCGCCAGCTCGACGCCGATGCGTCCGTCCGGGGCTGACAGCAGGCGCACGTCGGGGCGCGCGGCCAGCACCTGTTCCACCAGCCTCAGGCTGGCCGGGTTGTCTTCGACGCACAGCACCGTGGCCACGCCGTCATCGTGCGACGGCGGATCGCCGGGTGGTTCGGCTGGCCCGGCTTGGCCTTGAGGCTGCGGCTTCGCAGTAGCGATCTCCTTCGCGGCACTCTGCTTGAGCTCGATGGAGAACACGCTGCCCATGCCGGGCGTGCTGCTCACCGTGATGACGCCGCCCATCAGCTCGACCAACCGCTTGGTCACCACCAGCCCGATGCCCGTGCCCTCTTCGGCGCCCAGCTCGCGGCCCAGCCGGTTGAAGGGTTCGAACAGCAACTTCAGCTGTTCCGCACTGAGGCCCATGCCGGTGTCCTGCACCGAGATGCGCACGCGCTCGGGGCCGAGCGGCGAGCAGTCCACCACCACCGCGCCTTGCTCACGGTTGTATTTGATGGCGTTGGACAGCAGGTTCAGCAACACCTGCTTGAGCCGCGTACGATCGGCTTCCACCAGCATCTGCACGTCGCGCGGGAACAGCAGGTGAATGCCGCGCTGCGCGGCCAGCGGCTCGGTCATCGTCTGGCAGTCGAGCAGCACTTCCGAGAGTTGCACCGGCTCGACCGACAGCGTGAGCTTGCCGGACTCGATCTGCGCCAGGTTGAGGATTTCGGTGATGAGCGTGAGCAGGTGCTTGCCCGCGCGCACCACGTGCTCGGCAAAGCCGCGCTTCTGTTCCGCGGTGGCCGGCATGGCTTCGTTGGCCAGCAGCTGGCCGAAGCCGATGATGGCGTTCAGCGGCGTGCGCAACTCGTGGCTCATGTTCGACAGGAATTCCGACTTCGCGCGGTTGGCACGGTCGGCCGATTCAGAGGCCAGCGCCAGTTCCCGGTTCGAGGTTTCGAGCTGCAGGGTGCGCTCGCGCACGCGCTCTTCCAGCTGCTCGTTGAGCCGCATCACCTCGTTCTGCGCGGTGCGCCGCTCCTCGACCTCGCGGGCCTTTTCGTTGTTCGACGCCTCCAGCGCATGCGTGCGCTGCTCGATCTCGGCCAGCATGTCGTTGAAGGCCCCGGCCAGCGCGCCTACTTCGTCGTTGCCGGCACCGTCGACACGGCGCGAATAGTCGCGCTGCCGCACCACTTCCCGCGCCACCTCGCCCATCGTCAGGATGGGCTGCGTGACGATGCGGCGCAGCCAGAACGACACCACCAGGGCCGCCAGCATCGCAATGAGCGTGACCACCACGGCAATGCCGGCATAGCTGAGCAGCCGGTCGTAGATCTCGTAGTCGGCGCGCACGTACACCGTACCAAGGATCTGGCCGCCCTCGACGACGCGCTTGAACACCTGCAGTGCACGGCCTTCGATGAAAGTGCCGTCGCTGCCCGGCAGCTGCGGCAGCTCCCCGGGCCGCTCGGCCGCCTGGTACGAGGCGAACAACTCGCCGCGCGCGCCATAGACGGCCGCGCCGCGCACCTTGGGCTGGAAGCGCAGCAGCGCCAGGTTCTCGCGCGCCACCTTCGCGTCGTCGAAAGACAGCGCCGGCGCGGTGGCTCGCGCCAGCAGCTCGGCCTGCGCGTTCACGTCGGCCACCCAGCCGCGGTGGTAGGCGCGCAGGTCGTAGGCCACCATGGCGCCCAGCGCCACCACCACGGCCACCAGCGTGGTGAGCAGCATCACCATCAACAGCTTGCGTTGCAGCGATCCACGGAACATGGCAGTCAACCCGGTTTCTGGACCACGCGCCGCGCCACCGTGAGCAGCCGCGCGCTGATCTTGAGGTTGCTGGACTCGGCCGTCGGCAGCGAGATGTCGAAGCGCACCTTGTCGTTGACGACCACGAAATTGATCACCGCGCCGGCAGGCTCCCGCTCGAACTCGGTGACCGTGAGCGTGGGCTGCCCCTTCGTGCCGGCCAGCACTTCGCCCAGCCGGGCGGCATGCGAGCGCGCCACGTAGACGATGTGCACGCCCGCGAGCGGGTCGCCCGGCGTGAGCTTGCGCACCACCAGCGGCCGCTTCTCGGCCGCCTGCTGGCCTGCGGCGGTGCGCGCCAGCTCGGCGTACACCGCTTCGCTGCCGAACACACCGATCGTGATGGGGCTGTCCGGCTTCTCGAAGGTCTGCTCCGGCCATTCGACGTAGCTCGCGAACTTGCAGACGAAGGCCGCCTTGACCTGGTATTCGAGCGGCGGGGCGTCGCCCTGGCACCAGCCGGCCATGGGCACGGCGCAGGCCAGCACGAGGGCCAGCCCGGCGCGCACGGCCCGGCGCCGTGTCGTGCAGGAGCCTGGGGCAATGGCTTCGCTACGCAGGGTCGTCACCATCCCTCCTCAGAACCTGCTCGTCAGGCCGAGATACACGCCGCGGCCCAGCTCGCCGCGCGTGCCGACGTCGTTGAACTCGCCATGGCCGCCGTCGAGGTTGTAGCCCGCCAGCCACAGCTCGAGGCCGGGGCGCGGCTGCCAGCCCACGCGCAGGTCGAAGGCCGTATAGGCCGGTACTTCCGGGTCCGAAAGCGCCGAAACATGACGCAGCGTCGCGTCGAGTTCGACATTGCCCGGCAGGTCCCACGACGACCGCAGCAACCAGCGGTGCTCCGGGTTGGCTCCTTCCGCGACCAGCAGGCTGGCGCTGTCGTTGCTGCCGTGCTTGAGCGAAAGGTCCTGCCAAAGCCGGCTGAAGCCGGCGTTCAGCCGCCACCGCGCGGTGGGCTGCCAGCTGCCCCACAGCTCCACGCCCTGCGTGCTGCCCTCCATGCCGTTGGCGAAGTAGACGAAGGTGCGGCTGGGCGCCAGTTCCTGCGTGCGCAGGTGGTCGTAACGGGCGTGGAACACCGTGGCCGACAGGGAGGTGTTGCTGCTCGGCTGGCCGCGGTAGCCCAGCTCCGCCACGTTGGCGGTCTCGGAACGCACGCCTGGGCCGCCGGCCAGCAGGAAAGGCGGCTGGCCCGGCACATAGGTGTCGCGGTCCAGCCGCGAAGGCGCGCGCACCGTGCGCGACAGCGCACCCCACAGCAGGTGGCTGTCATGCCACTTCCAGGCCAGGCGCAGGTTGGGCAGCAGCTCGGTGCCGGTGTAGTCGTTGCGCTCGACACGCGCACCGAGGGTGAAGCGCAGTTGCTCGGTAAGCGTCACTTCGTCCTGCGCGAACAGGCTCGCCCAGTCGTGGCTCACCTTCGGGGGCAGGAAGGCGACATAGGTGCTGTTGGTCACGTCGTCCCTTGCGTAGCGGTACTGGGCCCCCCAGACCACCTGGTGGCCATGCATGGGGCGCAACGTGTGCTGCACCTGCAGGTCGGCAATGTCGAGCTGCTCCGAAAACGTGGGGGGCGTGACGCGGTTGGTGCGGTCGTAGTAGGCCTGCGCCAGCACGCTGGCGCCTCCGCCGAGCGGTCGCTGCCAGCGCGCCACGAGGTTGGCGCCCGAGGTGGAGATGCTGTCGAGCGCCAGGTTCGCCCCAGTGCTCAGGGTGCCCGGCAGCGGCTGCTCCCGCCAGCCGTCGTAGGCATTGCCGAACACCGTGAAGCCGTCGCTGCCGGCCTGCCACTCGGTGCGAAAGCCCACCTGCGTGTGCCCGCGCTCGTCGTTCACCAGCGCGCCGGAGGCTGTTTCGCCATGGCGCTGCTGCGTATGTCTTGCATAGGCGCGCCATGTCCCGCCGTTGGCCAGACGCCCGCCGTAACGCACGGCTGCTCCGGCCTCCTGGTTGCCCGCACCGGCTGAGGCCAGCCAGCCTTGCGTGTCGGCGGTCGGCCGCATGATGACGTTGATGACGCCGTTCACCGCATTGGTGCCCCACAACGTGCCGCCCGGACCGCTGATGACCTCGATGCGCTCCACGTCTTCGAGCATCACGTCCTGCACGTCCCAGAACACACCCGAGAACAGCGGCGTGTAGACCGAGCGCCCGCCGATGAGCACGAGCAGCTTGTTGGCCGCGTTGCCGTTGAAGCCCCGGGGGCTGATGGAATAGCCGCCGTTGTAGACCTGTGCCACGTGCAGGTTGGGCGCCAGGCGCAGCGCTTCGGGCAGGCTGGTGGCACCCGAGCGGCGGATGTCTTCACCGGTGATGACGAACACCGAGGCCGGCACGTCCGACAGGCGCTCGGCGCGCTTGGACGCGGAGGTGACCTCGATGTTGCTGAGCTCCTCGAGGCTCAGGTCCAGCAGCGTCGGGCGTTGCGAAGCTGCCGCCAGCGCCTCGGCGGGCGGCCCGACCAGCACCGCTGCCAGGGCCGCACAACAACGCCAACGACGGTCTGCCACCACCGCGCCTCCCTGAAGGCTGACTTCATTGCGGCGCAGCGGCGGTTGCCGCTGCCACTCCGCTGTCGGAATTGAACCGTGTCCGGCGGGGAAAAGTCCAGTCCGGACTTGTTCGGGGCATGTGTATCGCTCACAGCCCTTGCAAAGGCGGCGGTTGCCGCCTAGTCAACGAACCAATGCCTTACGTCTGCAGGCTCGCCTGCAACGAAATGTGGGCATTGAGCACGCGCGAGACGGGGCAGTTCTTCTTCGCGTCCGCCGCGATCTCCTCGAACTGCGCCCGGTCGATGCCGGGCACCTTCGCGTCGAGCTGCAGGTCGATGGTGGTGATGGTCCACTTGCCTTCCACCTGTTCCAGCGTGAGGCTGGCCCTGGTGGCGATGTGTTCCGGCGTGTAGCCCTTCTGGCCCAGGCTGGCCGACAGCGCCATGCTGAAGCAGCCGGCGTGCGCGGCTGCGATCAGCTCCTCGGGGTTGGTGCCCTTGCCGTTCTCGAAGCGGGTGGTGAACGAATACTGGGCCGCCTCGAGCACACCGCTCTCGGTGGACACGGTACCTTTGCCGCTCTTCAGGTCGCCTTGCCAGACGGCCGATGCGCTGCGCTTCATGGCTGTGCTCCTTCGTGGATGACGGGCTGAGAAATTAGCGCAGGCGACCCGCCGGCCGCGCGCAGCGGGCCCGACGCCACATATCCCGCAAGGGTCTTGGCCGGCCGGCCCGGCCGCATGGGCTCCATAGAATCGCTGCCGCCATGAAACGTGACGCGCCTCCTACCACCCTCACCCCTGTGGCGCTTCAGCAGCCGGCCTCCTGCACCGATCTCTTCCTCACCTTCACGACCCTCGCATTGCAGGGCTTCGGCGGCGTGCTGCCGGTGGTGCAGCGTGAGCTGTGCGAACGCAAACGCTGGCTCACGAAGGAGCAGTTCCTCGAAATGCTGGCGCTCGCGCAGGTGCTGCCGGGGCCCAACGTGTGCAACGTGTCGCTCATGGTGGGCGACCGCTTCTTCGGCACACGCGGGGCGTTCGCCGCGCTGGCCGGCATGATGAGCGTGCCGCTGGTGCTGGTGCTCCTGCTCACGGTGCTGTACGCGCAGTTCGCGGCCAACGCCGTCGTGTCCGGCGCCCTGCACGGCATGGGGTCGGTGGCGGCCGGGCTCATCATCGGCACCGCTTTCAAGCTCGCCGCACCGCTGCGGCGCAGCCCCATGGGCCTGGCCAGCTGCGTGCTGTTCGGCGCGGCGACCTTCCTGATGATCGTGGTGCTGCGCTGGCCGCTCGTGTGGGTACTGCTCGGCGTGGGCTCGCTGGCCTGCGGATTCGCGGCATGGCGCCTGCAGCGTGCCGCTGCGACGGGAGGGGCCGATGGACCTTGAACTCTGGCTCACCCTGGCCGGGCAGTTCCTGCTGCTCTCGCTGCTGTCCATCGGCGGCGCCATCACGGTGGCGCCCGAGATGCACCGCGTGCTCATCACCCAGCATCACCTGCTCAGCGAAGCGCAGTTCACGTCGTCGATCGCCATTGCCCAGGCGTCGCCCGGCCCCAACGTGCTGTTCGTCGCCGTGCTGGGCTACCAGGCCGGCGGGCTGGCGGGCGCTGCCGCCCTCATGATCGCCATCATGCTGCCCTCGACCACGCTGGCGTTCGCAGCGGCCCGTTGGCGCCACGCCCGACGCGACTGGTTGCCGGTGCGCGCCTTCACCGTCGGCATGGCACCCATCACCATCGCGCTGCTGGTGTCCACCGGCTGGCTGCTGTCCGCACCCGCGAGCCAGTGGCACGGCTGGCTGCTCACCGCGGCGGCCGCGTTGGTGGTGTGGCGCACCAGGCTGCACCTGCTGTGGCTCATCGGCGCGGGAGCTCTGGCCGGTGCGCTGGGCTGGGTTTAGCTCACCACAGATGACCACCAACGTCATGGTCTTGCACAACCAGGCGGCTTCGCGCTTCGAAGCCACGGTGGAAGGCCTGCCGTGCGTGGCCGACTATTCGCTTCGCGGCGACATCGTCACCTTCACGCACACGGAAGTGCCGGCCTCGCTGCAGGGCCGAGGCATTGCAGCGGCGCTCGTGCGAACCGCGCTCGACTGGTGTGCGGAACAAGAGCTGCGCGTCGTGCCGGCCTGCAGCTACGTGCGCGGCTACATGCAACGCCACCAGGACACGCAGCGGCTGCTGGCGTCCTAGTGGCGTCTTACTGGCACTGCGGGCCTTCGCCCGTCACCGTGTCGGCGGGGTCGTTGCCGGTGGCGTCATCGGCTGCTGGGGCATCGGCTCTGGCGCAGGCTGGCCGGTCGCCGGGGCGGCTGGCGCCATCTGCGTCTGCGGCGCGGGTTCCACCGTCACCAGTTCGCGGTAAATGCCGCCGGCCTCCACGCTGCCGCTCGTGGTGCCTTCGCCCCGTATGCGAGCCTGGCACTCGTCGCGGTCGTCCACCGGCAAGGCGTTGCAGCGCAACATCGCGTTCTGTTCATAACGCGCGGCCTGCCCGTCGTCGAGACGGCCCTTCAAGGCCTCACCTCGTGCTGCGGCGGCTTCCTGCAAGCAGGTACGGCGGTCCTGGTGTGACTGGCCCGACAGGCATTGCGTGCGCTCCTGCTGGTAGCGCGCTTCCACCTCTGACTTGCTGGCCGGGGCCGCCCACGCAACGGACGTGCCGAGCAAGGCGGCCAGGGCGCAGGCCAGCGCCGTTCGACCCGGATGTCGTGCTCGTGCTGAATTCATGGTCACTCCTTCGTGCAGTTGCATCCGTAAAAACTCTAGAGCGACCGAAGGGGTGTGCCTTGTCAGACATGGCTGTCGGCAGCCGGCCGGCAAGCGGCCGCCGTGCTGTAGGACTGATCCCGCAAGCGCGGGTGCCCGTCAATGCGGCTTGCGCGGGCGGCGGAACGACTTGGGCTTGAAGACGTTGCCATCCCAGTGGCCGTCACCCCGATCGCGCGAGGCGGCACGCTTGATGGCCTCGTCGG
>CAMLLU010000065.1 GCA_946480925.1 uncultured Rivibacter sp.
GGTGGTTGGCCACCAGCGTGGGCAGGCCGATGCCGAGGTTCACGAACATGCCTTCTTCGATGTCGCGCGCCACGCGCTGCGCCATCTCGTCACGGGTCCATTTCTTCATGGGCTGGCTCAAGCTGCTTGTTTGAAGCCACCCGCGGTGGTGGCGGTGCACGCGATCTGCACGATGCGCTTCACGTAGATGCCGGGCGTCACCACGGTCTCGGGGTCCAGCTCGCCCAACTGCACGACTTCATGCACCGTGGCCACGGTGACCTTGGCGGCCGTGGCCATGATCGGCCCGAAGTTGCGCGCGGTCATGCGGTAGGTGAGGTTGCCCCAGCGGTCGCCGCGCTCGGCCTTGATGAGCGCGTAGTCGGCGTGGATGGGGTACTCGAGCACGTAGTGCGTGCCGTTGATCTCGCGGGTTTCCTTGCCCTTGGCGAGTTCCGTGCCGTAGCCGGTGGGCGTGAAGAAGGCGCCCACGCCGGCACCGGCGGCGCGGATGCGCTCGGCCAGGTTGCCCTGCGGCACCAGTTCCAGTTCGATCTGTCCGCTGCGGTACAGCCCGTCGAAGTGGTGCGAATCCGCCTGCCGCGGGAAGCTGCAGATGATCTTGCGCACCCGCTTGGCCGCCAGTAGCGCGGCCAGGCCGGTGTCGCCGTTGCCGGCGTTGTTGTTCACGATCACCAGGTCTTTCGCGCCCTGGGCGATCAGCGCATCGATCAGTTCGGCCGGCTGCCCGGCGGTACCGAAACCGCCGATCATCACCGTCGCGCCATCCGGCACGTCGGCCAGCGCGGCTTCGGCACTGGGGGAAATCTTGTTGATCATGTTCGCAGCAAGAACGACAATGGGTGGTAAGCGATTAAAGTTCTTATATTGAACTGAGATTCTTTAATCGAACGAAACCAGCATAGGTGGTGCATCCGGCCCTGTCAATTCACAGCCTTGATGCATGGCCGCCTTTCCATTGCGCCGCGCATGAACGAACCTTCCACCCCTGCTTCCCCTGAGCCCGCTCCGTCTGACACCCCGCGCCCCGGCGACAGCTACGTGCAGTCGTTCGCGCGAGGCCTGGAAGTGCTGCGCAGCTTCGGCGCCGACGCGCCGGCGCAGACGCTGTCCGAAGCGGCCGAGCGCACCGGTCTCACGCGGGCCGGCGCCCGGCGCATCCTGCTGACCTTGCAGCACCTGGGCTACGTTGAAAGTGAGGGCCGGCTTTTCCGGCTGTCGCCCAAGGTGCTGGAGCTGGGCTTCGCCTACCTGTCGTCGCAGCCGGTGTGGCAGCTGGCCCAGCCGGTGATGGAAGAGCTCACCGCCACGCTGAAGGAGTCGTGCTCGGCTTCGGTGCTCGATGGCGACGAGATCGTCTACGTGCTGCGCATCCCGGCCAGCAAGATCATGTCGATCAACCTGGGCATCGGCAGCCGGCTGCCGGCCTATTGCACGTCGATGGGCCGGGTGCTGCTGGCCGGCCTGCCGGACGACCAGCTCAAAGCCCGCCTGGCGGCCATGAAGCTCGAAAAGCGCACCGCCAAGACCATCGCCGACCCCGAGCGGCTGCTCGAGGTGCTGCAGCAGGTGCGGCTACAGGGCTTTGCGCTGGTGGCCGAGGAGCTGGAAGAAGGGCTGGTGTCGATGGCCGCGCCCATCGTCAACCGGGCCGGGCGCGTGGTGGCGGCCGTCAACATCAGCGGCCAGCAGCACCGCACGCCGCCGGCCCACATGCTCGAAGTCTTCCTGCCCAAGCTGCTGGCCGCCGCGGCCAGGATCAACGCGATGGTCAAGGCGCAGGATTGAATGTGTCGGCAGCTTCACAGTGTTGCTGCCGAGTAAACGCGAATGATTCTCAATTAATGCAGTAAGATCGCAGCCCCAGCCAGGGCTGACCTTCGGCGCCTTCCGCAGTCTTTCGCGGCGCCGGCTCCTCCCAAGCCATGTTTGCAGCAGCGAGCGGCCGATCCCACGGCCGCTTGGCCACAGGTTTGTCATCACGAGGAGTCATTGCCGTGTCGTTGGTCTTGCGCCGCCTGGTTCCAGGCTTTGCCGTTTCACCGCTTGCCGTTGCTGCCGCGCTCATGTGCGTGGGCGGTGCCGCACTTGCACAGCAGGAACCGGCGACCACGCCCGCCGCTGCCCCCGCCCAGAGCGAGACCGAAGCCGCACTGCCGACCGTCAAGGCCACTGCACGCGCCGAGCGCGCCACCGAAGGCACCGGCGCCTACACCACGCGTTCGGCCAGCACGGCCACCAAGCTCGACCTCTCGCTGCGCGAAACGCCGCAGTCCATCAGCATCGTCACGCGCACGCAGATCGAAGACTTCGGGCTCATGAGCGTGAACGACCTGCTCTCCAGCGTGACCGGCGTGAACGTCGAGCGCGTGGAGACCGACCGCACCTATTTCTCGGTGCGCGGCTTCGAGGTCTCCAACTTCCAGATCGACGGCATCGGCCTGCCCTTCGCCACCGGTGACCAGCTGGGCGACCTCGACACCGCGCTGTACGACCGCGTGGAAGTGCTGCGTGGCGCCAACGGCCTCATGTCGTCCACCGGCAACCCGTCGGCCACCGTCAACTTCGTGCGCAAGCGGCCCACGGCGGACCTTCAGGCGTCGGCCGGCCTCACCTTCGGCTCGTGGAACAACCGGCGTCTCGACGTGGACGTGTCGAACTCGCTGAACCAGAGCGGCAGCGTGCGCGGGCGTTTCGTGGCGGCCGCGCAGAAGAAGGACTCCTACCTCGACCGCTATTCGCTCGAGAAGAACCTGTTCTCGGGCGTGCTCGAGGCCGATCTCACGAGCGACACCACGTTGACTGTGGGTCACTCCGAACAGCACAACAAGCCGAACTCGCCGATGTGGGGCACGCTGCCGCTCTACAAGAGCGATGGCACGCCGACCAACTATCCGGACTCGGCCAGCACCGCGGCCAGCTGGGCCTATTGGGACACCGACGACACGCAGACCTTCGCCGAGCTGTCGCACCGCCTGTCCAATGACTGGCAGGCCAAGGCAGTGGTCACGCGTCGCGTGCTCGAAAGCGACGGCGAGATGCTCTACATCTACGGCAATCCGGACGCGTCGGGGTCGGGCCTGTTCACCTACCCATCGAAATACAACCACACCGAACGCCAGCTGATCGCCGATGTAAGCCTCAGCGGCCACTACACGCTCGCCGGGCGCAAGCACGAGCTGGTGTTCGGCGGCAATTGGGCCAAGAGCGACAACTATCTGCACTCCAGCGACGACGATGTCGGCATGGCCGTGTCCGAAGAGACGGTGCTGGCCGGCACCTTCCTGCGGCCTGCGTTCGATGCCGGCACGTCCGGCTTCGCCGACTTCCGTGACCGTCGCAGCAGCGTCTACGCGGCTACCCGCCTGAACCTCAGTGACGCGTGGAAGCTGCTGGTGGGCGCCAACGTCACGCGCGCCAGCAGCAACGGCGAGCAGTACCGCGAAACGCACAGCTACCGCAAGACCAAGGCCACGCCATACATCGGCGCCACCTTCGACGTCGATGCGAACCACACCCTCTACGCGAGCTACGCGCAGATCTTCAACCCGCAGTTCAAGATCGATGCGAGCAACGCGCTGCTCGAACCCATCGAGGGCAGCAACACGGAACTGGGCGTGAAGGGCGAATGGTTCAACAAGCGCCTCAACGGTTCGTTCGCGGTATTCCACGTCATCCAGGACAACACTGCCGAGTACGACACGTTCAGCGACGGCAAGTCGCGCTACAAGTCGGTGAACGCGGAGTCGCAGGGCATCGAACTCGACCTGGCCGGCCGCATCGCGCAGGGCTGGGAGGCCAGTGCGGGCTACACGCAGATGTCGATCAAGAACCGCGACACCGGCGCTGCAGCGCGGACCTACGTGCCGCGCAAGACGCTGCGCCTGTCCACCACATACAAGCTGGCGGCGCTGCCGGCACTCAAGCTCGGTGCCAGCCTGAAGTGGCAGGACGACATCGAGCGCGTGCAGACCGCCACCGTCACGACCCGCCAGGACGCATACGCGCTGCTCGACCTGATGGCGCGCTATGACTTCACGAAGAACCTCTCGGCGACCGTGAACCTCAACAACGTGACGAACGAGCGCTACGTCACCAGCCTGTACTGGAGCCAGGGCTACTACGGTGCCCCCCGCAACGGGTCCGTGTCGCTGAACTGGCAGTACTGAGCCACACCCACCATGCAGGCCACGAGCGCACCCCAGTTGCCCACGACGCTGCTCGCACCGGGCGATCTCGGGCGCGTGTTCGTGGTGCATCGTGCCCAGCTCAAGCGCGCGGCGCAGCAGATCCTCGGTGACACGCACAGTGCCGAGGACCTGGTGCACGACGCCTACCTCAAGGCGCTGGAGTGCGGCGGCGAAACGAACGCCGCCGTGCGCCAGCCGCTGGCCTATGCGGTTCAGATGGTGCGTCACATGGCCATCGACCGCTGCCGGCGCGCCACGCTGGAACAGCGCCTGTTCGAAGTGCGCGACGACGGAGGTGCCGAGGTGCCCACGCCCGCGACCGCCACGCCGGAGGCGCTGGCCATCGACCGCCAGCAGCTCTCGATCGTCGAGCAGGCCATCGCGCAGCTGCCCGAGCGCACGCGCCGCGTGTTCGAGCTCTACCGGCTCGAAGGCCGCACGCAGCGCGACATCGCCGTGATGTTCGGCATCTCGCCGACGATGGTGAACTTCATGATCCGTGACGTACTGGACCATTGCCGCACCGCCCTGCGTGGAGGCAAACCGCGATAGGCGGCGGCGCCCCTACACTGCTGCGGCAGTACGAGAGGGCGCCACATGGATTCAGGAGCAAGACGGGACGAAGACAACGCAGCCTGGCAGGCTGCGCTCGACTGGGTGATGGTCCTGCACGAATCGCCGCAGGACGTGCCGCTGCGCGAAGCGCTGGCCGCCTGGCTGGCCGAGTCGCCGGTGCACCGCAGTGCCTATGAAGAGGCGCGCCGCGTGTGGCTGCTCACCGGTCTCGTGCCGCCCCTCGATGCCGCCGCCGACGAGGCGGGCAGCGACGACGACAAGTCGACTTCGCTATCGCCCTCGCCCGTGGGGCGTCGCTGAGGCGGCAGGGCTTTCAGCCTTCCATCTCCATCATCCGCCGGTACCAGGCATGGAAGTGCCGCATGCCGTCTTCCATCGGCGACTGGTACGGCCCGTGATCCGTCTCTCCCCGCTCGGCCAGTGCGCGCCGGCCGGCGTCGATGCGCTCGGCGATCTCGTCGTCTTCCAGCGCCGTCTCGAGATAGGCCGTGCGATGTGCCAGCGCCAGCTCGGGCTCGAAGGCCACCACGTCCTCGGGGTAGTAGAACTCGATCGTGTTCACCGTGAGCCGCGGCCCCTTCGGATACAGCGTCGAGATCACCAGCGCCTGCGCAAACACCTCGATCATCAGCGTGGGATAGCAGCTCACCCAGATGGCGCCGAAGGCCGGCGTCTCGCCGCCGTTGTGGTCGAGCAGGCGCCGGCGCCATTCCTCGTAGGCCGGTGAGCCCGCGTCGGGCAGGCCGGCCCGCGCGCTCACGCGCTGCAGGCTCAGGTGGTCGCCGAACTCCCAGGCCAGGTCGTCACAGGTGATGAAGCGGCCGAGCCCCGGGTGGAAGGGGCCGATGTGGTAGTCGTCGTTGTAGATCTCCATGAAGGTCTTCCAGTTGCAGTGGCACGGGTGGACCTCCACGTGGCCGAGCACGTAGCCGGAGAAGTCGAACTCGGGCCGCGCGAACAGCGGCGCGAGCTCGGGTGTCGGATCGACCGGCCCTTCGAACAGCAGGCCGCAGCAGTTGCGCAGGCCGAAGCGTGCGAGGTGCCGGCAAGGCGTGGGCTCGATGTGCGGCGCGCCGATGAGCTCGCCGCGGTCGTTGTACGTCCACGCATGCAGCGGGCACACGATGTTGTGGCCGGTGGTGCCGAGGTTGCCGCGCGCCTCGCTGCCCGCGGCCGCGTGGCCCAGGATGCGCGCCTGCCGGTGGCGGCACACGTTGGACACCAGCTGCACCTCGCCCACCGCATTGCGCAGCAGCACGCGGCCGCCTTCCTCCTGCGGCAGCGCGCGCCAGTCACCGGGGTTGGGCACCATCGCCTCGTGGCCCACGTAGAGCGGGCAGCGCTTGAAGATGCGCTCCTGCTCCAGCGCGAACACCGCTTCGTCGCTGTAGGCGGCGCAATGCGGTTGCTCCAGGGCCTGCGCAAAGAACGCGGCCTCGTTCAGGTCCGACATCGTTCATCACTCCAGATTGAGGCAGGCGATGCGCTCCTGCAGCGGCCGCTTCGGGCAGGTGCTGCAACGCTCGCCGTCGTGCCGCCGGAAATGCAGGCAGCACACCTTGCGGTCCAGCGCCAGCCGTTCGGCGCCGGTCGCGTCGTGGTAGCGGAAGTAGCCGCCTTCGCCGGGCAGCCCCAGGGCGGCCAGCCATTGCGCGCCGCGCTGCTGCAGGCGGGCCTCGCAGGCGTGGCCGGCCCGCCGTTCATGCCGCTGCACCGCGAGCAGCGCGGCCAGCGTGGAATCGGCCAGCGTGCGGCGCGCCGCCTTGGGGTGCAGCGACACCTCTTCGCGCCATGCGCCCAGCAAGGCCTCGCAGCCTTCGGCGAGCTGGGCCACCGCCAGCCGCAGGCAGGCCGCTTCGTCGCCCTCGAAGGGCGCTTCGGCGGCCAGCGCATAGTCGTCGAGCTCACCGTCGCCGGGGTGCTGCAGCAAGGCATGCGAGCGTGGGCACAGGCCGCACAGGTACACGCCGATCACCGACAGATACACCGGCTGCCAGATCAGGAGCCCCCAGCCGCGCAGCGCCCAGTAGTGCGGGCCGGCTTCGGGGTGGCGACGCGCCCAGTGCGCATGCAGTGCACGCAGCTCCTCGGGGCCAGGCGCAAACCATGGCGGCCGTGTGCCGGCTTCCAGCGTGCCGCGCCAGCCCGGCAACACGCGCTCGGCCGTCTCGACGAGGCGCATCAGCATGGGCTGGCCGGCTCCCGTCATGCCGTGGCCAGTGCCGGCTTGGCCGAAGCCGCGGCGCGCTGCGGGCGGAACTTCGCAATGGGGTTGGGCAGCTGCCCGGCCATGCGCAGGCTCGATGCCGGGTCGGCCAGGTTCACCATCTGCATGGTGTTGGCCAGCTGCAGCCGGTTCAGGCACGAGTGCAGGAACTCGGGCGCGAAGATGTCGTAGCGCTCGAACTTGTGCGCAAGCTGCGGGTGCGCGGCCTGGTAGTCGGCCGCGCAGCCGGCCACCAGCGACCAGAACTCGTCTTCGTGCGCGGTCACGCCGTGGTCGAGCAGCAGCTGGCTCAGGTGGCGGAAGAAGCCGTCGAACACGTCGATGAAGATCGCCAGCAGCTTGTAGTCCTCGGGCACGTCCACCGCGAGGCGGCGGACGTTGTCGGGCAGCTGCGCGTCCTTGTTCAGCACGGCCGATTCCTCGGCGATGTCCTTCATGATCAGCCGCACCGGCACGTGTTGCTGCAGCACCATGATGAGGTTCTCGCCGTGCGGCATGAAGGTGAGGTCGTGCGCATAGAAGCAGTGCAGCAGCGGCGCAAGGTAGGCGCGCAGGTAGCGGCCCAGCCACTCGTGCGCATGCAGGCCCGAGCGGCGCACCAGCTCGGGCAGCAGCGCTTGGCCGTCGCGGTCCACGTGCAGCAGCGCGGCCATGGTCATGAGCCGTTCGCCAGGCGCGAGCCGCTCGACCGGGCTCTCGCGCCACAGGCACGAGAGCATCTTCTTGTAGGGCGTGTCCGCCGCGATGGCCGCCTCGTAGTAGCGGTTGCGAAAGCCCACCGAGGCCACCTCGCGCAGGATGGAAAAGCCGTGGCTGCGCAGCGTGGCGTCTTCACGCACCAGGCGGTCGATCCACTCGTTGATGGCCGGCGTGCCCGCCATGTAGTAGGGCGAGAGACCGCGCATGAAACCCATGTTGAGGATGGACAGCGAGGTCTTCACGTAGTGCTTGTTCTGGCGGTCGGCATTGAAGTAGGTACGGATGGATTGCTGCGCGACGTAGTGGTCGTCGCTCGTGCCCAGGCACACGATGTGGCGCTGCGCCACGTCGGCCGCGAAGGCGATCGACAGCTTGTTGAACCACTGCCACGGGTGCGTGGGCATGAAGAGGTAGTCCTCGGGCGCCAGGCCCTGGTCGGCCAGCTCGCGGCGAAAGCTCGCCACGTTGTGGGCGCCCAGCTCGCCGGCGATGAAGCCTTCGTAGTCCAGGCTGGACACGCAGGCGAAATGCGCCAGCTCGCGGTGCACCGCCAGCCACACCAGCGCGAAGCGCGAGCCGGCCTCGGGTGCGTAGCTGCGGTAGTCGGTGGCGTCGAAACCCAGGCGGCCGTTGTTGGCCACGAAGCCGGGGTGGCCCTCGGCCATCGACGACTCGATGGTCTGGAAGTCGGCGTCCACCAGCTCGGCACTGCTGGGCGACGCCTTGCGCTGCTTGTAAGCGCAGCCGTAGAGCGTGCTGCTGATCTCGTCGAGGTAGACGGGCAGCAGCTCGGGCTTGATGCCCAATGCGTCCTTGAACTCGATGATGAACTGCAGTGCGTCGAGCGGCTTTTCCACGCCCGCGACCTGCTTGCTGATGGACGCCGCGTCGACGCGCCAGTGGCGCAGCGCCATCGGCTGCGCCTCGAAGCGGTATTCGATGCCGCCTGGCGCGTCGAGCCGCCAGCGGCTGAAGCCGCGGCGCTGCGGCAGCGCGTCCAGCAGCGCGGGCTGCAGCACCAGCTCGTGGGAGAACTCGGCGATGGCCTTGCGCACCAGCGCGCGGTTGGCCTTGGCCCAGGTGGCCTTGTCGAGGTGGGCGACGGCTTGCGTCGGGTCGTCGGCTTGCAGGCGGCGGATGTCGTTGCTCATTCGGCGTATTCCTCGTTGTGATGGGCCCGGGCTTGGGCGGTGACGAACTGCTCGCGCGTGCAGAACGAAAGGAGAGCGAGCTTGTGAGCAAGGCGCACGTAGCGCTCGTCCACGAAACCCATTTCGCGGTTGAGCACGTGCACCTTGTGGTTGCGCGCATCGGGCTCCACCACCACGCGGCGCGCATGCAGCCGCTCGAAGATGAAACCCATCAGCGCGCGGAAGACGCGGCGCGTGTAGCCGTGGATGCGCCGGCGTGCCGGCCCCACGAAGAAATGCATGCCCACGTCGCCGGGCCGCACGGGGTAGTGGTCGCCCAGCTCGTCGAATGCGGGGTCGTAGCACTCCACCAGGAAGGCCGGCGCGCCATCCACCAGGCCCATGCAGGCCGTGGCGTGGCCGCAGGCGACGAGCTCCTCGTAGAACTCGCGCGTCTGCGCCTCGGTCTTGTCCTGCATGTTCCAGAAGGCAGCGTAGTCCTGCGTGAACCAGTGGTGCAGCAGCGGGGTGTCGCGTTCGAAGTCCAGCGCGCGCAGCATGATCTGTGAGTCCCAGGCGTAGGGTTGCGCGAGGGCGGTGTCGAAGTCAGTTCGCATGGTGGGCAGCTCCCAGTGCGGTGGAGGAAGGCGCGGTGGCGGCGTGCTGCCGGTCGCAGCCCAGCAGCAGTGCGTCGAGCGCGGCGGTGAGCAGCAGGCAGGCCGAGGCGAGCACGAAGGTGACCGCAATGCCCAGCGGCCCCACCAGTGCACCGGCGGCGAACGACGACAGCAGCACGCCCAGGTTCTGGAAGAAGTTGAAGACGCTGAAGTCGCGCGCGTAGTCGTCGGGCTTGCTGAAGCGGAACAGCACCACCTCGAACTTCACGACCAGCTGGAACATCGACCACCCGTACAGCACGCGGCCCAGCAGGATGAGCGGCTCAGAGGGCGCCGCCTGCATCAGCAGGCCCACGCTGCCCAGCAGCAGGTTGGCCAGCACGTGGTCGAAACGCCGGCTCGCGTGCTTGTTGATGAACAGGGCCACCAGCGCCACCGCGCCGGGAATCGCGAACACCATGCCGCTTTCGGCGGCCAGTGAGCCCGGCGACACCTGCTGCCAGTAGACCGAGAAGAACGGGCGGACGAGGTAGGCCGAGAACGTGAAGGTGAGGGTGATGAAGCACAGCACCACGATGCGCGCGCCGACGCCGCGCCGCGCGGCGGGGGCGTTCGACGCCGGCTCGATGCCCAGCACCTTGACGACACGGCCGCTGCCGATGAGCCAGGCGCACACCAGCATCTGCGCGAAGTCGCCGCCGGCCATGAGCCACAGGCAGGCGGTGGGATCCACGCTCTGCAGCAGCCAGCCGCCGGCCACCGCGCCGAAGATGCCGCCCAGGTGCACCACCACCGACAGCAGGCCGATGGTGTGGCCGTGGTCCTCGGGCTTTTCGAGCCGCATGAGGTAGGGGTACATGAGCAGGTAGCTGCTCTTGCACATGAACATCAGCATCGAGAGCACCCAGTAGCCCACCAGGCTCTCGGCAAAGGCACTGGCCACGCACAGCACACCGGCGGCGCACTGCGTGACGAGCAGCAGCTGCATCGTCTCGACCCGCCTTGCCACGCGGGCCCACAAGGGCAGCGTGAACATCACCGCGATCGAGATCGCCGCGATGTACGCGCCCACGTGGAACTCACTGGTGATGCCATAGCGGCTCGCGAAGAACTGCGGATAGAACGCGATCAGCACCGCGTCGCTGACGACGGCGAAGGCCGACATCACGACGATCGCGATGCGTAGCGCGCCGAATGAAGGTGTGGTGTTGCTGCTCATGCGACCTCGACGAAGCCGAGCCCCGCGCGCGGCGCGAAGTCCTGCACCACGGTGTGCGTCTCGATCGGGTAGTACTCGACACCCGTGAGCTCGCGGATCAGCACCGCGTTGCGGTGGCAGGTCATGCCGAGGTCGGGGTTCGACAGGCCATGGCTGTGGAAGCCCGCGTTCTGCACGAAGATTTCGCGCGCCGCTGGGTCCACCGCGTAGTTGCGCGCCTGGCGGTAGCGGCCTTGCTCGTCCCACACGATGCGGTCGCGTATGCCTTCGATGAAGCCCGGCACGCGCGGCGCATAGCCGGTGGCGAACACCAGGCCGTCGGTGCCGTGCCGGTAGCGCCGCGCGAGGTCGGTGTGCTCGAACTCGAGCTCGTAGCGGCTCGCATGCGCGTCGTGCCGGCAGCTCACCAGCTC
Source organism: uncultured Rivibacter sp. (assembly GCA_946480925.1). Next base: position 11,072 of record CAMLLU010000065.1, read on the forward strand.
CATGCCGGGCAGCAGCTGCGTGCGGTTGCGCAACTCGCCTCGCCGCTCGTCGAGCCGTTCATAGATGGCGTTGACCAGCTGCGTGTTGATGCCGTTGTAGATGCTCTTCTGGTCGAGCAGGATCTCGCCCTTGCGCGCAGGCGGCAGAGCGAAGAAGTGCTCGATGTAGTCCGGCGAAATGAGCTCCAGCGTGAGCTTGCCGGTCTCCATCTGGAAGAAGCGCGGCGAACGCGTGACCCAGTTGAGCTGGTAGCCGTGGCGGTCGATCTCGCCCAGCAGGTCGTAATAGATCTCGGCCGCGCTCTGGCCGCTGCCCACGATGGTGATCGAGTGCCCGGCCTGCAGCGAGGGCTTGTGCGCGAGGTAGGCCGAGCTGTGCACGTAAGGTCCGCCCGCTTCGCAGCACGCGGGCAGCCGCGGCACCGAGCCCACGCCCAGCACCAGCCGCCGCGCGCGATGCTCGAACGGCTTGGGCTGCGCCGTCGAGGCGAGGCTGCGGCCGCGCACCACGTAGTGGCCCTGCGCCTCGTCGTACGTGATCTCGGTGACCTCTTGGCCGAACGCGATGTTGCTCAGCTGCGCAGTGGCCCACTGGCAATAGCGGTTGTATTCGTGCCGCGTGAGGTAGAGGTTCTCGCGCACGTAGCAGGCGTAGATGCGGCCTTGCTGCTTGCAGTAGTTGAGGTAGCTGAAGCGGCTGGTCGGGTCGGCCAGCGACACCAGGTCCGCAAGGAAGGGGTTCTGCAGCGTGCAGCGCTCGACCAGCATGCCCGGGTGCCAGGCGAACTGCGCATTGCGCTCGAGGAACAGGCCCTTGTGTTCCTTCAAGGGCGCCATCAGGCAGGCCAGGCTCAAATTGAAAGGGCCGAGCCCGACCGCGATGAAGTCGTAGGTCTGCATGTCGTTCTCCCTGAATAGGTCCACCCCCGCAGCGCCTGCGGCGCTCCCCCTCAAGGGGGCGCCGCCACCGGACCGGCGAAGCCGGATCCACGGCGTCCACCCGGACGTCACGCAGGCATGTCCGAGCGATGGCACGACGGGTTGCTTGCGCCTCGCCCCAGCGGCAAGGCAGCCTTCAGAGAGAAGACGAATCAGCGGTGCGAGGATTTAGTCGAAAACTTGCAACGCTTTGTGTGAGGCGGTGCTGCATCGAGCGACGTTTTCTTCAAGAACCAGCTGTCATGCCGTTGTGGGTGACATGGTGAAGATGCCATCTACTCAGAGCGGGCGGCGCGATGCTGGAGAGCCGCGGAGAAGGTGTTCGCAGTGCAGCATCCGTGATATCCAACGCGCATCACGCGGCGTACAGGGCGCCAGCGGAGATCAGGGGGTTGTGTGAAGGGTAGGGCCTTCTTCCTTTGTCGAGAAAGCAGTCCTTACGCCGATCGCATAAAGCAGAGAGTCTTTTGCCTGGCGGACGCGGCGCGCAGTTGGTGGCCAACGAGACGGCGCTGTCCCGCGTCCGGTAGGCAAAAGATCCCGTTGGACTGAACCGCCCGCGCAGGCGTTGGTGCGCTATGGGTATTGAATCGGCGCCGTACGGGCCGCGCAGTTCGAGGTCACAGCGCATGTCGGCTGTGGCGAGCGATTGGAGGGCGCTGAGTTTGACGACAGGTTCGGCCGCATACGCAGCGCGGGCCTCGTTGGCGTCGAACGCGGTGCGGCGTGTACGCCCTTGCTCGCGCGCGGCCAAGGTCGCTCAACGAGCAGCCACGACGATAGCCTCGCACTGACGCTGACGACATGCTGCTTACGTGCATGCATCGGGCGGTCCTTGCGATGACGGCCTGGGCGGCAATGTCTCAATGCACACCATGCGCCCGCGCTTGCACGCCGGGCAATCCAGCAACGACACGCCGGTCAGCCGCAGGTATCGATCGCGGTAGTCCTCGTGTGGGTCGTTCTCGTTTGGTGGAGGCGGCGCAACGCCGAGCAACTCGCGACAGCGTTCGAGCTTGGCATCACGCGTACGGTTGGCCAACAGCCCATAGTGCCGGATGCGCTGCAGACCCGAGGGCAGCACGTGCAGCAGGAAGCGCCGCGTGAACTCTGCCGCCGGCAGCCGCATCACCTTGGGCTTGCCGTCGTGCCGGTAGTCCTTCCATCGGAATGCAACGCTGCCGTCGCTGAAGTCCACCAGCCGGCTGTTGGAGATCGCCACCCGGTGCGTGTAGCGGCCCAGGTATTCCAGTACCTGCTCAGGCCCGCCGAACGGCGCCTTGGCGTAGACCACCCACTCGGTGCTTGCCGCCGGCGCCAGGAACTGCTCGAAGGCCTGCGCGTCTTGTAGCGGCGCCATGGCGTTGAAGAACTTCAGAGTCTTGCGCTCGAACGCCGCGCGCAGAAGCTCGAGGAACAGGCGGCGGAACAGCCGCGACAGCACGCGCACCGGGAGGAAGAACCCCGGCCGGCAAGCAATCCAGCGCTTGCCGTCAAGCGAGGCGCCACCGCCGGGGACCACGCAGTGCAAATGCGGGTGGTGCAGCAGGTTCTGGCCCCAGGTGTGCAAGACGGCGATGAAGCCGATCTGGGCACCCAGGTGCTTCGGATCGGCAGCGATCATGCGCAATGTCTGCGCCGTCGCCTTGAACAGCATGTCGTACAGCAGCGCCTTGTTCTGGTAGGCGATGGCCTCGATCGGCTGCGGCACGGTGAACACCAAGTGGAAGTATTCGACCGGCAGCAGCTCGGTGCGGCGATCCTCCAACCATTGCGCGCGCGTCAACGACTGGCACTTCGGGCAGTGTCGATCGCGGCAGCTGTTGAACGCGATGCGCTGGTGGCCGCAGGCGTCGCACTGCTCGACATGACCGCCCAGCGCTGCGGTCCGACAGCGCTCGATGGCGCTCATCACGCGCAGTTGCGCGCGGCTGAGGGCGCCGGCATGGTCGCGACGGTACTCGGGGCCAACCTGGCGGAAGATCTCTGCCAGCTCCAGCCCGGCGGGGCGCACGGTGAGGCTTCAGAAGTGCGCCGGCGGCGTCGGATCGGGGACGGGGTCGATCCTGGGCAGCAGATCGGGCAACTGATCGTAGGGACTGACGGTGGCGCACAGGCTGCTGGTGGCGATCTTCAAGTAGCGCGACGTGGTGGCCAGGCTGCGATGGCCCAGCAGCAGCTGGATGCGCCGCACGTCGGTGCCCGACTCCAGCAGGTGCGTGGCGAAGGCATGACGCAGCGAGTGCGGCGTGACGGGCTTGTCGATGCCGGCGGCGCGGTGCGCCTTCTGGCAGGCCTGCTCGACGGCGTTCTTGGAGATGTGATGGCCGGCACCGTCTCCTGGGAACAGCCAGGGCCTGGGGCGCTCGATGCGCCAGTAGTCCCGCAGAACCTCCAGCAGCCGAGGCGAGAGCATCACGTAGCGATCCTTGCGGCCCTTGCCCTGATCGACACGCAGCACCATGCGAGAGCTGTCGATGTCGGCCGGGCGAAGCTGGACGGCTTCGGAGACACGCAGCCCGCTGGCGTAGATGGTGGTGAGAATGGTGCGGTGCTTGGTGCTGGCCACGCAGGCCAGGAAACGGACGACCTCCTCAGGACTGAGAACGATGGGCAACTTCAGCGGCCGCTTGGGCATCGGGATGTCGTCGTCATTCCAGGCCCGCCGTAGCGTGACCTTGTAGAGGAAGCGCAGCGCCGCGGCGACCACGCTCAGGCTGCCGGCGGCGAGCTTGCGCTCCTCGATCAGATGAACCTGGTAGGCGCGGACCTGTTCGGGACCAAGCGCTTCGGGCGAGCAGTCGAAGTGCCGGGCGAAGGCGCTGATCTGCTGGACGTAGGCCAGTTGGGTGTTGCGGGCGAGATTGCGAATGCCCATGTCTTGGAGCATCCGCTGGCGCAGCGGTGTCATGGTGGGGCTCCTGTGCGGTGACGAGGAAGTGCTGGGGTCAGCACGTCCATGGTCACGCGATGGGAGCGGGGGCTACGTTGGCACTGTGGCGTCTTGTGGTGGGCGCGCCAATACCGCGTCAGCGGTTAAGTCCAGACAAAGATATTCAGAGGTGTCTGAGGCATTCCAATTGGCATCGGAACCTGTGTGAGCTCGCCCCAAGCTATCGGCAACGTGAATCCGGCCCGTGAGACGTGGATGAGGTTATGAAAACCTTGCACACCAGTAAAAACAGGGAAAGGGTGAGCAAAGTAAGCCGTGTACGTGAGGTGCACGATCTCAGTCTTCGTGTGCCCAAGCCTTTCGAGCCAAGAGCGCTTCATGACGTGCTCTTTTGCTCGGTCCTTGCCGACCAATGGTTTTTCGCAGAAAAGACAGCTTCTCAATTCGTGCCTCCTCCAAACAATGCGGCGCAACTTAGATCTGCCTTTTCCATCGGCGCAGGCGATAGCCGACAAATCCTCCTAATACAGCGACAGCCGGCCACGCATAGAGAAAAGCATCGATGAAGACATCGGCTTTGGCTGGTGAGTAGTGCAGCACTTGCACTTGGTACTGGGAGACGCCGACCGCCACACAGAAGGCCATCGCCGCGAACATCGTGGCGCCTAGCAGGGTGAAGACCACCGCTCTCATGGCAACCCCCAGAACCAGACGCGGTCGGCGTCGCGGTAATCGGACCCGAGGCCGAAGGAACCGATGCGGGCATAGATGGCAACGAGCGATCGCAAATGCGTCAACCGGCTACCGTTCCATAAGTCAATGTGGTCGCCTTGCCGACCTTCGCCCCAATAGTTCTGAAAGAAGACCACGCCCGTACGGCTTTTCATGCCGCGCTGACCTTCAACTTCGCCGAAAGCTTCTTTGCCACTGAACTTCTCAGTCTTCGAGGGCAAAGGCTTCGCCGGAGATGCCAGCCAGTCAGCGACCTCCTGGGCGCGTATAGCGTATCTGGGCTTGTCTTTCTGCCATGACAGCTGGCCAGTGAAGGTGCCCACGTTCACACCTGCTCTTTGCAGCGCCGCGTAGAGATTGATTGCGCACTGATTCTCGTAAGCGGCTTTGTCGAGCAACGGGTCTTCTCCCGTGACGTTCGGGTGGTGGTTCCAGATCGCAGCAAAACGTTGGCATGTGTTCTCGGCTCCTTTGCGAATTTGCGAGCCATTCTGCGCGCGCAATGTGCGCCGTTCGGCTTCCTCTTAGGGATGGCGCGTTACCGTCAACACGCTTTGCACGCGTGCCAGAAAACTCGAGCACTCCTGCGCTGAACTCACGCGCACCCGGGTAAAGCTCGTCAAGTCCAGCTTCACGTCGGCATACAGGCCCGACGGGTCTTCATGAAAGTGCAGAAAGCCTTTGGACTTCAGATAGAACGCGCCGGGCGTTCTCTCGACCAACCGGTCGAGCTTGCGTAGCTCGTCAAGCAGCGGCTGCAGCAGGCGCAGGGTTTCGGGGGATGCGCGTTTCATGCCGATTCACCAGACGAGCCAGGCGATCAGCAGGCCGATCGCGGCACCCAGCCAGAGCATGGCCTTCATCCAGGTGGATGCATCGCGATCCGGATACACGAGGCGGTCGCCGGCCGAGCTGGCAAGGCCGACGACGAAGTGCAGCACGCTTCCTGCCAGGCCGAACCCGGCGTTGGTCGACAAGTAGCCGCCAAGGCCCCGAATGCTGCGCCCCCGAAGACGAAGATCGGGAACGACACCTCGATACCCAACGTGAGCAACAGCACCGTGAGCACCAGCCCGCCCACCAATCCCGCGAGCAATCCGAGCGCAGTGGTGCCGAGACGAAACGCGGATTCAGAGTCTGGGTCCTGGTTCATGGTGAGAGGGCAGAAGGTCAGGTCTGCGGCACATGGCACGCCACGCACAGCTTGTTGCCGTCCGGGTCGCGAAAGTAGGTGCCGTAGTAGTTCGCGTGGTACTCCGGCCGCAAGCCGGGCGGGCCTTCGCACGTGCCGCCGTGGGCCAGCGCGACGGCGTGTGCATGGTCCACCGCCGCGCGGCTCTCGGCCATGAAGGCCACCATCTGGCCGTTGCCGGGCATGTGCGGCTGCTGGTCGTAAGGCTTGCCGATGAGGAACAGCGGGCGTGGCCCGCCGGTGGTCTGCCAGCCGGCCCATGGGCGCTCGGGTTCGCAAAAGCGCGGCTCGATGCCCAGGGCCGTCATCAACGGCCTGTAGAAGGCGAGGGCGCGATCGAAATCGTTGGTGCCGACGAAGATGTGAGAGAACATGGCGGGCCCGCTGGGCTGGGTGCGCGGATTTTGTGCTGCGCATACCCTCCGGTACAACCGGTGTGCGAACTCGTTTCACCGTCGCCCCTCCAACCTCCATGCCCGCCCGCCTCGTTGTATTGACCGCTGCCTGGGCCGCCGCGCTGGCCTGCCATGCCGCCCCGAGCCCGCAACAGGGCGACCGCATGAATTCCCCCGCCTGCCGCAAGGCGCTCGATGCGCTGCAGACCCAGGAGGCCGCCGCGGCTTCGGCGCCGCCGGGCAGCGCGCAGCAGCGCACCACGCGGGCCAAGCTCAAGACGCTGCAGCGCCAGGCGGCCCGTGCCTGCCTGGGCAGCAGCCGTGCCGGCGAGCGCCTGGCGCTGCCTTCGCGCTCGGCCCAGCCGCCCATCAGCGTGCCGCCGGTGTCTCCGGGGGCGTTGCCAGGGCAGCTGCCCGCCGCCTCGCCACCGCCGCTGGCCTTGCCCACGCAGGCGCCGCTGGTCACGCTGACGGCCTGCGACGCGACCGGCTGCCTGGCCAGCGACGGCACGCGCCTGCACTGGGTGGGCCCCAACCTGCTGGGCCCGCGCGGGCTGTGTACGGTGCACGGAGTGACGCTGCAATGCCCCAACCCTTGAGAACACGAGGCACCGCCCTGATAATCCCCGGCAGTTCGACTGTCGAGCCGGAGATGGCATGCAGGTCCTGAAAGACAAGGATGACGCGCTGTACACGAGCCTGGTCCGCCTGGCCGGCGGCAATGCAGACATCGTGATGCAGGTGCTCTCCAAGCCATCGCGCCGCACGGTGAAGCTCGGCACCGTGATCCAGGAAATCGAAGACTTGCGCGACCGCGCCACGCAGGCGGCCACCGCCGCCAACGACGCCGCCAGCCGCCTGGCCGGCTGAACCACCGGCACCGCTCCCTCCCTCTCTCCTTATGTCCATCGCGTGGGCGACTGGCGTCCTCGTCGTCCTGTTGCTCCCCGGTTTCTTTTTCTTCTGGGGCTTCTACGCCCCGCACCAGGTCACCCGTGAAAGCGTTCCTGCCAGCCCGCTGGGGCAACTGGCCGGCGCGGTGGTGGTGAGCTTTTTCGTGCACGCCGCGGCCTACAGCGTGATCAACAGCGCGCTGATGTGCCGCGCGACGGCAGGCGGCTGGTTCACCGCGGTGCCCTGCATCGACTTCGACCAGCTCGCCGCGGTGCTGCGCATCGACGGCGCCACGCTGCCGGGGCGCCCGCAGCGGCCGCTCAACGACATGTTCGACGCGTTCGCGCCGTGGATCCTGGGCTACTTCGCCATCGTGGCCGGCGCTGCCTTCACGCTGGGCCTGGGCGGCGGCAAGCTGGTCAGCAACGGCCGCCTGCCGATGATGCGGCACCGCTACCTGTTCATGCTCGAAGAGGCGCGCAAGCGCGAGGGCACCATACGCCGCGGCAGCAAGCAGACCGAAGCGCGGCTGGTGCGCGCGCACGTGCTGTCGAAGACCATGCATGAAGACCTGGTGCTCATCTACGACGGCATCCTGCAGGACTTCTACGCCAAGGCCGACGGCACCATCAGCTACATCGTGCTGCGCGGCGCACGCTCGGGCACCGTCAAGATCACCGGCGACCAGCCGCGGCGCGCGGGCGAAACCACCGCGCTCGAAAGCGGCTCGGTGGGCGATGCGACGACGGCCTTGCTGGTGCTCACCAGCGACGACATCGCCAACGTCTACTTCGAGCACCTCACCACGGTGCTCAAGAGCCCTGAAGAAGAAGAGCAGCTGGCCCAGGCGCTGCAGCGCTACGAGGCCGAGCTGGCCGAAACCGCTGCGGACAAGTCCCCCAGCCCGCCCGCAGGAAGCCCTCCGCCGGCCTGAAGGTTCAGGCCACCTCGCGCCGCTTCAGGTCTTCGAACGACCCCAGTTCGCCGAGGATGGCGCTGGCGGCCACCGTGGGCGGGCTCGCGAGCCACACCTGGCCGGGGCCGCTGCGGCCAGGGAAGTTGCGGTTGATCGCGCTCACGGTGACCTGCTCGCTCACCGTGGACGAACCAGGGCCGCAGTTGGCGCAGGCGCCGCAGGCCGGCTGCAGCAGCTCGGCGCCCACCGCTTCGAAGGCGGCGAGATAGCCCTGGCGCTCGCAGTAGTCGCGCACGTCCACGGTGCCGAACTGCAGGTACAGCTTCACCCCGGGCGCCACGCGCAGGCCGCGTTGCGCGGCCCAGCTCAGCACCGCGTGGTAGTGGTCGAAGTCTTCGCGCTTGCCGGCGGTGCAGCTGCCGCCGTAGGCGATGTTCACGCGCACCGGCTCCTGCAACGCCGTCAGCGCCATGCCATTGCCGGGGTCGCCCGGGCGCGCGACCATGGGCTCGAGCGTGCTGCAGCTCACCTGCAGCCGCGCCGCGTAGTGCGCGCCTTCGTCGCTGCGCATCCATGGTTCGAGCGTGATGTCGACGCCGCGCCGTTCCTTCACGAAACGCACGGTCTCCTCGTCGGGCTCCACGATGCCGGTGAAGCCGCCCAGCTCGGCCACCATGTTGGTGAGCGTCGCGCGTTCGTCGGTGGCCATGCTCCGCACCACCGGGCCGGCGAATTCGAACACCTTGCCCACCCCCGCGCCGGCGCGGATCTCGGGCAGCGCCAGCAGGTGCAGTACCACGTCCTTCGCGGTCACGCCGGCGAGTAGCTCGCCGTCCAGGTCGACCCGCAGCACCTCGGGCATCGTGATGCGCACCGCACCGCTCACGAAGGCATTGGCCATGTCGGTGGTGCCCACGCCGAAGGCCACGCAGCCCAAGGCGCCGCTGTGGGGCGTGTGCGAATCGGTGCCCACCACGAGCTGGCCGGGCAGCGCGTAGCGCTCGGCCATCATCGCGTGTGAAATGCCTTGCGAGCCCCGGTTGCCGGGGTCGCCGGCCTCTAGTGCCTCGACATAGCCGTGGTCGCGCAGGCCGAAGCGTTCGACGAAGGTGCGATGCGCGCGCGACAGCCCCGTCACGCCGCCCACCAGCCCCTGCGACACGTGCGCCGGGCTGGCGTGCACGTACGACAGGTGGTCTTCGAAGGTGACGATGCCTTCAGGCTCGTGCAGCACGAGCGCGTCGCCGAACTGCTGGTGCAGCAGCCATGCCGCCATGCCGGTGTAGTACTCGTGGATGAAGCGCCAATCGGCGCGCACGAAGCCCCCTTGGCCGGGAGCGAGCTGTGCGGGTGTCTCGGTGGTGGCCAGCGCGTGGCGTGCCACGACCTTCTCGAACAGCGTTTGCGGCGTGGCGGCAGGCATGGCCGTGTGCGCGGCGCTCACGCGCAGCTTCGTGCGCCCGTATGCCAGCAGCCCGCCGGCCCGCAAGATGGCCGACGCCAGCGCATCGCGCCCGGCCAGCAGCTCGTCGATCTCGATGGGCTCGCCACGGCGGATGCGCTCGACCAGCCCGAAGTCGGTGGACGTGAACAGCCCCACGTTGTCGGCGTTCTGCCGGTAGATGCGCTCGAAGCTTTCGGCGATGACCAGCCGCACGCCGGCGGCACGCTCGGCCACCACGCTGTGTTCGCGCGAGCTGCCCTTGCCGTAGCGCCGGCCGCCCACCACCACCTCGACGCCGGCGTCGCGGATCGCATCGCGGCCGATGGGCTGCTCACCGCGGGCCGTGAAGCCCGTGTAGGGGTAGCGACCGAGCGTGGCGTCGAAATGCACCATCACCGGCAGCGGCGAGATCTCGTCGGTGGAGACGTCGTCGCGCAAGGCGCCGGCCTCTTTGCGCGAGAGCTGGCGGCCGGCCAGCTGAGCACGCACCAGCCCGGCGTCCTGGCTCAGCCACAGCACGCGGCGCGAGTCGAAGGCCAGTGCGGTGCCCACGTCGTCACTGCAGCTCGACGCCCGCCTTCTTGACCAGCGCCGCGTACTTCGCCATCTCGGTCTTGAAGAAATGCTGCGCGTGTTCGGTGCTCACGTTGATCACGTTGCCCTGCTTGGCCATCAGCTCCTTCACGTCCGGCGCGTTGAACGCGGTCACCACGGCGTCGTGCACGCGCTTCACTTCGGCGGCCGGCAGGCCCTTGGGGCCCACCACCGCGATCCAGGCTTCGACCACGTAGTCGGGCACGCCCTGTTCCACGAAGGTGGGGATCTCGGGCGCCGCGGCGATGCGCTGCTGCGTGGCCACGCCGATGGCGCGCAGTGCGCCGCTCTTCAGGTGCGCCTGCACGCTGGGCAGCGACACGGTGCCGAACTCCACCTGCCCGCCGATGAGGTCGGTGACCATGGGGCCCACGCCCTTGTACGGGATGTGGCGCGCCTTGGCGCCCACCTGGTCGAGGTACATCTCGGCGGCCAGGTGCAGGATGGTGCCGTTGCCGCCCGAGGCGTAGGTCATGTCGCCGTTCTTCGCCTTCAGCAGCGCCACCAGTTCCTTCGAGTTGGTGGCCGGTACCTTGGCGGGGTTCACCACCAGCACCACCGGCGTGTAGCCGCAGATGGCGATGGGCGTGAAGTCGCCCGGCATGTTGAACGGCAGCGACTTGTAGACGCTCGGGAAGATCACCACGTTGTTCGACACCACGCCCAGCGTGTGGCCGTCGGGCGCCGAGCGCGCCAGCGCCTGCAGCCCGACGATGCCGCCTGCGCCCGGCTGGTTGTCGACCACCACCGTGGCGCCCAGCGCCTTGCCCAGCGCGGCCTGCGCGCCGCGGGTGATGGCGTCCACGCCCGAGCCGGTGGCGTTGGGCAGGATGAAGCGCACGGTCTTGTCCTGCGCCATGGCGCCGGGCTGGGCCAGGCCCACGGCGCCCAGGGCGGCCAGGCCTTCGAGCACGCGGCGACGGGTGAAGTGGCGGGGTGCGGTCATCGTGTGATCTCCGTGTCGTTGTGGTTGGGGGCTTGCGATGTTGCCTCAAGCCACCGCAGCTGCCTGGCGAAGCGCCTCCACTTGTGCGTCGTCGTATCCCAGTGAGCGCAGCAGCGCCTGCGAGTGCTCGCCGCGCTTCGGCGGCTGCAGCCGCACTGGCAGGCGCTCGCCGTCCATCGTGATGGGGAAGAGCGTGGTCTTCACCTTCTGGCCGGCCTTGGCGCCGTCGGGCAGCTCCACGTCGGCCAGTGCGCCGGTGGCCAGCAGGTGTGGGTCGTCGAGCAGGTCTGCCGGCTTGCGGATGGGCGCGAACGGCAGGCCGGCGCGTTCCATCCTGTCGGCCAGCTCGGCCGCCGGCCGGTGCGCCAGCCGTTCGCGCAAGGTGGCCAGCAGGCGCGGGCGTTCGGCCACGCGCTGGTTGTTGGTGGCCAATGCGGGCTCGGCCTTGAGGTCGGGCAGGTCCAGCACGTCGCAGAAGGTGCGCCACTGCGCATCGCTCACCGCGGCCAGGAAGATCTGCTCGCCATCGGCCACGGTGAACACGTCGTAGATGGCCCACGGGCTTTCGCGCGCGGGCATGGGCGCGGGGTGCTTGCCCGTCATGGCGTACTGCAGCATGTGCTGGCCCATCAGGAAGGTGTTGTTCTCGTACAGCGCCGACTGCACTTCCATGCCGCGGCCCGTGATGCCGCGCTGGATGAGCGCACCCAGGGCGCCGATGGCACCGAACAGGCCGCCCATGATGTCGTTCACGCTGGTGCCCGCGCGCAGCGGGTCGCCGGGGCGGCCGGTCATGTAGGCCAGGCCACCCATCATCTGCACCACCTCGTCGAGCGCGGTGCGGTGCTCGTAGGGGCCGGGCAGAAAGCCCTTGTGGCTCACGTAGATGACGCGCGGGTTGGCGGCCGAAAGGCTCGCGTAGTCGAGCCCGTACTTGGCCATGGTGCCGGGCTTGAAGTTCTCGACCACCACGTCGGCGCTGGCAGCCAGGCGCCGCGCCACCTCGGCGCCTTGCGCGCTGTGCAGGTCGATCTCGATGCTCTTCTTGTTGCGGTTGAACATCGGGAAGAAGCCCGAACCGGCGCCCATCAGCGTGCGCGTGCCTTCGCCGCCGATCGGCTCCACCTTCACGACTTCGGCGCCCAGGTCGGCCAGCACCATGCCGCAGGTGGGGCCCATGACCATGTGCGTGAACTCGACCACCCGCAGGCCGCTCAGCGGCTGCGGTGCCTGGTTCGGCAGGCCGGCGGTGGGTTCGGCGGCGGTTGGGGTTGTCGTGTCGTTCATGTGGATCCCTGGAGTGGTCAGGCCGCCTGCAAGAGCGTCTTCGGCAAGCCGGCGCGCCAGATGGTGCCATGCAGCGGCTCGCCTTCGAGCCATTGCGCCATGTGCCGGCGCAAGGCCATGAGCCGCTCGAAGTCCAGCCCCGTCGGCTGGCCCATGCTCGCAAAGAGGTAGGCCACGTCTTCGGTGGCCACGTTGCCGCTGGCGCCCGGTGCATGCGGGCAGCCGCCGATGCCGCCCACACAGGCGTCGAAGCGGCGCACGCCGGTGGTCCATGCGGCGTACACGTTGGCCAGGCCCAGCCCACGCGTGTCGTGGAAGTGGCCGCAGGCCAGCTTGTCGCCGGCCACGTCGAAGGCCTGCTCGAACAGTGCCTTCACCATCGCCGGGTCGGCGTAGCCCACGGTGTCGGCCAGGCCCACGCGGTCGGCGCCGGCGTCGAGCACGGCGTGCAGCAGCCGCAGCACCTCGGCCGGCTCGACGCGGCCCTGCAGCGTGCAGCCGAACGCGGTGCTCATGCCCACCTCGACGAGGCAGCGCGAGCCGCAAGCGTCGCGCAACTCGCGAATGGCGGCGATCTCGCGCACCACCTCGTCGGGCGTCTTGCGCAGGTTGGCCAGGCTGTGCGCGTGGCTGGCCGACAGCGGCAGCAGCATCAAGTCGGCGCCCGACTCGATGGCGCGCTCGGCGCCCTTGAGGTTGGGCACCAGCACCGAGGTGAAAAGCCCCGGCAGCGTCTTGGCGAACGCCACCAGCTCGGCCGTGTCGGCCAGCTGGGGCAGCAGGCGCGGCGGCACGAAGGAGCCGACCTCGATTTCGCGCAGGCCGGCGTCGTAGGCCTCGCGCAGCCACTGCAGCTTCATTTCGGTGGGCACGGTGCGCGCAATGGCCTGCAGGCCGTCGCGCAGGCCAACTTCTCGCACGGTGACGGCCTGCTGGGTGGTGTGGGGAGCAATCATGCGTTCCACTCTAGGCGTTCCGTGCCGGGGCGCCAGCGGTATTTCGGAAGCATGTTCGTTCCGAACAGGAACGGCAGAATTGGCGCCATGAACCGGTTTTTCGACCCGCTGACGCTGCGGCTTTTCGTTGCCGTGTGCGAAGAGCGCAACATTGCCCGGGCCGCCGCCCGCGAGGCGCTGGTGGCCTCGGCCGTGAGCAAGCGCATCGGCGTCATCGAGCAGCAGCTGGGCACGCCGCTGCTGGTGCGCGGCCGCCGCGGCATCGAGCCCACGTCGGCCGGCCAGACGCTGCTGCGCCAGGCGCGCGAGGTGCTGGGCGCCATGGAGCGCATGCATGCCGAACTCAGCGAATTCGCCAGCGGCGTGCAAGGCAGCGTGCGGGTGTCGGCCAGCGTGTCGGCGCTCGCCGAATGGCTGCCCGACGACATTGCCGCCTTCATGGAAGGGCACCAGGCGCTGCGCGTGAGCCTGAAGGAAGGCCTGGGCGAAGACGTCGTGCGTGAGGTGCGCGAAGGCGCTGCCGACCTGGGCGTGGCGTGGGACGCAGTCGACGCCGCAGGGCTGCAGGTGCGCCCCTACCGCCGCGACCACCTCGGCGTGGTGATGCGAGCCGACCATCCGCTGGCCGGGCGCCAGCGCATCCGCTTCGTCGACACGCTGCAGCACGCATCGGTGGGCGTGGCCCCCGGCGGGCTGCTCGACATGCTGCTGCGCCGCCAGGCGGCGCTGCTGGGCGTAGGGTTCAACCAGCGCATGCAGGTGTCCAGCCTCGAGGCGGCGGCGCGCATCGTGGCCGCCGGGCTGGGCTGCGCGATCCTGCCGTTCGAGTCGGCAGCGCCGCAGATCGCGGCACTGCGGCTCATCCAGCGGCCGCTCGACGAACCCTGGGCCACCCGGCGGTTCGTCGTCGTGTCGCGCGAGGACGAGTGGCTCTCGGCCGCGGCGCGGCTGCTGGTGCAGCACCTCATCGAAAAAGCGGCGGCCGATGGGCCGCCGCAGGGGTGAGCGCGAAGACGGTCGGTCAGTCCCGCGCCGCCATGGCCTTGTTGGCCCGCAGCGCCAGCAGCGTGCAAACGCAGCCGGAGAGCAGGTAGATCGTCACCGCGACGAGCCCGAACTCGGCCGACAGGCCCAGTGCCACCAGCGGGGCGAAGGCCGCGCCGATGAGCCAGGCGAAGTCCGACGTGAGCGCGGCGCCGGTGTAGCGGAAACGCGACTCGAAGTTCGCCGTCACGGCACCGGCGGCCTGGCCGTATGACAGGCCCAGCAGCACGAAGCCGACCAGGATGAACAGGTCCTGCCCCAGCACGCCGCCGTCGAGCAGCCAGGGCGCGGCCAGGCTGAACAGCGCGATGAGCACCGCCAGCAGGCCCAGCGTGCTGCGCCGGCCGATGCGGTCGGCCACCAGGCCGGACACCGGCATGGCCGCGGCCGCCAGGAAGGCGCCGACGATCTGCACCGTGAGGAACTCGCCGATCACCTGGTTGGAATACAGCGTGATCCACGACAGCGGGAACACCGTGACGATGTGGAACAGCGCATAGCTCGCCAGCGCCGCGAAGGCACCGATCAGCACCGTGCCGCCCTGGCTGCGGAACAGCTCACGCTCGTTGCAGGGCTCCAGCTCGTGCGCGGCAAGCTCCTCTTCGTATTCGTGCGTGACCACCAGGCGCAGCCGCGCGAACAGCGCCACCACGTTGATGGCGAAGGCCGCGTAGAACGGGTAGCGCCAGCCCCAGGCCAGGAAGTCGGCGCTCGACAGGCTGCCCCACAGGTAGGCAAACAGGCTGCAGGCTACAAGGAAGCCCAGCGGCGCCCCCAGCTGCGCCAGCATCGCGTACCAGCCGCGGCGGTTTTCGGGGGCGTTGAGGGCCAGCAGCGAGGGCATGCCGTCCCACGAGGCGCCCATGGCCAGCCCCTGGCCGATGCGGCACAGCGCCAGCAGCACGATCGCCGCCGCGCCCAGGCTGCCGTAGCCGGGCAGCAACGCCATGCCGGCTGTGGAGCTGCCCAACAGGAACAGCGCGGCGGTCAGCTTGGTGCTGCGGCCGAAGCGGCGCTGGATCTCCATGCCGGCCAGCGTGCCCAGCGGGCGCACCACGAAGGCGAAGGCGAACAGCGCAAAGGCGTACAGCGTGCCTTCCAGCGGGCTGGCGAACGGGAAGAACACGTGCGGGAACACCAGCGCGCAGGCCAGGCCGTATACGAAGAAGTCGAAGTACTCGGAGGCGCGGCCGATCACCACGCCGACCGCGATGTCACCCGGGGCGACGCGCGCGTGCTCCTGGGCCGACGTGCCGGGGGCGTCGTGGATGCTGCTGGTGTTGCGGGGGGCGGACGACGGGAAGGGTGGTGTGATGGAGTTGCTGGACATCATGGTCGGATGACTGGGTGGGACAAAATGTCCAATCGTTGATCCGGGTCAATGAAGATACATTCCGGGCCGACGCGCAACTATCGTTTTCCCGCGCGCTCGGAAACCCCAATGACCCCGACACGCCTGAACAACACCAGAACCCGCGTGCACCCCGGCCGGCTCGGCTGGGTGTGGGCGGCGCTAGGCCTGCTGCTGGCCGGCTGCGACACGGTGGTGATGAACCCTTCCGGTGACATCGCCGCCCAGCAGGCCCAGCTGATTGTCACCTCCACCGTGCTGATGCTGCTGATCATCGTTCCGGTGATCGTGCTGACGCTGGTGTTCGCCTGGCGCTATCGCCAGTCCAACTCCGAGGCGGTCTACAGCCCCGACTGGGACCACTCCACGCGCCTCGAACTTGTGATCTGGGGCGCGCCGCTGCTCATCATCATCGCCCTGGGCGCGCTCACCTGGATCAGCACCCACAAGCTCGACCCGTGGCGCCCGCTGGATCGCATCGACGCGCAGCGCCCGGTCGACCCGAAGGTGGCGCCGCTGGTGGTGCAGGTGGTGGCGCTGGACTGGAAGTGGCTGTTCCTCTACCCCGAGCAGGGCATCGCCACCGTGAACGAGCTGGCCGCGCCGGTGGACCGGCCGATCCAGTTCCGCATCACTTCGTCCACGGTGATGAACTCGTTCTACATCCCCGCGCTGGCCGGCCAGATCTACGCCATGCCCGGCATGGAAACCAAGCTGCACGCGGTGATCAACCGCGCCGGCGTGTACGACGGCTTCTCGGCCAACTTCAGCGGCGACGGCTTCTCGCACATGCGCTTCAAGTTCCACGGCCTCACCGACGCCGGCTTCGACCGCTGGGTCCAGGCCAACCGTGCATCGGGCGAAGTGCTCGACCGCGGCGTCTACCAGAAGCTCGAGTCGCCGAGCGAGCGCGAGCCGGTGCGCCGCTACGGCCGCGTGGAGCCGAAACTGTTCGACGCGGTGGTCAACCGTTGCGTCGATGCGGCCAAGATGTGCATGAGCGAGATGATGGCGATCGACGCCGCCGGCGGCCTGGGCAAGGGCGGCCTGGCCTACCTGGACCGCAAGCCCTGGCGCGACACCGAGCGCAGCTACGTGGCCGCCGCAATGTGCACGCCGGACAACCCCACCGGTGCGCCCATCGCCTTCACCGACGACTCCCCCGCAGCCGCGGCCCGCAACTGAGCCTGCCGCCGACCCCGCGAGACTGACCCGATGTCCTCCGACTCCCTCGACCTGCAAAAGCTCGTGTTCGGCCGCCTCGGCTGGGACGCGATCCCGCTGCACGAGCCGATCCTGATCGGCACCTTCGCCGCCACCGTGCTCGGTGGCCTCGCCCTGCTGGCGCTCATCACGCGCTACAAGCTGTGGGGCACGTTGTGGCGCGACTGGATCACCAGCATCGACCACAAGAAGATCGGCATCATGTACATGGTGCTCGGCCTGGTGATGCTGCTGCGCGGCTTCGCCGACGCCATCATGATGCGCGCCCAGCAGGCCATCGCCTTCGGCGACGCCGCCGGCTTCCTGCCGCCGCACCACTACGACCAGATCTTCACGGCGCACGGCGTGATCATGATCTTCTTCGTGGCGATGCCGCTGATCACCGGCTTCATGAACTACGTGGTGCCGCTGCAGATCGGCGCGCGCGACGTGGCCTTCCCCTTCCTCAACAACTTCAGCTTCTGGATGACCGCAGGCGGCGCGGTGCTGGTGATGGCGTCGCTGTTCGTCGGCGAGTTCGCGCGCACCGGCTGGCTGGCCTACCCGCCGCTGTCGGGCATCCTGCAGAGCCCGGGCGTGGGGGTGGACTACTACCTGTGGTCATTGCAGGTGGCGGGGGTGGGCACCACGCTGTCGGGCATCAACCTCATCGTGACCATCATCAAGATGCGCGCGCCCGGCATGACGATGATGCGCATGCCGGTGTTCACCTGGACGTCGCTGTGCGCCAACGTGCTCATCGTCGCGTCGTTCCCGGTGCTCACCGCCGCGCTCGCCCTGCTGAGCCTCGACCGCTACGTCGGCACCAACTTCTTCACGAACGACCTCGGCGGCAACGCCATGATGTACGTGAACCTGATCTGGATCTGGGGCCACCCAGAGGTCTACATCCTGGTGCTGCCGGCCTTCGGCATCTTCTCGGAGGTGGTGGCCACCTTCTCGCGCAAGCGCCTGTTCGGCTACGCGTCGATGGTCTACGCCACCATCGTGATCACGATCCTGTCGTACCTCGTGTGGCTGCACCACTTCTTCACGATGGGCTCGGGCGCCAGCGTGAACTCGTTCTTCGGCATCACCACGATGATCATCTCGATCCCCACCGGGGCGAAGATCTTCAACTGGCTGTTCACCATGTACCGCGGCCGCATCAAGTTCGAAGTGCCGATGCTGTGGACCGTGGGCTTCATGGTCACCTTCGTGATCGGCGGCATGACCGGCGTGCTGCTCGCGGTGCCGCCGGCCGACTTCGTGCTGCACAACAGCCTGTTCCTGATCGCGCACTTCCACAACGTGATCATCGGCGGCGTGCTGTTCGGCCTGTTCGCCGGCATCGTGTTCTGGTTCCCCAAGGCCTTCGGCTACAAGCTCGATCCGTTCTGGGGCAAGTGCTCGTTCTGGTTCTGGCAGATCGGCTTCTTCTTCGCCTTCATGCCGCTGTACGTGCTGGGCCTGATGGGCGTGACGCGCCGCATGAGCCACTTCGACGACCCGTCGCTGCAGATCTGGTTCCAGGTGGCCGCCTTCGGCGCCGTGCTCATCGCGTTGGGTATCGCCTCGTTCCTGATCCAGCTGGTGGTGAGCTACATGAAGCGCGAGCAGCTGCGCGACGTGACCGGCGACCCGTGGGACGGCCGCACGCTCGAGTGGTCCACCGCCTCGCCGCCACCCGACTACAACTTCGCCTTCACGCCGGTCGTGCACGACAACGACGCCTGGCACGACATGAAGCGCCGCGGCGCCGTGCGCCCCACGGCAGGCTTCAAGCCCATCCACATGCCCAAGAACACGGCGGCCGGCGTGGTGATCGCCGGGCTGGCCACGGCCTGCGGTTTTGCGCTGATCTGGCACATGTGGCTGCTGGTGGGCATCACCTTCTTCGCCATCGTGGCGGCGGCGATCGTGCACACCTTCAACTACAAGCGCGACTTCCACATCCCGGCCGACGAAGTGGCGCGTAGCGAAGACGCACGCACCCGCGCGCTGGCCGGTGCCCAGGCGGCCTGACCCAGGCCGGGCCCCAAGAGAGCGACAAGAGCGACAAAGACATGTCCAGCCTCCATCCTCCACTCGCCACCGGTGCCGCCGCGCCGGTGTTCTTCGACAACGGCGACCACCACCCGCAGCAAGGCACGCTGCTGGGCTTCTGGCTCTACCTGATGAGCGACTGCCTCATCTTCG
>CAMLLU010000066.1 GCA_946480925.1 uncultured Rivibacter sp.
CGGCGAACAGGAGCCGAGTGGCGACAACGCCGCCGGGCTGGCGCTGGCGCAGCAGGCCCAGGCCCAGGCCCTGGCCGAGGCCTTCAGCCGTGCGGCGGGCACCCACCAGACGGTCCAGCTCGCCGCGCTGGTGGGCGTGCGCCCCGAAGACACGCCACCGCTGAAGGCGATGCCTGCAGCGCTGAACCACCAGGAGCCCATCGGCGACACCCAGGTGCCGCACAGCGGCGAGCCGGTCATCGCGATCGCCGCCAAGGCCGGCCTCGCCATCGCGGCCGGGCAGGACCTGCAGTTCAGCAACGGGCAGGCGGTGCACCTCGGGGCCGGGCAGGACGGCAGCCTGGCCAGCGGCGGGGCGCTGCGGGTGCACAGCGGGCAGGCCCTTGCGATGCTGGGCGGGGCGGTGCAGCCGGGTGACGGCGGCCATGGGCTGCAGCTGAGCGCCGCCCAGGGCGATGTCGTGCTGCAGGCGCAAGGCGACACGATGGAGATCGCCGCGGCGCTGCAGTTGCTCATCGCCAGTGCGGGCGGCAAGATCGACTTGGCCAGCCCCAAGAAGATCACCCTGGCCACCACCGGCGGGGCCAGCATCACGCTGGAAAACGGCCAGCTCACGGTGATGTGCCCGGGCAAGATCACCGTGAAGGCGGCCATCAAGAGCATGGTCGGGCCGGGGACGGTGGACTATTCACTGCCGGCCTTGCCGCGCGGCGAGTTCAAGGTCAAGAAGCGCTTCCCGTTCTCCAGCTGACCTTCGGCATCCATCGGATGCCCCTCCAAGCACAACAACAACCATGCTGATCAGCCCCCCCTTCCTGCTGCCGCGCCAGGCCCACGAAACCGACGACGCCTACGTGGCGCGCTGCATGCCGGACTCCAGCGTCATCGTTCCGGGCACCGGCGGCCCTGAAGGGTCGTTCCCGGTGTCGTTCAAGCTGGGCTGGCACGGCGGCCTGCACCTGCAGGCGCCCACCGGTGCCGACCACAACGTGGTCACCTCGGTGCGCGCCATCGCCGACGGCGAGATCGTCTACGCCCGCTCACCCGCCCCGCGCAACACCACCCCCAGCCCGGCCGAGCCGCGCAACTACAACCCCTACGGCAGCGACCCGCGGTGGACGGACGACGGCTGCGTGATCATCCGCCACCGCACCGAGATCGGCGCGAACCGGCAGACCCACGCCGCCACGCAGGTGAGCTTCTTGTCCATCTACATGCACCTGAGCGAACTGCGCGGCGTGGCGCGGCAAGTGGCCGCCGGCACCGCGACCCACCGCACCGTCTACCGCAAGGACGTGATCGGGCTGGCGGGCCAGGTGTACGGCAACGGCCACCAACTCCATCTCGAGATCGCCTGCGACGACGACAACCTGCAGCACCTGATCAACCGTCGCACCGGCGAGCTGAACACCGGGCAGGACGGGCGCGACGACAGCGTGTTCGGCGAGCTCTACTTCCGCCTGCCGCAGGGCACGCCGTTTTATGCCCAGCGCCCGCCGTACAACGTCACGGGCGGGCCACGGGCCGGTGCCCAGGCCGGCACGCTGCAGGAGCCGGCGCTGTACGTGGGGCTGCGCTACAGCGGCGGCGAGCCGCGCGCCGCCGGGCATGGCCGGGGCGACGCCTACCTCACCAGCTACCGAGCCGACGGCACCACGCTGGGCGAGGCCGTCCACGACCGGGACGCGGAATACAACCTCTACAGCACCGCCACCGACATCAGCGAGGCCTACCCGGCCAATGCCAGGCCGGCGCCGAGCGCGGTGTACGAACTGCTGCGCTTCGGCCGCGTGATCGGCCCGGACGCGTTGACGCCGGCGGACGTGCCGCACTGGCGGCAGGTGCTGCTGCCGGGCAACACACGCGGCTGGGTCAACCTCCATGCACCAGACGTGCGCCGCTTCAGCGACGCGGACTTCCCGCAGTGGCGCGGCTGGCGCCTCATCGACGACGATGCCGACGCGGACAGCCGCTGCGAGTCGGCGCAGCTCACGGCGATGATCGAAGACGCCAGCGCGAGCGACGGGCGGCTCACGCGGGCGGAGCTGGAGAGCCGGCTGGGCCGGGCCGACGTGCGCGCCCAGCTCAAGCGCACGATCTGCAAGTTCCCCACCGAGTGGGACCACGGCTCGGCGCCAGCGCGCTGGGGCTGGCTCAACGGCGACCCGGAGTTCGGGCTCGACGCCGAGGACTTCAACGAGCTGATGGGCCACGTCAACGCCATGACGTTCGATTGGGCCGCCGCCGGCACGGGCATCGGCACCACGCACTGGCATTTGCAGCCAAGGGAGTTCATTGCGCAATGGCGACAGTGCAGATGGTTCTCTACGAACGAGATGATGCAGCTGATCCCATCCCGCCATCCTGACAACCCGCAGAGAGAGATTCGCAATGCCGACGCAAGGACTTGGCTGACCGAGCACGGCAATACGCGTGCGAACGGTGCGAGACCAGCAAACATGGACATGAACATCAACAAGTTGTTGCGCCGCTATGGGTTCCAGTCGGTTTCACGGACGGCGCACCTATTTGGTCAGCTACTCACTGAGACTGATTTACTGCAGACGACGCGCGAATATGGCAATGACGACTACTTCACTCGTGCGTACGAAGGTAGATGCCGGCAAGTCGTAAGACGCGTAGTCAGAGAGTGGGGCCCAAACGAGGCGGAACTTTCTCCACTGGGCAATTGCGAACAAGGGGACGGCGCAAGGTTCATCGGACGTGGAGTCATCCAACTCACGGGCCGAGAGCTGTATGAGCAGTACGGCCGATATCGCGGACAAGATTTCTCAACCGGTACCAACTACCTCTTGGTATCAGACGTCGCGTTCAATGCGTGCGATAGCGCAGGCTACTACTGGGTGAAGGAATCGCTGCGCGACCGCAATGCAAACGGGCGCTGGGTTCTTCGAGGGACGATCAATATCCACCGCGATGCAGACAACGTTGGCTTTGCAACGCTAAGTACTCCAGCCGGACGCAGAGTGGCAGATGAAGACACACTGCGTCTTACCCGCCAGATCAATCGGGCAGCATTCCATGTTGCTTGGCGCAGAAGCTTCTTCAAGCATGCCTACTATTTGCTCTCAGACTTGGTGGACGAAGCGCCAGAAGACTTCAGGAAACGTGAGCTATGAAGAATGCCGTTAGTGAGACCACCAAGCGAGCGGTGCTTCTGTTTGGTATCTGGTTCGGAACTTCTTGCGTTGCTGACGGCGTGTCCGGGCAACCAGTCTCTGGCTGCGGTCTTGCCTTCGTTCCGCCACCGAATGTGAGCGTGTCGCTCAAGGGGGCATCACCTGACGCATGCGATTCAGCACTGCAACTACAGATTGATCCTCGGCCTGGCTACCTAGAAGAGGAAAACCTGCTACTGGTCAGCGCTGCTTCGTTTCAACAGGCAGTCGAGGCATCAGGTCGATTCAAGAAGACTCGCCGTGGCTATCAGTATGTGTATACACCTGCGTCAGGTGAGCCCGGTGATGAGACGCAGCTCGTAGGCAGGCTCGCGACTCAGGAAGTCAATAAAGGCGGGCGCCAGCTCATCATCGGAATGGCATCGGTCCGCGTGATGGCATCGCCATTCAAGATGTGGCCATCTGACGAAGTGAGAGGCATTGCGGAGCGGAAGTACGGCATTGCGACTCACGGACTCATTCTCGACTGCGCCTATGGCATTGCCGGAACCGAGCGAGCTGCCGTGACCGCTTCAACGTGCGTCCCGCGGTCCACGATGCCTGGGGGGCCTAAAGCCTCCGTTATTCGGGAGCTTCTTGGCTCTGTGCGGTGGGATTGACTGAACGAGGCCTGTTTGGGGGCTGCCTGCATCGATCCGGACGTGCACATTACTGGCGCTTCGAGACACGGCGTGATGCAGTGGACGAAGTGATCGATTGGCTGGACTTCTACAACCATCACCTCCGCACACCACCTGGGCCACTCGTTGGCTGAACCCTCTATGTGCCTTCGAGTCATCATCTCTTCGCTCTGCCTCACGACGTGGTGTGTTCTTTCTGACGCAGCGAAGGCCGAGATTGCAGTCGAATACTTTGACGCTGGCGATCCGAGCTATGCAGGCATTGGATTCCTCTCGGACAACAAGTCGCTCTTCATTGGGGAATGCCGAACGTTCGATCTCAATGAAAAGCGCCCGTCTGCAGACTGTCGATTTCCTGCGAACACCCGCTGGGGTACCGTGAGTCCAGATGGCTCACTGGTCCTTGTCACGACCGTCGAGCCAAAGAGCAACAAGGTGATGTCCTTTCAAGTGGATGGAGCAACTGGCCGTGTACTGAGTTCGAAGAAGGGTATCCACTTCGCACCGCCGGTAGCCATTCATCCGAGCAACGGCTACTGGGCTGTAGCGCGTGCCGGCAAGAACGTAAACGCTTCGGAAACCATCGCCATCGTCGACAGCAAGTGGAGAGTTCGCAAGGCAGGGATCTATGCCGACACGCAGCGCATCTTCGCTTTGAGCTTTTCATTCGACGGAAGCGAGCTGCTGGTCAACGGCGGTGGGCCTCTTGATGGGGCCACCCTGCAAACATCGACCTGGGAGCCAAAGAACGTCGCCACCGCGCCCTATCTACTGAGGAATACGGCAGGAACTGTGGCGATCACCACCAAGGACAAAGCACTGATGCTTGTCGATCCATCGACGGGGGCTGAACTCCAGACATTGGAGATCGACGTATCCAATGAAGATCCGCAAGCGGCCGTCAGCCCCGATGGGCAATGGTTCGCAGCCAAGGGCTATCGGCAGGACGGGTCACAGCGCAGGTATGCGCTCGCGCTCGTGAGATTGACAAGGTCGGCCGGCACTCCGAAAGTGCCTTTCGATAGCGGTACGCGTAAAGAGCTTGTGCAGCAATTGGTCAAGGCTGTATCCCGAACGCCCGGTTTCCCAGAGGCAGAACAGCCAGTCATCGCAATCGCAGGCAATCCACGAGCGTCTAGTGGGGCGGAGGGTGCCAAGCTTCTGGTGCCGATCACTGTCCGCTACAAGAAGTTGAGCAACAAGTACTGCAGGCTTGCCGTGATTCCCACAACCACAGGCAGTGACATACAGCTGGTCCCGGTGACAACTCGGGCTGGCTACGACAGTTGTGAGCGCATTGCTCCCGTAATTTTTCTTGACATCAATCACGATGGGGAAGCAGACGTGGTCTATGGCGTGACGCTGAAGTCAAATCGAGAGAGCTTTTCGGTCACTGAGGCAGCCGTGTATTTGTCAGATGCGAGTGCGCCTACTGGATACTGCTACTCGCCAGTCGCTAGCGAGCAAGTCCAGCCTGAAGACTTGAAAAGTCGTTCAACGGCAGAGGCAGCACTTCAGAACGCCAGGGACAGGCTGGGACTTAGCGAATACTCATGCAGGAACTGACCTACGAGGTCATGTCTCTGGCAGTGGTTGGCCGTCTGGCTGACGGCATATGTGGCGACATCTTGAGAAAGTCCCATGCGCAATAGAGGACCTTGGGCGCTGGGTGGCTTGCTGCTCCAGGTTGCAAGCCTCTCGGCTCATGCGGAGGACACACTGTGCGGAGTTCGCTTCGACGCCGAGCGCTTCGGATTCGAAGTTCAAGCCGTCCAGCCGGACGAAGAGCAAGGCTGCGGCAGGTTCTTGATCAGCAAATCCGTCGATGCGGAGTCTGAGCCACGTGTCGTCTCCATTGCGGTGCTGGCCGGACCCGCCAGTGATTCCTTGAAGTCGAGTCCCAGCAGTTTTGAGCCAACGAGGACCGGCAGCCTCAAGTTCCGGAAACCCAAAGCGGTAAAGGACGAGAGATCCTTCTACTTCGCCACAACACTACGGGTGCTGTCCGAGAAGAGGTTTTCAACCCCGGATGGTGAGATGTACCTTGCCGAATACAAACGTCGCGTCGTTCGGTTGAAGCGGGCCAGCAGTCAAGAAGAAGCAGCGGTTCATGAACTTCAGCGTTGCTTCGAAGCGGTGAAGACAACCCCCGCGCACACAGTCCTTCTTTCTGGATGTGATTTAGCCAAGCATGGTCCAGTACCCGTGACACAAGCATTCAACTTGCTTGAGTCCGCGAAGTTAGCTGTTCTTGCAACGGCCGTTTCACCGCTCCATGCGGACGGGCTTCCACTATCTTGCGGAAGTCCGCTTCTTGAAGACCGTGCCCTGCGGCAAATCGAATGCGTCGACGAGAAAGGACTCGTTGTCCAACGCTATGAGGAAAGCTCACCTCCAACTGCCTACGCGACTGACCTTGATAAACGCACAGTAGCGGTCGCGCGCAGCGAGCAAGTTGAGGCATTGATGCAAGCAGCGGGAATTGTGAGCAAGAGCCGTAGGCAGGCGCTGCCAAGAACACTGCTTTTGCAGCCACCCATGAAAGATCAGGTACATCACCGGGCCCCGCCTCGTGCTGCACGCAAGCACAAACAATGGCAGCTGTGGACTGAAGAAGTCCAATATGGGGCTCAAGGCGGAAGCCCAGGATTTGTTATCGATTGCGTCACTGCAATTCGAACTGAACCCAAGTACGCAACGGCAGTCGCTGAATGCTTCCCGCTGGAAGAACGTACGAGATTCTTGTCGACCCTCGACAAGATCAAGTGAAAGTCTGGGTGGTGCGTTGCTTCGTCCTGAACTGCGACGCTATTGGCAAAGACCTACCGGTAAAGGGTGAACCGCCCCGGCAATTGCGGAGGCCGGCTGCGCTACCTGAAAATCAACCCGCCTGAACGTTCCATGCAGCCGTTTTGCACCCAGGGGTTGCGCACCGGTGCTGCAATGCCGGCATGGACACCCCCGCCAACACTCCCCTGCCCTCGCTCTACCTCTCGCACGGCTCGCCCATGATGGCGCTGGAGCCTGGCGAAGCAGGTGAATTCCTCAAGCGCCTCGGGCCGGCCATCGACGCCGCGTTCGGCCGGCCGAAGGCGGTGCTGATCGTGTCGCCGCACACCGCCACGCGCACGCCCTACCTGCTGGCCGCCGCGCAGCACGACACCGTGCATGACTTCGGCGGCTTCCCCGCGCCGCTGTACGAGATCCGCTACGACGCACCCGGCGCGCCCGCACTGGCGCAGCGCGCCGCCGAGCTGATGCGCTCGCAAGGGCTGGCCGTCGAGGTCACGCCCGAAGGCGGGCTGGACCATGGCATCTGGACGCTCCTGCGCTACATGTGGCCGAAGGCCGACGTGCCCGTGCTGCCGCTGTCGCTGGTGCCCATGCGCAGCCCGGCCGAGCAGTGGCGTATCGGCGAGACGCTGGCGCCGCTGGCCAGCGAAGGCGTGCTGATCGTGGGCTCCGGCAGCCTCACCCACAACCTGCGCCTGTTCATGACGCAACGCCCGGCAGTGGATGCACCCGAAATGGAAGAAGCCGCGCGCTTTCGCGGCTGGGTGGCCGAGCGCAGCGCGGCACGCGACTGGGACGCCTTGCTCGACTACCGCCAGGCCGCGCCGGGCGCGGTGGCCATGCACCCGACGGACGAACACTGGCTGCCCTTCTACGTTGCCGCCGGCGCAGGCGGGCGCGATGCCGTGCCGCAGCGCGTGCATGCCAGCATGACGTACGGCTTCCTGGCGATGGACGGCTACGCGTTCGGCCCCGGCGTTGGCCAGCTCGCGGCCGCCTTGGCGGCGTAGTAGCCGGTGCCACTGCCGCCGCGAGGCTTCGATACCTCGGCCCGAACGGAGGCCGAGGCCCTCAAGCCGGCACCGCAGGCCGCCCGAACGCAGCCCGCCACAATCGCTTCGAGCCGCGCCACAGCAACCGCAGGAAGACCACCGTCGCCAGCGCTTCGAGCAGCGTGGCCGCGAACGCCAACGCCGTGTTCCAGCGTGCCTCGCGCGCACGGAATTTCGCGATGGCGCGGTCGCGGGCGATCTCGATGCTGTCGTAGAAGCTCGGGATCACCAGCAGCGTGAGCAGCGTGGAGGTGATGGTGCCGCCGATGATGGCCACCGCCATCGGCCGGTAGAACTCGCCGCCCTCGCCCACGCCGATGGCCACCGGCAGCATGCCGGCAATGAGCGCGAAGGTCGTCATGAGGATGGGGCGCAGGCGCTTGCGGCCGGCGTTTATGAGCGCTTCCTCGCGCGGCACGCCTTCGGCTTCCTGCATCCGCGCGGCGTCGAGCAGCAGGATGGCGTTCTTGGCCACCAGGCCCATCAGCATGATCACGCCGATGAAGCTCATGAGGTTCAAGGTGCCGCCGGTCACGAGCAGCGCCACCACCACGCCGATGAGCGACAGGGGCAGCGACAGCATCACCGGCAGCGGCGCGGTGAACGAGCCGAACTGCATCACGAGGATGAGGTACATGAGCGCCACGCCCATCACCAGCGCGGTGAGCATCTCCTTGAACACGACCTGCTGGTCTTTCGAGGCACCCGCCAGTTCGATGCCGTAGCCGGGCGGGAACTGCAGGCTCCTGGCCAGCGCCACGGCGTCGGCGGTCACCTCGCCGGACGAGCGGCCCTGCACGTTGGCCGACACCGAGATCATTCGCTTGCCGTTGGCATGCTGGATCTGCGACGGCCCCTTGCCCATGGTCACGGTGGCGATCTGGTCCAGCGGCACCAGCATGCCGGTGCCCGACACGGCGATGGGCAGGCGCTCGATGTTGCTGGCGTCCACGCGGTCGTCGGGGTGCAGCCGCACCGCCACGTCGCGGGTTTCGCCCACCGGGTCCACCCAGTCGCCCACCTCCACGCCGGCAAAGGCCACGCGCAAGGCCTGCGCCGCATCGTTCACCGAAATGCCCATCGAGTTGGCGAGGCCGCGGTCGAGCTCGATCTTGAGCTCGGCCTGCGGGTCCTGCTCGGACAGGCCCACGTCCACCGCACCGGGCATCTTGCGCAGCTTGTCCATGAACTCGTTGGTGATGGCCAGCAGCTGGCGGGAGTCCGTGCCCGAGAAGCGGATCTGCACCGGCTTCTGCGCGCCGTTGTTCAGGTCGTCGAGCACCACGTATTCAGCGCCTACGAGCCGCGCCGTCAACGTGCGCAGCTCGGCAGCCACTTCGGTGGCCGAGCGCTTGCGCTGCGTGCTCTTGCCGATGTCGACGTAGATGCGGCCGCCGCCCGGGTTGACGTAGCTGTTGGTCGCCTTGGTCTCGGGCAGCGTGCGGGCCAGCGCGGCCGCGCTTTCCATCTTGAGGCGGCTGTATTCGAGGCTGCTCGAAGAGGGCGTGCGCACTTCGATGGCCAGCACGCCGGCGTCGGACACCGGCAGGAAGCTGGAGCCGCCCACGGTGGCCTGCAGCGCGATGGCGCCGACGAAGCTGGCCACGGCAAACAGCGTCATCCAGCGGCGGTGATGCAGCGCCCAGGCGATGACGCGGCCGTAGCGGTCGGACTGGTGGTCGAACCACGCGTTGAAGCGCACCAGCCACCGGCCGAAGCCGCGCCTGGGCGCCTCGTGGTAGCCAGGGGGGTCGCCCCAGAAGGCGGAGAGCATGGGGTCGAGCGTGAAGCTGATGAACAGGCTCACCAGCACCGAGGCCACCACGGTGAGCGCAAACGGCCTGAACCATTCGCCCGACACGCCCGGCATGAAGGCCACCGGCACGAACACCGCCACGATCGAGAACGTGGTAGCCGCCACCGCCAGGCCGATCTCGGCCGTGCCGCGCAGCGCGGCGGTGCGCCGGTCTTCGCCCATCTCCATGTGGCGCACGATGTTCTCGCGCACCACGATCGCGTCGTCGATCAGCACCCCGATGGCGAGCGACAGGCCCAGCAGGCTCATGAAGTTGAGCGAAAAGCCGCAAAGCCACACCGCGATGAAGGCGGCGATCACCGAGGTGGGCAGGCTCAAGGCGGTGATGAGCGTGGAACGCCACGAGTTCAGGAAGGCGTAGACCACGAAGATGGTGAGCCCCGCACCGAACACCAGCGCGTGGATCACGTTGTCGAGGCTGTCCTGCGCGTTCTCGCCGCCGTCTTGCGTGACCTCGAGCCGGGTGCCTTCGGGCAGCGTCTTGTTGATGTCGGCCACCAGCGTGCGCACTTCGTCGGCCACGCTCACGGTGCTCGCGTCGCGCGAGCGCGTGACGGACAGGCCCACGTTGGGATGGCCGTTGCGCACCGAAAACCCGCTGAGTTCGGCAAAGCCGTCCTGCACGGTGGCCACCTGGCCCAGGCGCACGATCTCGTTGCCGCGCCGGCGAATGACGATCTGCTCGAACTCGGCCGGCGACTCGATGCGCCCGACCAGCCGGATGCTCTGGTCTTCGAGCGCACCGCGCACCTTGCCCACCGGCGCGGTGGCGTTCTGCGTGCGCACCGCGTTCACCACCTCGGTGACCGACACGTTGAACTCTCTCAGCTTCTCGGCGCGCAGCAGCACCGAGAGCTCACGCCGCAAGGCGCCATTGACGTTGACCACCGCCACGCCGCTGATGCCGCGAAAGCGATCCGCCAGCTGGTCTTCGGCCAGGCGCGAGATCTCGGCATGGCTTTGCGTGGTGGACGACAGCGCCAGCTGCATGATGGGCTGCGCCGCTGGGTCCACGCGCTGCAGCACCGGCTCGCGCATCTCGACGGGCAGCTTGTGCCGCACCGTGCCGATGGCGTTGCGCACCTCATCGGCCGCTTCGATCATGTTCTTGTCGAACTTGAACATGAGCACCATGCGCGCGTTGCTTTCGCTGGCGGTGGAACGCACCTCGTCCACGCCCGAGATGCTCTGCAGCGCCTTCTCGATGCGGTTGACGATCTCGCGCTCCACCGTGTCGGGCGAGGCGCCGGGGTAGGTGATGTTCACCGCCAGCACCGGCTGCTCCACGTCGGGGATCTGGTTGACGCGCAGCTTGTCGAGCGCCAGCAACCCCAGGCACATGAGCCCGATGATGATCACCACCGTGGCGACCGGCCGCTTGATGCTGAAGTCGGAAAGGAACATGGCGGCCTCTACTTCGCGGCCACCGCGGAGGCTGCGGCCTGCACGGATTCGGCCGCCGATGCCGGCTGTACGGCCGGCCGCACGAGCTCCACCTTCTGGCCGTCGACCAGTGCGCTGCCGGGGTTGCGCAGCACGCGCTCGCCCGCCGCCAGGCCGTGCTTCACCGGGTACTCGCCGCGGCGCGGGTCCCGCTCGCCCAGCACCACGCTCACCTTCTTGAGCGCGCTGTCCTTCACCACCCACACGTGCGCCGCATCGCCGGAGCGCACGATCGAGGCCTCGGGCAGCATCAACGCCGGCACGCTGCCCGACTCGATGCGGCCTTCGGCATACAGCCCCGCCACACGCGGCGCGAGCCGCGGATCGTCGAACCCCACCAGCACCTCCACCTGGCGCGTGCTCGCATTGGCGGCAGCGTCCACGCGGCGTACGCGGCCGATGAATTCGGTGTTCGGGTAGCCGTTGACGCGGAACGAAACCGCCTGGCCGGGCTTGATCTCGTGCAGACGGTCGGCCGACACCAGCCCCTCGAACCGCATGCTGGCCGGGTCCATGACCTTGATGAGCTCCTTGCCCACCTGCGCCGTGTCGCCGGCCGAGGCCTTGCGTTCGCTCACCACGCCGTCGAAAGGCGCCCGCACCTCGGTGCGGCGCAGCTGCTGCTGGGCCGAAACCACGCGTGCCCGCGCCGCCGCCAGCTCGCTTTGCGCGTTGTTGCGGCGCACCTCGGCATCTTCGAGCGCCTGCATCGAGGTCATGCCCTGGCCTTGCAGCGTCTTCAGGCGCTGCACCTGCCGCTCGGCCTGCTCGAAGGCCTGGCTGGCGGCGCGTGCGGACTCCTGCGCGGAATTCAGGCTGTCGCGAATGGCGGTGTCGTCGAGCCGCACCAGCAGGTCGCCGCGCCTCACCGCGTCGCCGTTTTCCTTGAACACCTGCAGCACCACGGCCGACACCTCGGCGCGCAGGTCCGCACGGCGTTCGGGCTGCAGCGAGCCGGTAACGACCGGCCCGCTGGCCAGGCTGCCCGACGTGAGGGTGCGCAGGTCTTCGGGGGCGATCAGCAGCGCGGTGGACGGGGTGGCTGCCGTCGAGGCAGAAGCGGTGTCCTTGTCGGCCTTGCCGCAGGCAGCCAGCAACACGGCGGCGGCCAGGGTGGCAGCCGCCCGCAGTCGAATCGTCGTCATCGAGGAACTCCGTCTCTTGTGGAGCGGTGGGTCAGCAACGCCCAGCGTCATGGGCGCCTCGGGCGCGCAAGCTTACGTGAACGGCCACCCGGTGCCAGCCACCCACCATAGGGGGTGCGGCAGCGGTGAGTGATGGCGTTTTCGCTTATCGGACCGGCACTTCGCGGCGGCGTGCCAGCCAAGTGGAAACGGGCGGCATGCTCGTTCGCGCTGGGCTACCCCGGCGGCAGCCAGAGAGTAGTAGTTGAAGAACGCTTTCCGAATCGCTCCGAGCTTCTTGCCAGGTGCGCGGAGCATCCATCCCGAGCTCACGCCGCCTGCGCCTGCATCGCCTTCGCCTTCTGCGCTCGATGTGCCCCTCGCGCTGCACAACGCGCCGAAACGACCCCCCGGTGCGATCGAGCAGCTCTCGCCACTGCGCAACAAGCTGCCCCCACTGCTGGCCGACAACGCACGAGCGACCGCCACGCCGTTGGCAGCTGCATCGCCGCTGCCGTTTCCCGCAACGGCGCATCACCCGCCCACCACCCGGCCACACGCTGACGTCCGGGCGCTGCCGGCCGAAGCGAATCCGCTGCAACAGCAGGACGCCCAGCGGCCCCAGCCGACACATCGTTCGACACTGGGCGAGTTGCTCGCCCAGGAGCGCCGGCAGGAGGCGGCCGAGCGCGCGCAACTGGTGCACGCCGCGCTGCCCGATGGCGGTGAGGTCATGAAGCGGTTGAAGGAACGTGCGACGAGACAGCACCCGACCACGATGGCGGAGAGATGGCATGCGCGCCTGAACGGAGCGCCCAAGCCCATCGAAGGCCAGCGCAGGGAGAAGTTCGAGGCACTGGTGCGCGCCGACGTGTTGGCACTCGCCAAGACCGGCAGGATGGATCCCTTGCTGGCTGTCCATGCAATGCGCGCAGCGGTGGTGGAGGGAACCGTGGGCCAGGGCATCCTGGCCCAGGACCGGCAACTGCTGCTGGACGTGCTGGACCAATTGGCCAATCCCGTCGACCGCCTTTATCCGCAGCTGAAGCTGAAGGTCACGTCCGACACCCTGCCCGCCTTCACCGACGCCGACGTGCTGGAAAAGCCCACTGCACTGGGATCGGGTGCCCTCCACGACGTCTTCGCGGTCAAGCTCATGAACCCCGATGGCAGCGTGTTCGAGGGCGTCTTCAAGCCGCTGCGCGCAGAAAAGGAGCGGGGCTGGGTTGCCGTGGCGACCGGCATCCCGCAGGACGACCCTCAGATCGCAATGCGCAATCTGGCGACGGTCGCCTATGCGAAGAAGCTCGGCCTCGACGTGATTCCGGACACACGCCTGGCCGTGATCGACACGGGGCGCGGCCCGTTCGACCCCGACGTCGGCCTGATCATGGAGCCGGCCCGCGGCAAACCCGCCATAGAGACCGAGGCGAGCCTTCTGGCCCGCCCGGAGGTGTGTGCCGAGATCACCAAGCTCCAGTTGCTCGACCACCTGACGGGGCAAGGCGATCGCACGCCCAACAACTACTTCATCAGCATCGAACCGAGCGGTCGCGCCAAGGTCATGGGCATCGACAACGACCAGTGCTTCGGCAAGGACCTGACCCACCCCGCGGACATCCAGCAAACCTTCGATGGCGACCCCTCGCGCCAGATGTTCCGCGGTACGGGACTGCCTCCCGTGATCGATACCAAGATGGAGCGCTCGATCAATGCGCTCACCGAAGAAGACATCCGTTCGATGCTTGGAAACAAGCTGAACGAAGCCGAGATCCAGGCGGCGCTCTCTCGCTACCGGAGCGTCAAGAACCACGTCTTTGAACTGCGAATGACAGGCCACGTCATTGAACCATCGCAGTGGGGCGACCCGAACGTGCAGCAGCAGCTGACCGTGGAGAACAGCTACGTGGGACGGGAAAGATTGCTGGCCACGGAGACTCCCCGCGGACGAAGCAATTCACCCACGGCCGCCGACGTGGACCAGCTGGTGGCGGCCAGGGAACAGGTGGAGGCCTTGGCCGCGAAGCTGCCGCAGTTGCGCAAGCACAAGCCCGAGATTGCGCGGCAGGTCGAAGAGCTCGTACCGGTGTTCAACCATGCCCTGTTGGCCAAGGACGTCTACGACGACAAGAGCGTTCCCGGCCTCCTGCCCGCGGGCTATTCCCGCTTGTCGCCGAAGGAGCTGGACGGGCTCGGCCTGGGCCCGAGCGACCTCGCCGACGCACGCTCCGGGTACTTTGCGGCGGTCTACAAGACGCCCGAAGGGCGGTACGTCCTGGCCAACCGCGGCACGACCTCGGGCAGCACTTCCAAGAAGGATTGGGGCGCCAATTTCAGGCAGGGTGCAGGACTCGAATCAGACCAGTACAACCATGCCATGCGCACCGCGATGAAGATCGTTACGGCGGCGCCGGGGCAGGTGGACTTCGTGGGTCACTCGAAAGGTGGCGGCCTCGCCCAGGCACAAGCGCTCGCCACCCACGCCAAGGCCGTGGTGTTCAACGCCGCGGCCCTCCACCGCAACACGCTCGGGCGCCACAATGTGCACAACCGCCCCGTCAACAGCTCGGTGAGTGCCTACAACGTCCGCGGCGAAGTGCTGAACGCGCTGCAGGACAAGACGCCCGCCATCGTCCCTTCCGTGCGCGGTGGGCGCTATGAACTCCCGGCCGTCAAGCCTCCGACGCAAACACCCGCCGGCCTGGAATGGAAAGGCGAGATGGGCACGTTGAGCACGCTCAAGAACACCGTCAGCCTGCACGGCATGAACAGCGTGATCGACTCGCTGGGCTGGCAGCTCGACAACCTGCGGCGAGACGCCGGCTTGTGAAGCCTCGCGGCGCAGAGTGAATTTCAAGAAGGGCACGGCATGGAGCACAAGGTCGGCGACAAGACAGCCGAAGAGGTATTCGGTGCAACTGCATTGGCACAGCTCGCGAAGGCCGCGTGCAACGGCGACCCGGCAGGTATCGCCGCGGCATTGCGTGAAGGTGCCGACGTGAACGGCCACGGGCAGGAAGGCATGACGCCGCTGCTGTGGGCGCTGAGCTGCGACAACGTGCGCGGCATCGAAGCTTTGCTCGAGGCAGGCGCCAACCCCAACCAGCCGGTCGGCAGCTGCACCGCGGTGTACCTGGCCGCCACGCGCCATGACCCCGGGCCGCTGCACACCCTGCTTCGGCACGGTGGCGATGCCAATGCCTTCGACACCGAGACCGGCATGACGGCACTGCAGGAGGCCTTCTCGCTCGGCCTGCACGAACTCGGCTGGGAGAACTACGACGCACTGCTGGCCAAGGCCGACATCAACCGCGCAGACGAACGCAGCTGGACCATCGCCACCGAAGCCGCGGCCATGGGCCGTTTCGACAAGGTGGCGCAGCTGCTCGAGCGGGGCTATGCGCGCGACCTGCCGAACCTGGGCCGCATGGTCCAGCTGCGGGTCGTCGATTCGAAGGAAGACCAGGCGTGGCAGGCCAAGGTCAGGCAGATGCTGGAAGCGCGCGGTGTGCGCTTTCCGGTGCCGCCGGCGGAGCAGGCTTCGCTGCGGTGAACGACAGGACAAGGCTGGGTGCGGACGGTGGTGCTTGCTTGCTGAACGTCTGTCGCCACCGGAAGCTGACCTCGAGCGGCGCTGTCCGTTCCGAAGTTCGACGATCTCAAACCCTTGAGCAATGGGCCGCCCGCGCATGCTACCTTTGGCCAACTCGACGTTGGTGAAGACTCCTGGGGCGCGAAGCGCGCTGCACTTGGATTGAGGAGACCGAGAGAATGAGGACGACTGCGGTGGGGTGTCATGGCTGACGAGCGTTTCGCCTCGATCATCGAGTGCATTCGCGATGACCGGCGCGAGGAATATGAGGCATTGGTTCGAGCGCACACAAAAACGGACCAAAGCGATGAGCTCTGGAAGGCGTTGGGTGAGGCGGACGGCCAAGGCTTCACCCTAGTGCAACGGCTGGCAGCATGGCCGGTGTCCACTACGCTGCGTAAGGTCCTTCCCGCAGTTGCGTTCGTTCCTTCGCTTGACATGGCCGCCGCACTTCAAGTCCTTCGGCTCACTGGTCAGCTGGGGCAGTCTTACGGGCATCTCGTGCCGCCGCAACTTGCGCCTCACATTGCCGCAAGACCTGACCTCGGGACGGGCCTCGGCGAGGCGCTTCGCGGTGACCAGGCTTTCGATGAGGCTGCGACTCGCGCTTGGGCTAGGGCGTTCGCGACCGGGTCGCCCGAACATGCCGCTCAGTATGCTCTTGCACTGTTGGCCGGTGCTGGGAACGCAGGTTTCCTCTTGGCAATTCTTCTTCAGTTCCTGCCTATGCACGAAGAGGCAGTTGCTAGGACGGTGCAGCCGCACGAAGCGGATGTTGCGGCCGCACTTTCCAGAACCTCATCTGCGGTAGGCGAGGATGCCTGGCACGCGTTGACAGCTATTGCAGGCCTATCGCCCACTGCGATGAATGAGCTGCAGCGAGCGGTGCACGAAGGCAAGGTGCACGCGCTTGATGCCGTGGCGCATTGGTTCCATACAGTTGCAACGCCAGTGGTGGGTGCCACCGACGTTCCGCTTGAAACGTTGGTCAGAGACTTGCTCAAACACTCTCTGGCGAGCGTCGAGGTACGGCGTCGTGTCGACGCCGGAGTAGCGAGTCTGATGTTCAGGGCAGCGCTTCGACCTTCGGTGCTCCAGTGCGTCGTCGAACTCGGCCAGGTCGATGGCAACGTGGTGGATGCCTTTGGCGAGATCTTCGACCGCCTGTCAGACCGTCCAGATGATTTCATCGCGCTCTTGACGGAGTGGTTGGTATCCGAGCGGGTGACGTTCGCCGCCCTTCGGAGTGTTCTCGCTCGATGCACGATGAACCAACAATTGGCTGGACTGAATGCCGAGCTGTTCTCAACAGCCCCCCTTCCACGACAGGTGGTTGCTGCGCGACGCCTGTTGGCTCTGATGCACAACGGACCGACGCTGTGCCTGTTCATCGCCGCACTCGCTGAGACGGTTGCGCTACAGCCGGCCGGCCTCGATATGGCGGGCCAGATGCTCAACGAGGCGTTCACTGAGTATCCAACTGCCACGGTGGAGTTTCTCGAGTCGCGCACGCGATCGCTCGAAGGCGATGCACCTTTCATGCGCGTCTATCGAGAGTTTCTTGAACACGCGTCGGGATGGCGTCAGATCTTGGCCTCGCTCCCGCGACTCAACGAGCTTCGCCCTACAGACACGCAGCTATACGCCCTACGTGGAGTACGGCTGCGTATGAATCGGGAAATCATGCGAGCGGCGCAAGAGCGTTCGGTTTTCGCAGCCGTAGCCACGCGTATTCAGATCGCGCAAGGCAGCCGGTTTGCATCGCACACGACATTCGGGCCGGCCCAGGTCGTGGACATGCAGGAAGCGAGCCATTTTGTTGAGTTGCCATCGTCGGAACTGGCCGATCCTGTCGGTGGCATGTTGCGCAGAGCCAAGGCGCTGGAAGGAAGCCGATGATTTCCAGTCTGCGGCTATTGCTTGAAGACTTTCTTGGCTTGATGAAGGAAGAGGGCGAGCTCGACATCTACCTGCCGCTGCTCCTGTCGGCGATGGGGCACGAGGTCTTGTTTCGCGCGCAGAAGGGGACGCGTCAGTACGGTGTCGACATCTCGTCCGTCGGCAAGGACGACGACGGCCGCAAGAAGTTGTTCCTGTGGCTGGTGAAGTGCGGCGACATCAATCGGTCGGATTGGGACTCCGGCGAACAGTCCATTCGGCAATCTATCAATGACGTTGGCGACACGTACCTTCCAACGCACGTGCCGCCTCAGCATGCAAGGCTGCCGACGAAGTTGGTTGTGCTCACGAATGGAGACTTCAAGGCGAACTTGAACCTGACTATCGCCACCTATCTCAAGACGTGGTCGACCCAGCAGAAGGTTGAAGCAGACATTGTCAACGGGTCGACGCTTGCTGCTTGGACGGAACGCTACCTCCTTGACGAGAATGTCTTGCCTCCCGCATACCGCACGCTCCTGCGTCGCATGTTGGCCAACGTGGGTTCGCCGGAATTGAGTATCTCCGTGGGGCAAACACTCGTTCGGGACCTCGTGCGTAGCGCCAAAGAGCCGGGGGGCTCGGCGGGCACCCGCAGAAAGCGCTTGTTGACCGCGTTGCGCGGCGTTCGGACTGCGCTGAGTGTCCTGCAGGTATGGGCGCAGAACGAGAAGAATCTGGTTGCGCCGTACAGGCTTGCAGAGTTCTCGGTGCTGTGCGTTTGGGCTGAGTTCAATGAGGACTTCCAGCAAGGAAGCAAGGAGGCGGCGCGTGAGTTCGCAGAGTTGCTCTTTCAACTGACCGCTATCGCCGAGGTCTATCACGAGCAGATGCAGCCGTACTACCTGACCCAGGACGCTTTCGCGAACGCGCTCCCGGACAGCCTCCTTGTCGCCGATGCGGTGTTTCGCGAGCTTGGCCGCCTTGGGTTTCAGGGCAGCGTATGGGCGGCGCACGCGGTGCAGGCAACCAACACAATCGCGGAAGGGCTTGCGGCCACCTACGTGAATCGGCTTACTGCACTGCTGAAGAGCCATTCCTGCACACAGTCGCCCGCGTACGACCACCATGCAATCGATATCCACGCTGCCCTTCAATTGCTGCTGATTTGCAATCGGCGAGACGACGCGAAGCAGTGGCTGGTGCACATTGCTGGTCGCCTTCCATTCGCGGCGAAGGCGGGCAAGTATTGGCCCTCGACTGGCTCGTTCGAGCAAACCCTCCTAACGCGGCACGGATATGAGGAGTCGAGTAATGAAGTCGGTTCAGTTTCAACGCTTGTTCCCCTGATCCTGGTGTGGGCCGCAGTGCTCGACCTTCGCGATGTCTACTCGCACGTGCGTGACACGCTCATTCCTGCGATACCGAAGACGACGCTGAATATGTGGAGCTCGGATGTCGGCTTCGACGCGTTGGTCGCCGATCCTGCTGGGTTGCAAGGGCACGGTGTCGGCGAGAGCGTGCAGAACGTGCCCGCCGAACCCGCCGAGTTCCTGGCCTTGTTGACCACGCCGCTTGCGGGCGTGGAGTCAATCGAGCAGTCGGCGTGGTATCAATTCGGAGCCGCCTACGTCCCGCTGCTCGCAGCACTTCACTGGCGACTCCAACTGCCCCGACAGATGCTCGTCAAGCAGGCGATTGCGGTTTCGACCCCGCAGGAGTGACCGGCCGGGCGCTCCGGCTGCTAGGTCTTCAGCTCAAGCGCGGCAAACATCCCCTCCAGGCGTTTGGAGAACGCCTCATAGGTCTCCGGCTTGTTGCGGTCGAGGGCATCCAGACCGAGGACATCCCACAGTGCGGTGGCTTCGGTTGCCGCGGCATCCAGATCGGTTGCCCAGCGCATCAGCAGCCTCAGCTTCTCCATTGCCATGAACATGAACTGGCCGTTGCGATCACGGACCTGGGCCAGCTGTTCCCGCGTAATGACCTCGCTGGGCGCCTTGAAGCTACCGTCAAAGTCTACGTACAGCGACGCGTTCTTCAGGTCGTTGGACTCCGTGTGAAACGCCTCCTTCAGGTCGTTGAACGCGCTCACAGCGGCCTTGGAATCGCACTGCGCGACTGCGGCGACCTCAGCCTCGGACTTCGGCAAGAAGTAGGCGTTGGTCTTGTTCTTGGCGGCGTGCCGAGCGAGAACCTTGGCCAGCTGCTTGAGGTCGACCGGTTGCCCCCTCAGCACCTCGGCCAGCGAGACGTAGAGCAACTCTGCCTTGCCACACTCCTCTAGCGAAATCTGGTGCAGTAGAAGCGCCCGCGCGATGCGACTCGCGTCTGCCAGCAACCGGGCCTCATCAAAGAGTTCATCGGCGTTCTTGATGGCCTTCA
Organism: uncultured Rivibacter sp.; assembly: GCA_946480925.1. Next base: position 19,904 of record CAMLLU010000066.1, read on the forward strand.
CAGCACCCTCGATAAGGGTGATCGCGAGGGACCTGGCTTCAGGTGTTAGCGGCATGCCGCATTGTCGCGCCTCAGGGTACCTTCGCGGCCTCGAACGACCGCATTGACGTGGGACCGGACGTACCAGAAGTCACGACGAGCGTCGCCGAACGCTGCACTGCTGCCGCGCGACCAAGTTGAACGTCAGCCCGATGGCCAACCGCAGCCCGTTGCCCTCGATGATCTTCAACGCCGCACAGATAGAGGGCCTCCGGCCCTCAAACATGCGTCACGCGGAACCTGGCAACGACACGCACGCCCGCCACACGAGCACGCTCGCGATCACCGCAACACTTCCACCGCCGCCCGTATGAACGCCGACTTCACGGCACTGCCCGAGTAGTCGCCGCGGCAGGCGCCGTAATAGAACTCGACGATGTTGGCGTTGTGCTGCTGCACGGCATCGATGATCTCGCCGAGCGTGATGCTCTTGCCGATCATCTTGAAGCGCCGGCGTACCGAAACGACATGCGGGCACCAGTCACCGCTGACGCCCGCGGCGTAGTCCCTGTTGGCGTTCATCTTCTGCTCGACGTCGTGGTACGAGAAGGCTTCACCGCTCCAGCCGCTGCCCACGGCCTTGCGCAAGGTGTAGTTCTCGATGTTCGCGGGGCCCGTGACGTGATGGCCGGGTGTGTCATTCATGACCTCCGCGCGGATGGCCCGTGTCGGGTTGCTGCGTCGCGGCTGCCCGTGCGGCACGTAGTAGTGGATGGTGGTGCCCGCCGGCAACGCGTACTGGCCGTCGCCGCGCAGCAGGCCGCCATGCCCCCAGATCAGGCACTTCGTCGTGCCGGCCACCGGGCTCGTGAAGAAGTACAGCTTGTCACCCAGGGCGACCTGGTTTCCAGCGGCAGGCATCGGCATGGCGCGGCTCTCCCTTTCGAGAGCCGGATTCTGGGTTTGCGCGCGCGAGCAGGCACGTGACCTTCGTCAGCGACGTCGGGCTTGCGATATCTGCCGACATCGCCGGTCGCCTTGTCCCCTGGTCGCCGGACCGCCCTCCCGCGCGCTCAGAACCTCGGCGTCTTGCCGCTGAACGCCGCGTCGTACTTGCGCATCTGCGCCAGGTCATCGCGGTTGCGCACGCCGCAGGCCAGGTACTGCCCGTGCAGTTCCGCGAGCTTTCCACGATCGAGTTCCACGCCCAGCCCGGGCGTCTTCGGCACGCGCACCGAACCGTTGTCGAATGCGACGCGCCCGCCCTTGATCACCTCCTCTTCCTGCCAGGGGTAGTGCGTGTCGCACGCATAAGTGAGGTTCGGGATGCTGGCGGCCACGTGGGTCATGGCCATCAGGCTGATGCCAAGGTGCGAGTTCGAGTGCATCGACATGCCCAGGTCCCACAACGCGCACATGCGGGCCAGCGTCTGGGTCACGCGCAGGCCGCCCCAGTAGTGGTGGTCCGACAGCAGCACCTTCACCGCGCCCGTTTCAGCGCCCTTGCGAAAGTCTTCGAGCGTGGTGATGACCATGTTGGTGGCCAGCGGCAGCCGCGTGTGCGTGGCCAGCTCGGCCATGCCCTGGAGCCCGGGCGTCGGGTCTTCGTAGTACTCGAGCAGTTCGTCGAGTTCGGCCGCCGCGCGGATGCTGGTGTCGAGCGACCAGTTCGCGTTCGGGTCCAGCCGCAGCGGCAGGCCGGGAAAGGCCTCGTGCAATGCCCGCATGCAGGCGATCTCATGCGCCGGCTCGAACACGCCCCCCTTGAGCTTGATGCTCTCGAAGCCGTAGAGATCGATCATGCGCCGTGCCTGCGCGACGATCTGCTCGGGGCTGATGCCCTCGCCCCAGGCATCGGGCGGGTACGGCTTGTCGATGTGCTCGGCGTACTTGAAGAACAGGTAGGCGCTGTAGGGCACCGCGTCGCGCACGGCGCCGCCCAGCAGGTCGACGACCGGCGCACCGAGCTTCTGCCCTTGCAGGTCGAGCATCGCCACCTCGAAGGCACTCGTCACCTTGGCGGCGTTCTTCGCGGTGTGCGAGCCCGGCGCCAGCTCGAACTCGACCGCGCCGGGGTTGGGGCGGATGGCCGCGCGCACGCGCTCTTCCATGCGGTTGAGGTCGAACGGCGAAAGGCCGGTGACCAGGGGCTTGGCCTGCTCCAGCACGCGCAGCATCGGCTCGTCGCCATAGGTCTCTGAGATGCCGATGCGGCCTTCACTCGTTTCGAACTCGACGATGGCACGCAGCGCCCACGGTTCGTGGATGCCGGCCGCGTTGAGCAGGGGCCCGTCTCGAAAGGCGATGGGCGTGATGCGAACGTCGGTGATCTTGATGTCTCGGCTCATGGTTCCGCTCTTCGTTTGCAGCGCTTCAGTTGGCCGTGGCGCCGGACTTCTTGACCAGCGCTCCCCAGCGCGGGATCTCCCTGGCCATCAACGCGGCCAGCTCTTCCGGCGTGCCGCCGACGAGCTCCATGCCCAGTTGGCCCGAGAGCTTGGCTTGCACGTCCGGCTGCTTCAGTGCCTTGGCGATCTCTTCGTGCAGCTTCTGCACGATGGCCTTGGGCGTGCCCTTGGGCGCATAGATCGCCTGCCAGGAAGCCATCTCGAAGCCCGGCACACCGGACTCGATCATGGTCGGCGTGTTGGGCGCCAGCGCGATGCGCTTGCTGGTGGTGACGGCCAGCAGCTTCAGCTTGCCGGCCTGCAGCAGCGGCAGTGCGGCGGTCATCTGGTCGAACATGAAGGTGACCTGGCCGGAGGACACGTCCACCATGGCCGGTGGCGTGCCCTTGTACGGGATGTGAGCCAGCGGCACGCCGATGAGGTCGGCAAACAGCTCGCCGGCCAGGTGCGTCGACGTGCCCGCGCCGGAAGAGGCGAAGGTGCGGCGCTTCTCGTCCTTCTTCAGCAGCGCGATCAGGTCGGCCACGGAGTTGACGCCGAGGTTCGGATCCACCAGCAGCACGTTGGGCAGCCTGGCCACCAGCGCCACGGGCTCGAAGTCCTTCACCGGGTCGTAGCTCAGGTTCTTGTAGAGGCTCGCGTTGATGGCGTGCGTGCTGATCGTGCCGCCGAAGAGCGTGTAGCCGTCGGGCGCGGCCTTGGCGACGTAGGCCGCGCCGATGGCACCGCCCTGCCCGGGCTTGTTGTCCACCACCACGGTCTGCTTCAGGGCCACCTGCAGCTTCTCTGCGATGGTGCGGCCCACCACGTCGGTCGAGCCGCCTGCCGTGAACGGCACGACGTAGGTGATGGGCTTGGCCTGCGGCCATTCGGGCGTTTGCGCCGCGGCGGGGCCGGCCGCGGCGAGCGCCGCGAGCAGCAAGAGGCAGGGCGCGAAGTGTCTGCGGTTCAAGGCTGTCTCCTCGTGGTGTGGTGTGCGTGACGGGTCGTCCGCGCTGCATGGCTGCGGCTCTTCTGCATCAGTAAAGCACTAATATATTAGTGTGTCAATGCAAGGTCGCGTCGATAGAATGCCGGCCATGCCCGCCTCCTCCGCCAGCCGACCCATCACGCTCGACCGTTCGCGCCACGCGGCGCCGCAGGTTTTCGAGCGGCTGCGCGACATGATCCTGTCGCTGGAGCTCACGCCGGGCACGGTGCTCTCGCGCGCCGAGCTGGCGGCGCAGTTCGGGCTGAGCCAGACGCCCATTCGCGATGCACTCATCAAGCTGGGGGAAGAAGGGCTGGTCGACATCTTTCCGCAGCACGCCACGGTGGTGAGCCGCATCGACGCGACAGCCGCCACGCAGGCGCAGTTCCTGCGGCGCGCCATCGAAACCGAAGTGGTGCGCACCCTCGCCGGCAATGCCGACGCTGTGTTGACCGCGCAGCTGCGCGCGCAGGTCGACGTGCAGACCGCGCTCACGGGCAGCACGGCCTATCTCGAGTTCATCGAAGCCGACCGGGCCTTTCACCGGCTGATGTACGAGGCCGCGGGCGTGCCCGACCTCTTTGACCTCGTGCGCCAGCGCAGCGGCCACGTCGATCGGCTGCGCATGCTGAACCTGCCCTCCCTCGGCAAGCAGCGTGCGATCGTGCGCGACCACCGGCGCATCGTCGATGCCATTGCGAGCGGTGATGCCGAGGCAGCGCAAGCGAGCCTGCGCGAGCATCTGTCCGGCACCTTGAGCCAGATCGACGGCATTCGCCGCGCGCACCCGGACTACTTCACCGCGTAGCCGCGGCCCATCCACTCTCCCTGGCTCAGGCGCGGGCCGCGTTCAGCGTGGTGTGCGCAGCCTTCCCGCGTTGACCACCGCACTGCACGGGTTAAAGCCCATCGCATAGGGCAGGTCGGCCGGGCGGTCGATGTCCCACAGCGCAAAGTCGGCGGCCTTGCCCACTTCGAGCGTGCCCAGCGTGCTGGCCAGGCCGAGCGCCGCGGCCGCATGGCGCGTGGCGCCGGCCAGGGCTTCCTGCGGTGTGAGGCGGAACAGCGTGCACGCCATGTTCATGGCCGCCAGCAGCGAAGGCATGGGGGAGGTACCGGGGTTGCAATCGGTGGAGACGGCCATCGGCACGCCGGCATCGCGCAGGGCCTGCACCGGCGGCAGGCGCGTCTCGCGCAGGAAGTAGAACGCACCGGGCAGCAGCACGGCCACGGTGCCGGCACCGGCCATGGCCTGCACGGCTTGCGGCGACAGCCATTCGAGGTGGTCGGCAGACAGGCCGCGGTAGCGGGCCACGAGGGCCGCCCCGCCTTGGTCGGAGAGCTGTTCGGCGTGCAGCTTCACCGGCAGGCCGAGCCCTTGCGCGGCTTCGAACACGCGCTGCGTCTGCGCCGGCGAAAAGCCGATGGTTTCGCAGAACGCGTCCACCGCGTCGACGAGGCCTTCTGCCACCAGCGCGGGCAGCATGTGCTCGCACAGCATCGCCACGTAATCGTCAGTGCGGCCCGCGTATTCGGGCGGCACGGCGTGCGCCCCCAGCCACGTGGTGCACACGCGCAGCGGCAAGGTGTGGCCGAGTTCTCGCGCCACGCGCAGCATGCGGGCTTCGGTGTCGGTATCGAGCCCGTAGCCTGACTTGACCTCGAGCGTGGTCACGCCCTCGGCCAGCAGGCTCTTCACGCGCGGCAGGCTTGCGCCGAGCAGTGCTGCTTCGTCAGCCGCCCGCGTGGCCCGCACGGTGGAAAGGATGCCGCCGCCGCGCCGCGCGATCGCTTCGTAGGGCACGCCGTTCAGGCGTGCTTCGAATTCGTCGCTGCGGTTGCCGGCGTAGACGATGTGCGTGTGGCAGTCGATGAGCCCGGGGGTGAGCCAGCAGCCCTGGCCGTCGTGTTCTTCCGCTGCGTGCGCACCCGAAGGCAAGTCACGCTGGGCGCCGATCCAGGCGATGCGGCCGTCGCGCACGGCGATGGCGCCCTCGCACAACTCCCCGTAGCCGCCCTGCGGCCCAGCCATCGTTGCGAGGTGGACGTTCTTCCACAGTGCATCCCAGCTCGGCGTGTTCATGGCGCCCGTGCCTTCACTTGATCATCGGCAGCTTGAGCCCCTGCTTCTTCGCGGTGGCGATGGCCAGCTCGTAGCCCGCATCGGCATGCCGCATCACGCCCGAGCCGCTGTCGTTCACCAGCACGCGCGCCAGTCGCTTCGCTGCGGCTTCGGTGCCGTCGCACACGATCACCATGCCGGCATGCTGCGAATAGCCCATGCCCACGCCGCCGCCGTGGTGCAGCGACACCCAGCTCGCGCCGCCGGCCGTGCTGAGCAAGGCGTTGAGCAGCGGCCAGTCCGACACGGCGTCGGTGCCGTCGCGCATGCTTTCGGTTTCGCGGTTGGGGCTGGCCACGGAGCCGGTGTCCAGGTGGTCGCGGCCGATCACGATGGGCGCCTTGAGCTCGCCGCGCCTGACCATCTCGTTGAATGCAAGGCCGGCCTTGTCTCGCTCGCCCAGGCCCAGCCAGCAGATGCGCGCCGGCAGCCCCTGGAACGAGATGCGCTCGCGCGCCATGTCGAGCCAGCGGTGCACGTGCTTGTTCTCGGGGAACAGTTCCTTGATCTTCGCGTCGGTCTTGTAGATGTCATCCGGGTCGCCCGAAAGCGCGACCCATCGAAACGGCCCTTTGCCTTCGCAGAACAGCGGGCGGATGTACGCCGGCACGAAGCCCGGAAAGTCGAATGCGTTCTTCACGCCGTTGTCCAAGGCCACCTGGCGGATGTTGTTGCCGTAGTCCACCGTCGGCACGCCCATGGCCTGGAAGTCGAGCATGGCCTGCACGTGCACCGCGCACGAGCGCGCCGCTGCCGCCGTGAGTTCGGCCTGCTGCCCAGGCTCGCGCTGCGCGGCCTTCCATCGATCGACGCTCCAGCCGATGGGCAGGTAGCCGTGCACGAGGTCGTGTGCCGAGGTCTGGTCGGTCACGAGGTCGGGCTTCAGGCCGCCGGCCTTCGCGCGCTTCACCAGCTCGGGCAGCAGCTCGGCCGCGTTGCCCAGCAGGCCGATCGACACAGCCTTCTTCTCGGCCGTGTAGCGCTCGATGCGGGCCAGCGCATCATCGAGGTCGGTAGCCTGTTCGTCGAGGTAGCGCGAGCGCAACCGGAAGTCGATGCTGCTCTGCTGGCATTCGATGGTGAGCGACGCCGCCCCCGCGAACGTGGCCGCCAGCGGCTGCGCACCGCCCATGCCGCCCAGGCCGGCGGTGAGGATCCAGCGGCCGGCCATGCTGCCGCCGAAGTGCTGCCGCCCGGCCTCCGCAAAGGTTTCGTAGGTGCCCTGCACGATGCCCTGGCTGCCGATGTAGATCCAGCTGCCGGCCGTCATCTGCCCATACATGAACAGGCCCTTGCGGTCGAGCTCGTTGAAATGCTCCCAGGTAGCCCATTTCGGCACGAGATTGGAGTTGGCGATCAGCACGCGCGGTGCGTCGGCATGCGTCTTGAACACGCCCACCGGCTTGCCCGACTGGATGAGCAGCGACTCGTCGTCTTCCAGCTCGCGCAGCGACGCGAGGATCTGGTCGAAGCAGGCCCAGTCGCGCGCGGCACGGCCGATGCCTCCGTAGACGACCAGATGCTTCGGGTTCTCGGCCACCTCGGCATCGAGGTTGTTCTGGATCATGCGATAGGCGGCTTCGGCGATCCAGTTCTTGCATGTGAGCTGCGGGCCGCGAGGGGCTCGGATCACGCGGGAGGCGTCGTGGCGGGGATCCTGGGCTTGGGGCATGGTGGGGCTCCTACTTGTCTATACAAGCATATCGCCGTGCGCTGCAGCTGCCAAGTCGCCGCGGCCCGCACCCGCGGAAACCCTGACACGGCCGCGGTTTCATTCGGGCGGGCGCCTTGCAGCCACGAGCGCCAGCCCCATCACCGCCACGCCCGTCAACTGCAGGCCGCTGAGCGCCCGCCCATACACCAGCCAATCCATCAGCACCGCGGCGCCGGGGTACACGAACTGCAGCAGCGCGATGCGGCCGGTGGGCAGGCGGGCCATGCCGGCATACAGCACCACGTAGGCGAGGCCTGTGTGCAGCACGCCCAGCCCCGCGAGCCAGGCCCATGCCGCGCCGGCTTGCGGCCAGCCATGCACGAAAGGCCACCACACGAGCAGCAGCGTGCCCGCCAGGCATTGCCACCACGCCAGCGCGAACGAGCTCACACCTGGCGCGGCCTTGGCGATGAGCGTCACGCAGGCATAGCTGAACGAGCCGCCCAGGCACATGGCCAGGCCGAGCAGATAGGCAGGCGCCCACATGGCAGCACCCGAGGCGTTTTCGAAGAGGCCCGTGGCCAGCGCCAGCCCGGCCAGGGCGACCACGGCTGCCGCGGCTTGCCGGGGCGACACCTTCTCGCGCAGCCACCACGCGCCCAGCGCGAGCACCCACAGCGGCTGCACATGGAACACCACGGTGGCCACGCCGATGGAGGTCCGCGAAATGGCGGCGAAGAAGAGCGCCCAGTTCGCGATCATCAACACGCCGGCCGCCACGGCCATCAACAGCGCGCGGCCGCGCAGGCCCAGCTCGCCGAGCCGGCCGGTGGCCGCGCCCCACAGCAGCAGCGCCAACGCGCCGAAACCGCAGCGGAACCACACCGTCGCCAGCGGGTGCTGGCCCGCCTCTTCGACGAACACGCCCAGCGTGCCCAGCAGCAGCCCGCCGGCCGTCATCAGCCATGTGCCGCGACGTGCCTGTGCCGTTGCATCGGCCGGCTGCAGGCCTGTGTTGGAGTTGGCCAGTGAAGTCATGGCTTCACTGTGCGAGGCGCCAGTGTTTGCGTAAAGCGCATAGTGCTGACGGCTACCATTCGCTTATCGAAATCATGGAGCACGCCGATGCAAGCCGCCGACCTGCAGCTCGACTGGCTGCGCGCCTTCGTGGCCGTGGTGGACGCCGGCTCGCTCACAGCTGCTGCGCCGCGGGTGTTCCGCTCGCAATCGGCGCTGAGCATGCAGCTCAAGAAGCTCGAAGACGCGGTGGGGCGCCCGGTGCTGACGCGCGGGCCGCGGCACCTGGAACTCACGCCCACCGGTGCCGAATTGCTGGGCTATGCGCGCCGCATGCTGGAGCTGCACGCGCAGGCACAGCAGGCGCTGCACGGGCAGGCGCTGTCAGGCCGGCTCACGCTGGGCGTGCCCGACGACTACGCCGCCAGCTACCTCACGCCGGTGCTGCGAAGCTTCGCCGGACGGCATGCGGGCGTGGAGATCACGCTGGTGTGCGAGCAGTCCACGTCGCTCGTACCGAAGGTGCAGCGCGGCGAGGTGGACATTGCACTGGTGACGCGAGACCGCCCGCAGCGCGGCACCTTGCTGTTCCACGAACCGCTGGTGTGGGTGGGCGCACCGCAGCACGAGGCCTGGCGGCGCAACCCCCTGCCCATTGCGGTGTACGAGGCCGGCAGCCGCGCACGCCGCGATGCACTGGCCGCGTTGTCGGCGCAGCGGCGCGCGCACCGCATCGTCTACAACAGCTCCAGCCTGGCGGGCCAGCTGGCCGCGGTGGAAAGCGGGCTGGCGATTGCCGTGCTCACGCGCTGCAGCGTTCCGCCGGGCTTGCACGTGCTGCAGGCGCGCCACGGCCTGCCGGATCTGCCGGCACTCGAAGTGGCCGTGCTGCGCAGCAAGGCCTCGACAGGCTCCGCGGCGGTGGACGCGATGTTCGAGCAGATGACGAGCACGCTGCGGCGCCTCTAGGGCATGTTGTGAACGCTATCCCGCCTGCGTACCGAGAGTGTTGCCGCTACGACCATAATCGCGCGCGACCGAAAAGAACATTCAGGAGGAACTCCATGCGATTGCCATCGCAGGACGGCGCGAGCTTCGCGCCTGCCGAGCTTTTGTCTGCCCTGCTGCAGGGCCTGCCCAGCCAGCACAAGCGCCTGCTGGCCATCGACACCCCGCTGCCCGGCAACCCCTTCGTGGTCGAGCGCCTGCACGGCACCGAAGGCGTCAACACCCTCGGCACCTTCGGGATCGACTGCCTGTCGGTCAACGCCCACCTCGACCTCACGCCACTGATCGGCGCCGAAGTCACGCTGCAGCTCACCCAGGCCGACGGCTCGCAGCGCCCCTGGCACGGCTACGTGATGGAGGCCTCTGAGTTGGGCAGCGACGGGGGCCTGGCCCGTTGCCGCCTCACGCTGCAGCCCTGGCCGTGTTTCCTGCAGCACACCCGCGACAGCTTCCTCTACCAGGACATGGACGTGCTGGAGATCGTGGCCGACCTGTTCAAGGACTACGACGAGGCCCACTGGCGTGCCGAAGTCACCGAGCCCCTGCCGCGCTTTGTCACCAAGACCCAATACAACGAGAGCGACTTCGACTTCCTGAGCCGCCTGCTGGCCGAAGCGGGCCTGAGCTACCACTTCGAGCACGGCGTGCCCGCCCAGGGCAAGCAGGCCCGCCACTGCATGGTCATCACCGACCGGCAAGCCAAGCGCCCCGACCTTGGCACCCTGCGCTTCAGCCGCCCCGTGCAAGGCAGCAGTGGCTTGGCAGCCGTGGTGGCCGGGCTGCTCGGTGCCAACGAAGACACCATCACCGCCTTCGCCGCCCACCGTCAGGTGCAGCCCAACGCCGTCAGCC
>CAMLLU010000067.1 GCA_946480925.1 uncultured Rivibacter sp.
CCGGTGCGCTGGTGCTGGCATTCCTGTTCACCAGTTGGCCACGCGAAGTGGTGGCGCTCACCGGCGCCGGAGTGCTGCTGCTCAGCCGCAAGCTGCACTCGCGCCGCATGCTGGGGCTGGTGGACTGGGAGCTGCTGGTGCTGTTCGCGGGCCTGTTCATCGTGAACCATGCCTTGCAGAAAACCGGCCTGCCCGCCACGCTGGTGGCCGACCTGGCCGCTGCGGGCGTGGTGCTGCAGCAGCCGGTGGCACTGTTCGGCACGACCTTCGTGCTGTCGAACATCGTGTCGAACGTACCCGCGGTGATGTTGCTGCTGCCGGTGGCCGAGCACCCGCTGGCCGGCGTGACGCTGGCGCTGGTGAGCACGCTGGCCGGCAACCTGTTCGTCGTAGGCAGCATCGCCAACATCATCGTGGTGGATGCCGCTGCGCGCCGCGGCGTGGCGATCGACTGGCGCCGCCACGCGGCGGTGGGCGCACCGGTCACGCTGGTCACGCTCGCCATCGTGGCGGGCTACCTGGCCTGGCGTGCCGCCGGCTGAAGGCACAGCCCCTCACAGCTGCTGCGAGCTGTGCCCTTCGAGCCCGAACACCAGCGACGGCTGCACGACGGTAGCGTCGAGCCATGGCCCGAGCGCGAGCAGGTGACGGTTTGCCACCGCCTTGCTGCGCAGGAATTCCGTGTCGGCTCCTTCTTGCGCCCCCAGCGCCGACACCTGCACCACGCGCGAGACACCCACAGCACGGCAGGCATCGAACAGCGCAATCGGCCCGCACCCAGCGGCAGTCAGGTCCCCCGCTGCCGCGCCCGGCGCACACCACGCGATGGCCCTTCGCGGCGAGCGCGGCCGTCAATCGGCGGCCGATGAAACCGCTGGCGCCTGTGATGAGGATCTTCATGGGGTATGCCACTTGCTCGGTACCGGCGAGGCGCTTTCGGTCCGGCAATCGCCATTCCGGGCGCGATGAACCAGCGCAACCGCCACCGTCACCGCCCTGGCCACCGTGGTGGATCTCAAGGTCGTACCGCATCGCCCGAGCCCCGGCTTCGAGCACCGGTTGCGGCCTGCCAGCCTGGGGTGGGTGTACCTCTCGTTCGCCGCCGGGCTGGCCTTGAGCGGGGCGTTGAGCGCCAGGCGCGGTTGACCGACTGTGCGGCGCTCAGCCGCGCTGTCGGCAGCAGAGGAACAGCTGCTTCTCCGGCGGCACATCGGCCACCGCCGGATCGTAGGTGCGGGAGGTTTCTTCCACGATCTCGAAGCCCGCCGTTTCGACGACCTTGCGCAGGTCGTCGCGCAGGTAACCCGAGACCCGCAAGGTGTGGCCGAGGAATGGAATCTGGAGGTCGTCCACGTCGGCCTCCACCATCGAGAGAGCGAACAAGCCGCCCGGCACCAGCAGGTGGCGGACGGTGAGCAGTGCGAGAGGAATTTCCGCGCGCGGCAACATCAGCAGCGAAAAGAAGGCCGTGACCGCGTCGAACCGGCCCAGGCCCTGCGGGTCGTCAGGCCGCAGGTCTGCAACGTCCATCTGGTGGAACGCCGCCTGCGGAACGCGCTGCCGCGCGAGCTTCACCATCACACCGGACAGGTCGATCCCCACCACATCGAAACCGGCATCCGCCAACTGGCGCGCGGTGGGCACCCCCGTGCCGCAGCCCACATCCAGCACGCGCGCCCCGCCAGGCAAGGACCTGATGAGCCATTCACCGGCGAACACCTGGCCCTCCTTGTGCGGGAACGCCTCGTCGTATCGCTCGCCGATGGCATCGAAGGCCTCGGCCTGGCTCTTGCGATGGAGCCGCTGGCGTTCGCTGTCGTTTTCGTTGTTGCGATGGATCACGTGAGTCCTTTCATTGAAAGATTGAAAGCGCCACGTTCGTGGCGAAGGCTCCCCCGCTGCGCAAGGTCAGAGGGTACGGCAGCGAGCCCAGTCGACCCCTTGTGCGATCACGAAGTCTCGAAACGCGGCGTTGACGCCGCCCAGCACCGTGTCGCGCCGCGTCACGAACACCAGTCCACGTGCTTGGGCAGGTCGATCACGTCGAGCACCACCATCAGCCCGGCCTCCAGCTCGACCTGGAAGGTGTGCGCCGACAGGAAGCATGATGCCCATGCCGCACATCACGGCCTGCCTGATGGTCTCGTTGCCGGCCAGCTCCAGGCCCGCGCGCACCTGGATGGCCTGGGACTGCAGCAGGCGCTCCACGCCGGCTCTTCCTGCGCGTCAGCCAAGCCCTTCGACAACGGCTTGATTGATGCCCGGGAGCCGCACATCGGCTCAAACCAGTTCCGCTTCCCTGCTGCTGAGGTCCAGCCAGATCGTCTTCAGCTGGGTGTACTGGTCGTGCGCGTGGATCGACTTGTCGCGCCCGCCGAAGCCCGACTGCTTGTAGCCGCCGAACGGCGTCGTGCTGTCGCCTTCTCCGTAGGAGTTCACCGTGACGGTACCGGCTCGAATGGCCCTGGCCATGCGCATCGCGCGGGTGCCGTCGGCAGTGAACACGGAGGCGGTCAGGCCGTAGTCCGTGTCATTCGCGATCTCTATCGCCTCGGCCAGGCTGTCGACCTCGATCACCGCCAGCACCGGCCCGAAGATCTCCTCGCGCGCCTGCCTGACCGAGTTGTTCGGCAGTTCGATCACGGTGGGGTGAACGAATCGTCCTTCGGCGGTGGCGCCGCCGTAGAGCACCTTCACGTCGCCGTCCAGGTAGGAGCTGACCTTCTCGAAGTGCTCCTGTGACACCAGCGGGCCGATGCGATGGGCAGGATCGAGCGGATCGCCCACCTGCCATTCGTCCGCCAGCTTGAAGATCTTTTGCAGCAGCGCCTGCTTGACGCCTTTTTGCACCAGCAGCCGCGAGATCGCCGAGCAGTTCTGGCCCATGTTCCAGAACGCGCCGTTGACGACGTGCGCAGCCACGGCGTCGAGGTCCTGCACGTCGTCCATGACGATGCACGGGTTCTTGCCGCCCATCTCGAGGATCACGTTCTTGAGGTTGCTCTCCGCCGAGTACTTGAGGAATCGCCGGCCCGTGCTGGTCGATCCGGTGAACGACACCACGTCGACACCCGCATGGCGCCCGATGGGTTCGCCGACATCAGGCCCCGAACCGGTGAGCACGTTGAAGATGCCCGGCGGAACACCGGCCTCGAGCGCCAGTTCGGCGACCCGCAGCGTGGTCAGCGAAGTTTCCTCCGCCGGCTTCACCACGAGCGCGCAGCCTGCAGCCAGCGCGGGGCCGATCTTCCACGCCAGCATCAGCAGCGGAAAGTTCCAGGGCAGGACGAGCCCGACGACGCCGGCCGGTTCGCGCACGATCATCGCGAGGTGGGTGTCGGAGGCGGGTGACACCTGGTCGTAGATCTTGTCGATCGCCTCGGCATGCCAGCGCAGGCAGTTGACGGTCTCCGGCACGTCCACCGTCTGGCAATCGAAGACGGTCTTGCCGCTGTCGAGGCTTTCCATCACGGCGAGCTCGACGGTGTGCTGCTCGATGAGTTCAGCCAGGCGCAGCAGCACCTTCTTGCGTGCGGCTGGGTGCTGTCTCGACCAGCGGCCGTCGGCCCAGGCCGCCCGCGCGCAGGCCACGGCAACGTCCACGTCTGCTGCGTTGCAGGCTGGCAGCGTGGCGATGACTTCGCCGGTCGCCGGGTTGGTGGAGGTGTAGGTCGCCTTGGAGGCCGACGCATAGGGTTCGCCATTGACGAACGCCTTGCTCGGCAGCTTCAGGTCGCGGGCGATCCGCTGGTATTCGCTCTTTGTCAGCAATTCGGTCATTTCTGTGTTCCTGTCTTCCTGTGAGGGCATTTCCATTTCGCCCAGGAGGGGTGGATGACGCGGATGGCCCAGTGCAAGTCACTGGGTGTCGAACGGGACGTCGATGCCATCCGGCGCCACGAACATGGCCATGTTTCGCCGCGAGAGGTCGAGGTGCGCGCGCACGATCTCGCCGGCGGCCTCGGCGTCGCGCCGCTCGATCGCCTCGATGATCTCGTCGTGCTGGCGCACGGCCGATTCCAGGTCGGCCTGCATCCCCTTGTCGCGCGGCTGGTAGAAGGTCTTGGCCAGGCGGGCATGGTCGATCAGCAACCGGCGCAGGCTGGGCAGCAGGTAGGGGTTGTGGGCCATGCGGCCGATCAGCAAGTGGTACTGGTCGTTGTAGAAGACCCGGCCGTCGAGGTCGCCACGTTGCACGGCGGCCTTGAAGCGCTGTTGAACGTGCTTGAGCTCGTCGATCTCCGCACGCGTCGCGTTCAATGCCGCCAGCTTCGTCGTCGCGCCGTAGATAAGCGGCGCGGCCAGGTAGAAGTTGCGCAGCGCGTGATAGCTCATCGAGGCGACCCGAGCGGCTCGATTCGCCTCCAGCTCGATGTATCCCTCGGCGGCCATCTGCCGCATCAGCTCGCGCACGGGCGGTCGGGACAGGCCGAACTCCTCGCCAAGAGCCACCTCGTCCAGCACCGCGCCCGGCGCCAGTTCCATGCTCAGGATCCGTCGGCGAAGCGCATCGCCGAGGGCCACCTTGCGGTCCACAGGCACCTCGCCACCGTCGTCGCGGTCCTTCACCTTTGCCAATGCCATTCGCTTCCCCGTCTTGCCGTATGTCTACAAATTGTCGACCCACAGCTCGCCCGGCACTTCATCGGGTTTGTCCCGAGTTCTCCAGAGGCCGCATGACGCTCAGAAGCTGTGCGCCATGCCGACGCCGTAGGTGCTCGCCGATTGCGCGGGGAATTCCTTGCGCGCAAGGTCCGCGTACAGGCTGGTCCGCTTCGACAGCGCATAGACACCGCCCAGGCCGAACATCTTCTCCGCCTTGACGCCGTCCAGGTCCACCTGCCCCCACCCTGCCTTCAGCGTGAACAGGTTCATCGTGTAGGTGGCGCCGAGGGTGGTCGACTTGGCCTTCGACGCCCCTGCCTTGCTCACGTCATAGGCCCCCATCAGGCCCACGCCGGCGATCGAGGTCTTCAGGCCGACGAAGGTGTCGGTGTTCGCCGCACTGTTCTTGCCGTGCGCGACCATGCCCGAGAACAGCTCGCTCCTGTATTGCAGCGCCGCGCTGTACGGCCTGTTGAGGTCCCCGGTGGCCTTCTCGGGAGAGCCGCTGAAGTGGGCCGAGAAGCCGCCGAACGTGGGCGAGTCGTAGAAGATGCCGTTGTTGAGCCGCCCGAACTCCGCGGTGCCGTTGTTGCCCTTCGGATCCGTGGGGAAGTTGTAGTGCCACAGGTCCCAGGCCGGCGAGGCGATGCGGTCGAAGTTGCCCCAGGGGTCGAAGGCCCAGTCGTTGTTGTTGATCGCGTCCAGGCGCCGGCCGAACTGCACCGCCCCGAAGCCGCCCTTGAGCCCCACCGTGGCTTCGCCGTGCCAGAACGGCTTGCTCGAACTTTCCAGCGCCCCCGTCGAGTTGTCGAACCGGTGGCTCAGGTTGAACGTCGCCTTGAGGCCGTCTCCGAGGTCTTCGGTGCCGCTGAAGGCGATGTTGCTGCGCTGGATCGGGCCGACCTGCCAGTCCTTGTTGATGTCGCGGTAGATGCCGACGTCCAGATAGCCGGAAATGCTGACGTTCGACTGGGCCGATGCAGTGCCCGCTGCGAGCCCGGCGAGCACCAGCGTGCTCAACGAAACGATTTGTTTGGACACGGTTGTTTCCTTCATGGTTGCGTGCTCTCTCCATCTGCCAACGCATGTGTTGGCAACCCGTTCGGCAAGCGACTCGCTGGCAACCAAGCCATGCCGTATCGCCTCACCGAACCTTCCGCCCCCGACGGAGGCAAAACCCTCCCCCTCGCACGCCCCGAGGGGGTGCGATTCGATTGATGACTCCTGTCAAGGCCTAGCGCTCGGCGCCTGCCATCAGTTCCTTGAACCAGATCGCGGTGCCGACGGCGACGTCCGCGATCGGGCGCACCAGATACGAAGGCGGCTGCGGCTGCTCGAGAAGCTGCTGCAGCACGTCGCTGGAATGCCCCAGCGCGTATTCGGCGATGAGCTTGCCGGAGGCAGACCCCCTGCTCAGGCCCAGGCCGTTGCACCCGATGGCTTCGAAGATGCCGTCCCCTCTGCGGCCGAAGAAGACGCCGTTGTTGACCGACAGGCACAGCGGGCCGCCCCACGTGTACTCCAGCTCGACGTTCCCGAGCATGGGGAAGCGCCGCTCGAACGAGCGCCTGTGAAGCGCCTTGGCCCGCTCCAGATCGGACCCGGACACCTGCACCTCCGGCCGGAAGACGAAATGGTTGCGCACGCAGATCCGGTCGCTGCCGAGGCGCCGGACCGTGCTCCCCATCGGGTCGGCCGGAATCAGCGCCCACGACGGCAAGCCGCCGAGCTTGCCCACTTCGCCTTCGGTCAACACCCGCGTCATCGAAGCGAACGTGTAGACGGGCAGCAGCCCGTTCGGCCGACCGCCGAACGTGGCGGCGTAGGCGTTCGTGCAGAGGATCACCTGCTTCGCGAAAACCTTGCCGTCGCGGCAGTTCAGCACCCTGGCCTCGCCGCGGTTCTCGATCCCTGTCACCGCACACTGTTCGAACACGTCCACATTGCCCGGCAGGGCCGCGGCCAGGCCTCTCATCAGCGCAGCCGGCTGGACCGTGCTGCAGCTGGGGGTGAAGACGGCGCCACGGTAGAAGCTCGAGCCGGTGACCTTCGCGATGGCGGCCTCGTCGAGCCACTCGAACTTTTCCTGGATGCGGTCGAGCCCCTGGGCGAAATGTTCGAGGCCCGCCTGCCCCTTCTTGTTCACCGCCGCGTGGTACTTGCCTTCGTCTCGCCAGTCGCAAGCGATCCTGTGCTCACGGACGGCAGAGCGCACGTAGTCGATGCCATGGCGCTGCAGCCGCACGCTGGCCTTGTCGGCCTCGACGCTGCGCGAATAACCTTCACCGCTGATGTCGTGGGGCAGGTCGACGAAGAACCCCGAGTTCCGGCCGGCGGTCGTCCGCCCGATGCGGTCGGCTTCCACCAGCGCGATGGAGGCCGCGGGCGCCAGTTCGGCCAATCGCCTCGCCGCGCAAAGCCCCGTGATGCCGCCGCCGACGACCACGAAGTCGTAGTGGCGCTCCGACCGCAGCGGCCGGCTGGGCGGCGGCGCCGGCAGCGTCTCCCACCAGCCGTTCCTGCCGTCGGCTGCGGGCAGGCGGGCGAATGACAGGGTCGACTCCACGCCGGTCACTGCGCGTTTCGAAGCAGCGGGCCGACGACCTCGGCGAAGGCGCGGCGCTCTTCATCCGTCAGGCCGCCCAATGGCGCGCGAGCGGGCCTCACCGGCTTGCCGGCCAGCTCGCAGCCGTAGCGGACGTACTGGATGAACTTGCCGCCGCGTTCGAGCAGCTCGAGCACCGGAAGCAGCTGCGCCATCAGCTGGCGGCCCTTCTGGAAGTCATGCTGTTCGGCGCACACTCGAAGGAGCTCCATGTGCGCCTCTGGCAGGAAGTTCGACGCTCCGGCCACCCAGCTCTTCGCCCCCCACACGAAGAACTCGAGCGCCTGGTCGTCCATGCCGCAGCTCAGCACCAGCTTGTCGCGGAAATGGGTTGCCAGGTGATGCAGGCGCGAGATGTCGCCCGTGCTTTCCTTCATCGCGATGAAGTTCGGCCGGGCCAGCAGCGCCTCGAGGACGCCGTCGCTGATCTCCGTCCCCGTGCGGGCCGGGAAGTTGTAGAGCATGACCGGCATGTCCAGGCTGTCGTCGACCTTCAGCAGGTGATGCAGCAGTTCTTCCTGCGTGGGCTGTGCGTAGTACGGCGCGGCCACCAGCACTGCGGAGAGGCCAGCGCGCTTGGCCTGCTGGCCGAGGCGGATGACCTCCTTCGTCGTCGTCGCGTTGATGCCGGCCGTCAGCGGCACCTTGCCACCGGCCGCAGCGGCCACGGTGTCGAAGGTCCGTGCGCGTTCGTCGAAGCTCAGCGCGTAGTACTCGCCGGTCGTCCCGCCGGCCATGAGGCCCGAAACCCGGCCGCTGAGGTCGGCCGCGTGGCGCCCGAGCAGGTCATGGTCGATCTCGCCGTCTGTCTTGAACGGGGTGACCAGCGGCGTGTGCACGCCATGAAAGTTCAGTTGCGATTTCATGTTGAATCAATCCTTAGGTGAGATACGACTTGGGCATCGCGCCGCGGAAGACGCGGTCCATCACGATGGCGAGGATGACGATCGACACGCTCGCCCGCAGGCCGAGGCCGAACTCCATGCGCGTCAATCCGCGGGTGACTTCGGCCCCCAGCCCCCCTGCCCCCACGAGGCCCGCGAGCACCACCATCGCCAGCGACAGCAAGATGCACTGGTTGACGCCCAGCAACAGGGTCGGCAATGCAGACGGCAGCTGGATCTTGAACAGCGCCTGCAGCTTGCTCGCGCCGATCGCATGACCCAGCTCGATGCGCTCCTTCGGGATCTGGCTCATTGCCAGGATCGTGAGACGCACCATCGGCGCGATGCCGTAGATGATGGTCGACAGCAGTGCCGGCACCGTGCCGAGCCCGAAGAGGATGACGGCAGGCACCAGGTACACCCACGGCGGCAGCGTCTGCATCACGTCGAGGAGCGGCCGCGCCGCGTTCTGCAGGCGCAGGCTGCGCGAGAAGAAGATCCCGAGCGGCACCCCCACCAGGACCGAGAAGACCACCGCGATGATGATCAAGGCCAGCGTCTGGATGGTCGTTTCCCACATGCCCAGCAGCACGCAGGCCCCCAGGCCCGCCAGGCACAGCAGCCCGCCCCGCCAGCCGGCCAGCAGCAAAGACACCACGGCCAGCACACCGATCACGGCCCAGGCCGGGCCCACCGACAGCACCTGGACGATGCCGTCGATGAGCACGTTGAAGAACGTCGACGTCGCTTCGAATTGCTCGTGCCAGTGGACGTTCAGCCACGACAGGATGGGCGTGACCAGTGAGCCGGGCGAAAGAAGAACGTCGTCCACTTCAGCTCTCCTTCGGGCTGCGTCCGCCCAGGCGCTGGGAAAACCGGTCCAGCAGGATCGTCAGGACCACGATGGCGATGCCGGCATTGATCGCCCGGTCGATCCTGAGGGTGCGGACCGCGTCATAGATGTCCTGCCCCAGCCCGCCGGAGCCGGCGATGCCTGCGATGACGACCATGCCGAAGGCGAGCATCAGGCTCTGGTTGACGCCCGCGAGGATCGACGGCAGCGCGGAGGGAATCCGTATCTTCGAGAGCACCTGCAGCGGCTTCATGCCCGTCGCGACGCCGAGCTCCCGCTGTTCCGTCGGCGTCATGCGGATGCCGTGGGCCGTGAGGCGAAGCGCCGGCGGGATGGCTACCAGGCAGGTGGCGCACATCGCCGTCGCGGGGCCGTAACCCAGCAATGCGATGCCCGGCAGCAGGAAGATGTAGGGCGGCATGGTCTGGATGAAGTCGAGGATCACGTCGACGAACTTCGAAAGACCTGCCTTGAGCCCCACCACGATGCCGACCGGTATGGCGACCAGCAGCGCCAGGATGGTCGAGCTCAGCACCAGGGCCAGCGTGCTCATCGTCGCCGACCAGAGGCCCATGGCCACGCACAGCCCGAGGCCCGCCGCGGCAAACACGGCGAAGGCCCTGCCGACGGCGAACCAGCCCACGACGATGACGATCAGGATCAGTAGCCACCAGGGCGCGACGTTCAGCATCGCGTTGATCCCGTGGAACGCACCATCGAGGATGGCGCGTGCGAAGTCGAACATCGTCGTCGCGTTGTCGTTCAGCCATTCGAGGCCGGTGTCGACGCGCGAGTCGATCTTCTCTATGAGGCCGTCCATCTCACCCCTCCTGCGCTACACCGGGGCGATGCCGCGCACGGCCCGCAACAGGTTGTCGCGCGTGACGGAGCCGACGAGGCGGCCATGCTCCTTCACGCCGAGCGTTTCCGCCTTGCGCTCCAGCACGAGGTCGATCATGGTTTCCAGGTCGGCATTGGAGTCGACGCTGGCGAAGCCGTTGTGGCCCTCGTGCTGCGGAGCTTCGCCTTGAGGTTCGACCCACTGCTTCATGACCGAACGAGCCTTGACCAGGCGAAGGCGCGAGATGCCCTCGACGAACTCGGCCACATAGTCGGTGGCCGGACGCAGCACGATTTCCTCGGGCGTCCCGATCTGCACGATCCGCCCTTCCTTCATGATCGCGATCCGGTCGCCGATGCGGATGGCCTCCTCCAGGTCATGCGTGATGAAGATCGTGGTCTTCTTCAGGCTCGTCGACAGCTGCTTGAACTCGAGCTGCAGCTGCTTGCGGATCAGCGGGTCCAGCGCGCTGAACGGCTCGTCCATCAGCAGGATCTCGGGGTTGGCGGCCAAAGCCCGCGCGATGCCAACGCGCTGCTGCATCCCGCCGGACAACTCACGCGGATACCGGTTGGACCAGCCCTTGAGCCCCACGGTCTCGAGCGCCGCCTGGCAGGTCTCGATGCGTTCGCGCTTGGAGACGCCTTGCACTTCCAGCGGCAGCATGACGTTCTGCAGCACCGTGCGATAAGGCAGCAGCGCCACGTGCTGGAAGACCATGCCCATGTTCTTGGCACGCAACCGCCGTAGCTCGGCTGCGTTGAGCTTGCAGACGTCCTGCCCACGAACGATCACTTCGCCGAGGCTCGGCTCGATCAGCCGGTTGAAGTGGCGGATGAGGGTGGACTTGCCGCTGCCGGACAGCCCCATGATGCAGAACGTCTCTCCTTCGAAGATGGAGAACGATGCATCCGCAACCCCCACGACGCAGCCGAACTGCTCGAGGAGCCTGTTCTTGTCGGCGCCGGCCTTGGCGGCCTCGATCGCCGCGGAACTCTGGTTGCCAAAGATCTTCCAGACCGATCGGCATTCGACGGCTGTGGATCGTGCGGGCATTGGAATGGCTGGAATGGCAGACATGGTTTCACGCACTCTCGTCATGGGGCCATCTGCAATCTGCGGAGGCTGCTACGCCGTGCTTCGCGGCCTCTGCTCTTCGGCCTTGATGGGATCGATCAGTTGCTGGCCATCGCAGACCATCGTTCGATCAGGCTCGAGTTCTTTCCCCACCAGAGATCGACCGCCTGCTCGAGCGTCTTGCCGTCGTTCACGTCACTGCTGATCTTCGTGATGTCCTCGACCGGCACGAAGATGCTGGCCAGCGCCTCACGCGCACGAGGGTTCTTCGCGGAGAAGCCCTTCTTGGCGACCCAGTAGTAGCTTTGCGCGGGGGCGAAGACGTTCTTCGGATCCTTCAGGAACTTGACGTCGTACTTCTGGGCCATCCACGACGGCTTCCACATCACCGTGACGATGGGTTGCTTGCGCTCGAGCGAAGACTGCAGCTGTGCCATCGTGGCCGCGGTACTGCCGTCGACGACCTGGTACTTCAGGCCGTATTCCTTCACCGCTGCACCCAGTTCACGCATGAGGCCCGAGCCGGGCTCGATGCCGATGATTCGGCCACCGACCTTGTCCTTGACGTCGTTGAGCTGGTCGATCGAATCGATCGGCATGTACGACGGGACGACGACACCTTGCAGCAGGCCGTGCGAGACGACGGAGATCTTCTCCAGCCGGTTCTTGTTCTTGGCCCAGTAGTCGCCGGCGGCGTAGTTGATCTGCGATGCCAGGATGTCGACGTCACCCTTGCTGAGCGCGCCATAGGCGATGCCCCATTCGGAGAACGATGTCGACTCGACCTTGTATCCCTGCTTCTCGAGGAACTTCTTGCTGATGAGGGTGATGGGGGTCAGGTCCTCCCAGTTCATCGTCCCCATTCGAATGACCTTGTCCTGGGCATGCGACGAAGTCGCGCCCACCACGACGAGCGCCAAGGCCGCCAGTTTCTTCAGGATGTTTCGCATCACATCTCCTCGTTGGTGCATCGAAGGATTTCGACGCCTGTTGATAAGCAACAAGCCTGCCAAGAACTACAAATTGTCTTCAGTTAGTAGACAAACTGTAGGTACCACGCACTCCGTATGCCTACCGGGTTTGCCCGCGGTTTGACGGCGCAAGGACGGTGTGAATGCGTCGAATCTCCTGCAGATCACGACACGCAGACGGCACGTGAGCGAGCGAGGTGCAGCGATGAATCTGCTGGGGCATCGAACCCCCGCCCGCATGGCTGCGGTGCTCTTGCGGGGCAAGCGCTTCCGGTCGACCAGCAGTCAATGCCGCTCGCATGCGGCGGAACTTCGGCAGCGCCCTGCCGGCTGCCACATGTCGATCTACGACATGTCGGAGTCGCATCGAGGGAACCCGGTGCAGGCGGCATGACTAGAGTCCGTTCCGCATCTTCAACCGCAGATTGAGAGCCCCCATGACGCGCAACCTGTCGACCTTGAACCGCCGCAGCTTCATTGCCGGCGCGACCACCACCGTGGCATTGGCCAGCACGCCCTTGTCCGTGCTGGCGCAGGCCAAGCCCATCCGCATCGGCTGGACTGCCTGGTCGGACGCCGAGGTGGTGACCAACATCGCCAAGATCATCCTTGAGCAGCGCATGGCGCAGAAGGTCGAGTTGGTCATGACCGACGTCGCGCTGCAGTACGCGGCGCTGCAGCGCGGCCAGATCGACCTGATGCTCATGGCCTGGTTGCCCGGCACGCACAAGAGCTACTGGGAGAAGGTCAAGGACGACGTCGAGGACCTCGGCGCGCTCTACACCGGCGCGCGACTGGGCTGGGCCGTGCCCGACGAGATCCCCGTCTCCACGCTGCGCTCCATCGAGGACCTCAAGAAGCCCGAGGTTCAAGAAAAGCTCGGGGGTCGCATCCAGGGCATCGATGCAGGCGCAGGCCTGATGAAGCTGTCCGAGTTGGCGATCAAGACCTATGGCCTGGACTACAAGCTGCTCACGGCTTCCGACGCCGCCATGGTCTCGGCGCTCGATCGCGCCATCCAGCGCAAGCAATGGATCGTGGTGACGACGTGGTCGCCCCACTGGATG
Source organism: uncultured Rivibacter sp. (assembly GCA_946480925.1). The sequence goes on from CAMLLU010000067.1 coordinate 12,904, forward strand.
TTCTCGCAATACAAGATCCGCTACCTGGAAGACCCGAAGCAGACATTGGGTGGCGCCGAAGAGATCCACGCCCTGGGACGCAAGGGCTTCAGCGCGGCCTTCCCGAAGGCCGCCTCATTCGTGCGCAACATGAAGCTGCCGCTGGCCGATCTGGAGGCCGTGATGCTCAAGGCGCGCGACAGCAGCGCCGCGAAAGAGGCCGCCACCTTCGTTACCGCACGTGGCGACGTGGTGGACCGCTGGCTCACCGGCGTGCTCTGAACACCGTGCCTGCACCTTCTCACCTTCACCACCAACGAAAAGCGGCTGGCATTGCCAGCCGCTTTTTCCTTCATGGACTGCAGTCGCCCGAGTGCCGGCTCGCCGGCACCTCGCGCGGCATGCGTCAGGACACGTGCAGTGCCACCTCGGCTGCGGCCCTCGCAGCCCGTGCGGCCCGTGTTGCATGTGCACCAGCCTCCGGCGCAGTGCCCAGGTGGACCAGTCCCTGGCTGCCACCCTGGCGACGATGATCGCTGGGCGAATGACCGAACTGGGCCCTGTAGGCCTTGCAGAAGTGCGATGCGGTCTGGAAGCCGCAAGCCACGGTGATCTGCATGATCGGCGCGCTCGTATGCGCAAGCAGTTCGCGCGCACGCCGCAAACGCAACGCCAGGTAGTGCTGAGCCGGTGTCACGTCGTGATAGCGATGGAACAGGCGCTCCAGCTGGCGCAGCGAAATGCCCGTCGCGTCCGCGATTTCAGACAAGGTGAGAGGCTCTTCGATATTCGCGGCCATGAGTGCCGTCGCCTCGACGAGATGCTCGTAGCCGGGCCCGACGAACTCGGGCTGAGGCAAGCGCTGCTGCTCGCTCTGGTCACGCACGCGATCGATGATGAACTGCTCCGAGATCGCCATCGCCAACTTGTTGCCGTGGTGTCCGCGCACCAGGTGGAGCATGAGGTGCAGCGGCGCAATGCCGCCGGACGCCGTGACCCGGTCTCGATCGACGACGAAGACCTCGAGCGCGAAACGCACCTTGGGGCAGGCTTCGCGCAGTGCCGACAAATTTTCCCAATGCACGGCGCAGCGGAAGCCGTTCATGACACCGGCTTCGGCCAGCGCGTGCGCACCGGTGCAAAGCCCGCCCAGCGCCTGGCCCCGCGCCGCGCGCCTGCGCAGGTCTTGCAACACGGCCTCGCTGATGGCCTTCTGCACTTCCACGCCACCACAAACGAACACCACGTCGCAACTGTCCAGGTCGGCGGGTGTGCCGGGCTTGTCGACCGACAGGCCATTGCTTGCGGGAGCACCCTTGCCGTCGATGGTTGCGACGGTCCACGTGTAGAGCCGCTGCCCGCTCAGCAGGTTCGCCATGCGCAAGACCTCGAGCGCGTTGGCGAAAGCGATCATCGAATAGCTGTGGAGCAGCAGGAATCCGAAATGGCGGACTTGAGGAGACGGAGAAGAGACTGGTTCAGTCATCGCAGTCAGGCCATCAGTGGGGGGATGACCGCTTGGCGCTCGCCGTGAACTGCATCCGCCCGGCGACGGCGCAAGCCATACGAGCTCTTGCGGCTTTGATGTTGATTTTGATCAACCTTCATGCGCGCTTGAACAGGGAAATACGCGTAGGGGAAGGCCTGCATGGTGCTGCCGCGTTCTCGGCCGCTCGTTCGGCCATGCATCGGAACGTCGATCGAACCACCGGGGTCGGCACCTTGTTCAGCTCCATCGCTTCATCTTCGTGCGCGTGCATTGATGGTCATCAATGCACGCAAGGAGCAGGCCAGCGTGCCACCTCACGAGCGCAACACAACCGTGCGTGCGCAACCAGCGTGCATGGCCTGAGCACGCCACGCGCGCTCAGGCCATGCACGTGAACGCACGTTGCCACTTCACCGCGCACTCGACACGCGGCACAGATGGTTGCGGCTTCAGGTCGAAGGATCGACGAGTGACAACTTGCGCAGGTGCTCGAGCAGCAGCCGCGCCTTGTCCATGGTGGAGCCGTCGCGGATCACGGTGCCGCCCTGGCGGGCAGACTCTGCTGAGCCAGTGGCTCGCGCCATGCGCGCGGCCCCGCTTTCGGTGGATGCAGGCACCAGTGGCCTGCGTTGCTTGCGTGCCGGCTCGAAGCGCCAGTTCACACACCCCGCGCTTCCTGCGGGCTGCGGCTCGAACGTCGCGATGGAGCCCTCCAAGAGGCTGCCGGCCTGCGCAGCCGCCCATGAGTAGCGCTGCAGCAAGTCCTCGCGCGATGCGAGGCGCGCACTGGTGACCAGCACCGCGCGCACGTCTCGTTCGAGCCTCCACGAACGCCGTGCGCCACGAGGCAGCGCCTGCACCACGCGCCAGCCGCCATCGGTTTCAGGCAGCAGGTCGATCACCTCGTTGATCACCGGCCTCTGCAGGCGCCGCGCCAGTGCATAGGGCAGCAGCCCGCAAGCCAGGCCGGACTCCCCGCGTGGGCCGGCAAGCACCAGCCCGCTGCCGCGACAGGCATTCGCGAGCACGGACACGACCTCCTCCAGGCCCGCATTGCCGCCTGCCGGCCACCGCGTGAGCTGGCTCACGCCCTGGGCCAGGTAGTCGCGCACAACTTCAGCCGGCATGTCGCCCGCCGTGCACAGCCATGGCTCCCTGCCCTCGCCCAGCGCCTTCTGCGCCAGCGCGACGGCCGCGGCGTCGGCGCGACTGCGCGTGGCACGCCCGCTGGTAGGGTCGACGCGCACGCTCACCAGGACCGTAAGCCCTGGCTGCCGGGCTGCATTCATTGCGCCATCTCCATTGAGTTCGGTGTGGTGCGCACCAGCGTGAGCAGCGCGCGCATCAGGTCCTGCACGTCTTCTGCAACCGTGAGCTCGGCGCGCTGCCCGATCGGCGCGGCCGGGTCGGTGTTCACGGCCATCACGTGGCGGCATTCGCGTATGCCTTGCAGGTGCTGCACTGCACCGGAGATACCCATGGCCAGGTAGCCGCGGGCCTGCACGGTGCGCCCGGTGGCACCGATCTGCTGGCTGCGCGGGAAGCGGCCGTCGTCCACCGCCACGCGCGAAGCCCCCACCGCCGCGCCCAGCGCCTGGGCGAGTTCGTGGAACAGCGCCACGTCGGTGACGCCATTGCCGGCAGCGACGATGAAGTCCGCTTCTTCCAGCGCCATCTGCTGCGCCTTGCCGGCCACGCGGCCCAGGTCTCGCACACCGGCCATCGGTTGCGCCGCGGGCGCCTGCAACACCGCTTGCTCACCCAGGCCGAGGAAAGGCAGCTCGGTGCGAGCGACCTGGCGCGCGAGCAGCAGCAGTTCCAGCTCTTCCAACGGCGCCGTCGCGTCGCCGCTCACCCGCCCTGCCGTGCCGTGGTCGCGCACACGTGCGCGTCCTTCCGCAATCTCGATGACCGATGCCGCGGCGGACAGCCCCTGCATCACCGCCAGGCGGCGGCCCAAATCTGCGTCGTCGCCACGATCGGGCATCAGCACCAGCCGAGGGCGCAGCGCTTCGCAGCGCTGCGCCACGGCCTCGGCCCGCGCATCTGCCGTGGTGGCTTCCGTCACGGGCAGAAGCTCCAGCCGGTCGATGCCGAGCGCCGCAGCATCCAGCTGCAACGAAGCATCGGCACACGGCATCACCACGACCACCGCTTCGTCGGCACGCGCCAGCAGTGCCGCTGCCGCAATGGTCTCGCGTGCATGCTCGTCGATACCGCCGCTGTCGGGGTGCGTCACGACCAGCAGGCAGGCCGAAGCCGGCTGCGCCAGCCGCGGCCGGCGCACGGCGGCATGGGCACCTGCTCCAAGGCGCAGGTCGCGCTCGCCTTCGGTGCCACCCAGCACGATGCGGCGCAGGCCCTGTGGCGTGACGAGCGCCGGGCGACGCGGATCGACACGCCGGGTCATGCTGCGACCTCCACCGCGCGGGCCACGAGCTCTGCCACGTCCAGCACTTCCGGCCGCTTTCCGACCACGCCTTCGAGCATCGCGGTGCACTGCGGGCAGGCCACGGCCACGATGTCGGCATCCGTAGCGCGTGCATCGTCCATGCGCATGTCGGGGATGCGGCGCTTGCCCGGAATGTCGGTGGTCGGTGCTCCGCCGCCGCCACCGCAGCAGCGGGCGTTCATGCCGTGGCGCTCCATCTCGACCACGCGGATGCCGATGGCCTTGAGCGCGCGCCGCGGCGCTTCTGTCTGGCCGTTGTAGCGCCCGAGATAGCACGGGTCGTGCAGCGTGACGGTGGGCACTGCCGCGCCCCTGCCCGCGGCCGGTTGCAGCGCCTTGCGCTCCAGCAGGTCGGCCAGCAGCTCGGTGTGGTGCCACACGCGGGTGCGGCCTTCGGCGAGGCGCTGCGCCCATGCGGGGTCGATCAGCGGGTACTCGTTGCGCAATGCGTGCAGCAGGTGCGGGTCGGCCGTGACGATGTTCGCTGCCGGCCGCGTCCACAGCGTAGCGATCAGCTGGCGCGCGAGGCGCTGGTAGCCCGCCTCGTCACCCAGGCGGCGGGCGACGTCGCCGCAGTCGGTTTCCGCGGTGCCCAGCACCGCGGGAACGATACCCCCCGCCTTCATGGACTGCACCAGCGCGCGCAGGGTTTTCTGGCTGCGCATGTCGAAGCCGCCCTCGCCGGCCATGAGCAGCCACTCGACCTGCTGCCCCGGCTCGGCCAGCGGCAGGCCCAGGTCGGCGGCCCAGTGGTAGCGCGCCGCGAGCGGGTAACGGCCCTGCGTGTCCGTCTCGCGCAGGGCGGCCAGCACCTCGCCGCCCTTGTTGGGCACCGTGCCGCCCACCAGCGTGAGGTTGCGCCGCAGGTCCACCACCAGGTCCACATGCTCGATGAGCATCGGGCAGGCCTGCACGCAGGCCCGGCAGGTGGTGCAGCTCCACAGCGTCTCGGCCTCCACGAGGCCGGGCACCACGGGCTTGTCCGGCACGCCGGCATGGCGGCCGACCTCATGGCCCGGGTAGGGATTGCCGTGGTAGCCCGCATCGCTGCCGCCGGCCATGCCGGCCACCAGGTCCTGCACCAGCTTCTTCGGGTTGAGCGGCTGGCCGGCGGCGTAGGCCGGGCAGGCCGCTTCGCACTTGCCGCACTGCACGCAGGCGTCGAAGGACAGCAGGCGGTTCCATGGCAGGTCGGCGGGCCTGGCGACGCCCGGCGCCTCCTGGCCCAGCGTCAACGGCCGCAGCGCGGCGGCGCGACGCTGCGAAGCCGGGCCCACGCCCTGTGGCGCAAAGCGCTCGGGCCTCGGATGCAGGCCCAGGTGCAGCAGGCCCGCCACGGCGTGTTTCATCGGGCCCGCCAGCCCGACCCCCAGCGCCAGCTCGGCAGCGCCCACGGCGAGCGCCAGCGCGCAAAGGGCGGCCCACCACGGCGCGACCTGCTCGTGCCACAGCGCGCCGGCGGCCAGCGCGGCCAGGCCCGCGGCGCCCATGCCCAGCGTCCATGGCAGGCGGTTCCAGGGCCCGCGCGACACCCGCGCCGCGACCGCGGGCTGGCGCCTGCGCAAGGCCATCATCACGGCGCCGGCGAGCATGAGCACCGCGCAGGCCACCAACGCCACGTCGAGCACTGCAAGCCGCAGCCGCAGGCCGTCGTTGAGAGCCACCAGCCCCAGGCAGGCCAGCGCCCCACCCGCCACCGCCACGTGGGCGCGCGCCACCACGGGCTCACGCGCCACCACGTCGTGCAGGTCGACGAAATAGCGCTTCGGGATGGCCAGCAGCCCGCGCCAGGCCACGGGAGCCGGACCACCGGCACGCCACAGCACCGCACGGCGTGCCGTGCCCACGGCGAGCGCCGTCAGGGCCAGCCAGAACACGGCGGTGACGAGGTCCCGCCACACGAAGGCAGAGGTCAGGCTTTCCATTTCAGTTTTCCATGGCGCAGTGGCAACACCCGCGACGTATGAAACGGGATTCAACAGCCTTCACCGCAGAGGCGCAGAGGACGCGGAGATTCGCGGAGAAATACGGATCTTCTCTGCGGTCCTCCGCGTTCTCTGCGTCTGCGCGGTGAATGAATTGGGGGTTCACTTCAGAAGTCCTTGCAGAGCCGCAATGCGTCGTAGATCGCGGCGTGGATGTTGTGCATCGACACGCCGTCGCCGATGCGGAACAGCGCGAACCGGCCGTCGCCCGGCGGCTGCGACAGCGCCGGCTGCGGCTGCGCGGCGTAGAGCGCGTCGATGTCGGTCTGCCCACGGTTGACGGAGCGGTCCTTGAGCTGCCAGTACAGCGACTCGTTCGGGCGGATGCCGTTTTCGATCACCACCTGATCGACCACGCGCTCCTCCTGCACGTCGGTGTATTCGTTGCGCAGCACGGCCACGAGCTTGTCGCCCTCGCGGTAGACGCGGTCGAGCCAGTGGTTCGGCGTGAGGATCACGCCCTGGGAATACAGCCGCCGGTAGAAGATCGGGAAGGTGGTGCCACCGGTGTCGTCAGCCACCTTCACGTCGGGCGTCACCATCTCGACCAGGTGGCCGCGGCTGGCGATGAAGTCGGCCACGCCGGTGCCCGCATGCGCGCTGATGGCGTCGTACACCAGCACGTTGCCCTGCGGCGCCACGCGGCCGCCGAGGATGTCCCAGCTCGACACCGACAGGCCTTCGGCGGCGCCCCACTCGCGGACCTGGTCGGTGTGCGGAATGCCGCCGGTGGCCAGCACCACGATGTCGGGCCGCTCGTCCATGATCATCGACACGTCGGCCTCGGTGTTCAGCCGCCGGTCCACCCCCAGGCGCGCCGTCTCGAGATCGAACCAGCGGATGATGCCGGCCATCTGCTCGCGCTTGGGGGCCTTGGCCGCCAGGTTCACCTGCCCGCCCACCTGCCCCTGCTTCTCGAACAGCACCACGTCATGGCCGCGCTCGCGCGCCACGCGTGCCGCTTCCAGCCCCGCGGGCCCGGCTCCCACCACCACCACCTTGCGCTTCGGCCCCGTGCTCTTGGCTATGACGTGCGGCATGGTGCGCTCGCGGCTGGTGGCGGCGTTCTGCACGCACAGCACGTCGAGGCCGTTGTACTGGCGGTCGATGCAGTAGTTGGCACCGACGCATTGCTTGATCTGGTCTTCGCGGCCGTCGCGGATCTTGATGACCATGTGCGGGTCGGCGATCTGCGCGCGCGTCATGCCCACCATGTCGACCGTACCGCTGGCGAGCAGCCTCTCGGCCTGCTGCGCGTCACGGATGCTCTGCGCATGCATCACCGGGATCTTCACCACGCTCTTGATGCCGCCTGCCAGGTGCACGAAGGGCTCGGGCGGCAACGCCATCGGCGGCATGCAGTTGGCCAGCGTGTTGTGCGTGTCCGCGCCGGAGCCGATGACGCTCAGGTAGTCGATCAGGCCGGTCTCGCTCATGGCCTGGGCGATCTCCTTCAGCGCTTCGTGGTCCAGGCCGTCCTCATGGAACTCGTCGCCGCACATGCGCAGGCCCACGCAGAAGTCGCGGCCCACCGCTTCGCGCACGGCATGGAGCACCTCGACGCCGAAGCGCAACCGGTTGGCTAGCGAGCCGCCGTACTCGTCGGTGCGGTGGTTGGTGCGCGGGCTCCAGAACTGGTCGATCAGGTGCTGGTGGGCCGCCGAGATCTCGATGCCGTCCATGCCCGAGGCCTTCACGCGGCGCGCGGCCGACGCATAGTCCCTGACGATGCGTCGGATCTCCTCCACCTCGATGGTCTTCGCGTTGCCGCGGTGCACCGGCTCGCGCACGCCCGAAGGGCTCACGAGGTGCGGCCAGTCGAAGCCGTGCCAGGCATTGCGGCGCCCCATGTGGGTCGCCTGGATCAGGATCTTCGCGCCGTGGGCGTGCATGGTCTCGGCCAGTTTGGCAAGGCCCTCCATGGTCTCGTCGCGCGAGAGGTTCACGGAGCTCCACCATGCGCTCGGGCTGTCCTTGGCCACGGGGCTGGAGCCTCCGCAGATGGCCAGGCCCACGCCGCCGCGCGCCTTCTCCTCGTAATAGCGGATGTAGCGTTCCCCGGGCATGCCGTCGTCGGCATAGACCTCGGCGTGCGCCGTGCTCACGATCCGGTTGCGGATCTTCAGCTGGTTGAGCTGGATGGGTTCGAACAGGTGCGGGTAACGCATGGTGGGGCTGCGGTGTTCTGTGGATCCCGGGTGTCAGGCGGCAATGGGCGTCACCGTGAACACGCAGTGGTCATGTCCCTCGGCCGCGCAGCGTGTTTCTTCGCTGTGCGTCTTCCAGGCATGGCCGGTGTCATGGCCCACCCAGTCCATGGCACCGGAGAACCAGCCCGCGAAGAGGTAGCAGACCTTGCCGTTCGTCACCGGTACGCCGGCGATGCCCTGGGCCAGCACGAACACCGAGTGCTTCAGGCGAATGCGCGCGTGCCCCGTGGCCGCGTCCACCTCGTCGAAGGAGAACAGTCCCCAGCCGCGCTGCGACAGGCGCTTCAGGTAGTGCTCGTACACCGCCAGGCCACGCAGGCCGTGCGTTCTCGCCTCCTGCTCGCACCAGAACCAGGCCGAGCGGTAGCCCGCCTTGTAGAGGCTTTGTGCATAGGCCTCGCGGCCGATGGCGGCTTCGGCCTCCACGTGGTTGTTCACGAAGAAGTGCCGCGGCACGTAGATCATCGGCAGGCCGTCGGTGCGCCAGATGCCGGTGCCTTCTTCGACGTCGATGGGCAGTGTCGGTTGCATGGCCTCAGGCTCCCCACACGTCCTTGAACACCCGCAGCCAGTTGCCGCCGATGACCTTCTCGATCTTCCTTTCGGACCAGCCGGCATGCGCCATGGCATCCGTGAGGTTGGGCATTTCGCCGATCGTGCGGATGCCCACCGGGTTCTGCACCGTGCCGAAGTCGGTGAGCCGGCGATGGCGGCCCTTGTCGTGCGTCAGCGTGTCGAAGAACTCCTGGCCATGGCCCTGCGTGTGGTCGGTGCCCACGCCCACGCAGTCGTCGCCCACCAGGTTGATCACGTAGTCGATGGCCTCGACATAGTCGTCGACGCTGGCGTCGATGCCGCGGCGCAGGAAGGGCGGAAACATGGTCACGCCGATGAAGCCGCCGCGCTCGGCAATGAAGCGCAGCTGCTCGTCGCTCTTGTTGCGGGGGTGCTCCTTCAGGCCCGCGGGCAGGCAGTGGCTGTAGGTGACGGGCTTCTTCGAGGCGAGGATGGCTTCCTCGCTCGTCCTGGCGCCCACGTGCGAAAGGTCCACCATGATGCCCACGCGGTTCATCTCGGCGATGACCTCGTGGCCATAGCCCGAGAGGCCGCCGTCACGCTCGTAGCAGCCGGTGCCGATCAGGTTCTGCGTGTTGTAGCAAAGCTGGACCACGCGCACGCCCATGTCGGCGAAGGCTTCGATGTGTCCCAGGTGGTCTTCGAAGGCGTGGGCGTTCTGGAAGCCGAGGATGATGCCGGTCTTGCCGTCCTTCCTGGCCTGCTCGATGTCGGCGGTGCTGCGCACCAGCGTGAGCAGGTCCGCATTGGCACGGATGTGCGCCTTCATGTCGGCGATGTTGCGTACCGTGCCCTTGAAGTCCTCCCAGACGGAGACGGTGCAGTTGGCGGCCGTGAGGCCGCCCTTGCGCATGTCCTCGAACACCGGGCGGCACCATTTGGAGATGATCAGCCCGTCGATGACGACGGCGTTGGCATGGATCGGGTTCATGTCTGCGGTCCTCGCGTCTGGTGGATGGCTTCATTCTTCGAGCCAGCGCCTCCCGAGGCTTGCGCAACGCGGACACGCACTTGCACAAATCCGACATGCGGTTCAGTCCGTATTCAGACTGCAACCACCTTGGGCTCATGCCCCGTCAGCGTCAGGAATGCAGCCAGTGCCGCGTGGTCGATGGCCACCGTCGCCGTGTTTCGCAAGGGGTGCGCCTGTACCTTCCCGGCCTGCCACACACGCTCGTCGAACACGAGCTCCACCGCGCGGTCGCGGTCGTTGACGAGCGCGAACACGCTCACGGCCCCCGGCGATACGCCCAGGTGGCGCGCAAGGCGGTCCGGCGAGCCCATGCTCAGCTTCGAAGACTCCAGCGTCTGCGCCAGCGCCGAGAGGTCGAGCCTCACGTCGTGCGGCACGATCACGAGGAAGTGCCGCGTGCCCTTGGCGTCTCGCAGGAACACGTTCTTGGTCTTGATGCCGTCGATTTCGGGCGTTGCAGCCAGCGCGTCGGCGATGGTGAACACCGGCTCGTGCTCCACGATGTCGTAGGTCAGCCCGTTCCTGTCCAGCAACAGGAGGAGATCGGCGCAGGCGCTGGTCGGTGTGGTGGATGTGTCGGTTTGCATCGCACCAGCATAGAAAGGCCACCGTACGGCAAATTGCCGCAATGCGTCACACCCTTGGCAAACCGCGACATGGCGTGTTGCCGGCGCCCGTGTCGATTCCAGACAACTCCGCGTCCGTCGCACGCAAGGTCGCCGAGGCGCCCCGCCGAACAATGACCTCATCAGGGAGCCAAGCAACCCTCACAGACGTCCCCGCGAGGCTCGCCCAACGGATGCCAAGGATCTCCGTCATGCCCCACCAGCCCCCCACCGTCACCCTGCACCCACGCGCCGGCTCGGCGAGCGCCCTGCTGAAGGCCCTGCTGGAACAGCGCCGCCCCGACCACAGCCTGGAAGCGCCCTTCTACCTCAGCGACGAGGTGTTCCAGGCCGACATGGAATACATCTTCCGGCGGCACTGGATCTTCGTGGGCGTCGCGCCGCAGGTGCTGGAGCCGGGCGACTACATCACGGTGGACGTGGGCCCGGACTCGGTGCTGATCGTGCGCGACGACGACATGAACCTGCGCGCCTTCCACAACGTGTGCCGCCACCGCGGCTCACGGCTGTGCCAGGAACACCAGGGCAGCCTCGGCAACATCGTCTGCCCCTACCACCAGTGGACCTACGACCTCGAAGGCCGGCTGATCCATGCCGACCACATGGGCGAAGCCTTCCTGCGCGAGCAGCACGGCCTCAAGAAGGTGCACCTGCGCAACCTCGAGGGGCTCATCTTCATCTGCCTGGCCGAGGAGCCGCCGGCCGACTTCGACGCGATGGCGCAGCGCATGCGCCCCTACCTCGCGCCGCACCGCCTCGAAGACTGCAAGGTGGCCGCGCAGGTGGACATCATCGAGAAGGGCAACTGGAAGCTCACGCTGGAGAACAACCGCGAGTGCTACCACTGCGTGAGCAACCACCCGGAGCTGACCGTCTCGCTGTACGAGCACGGCTTCGGCTACCAGCCCGGGCCGCAGAACGCCGAGGGCCTGGCGCGCTTCGAGCAGGTCGTGAAGGAAAGCCACGCCCGCTGGGAGGCCATGGGCCTGCCCAGCGCCGAGATCGAGGAGCTCGACACCTGCATCACCGGTTTTCGAACCATGCGCCTGCCGCTCGACCGGGCCGGACAGTCGCAGACCCTGAATGCGGAGGTCGCCAGCAGGAAGCTGCTGGGCGACTTTGCCGACAAGGCCCTGGGCGGCCTCTCCTTCTGGACCCAGCCCAACTCGTGGCACCACTTCATGAGCGACCACGTGGTGAGCTTCTCCACCATCCCGCTCAACGCGGAGCAGACTCTCGTGCGCACCATGTGGTGCGTCCACAAGGACGCGGTGGAAGGCGTCGACTACACCGTCGAGAACCTCACCGCGGTGTGGAATGCCACCAACGACCAGGACCGCCGGCTGGTCGAGCTGGCGCAGGCCGGCGCCGCCAGCAGCGCCTACGAGCCCGGACCCTATTCGCCCTACACCGAGGCGCTGGTCGAGGCCTTCTGCACCTGGTACGTGGACCGCATGCGTGCCGGCGTGAGCGGCGCCCTTTGAGCCGGCGGGTTGCGGCAGTATCGACACCGGAGCGCCCCCCCATGACCGATGCCTTCCCCGATCTGGCTGACGCGCCCGCTCCCGCGTGGGGACCCGACGACGAATGGCTCGAGTGCGTGCGCGTGCGCGACGAGACACACGACGTACGCAGCTTCGTGCTGCGCCCCGTGCAGCCGCGCACGTTCCGCTACCGCCCCGGCCAGTTCATCACGCTGCGGCTCGACATCGACGGCGAGCAGGTGATGCGCTGCTACACGCTGTGCTCCAGCCCCACCCGGCCCGACACGGTGACCATCACCGTCAAGCGAGTACCTGGCGGGCGCGTGTCGAACTGGCTGCACGACCACATGCGGCCGGGCAGGCGGCTGTCGGCCACTGGCCCGGCCGGCAGCTTCTGCTTCCCGCCCGGCGAGGTGCGGGCGCCCGCGCGGGGGCAGCTCTACCTTTCGGGCGGCAGCGGCATCACGCCGCTGATGTCGATGTCGCGCGCCTGGGGCGACCTCGGGCTCGACGCCGACGTGCAGTTCATCCACGCCGCCCGCACGCCGCAGGACATCGTCTTCGGCGACGAGCTGAAGCTGCTGGCACGCATGCTGCCCCGCTGGCGCGCCACCATGGTGTGCGAAGGCCGCGGCAGCACGCCGGGCTACAGCGGCCTGCTCGGGCGCCTGAACCTGCCGCTGCTGCGCTCGCAGGTGCCGGACTTCACGGAGCGCGAGGTGTGGTGCTGCGGCCCCGCCCCCTTCATGGCCGCCGTGCGGGCCATGCTGGCCGAGGCCGGCTTCGACATGACCCGCTACCACGAGGAAAGCTTCACCTTCGAGAGCCCGGCGGCGGTCGCAGCCGCCGAATCGGCACCTCCCTCCGACGCGGCCGGCACGGAAGCCCGGCAGTTCGCCATCACGCTCAAGTCGCGCGGCGAGCGCTTCGATTGCGGTGCAGAAGAGACCATCCTCAAGGCCGCGCAGCGCGCCGGCATCCGCTGGCCCTTCTCTTGCTCCAGCGGCGTGTGCGGCACCTGCCGCACGCGCAAGCTCACCGGCGAGGTCGACATGCACCAGAACGGCGGCCTGCGCCCGCGCGAAGTGGCACAGGGTTGGATGCTGCCTTGCTGCAGCAAGCCGCGCAGCGACGTGGAGCTCGACCGCTGAGCGGCCACCGGGCGCTTCAGGACCATGAAAATATTCCCCACACACAGCCCCAGGAACCGATCATGTCCAGTCCGAAGATCCAGATACGCGAGCTGACCAAGGTCTTCGGGCCCAAGCCGCAACAGGCCCTGGACCTGCTATGCCAAGGCATCGCCAAGGACGAAATCTTCAAGCGCACGGGCCAGGTCGTCGGCCTGAACTGCGTGAGCTTCGACGTGCAGGCCGGCGACATCTACGTGCTGATGGGCCTGTCGGGTTCGGGCAAGTCCACGCTGATCCGGCTCGTCAACCGCCTGGTCGAGCCCACGTCGGGCTCCATCACCGTCGACGGGCAGGACGTCGTCAAGATGCCGGCCTCAGAGCTGGTGCGCTGGCGCCGCAAGCGCGTGGCCATGGTGTTCCAGAGCTTTGCGCTGATGCCGCACCGCACGGTGTTCGACAACGCCGCCTTCGGCCTGGAGATCGCTGGGGAGAAGGCCCGCCAGTACCGTGGCAAGGTCATGGGCGTGCTCGAGCAGGTGGGCCTCGCGGCCTACGCGCACAAGTACCCGAGCCAGCTCTCCGGCGGCATGCAGCAGCGCGTGGGGCTGGCGCGGGCGCTCGCGGTGGACCCGGACGTCCTGCTGATGGACGAGGCCTTCTCCGCGCTGGACCCGCTCAAGCGCACCGAGATGCAGGACCTGATGCTCGAGCTGCAGCGCGAGCAGCGCCGCACCATCTTCTTCGTTTCGCACGACCTCGAAGAGGCGCTCAGGATCGGCACGCGTATCGGCATCATGGAAGGCGGCGCCCTGGTGCAGGAAGGCACGCCGCACGAAATCGTCACGCGCCCGGCCAACGAGTACGTGCGCCGCTTCTTCAAGGGCGTGGACACCTCGCGCTACCTCACCGCTGCCGACCTGGTGGACAGCGTGCCGCCCACCGAGGACACCATCGCGCGCTGCAACGGGCACAGGCTTGCGGCGGCGACCACCTTGCCCGATGCCCTGCGCACCGTGCTTGGTCTGGATCAACCCGTGAGCGTCTTCGACGACACCGAGCGCCTCGTCGGCTGCATCACGCCCAAGAGCCTGCTCACCAAGATTGCGAGTACCCGCCATGTCGGCTGACCTCTTCAAGGACATCTTCATGGACTCCAACCAGCGCCTGCTGCCGCTGGGCGCACTGGTCAACGACGGCGTGAAGCTGCTGCTGGGCCGCAGCGCCAGCGTGTTCGACGCCGTGGGCAACGTCGTCGACCAGTTCGCGAGCCAGATCGAGAGCGCCTTCCTTGCCGTGCCCTCGTGGCTGCTGATATTGCTGGTCGTGGCCATGGGCACGTGGCGGCTGAAATGGCGCTTCGGGCTGTTCGCATTGGCCAGCCTGCTGGTGATCCGCCTCACCGGCTTCTGGGACCAGACCATGGTGACGCTGGCGCTGGTGTTCTCAGCCACGCTCATCAGCCTGATCGTGGGCGTGCCGCTAGGCATCTTGTGCGCGCGCAGCAACCGCTTCAACGCCCTGCTGCGACCGCTGCTCGACTTCATGCAGACCATGCCTGCCTTCGTCTACCTCATCCCGGCCGCGATGCTGTTCGGCCTGGGCCGAGTGCCCGGCATCCTGGCCACCGTGGTGTTCGCCATGCCGCCGGTGGTGCGGCTCACCGCGCTGGGCATCCGCCAGGTCAACACCGAGCAGGTCGAAGCCGGCCAGGCCTTCGGCTGCACCTCGCTGCAACTGCTGTGGAAGGTGCAGCTGCCCATCGCGCTGCCCACGCTCATGGCCGGCGTGAACCAGACCATCATGATGGCGCTGTCGATGGTGATCATCGCCTCGATGGTGGGCGCCGGCGGCCTGGGCAACGACGTGCTCTCGAGCATCCAGCGCCTGGACATCGGCCTGGGCTTCGAGAGCGGACTGTCGGTGGTACTGCTGGCGATCATCCTCGACCGCCTGACGGAAAGCTTCGGCACGCGCCGCTTGGAAAGCTGAGGCGCGGCCTGGTGTGCTCGGTACGCAGGTGGCTGGTGCGCCACCCGTCGCCCGATCAGAAACGTCAATGCAGCTTGGAAGGCGGCTGGCTGAACAACTTTGCAGCGCGGCCTTTCAGCTCGAGCAGTTCGCTCGCCGTCACGGAGTAGCGGCCGCCCACCGCGTCCACCTCGATACGGAACTCGACCTCGCGCGTGCCATTGCGCAAGATGCCAACCGTGAATTCATAGTCCCGGCGGGCCGCGGGAATGCCCTGCGCTGCAAGGTCGTACGCCTCGTAGCGAACATTGCGGATCTCTCCGCTGGCCAGGTTGAGTTCGGCTTGTGAAGTCACCTCGTCTTCGCTCAGTTCGTCGACGATGGTGATCGGAAGCATCAGATCCATGGTCAGCGCTCGATCCTCAGTAGCGGCCGCGACCGCCGCCGTAGCCGCCTCGGTTGCCGCCACCGCCAAAGCCA
Organism: uncultured Rivibacter sp.; assembly: GCA_946480925.1. The sequence goes on from CAMLLU010000067.1 coordinate 28,259, forward strand.
CCCGGGCGATCTTCCTTCGGGCGCGCCTCATTCACCACCAGCGCCCGGCCATCCACTGACTTGCCATTCAGGCCACGGATGGCCGCCTGGGCTTGCTCATCGGAAGCCATCTCCACGAAGCCGAAACCCTTGGAGCGACCGGTGTCGCGATCCATCATGACCTTGGCCGACGTGACGGTGCCGAACTCGGAGAAGTGCTGTTGAAGATCGTCGTCGCGCACGGAATACGACAGGTTGCCGACGTAGAGTTTGTTGCCCATTTGAGGTGCCTTTCAGAAAAGAGCGTGCACAAGGATTGGCACGCGAGGGGAGGAAGCAGGTCGGGACGTGAACTCCCTGGAAAACCACCGCCCGAATGGGGTCGAGGTGCCTGTCGTCCGGGGAAGGTGTGTCGTTCGCCTTTTTCTAGTGGAGTTTGGCGACCAGGTAGCTCAGCGTGGGGACGAGTGTGACACAACGATATGCGTGCACTGCTTCTTCGTTGCCACCGCAGGATCTTTTCGCCGCCACCCAGCCATGCGACCTTACCGACAAAGCTCGTGCTCGACGGTCGGAAACCGGTGCCCGGCTCGCAGATGTCGGTGGCGATGCGGATCCAGCGTTTGATATGAGAGCCAGGGAGAAACAAAACCGGCGGGAGGATCGACTCTCCCGCCGGTCTTGATTGGCACACCGTCAGGGTGTGCAGACAGCGCGGGCTGCTTTAAACGACCGCGACCGCCAGCAGCTTGTCAGGCTGATAGCCCACAGGCGCGGACGACTGCTCACCGCTGGACGAGAACGCAGAGAACTGAGCCATGGCACTTGTCAGTGACTGCAGCTGTGACGCCAGAACCGCGGAGCCATCGGACAGACGGATCTCTTCGATCTGGTTTCCCGAACTGGCGTACCAGTTGCTCACGGTCAGTGTCTCTACGCCACCGATCACGCTGATGACGAGGTTGTTGCCCGACCGGCTGAATCCGACATCGTTGCCAGTAAGACCTTCGCCCATTTCAAGCCGGTCGGCGCTGCCGCCGGCGTCGTAGAGCACATCGGAGCCGTCACCGCGGGCGA
>CAMLLU010000068.1 GCA_946480925.1 uncultured Rivibacter sp.
TCGCTCAGAGAGCAGCGGCGCTCGCTGCGCGACCCCAGGTCGCTCGCCCGAGGCAGCGATCGACAACTCCTGAGGCAGCTACCTTGGCCAATCTACTGATCGTTGTTCCCGAAGCCGGGGCTTCCTCCAAGGCGCGGGAAGCTTTCGCATCGGGCGTGCAGCTGATCGAGCTGCTCAAGCACCAGAAGCCCAGCCGCGTGCTCGAAACGAACACTGCGTTCGTTGCCTCATACGCACGCCGCAACGGCTCCGGCACCCCGGTGATTCGCGATGCCGCCACCGGCAACTGGCTGGTGGCCGTGGGCACGTGGTTCCATGACGCAGGATTCGCCTCGGGCCAGGAAGACCGCCTGCTGGCCCGCCTGGCGGAGGTGGGTCCGAAGCAGTTGGCCAAGGAGGTCGAAGGGTTCTTCGTCATCGTCACGGGCGAGGCCGCCACACGTGAGGTGACCGTGATCACCGACGTGTCGGGCACGCTGCATTGCTACACACGCAAGCTCGACGGGGCAACAGCGATCTCGGTGTCTTCCCTCACCCTGGCCGCGCTTGGCGACGTGACGCTCGATGCCGTGGGTTGCCAGGAATTCCTGCAGACGCAGGCCATGTACGAGGACCGCACGTTCTTCAACGAAGTGCGCAAGCTCGACGCCTCGCGCTGCCATCGCTTCCGCGACGGCGTGCTGCTGAGCCGCGAGCGCTACTGGCATGCCACCGATCTGCAGCCCGACTCGCTGGACGGCGATGACTCGGTGGAAGCGCTGCGCGAAGCCGTGCTGGCCGGCGCACGCAAGATCAGCGCGGCCTTTCCGAACCCCGTGGTGGACCTCACCGGCGGATACGACTCGCGCGCCGGCGTGGCCGCCTTCGTCGCTGCAGGCGTGCCGTTCAAGAGCGCGGTGGGCGGCAAGACGGACCACCCGGACGTGGTCATCGCCAAGGAGCTGGCTCGTCGCGTGGGGTTGGAGTTGCGCCACTTCGAGCCGCCCGTCGTGAGCCGCTTCGAGCAACTGCAACGCGCCATGCAGTACACCGACGGCGAGTACGACCTCGTGGACTATGCGCGTATCCATGAGGTGCAAAGCGATCTCGAGGCGCGCTTCGACATCAGCGTCAACTCCTACTCCGGCGAGATCGGCCGCGGCTACGGCTGGGAGGTGCTGATGCCGCACACCGGCGAGCGGCGGCCGATGGACGCGGCCTACGTCGCGCGCCGACGCTTCGTGAACCCCAGCTTCGATGCCTCCATCGTGGCGCCGCCGCTGCGCATGGATGCCCCACGCCACTTCGGTGAGGTGGTGGCGCGCGCCGACGAAGGCCTGGGCCACCTGCCGACCACGCTGCAGTACGACTACAGCATGACGATGCTGCGCTGCCAGCGTTGGTACGGGCGCATTGCCAGCAGCACCAACCAGATCTGGCCGTGCATGTCGTTCTTCCTGCTGCGCTCGATCATGAAGCCCATGCTGGAAGCCAACACGCGCTCGCGCACCAACAGCCTGCTGTTCCGCCGCCTGCTGGCCGAGCTGGTGCCGCCTTTCACGCAGGTGCCCCTGGCGCGCGGCTACCCGCCACTGGTGGCCAACTGGAAGACGCTGCACCGCTTCTGGCCGCTGGTGCCGCTGTACGGCGGCAAGGTGGTCGACCGGCTGCGCCGCTACGCCGGCGTCCGCCCTGCACCGGCCCCCGAAGGCACGACGCCGCGCGAGCTGCTCTGGCAGGACCCTGCCGTGCGCGAGACGCTGGAGCCGCGCACGATGCTCTCGGCAGAGCTGATGGAAGCCGAAGGGCTGGCCCGCTTCATCGAGCGCTCGCGCCAGCCGCAGTTCGATCTGGCCGGCCAATGGTCGCTCCTGCTCACCCTGGAGTGCACGTTGCGACGCCTGCGCTCGCTGCGAGCCGAGCTGCGCAACAGCGCCGTGGCGATCACACCCCGCGCCGCCGAATCGCAGGGCCTGGCTTCGGCCCGTGCGGCTTCGGTCCAGTAGGGCCGTGCCGCCTGCTCCCCATGCACCGCTGTTGAAGGCGCCGGAAGCCCCGATGTCACTGCCGCCCGCTCGCCGGCCCACATGGCTGGCGCAACGTTTCGAGCTCTCCCGTGGCAGCGACTCGCACAACGTGCGGCCGATGGAAGGCCTGCGCGGGTTTGCGGTCTTCCTGGTGTTCCTCGTGCACTACGTGACGCTGGTCGAACCCTGGGTCGCCAGGGACAGCGCCACGCAAGCGGTGGCCACGGCGTTGCACACGATGGGCAACACCGGCGTCGACCTGTTCTTCGTGTTGAGCGGCTACCTGATCTACGGCTCGCTCATTGCCAGGCCACAGCCCTTCGGCCGCTACATGGCGCGTCGCGTGGAGCGCATCTACCCGGCCTTCCTGGCCGTGTTCGGCCTGTACGTCGTGCTGTCGTTCATGTTCCCCGCCGAAAGCAAGCTTCCGGCGCCGCATGGAGCTGCAGCCGTCTACCTGCTGCAAAACCTCCTGCTGCTGCCCGGGCTGTTTCCGATCGAGCCGCTCATCGCCGTGGCCTGGTCGCTGAGCTACGAGATGTTCTATTACCTCGTGGTTCCACTGCTCATCGGCATGCTGGGCCTGCGCACGCGCAGCAGGGGGTGGCGATGCGTGTTCTTCGCCGGCGCGGCAGTGGTGATCGCAATGCTGGGGCCCGTGCTGCTGGGCAGCCACGTAAGGCTGGTGATGTTCATTGCCGGCATCCTGCTGCACGAAGTGCTGGCCGCCGGCCGCGAGGCTCCGTTGCGCTGGACGCCCGGCAGCTCCGCCGGGCTTGCGGCACTCGTGCTGGGCCTGTCGTGCACGCTGCTGCCCATTGCAGGTGCCGGCGGCTATGCGCTGAAGGTGGGCATTCTTTTCGCCTGCTTCCTCACGCTGTGCCTCGCATGCTTTGCCGGCCCGCGGGGCTGGCTGCCCAGCGCCTTTTCATGGACTCCGCTGCGTTGGCTCGGCAACATGAGCTATTCGTACTACCTGATTCACGGCCTCGCGCTGAAGGCGGGCTTCACGGCGTTGGCTGCGCTGTCACCTGCTTCGCCGCGCGGGCCGCTGTTTTTCTGCGGCCTGATGGGCCTCATGTTTGCACTGACGCTGGTGCCTTCGGCATTGCTGTTCCTGCTCGTGGAACGGCCGCTGTCACTGTCGCCCAGGCACAAGAGCAGTACGGCCGCGCAGGCCGGTTCTGAACCGTCTGCCACGGCGCCGCTACTGCCGGCCGCTCACCGGACAAGCAAGGAAGGTTGATGAAGGGAGAGATCGCCAAGGGCGCCGCCTGGATGGTGCTGTTTCGGCTGGTGGACCGCTCCATCGGCATCGTCAGCACCATCATCCTCGCCCGCCTGCTGTTGCCGGCCGACTTCGGCCTGGTGGCCATGGCCATGTCCGTCATCGCGGTCATCGAGCTCGCCACGGCCTTCAGCTTCGAGATGGCGCTGATCCAGAAGGCCGAACCCCAGCGCGAGCACTACGACACCGCGTGGACGCTCAACATCCTGGTGGCGGCGGGCGGGGCGGCCGTCACCGCAGCGCTGGCCTATCCAGCGGCCGCCTTCTACGGCGACCCGCGACTGGTGACCGTGATGCTGGCCATCGGTGCCGCCTGGTTCATCTCCGGCTTCGAAAACGTCGGCACGGTGAACTTCCGCCGCGACATGGACTTCTCCACCGAGTTCCGGCTGCTGGCCACCAAACGCATGATCACCTTCGTGGTCACGATCTCGGCGGCGCTCACCTTCCGCTCCTACTGGGCGCTGGTGGTGGGCATGGCCACCGGCCGCGTCGCGGGCGTGGTGCTGAGCTACGTGATGCAGCCGTTCCGCCCGCGGCTTTCCCTGCAGTGCACCCGCGAGCTGTTTTCGTTCTCGGGGTGGCTGCTGGCCAACAACATGGCCGGCGTGCTGATCAACAAGACCTCGCACTTCTTCGTCGGCCGCATGTTCGGCCCGCAGACGCTGGGTGCCTACACCGTGGGCGCTGAAATCGCACAGCTCGCGCACACGGAACTCGTGGCGCCCATCAACCGCGCCATGTTCCCCGGGTATTCGCGGCTGGTCAGCGACCTGCCGGCCTTCCGCCGCACCTGCATCGACGCCACGGCGGCCATCCTGCTGATCGCGCTGCCGGTCTGCGTGGGCGTGGCTGCGCTGGCCGGGCCGGTGGTGCGCATCCTGCTCGGAGAGCAGTGGAGCCAGGCCGTGCCGGTGATCGAGATCCTCGCGTTCGCAGGCGCGGTGACCGCCGTCACCTCCAACAACATGGCGGCCTACATAGCGCTCGGGCGGCCGCACCTCACCACCGTCATCCTCGCCGTGCGCCTCGCGTTGCTGGCGGCCATGGTGGCGGTCTTCGTCGGCCGTCTCGGACTCGTGGCGGTGGCTTATGCGGAGCTGGTGGCCGCCATCGGCAGCCTGGCCATCAGCCTGCCGATTCTTTTCAAGACGCTGCAGATCAGCGTGCGCGAGTGGCTTGCGAGCCTGTGGCGGCCGCTGCTCGCGAGCGGGCTGATGGGCTGGGCGGTTCACGAGGCGGCGCTGTTCTCCGGCAGCGCCGGTGGCCTGGGTGGAGCGCTGGTGGAGCTGCTGGTGGCCGTGCCGGTGGGTGCGGTGCTGTACCCACTGATCGTCGTGGCCCTGTGGGTGCTGTCAGGCCGGCCCGAATCGGTGGAAGCCATCGTGCTGCGCAAGCTGCGCGGCTTTCTGCCGGGCGCTTCGCGAAGAAGCGCCTGAGGCCAAGTCAGTCGCCCAAGCCCAGGTGGGCTGGCTGGCCCCTGTCGCGGGCTCAGCCGGCGTCGAGCACGAGCACGGATTCCGCACCGGGCGGCGTGAACGTCCGTGAGCCGCTGTTGGCGAAGGTGCCGACGGAGGTGTAGGTCCCTGTCGTGGCCCGGAACCAGCGGACGCGCACGTTCGAAGGGGCGAGCGCCGCCATGTTGACCGTGATGCCGGAAGTGCCAGGCACCCAGACCATCGCGAAGCTGCCGTCGCTGGCGCGGGCCGGGCAGATGCGTCCGGTACCCGAGCCGAGTCCGCTGGTGACGAGGCTTGCATCGGTGCGCGGCACCAGTTGGTGCCACGAGTAGGCCGTGAACAAGGCCTTCACGTAGCCCATCTGCAGCGTGAGCGGCGTGCCGAGGTAGTCGCGCAGCGCAGCGCCCGCGCCGATGCCGCCGTTGACGTTGGGCTCACCGAAGCCCCACAGCGGAAAGGTGCCGAAGAAATGCCCACAGGCGCCTGACAGCAACGCCTGGTACACCTGCAACCGGCATTGCGCATCGGTCTGCGCGTTGCCGTAGGCCCCTTCGATCAGGAAGAAAGGCGTCGGACCACCGCGCGCATAGGCTGCCGCGGCATCGTCGTAGCTCACGCCGTCGGTGCCGCAATAGATGTTGTTGAGGTTGAAGCCGGCTTGGCCGTTCCAGACGGTGTACGCCTCGGTGTTGCGCCCGCCGTGCGCCGTCATCAGGTCGCTGGTGCGCACCGAGCGAATGCCGGTGTGGATGTTCCACTGCTTGGCCGGGTCCGGCGGGTTGTAGTCGCCGCCGGCCACCCACACCACGTTGCCTTGCTTGTAGCGGTTGGCCAGGAAAGCGCCAAAACCCTGCAGGCTCGCATTGGTCGCGGCGCGTACCTCGAAGTCCCAGCCCTGGTCGCCTGCGGCACCGGAGCCGCCTCCGAAGCCCAGGTAGGTGTGAGTGATGAAACACACGATGCCGCGTGCCTTGGCACCGTTGACGATGTAGTCGATGGTCTGCCAGTAGGTCTCGTTCGGCGTCGTGAAGTCCGTCATCGTGTTGAACGGGTTCACGCCCGATTGCGCATTGCGCCACGCTGGCGTCTGGCTGCTGAAGAAGTGCTCGAAGCACTCGAACAGGATCGCGTTGAAACCCTTGGCCCGCCGGTCGTTGAGGTAGGTGTCGATCTGCGCATGGGTGCACTGCACTTCGAGCGACCAGGGCGTGTCACCGTGGATGAAGAAGGGCTGGCCGTTGGCGTCGACCAGGTAGCGCCTGTTGGTTGAAATGCCCAGCGGGAATGCCACCGGCCCTGCCGGCGGCGGTGCGGGCGTGGGCGTTGGTGAAGGCGTGGGAGCAGATGTGGGGCTCGGCGTCGGTGCGGGCGTCGGAGCAGGTGCCGGCGCCGGGCTCGGACTCGGGCTTGGTGTCGGTGTAGCAGTCGGTGCCGGGCTGGGCGTTGCAGTAGGAGCCGGCGTGGGTGACGCCGTGGGCGTCGACGTAGGCGACGGTGAAGGCGACGGCACCGGCCCGGACGTCGGCGTCGGAGAAGGCGTCGTGCTGGGCGAAGGTGCGGGTGGGGGCGTGGGCGTCGGCTGAGGCGCGGGCGGCGACGCGCCGTCGGCTGGCGCGTCGCTACCTCCGCAGGCGGTGAGTCCGCGCGTGGCCGCGAACAGGGCGGCAGCCATGGAAAGCCGGCGGCGTGCAAGGTTCTTCATCGTTATTGGTCCTTCAACGCGCGCCGCCACTCCTCCACCCGGCGCGGGCTCTTCGTCTTCGATGTGCCGCTGCTGCTTGTCACTCAGCCCAGCAGCGGCCACTGCTGGTCACGCTCGGCCACGTCGCGCGGCGGCAGTGGCCAGGCCACGGCAATGGCAGGGTCGCTGTAGCGCACGCCCTTTTCGACGCCGGGCGTGTAGAAGCAATCGGTCATGTAGAGGAATTCGGTGCCGTCTTCGAGCGCCTGGTAGCCGTGCGCCACGCCGGCCGGAATGAACAGCGCCTGCCGCTCCACCGTATCGAGCCGCGTGCAGAACACCGCGCGGTAGGTGGGCGAAGCGGGCCGCATGTCCACCAGCACGTCATGGACGGCACCGGCCACGCAGCGCACGAGCTTCTGCTCCTCGTGGGGTGCTTCCTGGTAGTGAAGCCCGCGCACGACCCCTGCCTGGTTCGTGTGTGCGAGGTTGCACTGCGCCACGTTGAAGGTGATGCCCTGCGCCTCGAACTCGCGCTGGCAGAAGGCGCGCGAGAACGAGCCCCGCGCATCCACGCGGGGCTCGAGGTCCACGAGGTAGGCACCTGCGATGGAGATGGGCGTGAAGATCATGAGCCTCAGGCCGCCGTCGAGATGTCCATGAAGCGCTGGATGTCCGTCAGGCTCACCTGGCGCATGTCGTCGCCAGCTTGATAGCGGCGCGTCCAGTCGACGATCCAGCGCAGCGTGGTCTTCAGGTCGAGCTTGGGCCGCCAGCCGAGGTGGGCGCGTGCCTTCGACGCGTCGAGCTTCAGGAAGGTGCTTTCCGGCGGGCCGGGGTTGGCATCGCGCTTCCACTCGAAACCCACGCCCCACATGTCGTACAGCTGCTCGATGATCCAGCCCACCGTGCGCTCGCTCTCTTCCGGCGGGCCGAAGTTCCAGCCGCTGGCAAAGGCATGGCCGTCGGCATGCAGGCGCTCGGCCAGCATCAGGTAGCCGTGCAGCGGCTCCAGCACGTGCTGCCACGGCCGAGTGGCCTGTGGGTTGCGGATCAGCGTGGGTTCGTCCTTCAGCAGCGAACGCATGATGTCGGGCACCAGGCGGTCGAGCGCCCAGTCACCGCCGCCGATCACGTTGCCGGCACGTGCGCTGCCCACCACCGCCGCGCCCTTGTGACGATCGGCGCTGAAGAAGGAGTTCTGGTAGGCCGTGACCACGAGTTCGGCGCAGCCCTTGCTGCCGCTGTAGGGGTCGTGGCCGCCCAGGCGCGAGTCTTCGCGGTAGCCCCAGACCCATTCCTCGTTGTAGTAGCACTTGTCGGAGGTCACCACGACCACCGCCTTCACCGACGGCGTGCGGCGCACGGCGTCGAGCAGGTGCACGGTGCCCATCACGTTGGTCGAGAAGGTTTCGACCGGGTGATCGTAGGAATAACGCACCAGCGACTGCGCCGCCATGTGGATCACGATCTCGGGCCTGGCGGCGGCCAGCGTGGCTTCGAGCGATGCGAGGTCGCGCACGTCGCCATGGTGCGAATCGCACAGCTCGGCCACGCGCGCCATCCCGAAGAGATTCGGGTCGCTGGGCGGGTTGAGCGCATAACCGGTGACCTGGGCTCCCAGCTGGTTGAGCCACAGGCACAGCCAGCTCCCCTTGAAGCCGGTGTGCCCGGTGACGAAGACGCGTTTGCCTTTCCAGAATTCGGGATTCAGCATGGTGGTTGTGTTCGGATCAGAAGGAGTTCTTGTTCAGGCAAAGCGCCGGATGGCAGGCTTCACCGGGCGGCCGACGAGATGCTTCTCAATGCCTTCGTCGAGCGCGCGCCGGTAGACCACGAAGGCGGCAGCAAAGGCCTCGACGGTCTGGTCGATGTCGGCCTCGGTGTGCGAATAGTTCACGACCAGCGAAGTGGCCAGCACGCCGCGCTGGATGAGCTCCTGCATCAGCAGCGTGCGGAAGGGTTGCGACGGCTGGCCCTGCGCATCGCGCGAGCCGAACACCAGGCAGCACGGCTGGCCGAGGATGGGCACGTATTCACCCACACCGGCCGCGGCAGCCGCCTCGCGCAGGCCGGAAGCCAGCCGGCTGCCGCGCCGCCACAACGTGTCGATCACCGGCTCGTCGCGGTAGACCTTCATCGTGGCCAGCGCCGCGGCGAGCCCGTGCGTTTCGGCGCCGTGCGTGGTGGACAGCAGGAACACACGCTCGCGGTCGTGGTCTGCGCCGCCCAGGCGCATCAGCTCGCGCTTGCCGGCAAGGGCCGACACCGAGAAACCGTTGGCCAGCGCCTTGCCGAAAGTGGAGAGGTCGGGCTCGATGCCGTAGCAGGCCTGCGCGCCGCCCGCGTGCCAGCGGAAACCGGTGATCATCTCGTCGAGGATGAACACCGTGCCGTGTCGATCGCACAGCTTGCGGATGCCTTCGAAGAAGCCCGGCACGGGCGCCGTTTCCTTCTCGGCTTCGAGCACCACGGCGGCGATCCGGCCGGGGTGCTGCTCGAACAAGGTTTCGAGGCTGGCGAGGTCGTTGTAGTTGAACTTGACCGTGAGCTCGCGCGTGGCCTGCGGAATGCCGCCAGGCATGCCCGAGGCGCCGATGAACCAGTCGTCCACAGAGAAGAACGGGTGGTTGGCGCAGATGGCCACGAGGTCGCGCCCCGTGTGTGCACGCGCGAGCTTGAGTGCGCCCGAGGTGGCGTCGGAGCCGTCCTTGCAGAACTTCACCATCTCGGCGCGTGGCACGAATTCGAGAAAGGCCTCGGCGCATTCGAGTTCGATGGTGGCCGGGCGCACGAAGTTGGAACCCAGCACGAGCTGCGCTCTCGCCGCTTCGACCACCGGCGCATAGGCGTGGCCCAGCGTCACCGCCCGCAGGCCGGCACCGTATTCGATGAACTCGTTGCCGTCCACGTCCCACACGCGGCAGCCCGCGCCGCGCACGATGTAGGGCGCCATGCCTTCGGGGTATTGGTCGTCGCCCTTGGCATAGGTGTGGCAGCCACCGGGGATGAGCTCGTGGAAGCGAGGGCGCAGCGCGTTGGAGCGGTCGAAGGTTTTGCGGTTCGTCATGTCAATGATCCATTGCGCCAGGCTTCTCGCTCGATGCACGCGGTCTGGCAAGCGGACAGGGCAAGCAGCCGCCGTGGATCCGCCTTTGCCGGTCCGCGCCACAGGCGCTGCGGGTGTGGTTCATGCCAGCACGAGCTTGCGCGAATAGAAGGCTTCGGCGTAACCGCTCGGGGCGTTGCACTCGATGCCGCGCAACCGCATCAGCCCTTCGAAGGTGGACGGCGTGAACCACTGCTTCGAGTGCTGCGTCTTGAACACCTGCATCAGCACGTCGACCTTGCGGCGCACCGTGTCGGCCGCCAGCGGCACGAAGACCGATGGCGAGCCCAGGCCGCCGTCGTACTTGGGAATCTCGTATTCGAGGATGACGTGGTTGCGGAAGGTGTTCCACGCCAGCTCGCCGACCACGCGATGGTCCTGGTGCAGCTCTTCGCGTGCATGGCAGAACACCACGTCGGGCTGCAGGGCCTTGAGTTCCTCGAAGTAGTCCTTGATGGCGGGCGCTTCCGACGGGAAGTAGGCGCCGCGGAAGTCCTTCACCACGACGTTGGCGTTCTTCACGCCTTCGAGCATCAGCCCCGCGGCTTCACGCGCTTCGGCCGCACGCTCGGGGCCCGAGCTCAACACGACCCAGTGCACTTCGGCGCCGGGGTACTGCCGCAGCAGCTCCATCACGGTGCCGCCGCAGCCGATCTCGATGTCGTCGCAATGCGCGCCGATGAAGAGCAAACGCGGTGCGCGGCCGCCCGGAAGGTTGAAGCGAAGGTCGAGCATGGTCTTGCTGTGGCTCAGCTGGGGCTCAGCGGCGGCTGCTGTCCTTGTTCCAGACCATCCACGGGCAGTTGCCGCGGGCTTCCATGCGGTCGTAGGTGATCTTTTCCTTGAAGGTGTCCATCTGCTGCCAGAAGCCGCCGTAGCGGTTCACCGAAAGCATCTGCTTGTCGATGAGGCGGCGGAAGGGCTGCTCGACGAGTTCATCGCCCTCTTCGACGTAATCGAAGATGTCGTGGCGGAACACGAAGTAGCCGGCATTGATCCAGAACTCCGAGCTGCTGAGCTGGCCGAAGCTCGTGACCACGCCGGTGTCGTCGGAATGCACGCAGTGGAAGCTCTGCGACGTGCGCACCGCCAGGAAGCTGGCGACCTTTTCGTGGCGCTTGAAGTCTGCGATGTGCTGGTTCAGCGGCAGGTCGGTCAGGCCGTCGGCGTAGTTGGCCAGAAAGCTCTCTTCGCCTTCGAGGTACTTGCGCACGCGCAGCAGGCGCTGGCCGATGTTGGCGTGCAGGCCGGTGTCCACGAAGGTGATGCGCCAGTCGTCGATGTCGCGCTTGAGCAGCTCGACCTTCTTGCCGCCTTCGGACATGACGAAGTCGTTCGTCAGGCACTCGTTGTAGTTCAGGAAGAACTCGCGAATCATGTCGCCGCGGTAGCCCAGGCACAGGATGAAGTCCTTGTGGCCGAAGTGCGCGTAGTAGCGCATCAGGTGCCACAGGATCGGGCGGTATCCGATGTTGACCAGCGGCTTCGGGATGGTGTCCGAATGCTCGCGCAGGCGGGTGCCCAAACCACCGCAGAACAAGACGACTTTCATGGTTGTTTCCTGGACTTGAATACTGGCCGCGGCGACAAGCCGCGGCGAATGACACTCAGGCGCTGAAGCGCTGCGTCTGCTCGACGCGCAGCCGGTCCACCAGGCGGTCCTTCGGCAGCTCGACGTCGGCATAGGTGACCGGCTGATCCTTCGGGATGTCGCGCTTGAGGCGGCAGTCCAGCGACACGGCGATCGGCAGGTAGTTCTCGCGCTGGCAGACCTCGTAGCGCTCCACCAGGCCATAGCAGGTGAAGCCACCCATGCCGTCGAGCAGCTCGCCGGCCTTGAGGTCGCGTTTCGCGTAGGCCACCGTGTCGCACACGGGTGCGCCACGTGGCGTGATGGTCGGGTCGTTGAACAGCGCCGCCCGAGCCACCGAATGCTGGATCTGCCAGGGCGGCAGGTGGTAGGGCGTGTAGAACATGTACAGCGGCCCGTCGCCCATCTTCAGGTAGGCCATCAGCTTGCGCTTGTCGGGGTGGTCGTTGTGGCAGATGACGAAGGCACCGGTGTGCGGAGCCGCGCCGAGCGCGTATTCGACGAGCCCTTCCTTCGCGAAGTCGTCGGGCGACACCATCTTCAGCATGTCCTTGATGTCGGCGCAGGGGTAGCCCTTCATGCCGCGCACCTGCGGCACGAAGCCGGTGGCATTGCCCATGATGGCCGCCTCGAGCGCGAGCTTGGAGCCGTCCGCGAACGAGGCCAGCACCGCGGGGTTCTGGCCGAGCTTCGTGGCCAGCTCGCGCTGTGTTTCAGGGTTGCGGTAGCGATCGAGAAAGCCCTTCAGCTGCCCCATCAGCACCGGCCTGTAGCCCATGCTGTCGAGGAAGCGGTACAGGTTCATGCCGACACCGGGCTCGTCGCCATCGGTGTAGCTGTAGACCACGCCGGCGCGGTCTGCATAGGTCTTCAGGATGGGGCCGACCGAGGCGTCGACCTCCGCACCCAGCAGGATCACGTGCTTGCCGTTGCGGATGGCCTCGAAGCAGACCTGCGTGCCGAACTCGACGTGGCCCGTGGTTTCGATGATCACGTCCACGAGGCCGCACTGGCACAGCGCCATGGCGTCGTCGGTCACCACATACTGGTTGCGTGCGATGGCCTGTTCGAGCTGGGCCGCGGTAGATGCATGCGCCACCTCGGAAACACCGGCATCACGATAGGCGCGCTCGGCTTTCTCGATGGTGCGGTTGGCCATGGCCACCAGGCGCATGCCCTGCACTGCAGAGACCATTTGCAGCGCAATGCAGCGAGCCATGTAGCCGCTGCCGACCAGCGCCACGCGAACAGGGTCGTTCGCGGCTGCCCGTTTCGCAAGCGCGGTGTCCACAATGATCATTCGGGCCCCTCCTGTTCCAGTCGAGACTATCTCAGAAGGACCCGCTGCGAAGGCCCCCCGGAGTTGGGGGACCACCCCTTGTTTCGTGCGTTCCGGCGAGAGGCTGCTTGCTAGACTGAAACCATATCGACGCAGTGGCTGCATGCCCGCATCCCGACGGAGCGAAATGCCCCAGCACGAATGACATCCAAGGCTCCGCTCTTATCCATCGGCATCCCGGTCTACAACGGTGAGCGCTATCTCGCGCGGGCCGTGGAATCACTGCTGGCGCAGTCGATGGCGGACTTCGAACTCATCATTGCCGACAACGCATCCACCGACGGCACGCCGGCACTGTGCGAATCATTCGCCAGGCGCGACACGCGCGTGCGCTACGTGCGCCACCCGGTCAACATCGGTGCTCCCCGCAACTGGAACTGCCTGGTCGAGCTGGCCCGGGGACAGTACTTCAAGTGGGCCACCGCGAACGATCTGCATGCACCCGTCATGCTCGAGCGTTGCGTCGAAGCAATGGAGGCCGACCCCGGCATCGTGCTGTGCTATGGCCGCACGCAACTGATGGACGAGAACGAACGCCCCATCGAAGTGTTCCAGGGCGACATCGACGTGCAGATGCCGGACCCCAGCGAACGCTTCGCGGCTGTTTGCACCGGCATGACGCTCAACAACGCGATGTGCGGCGTGGTGCGCACCGAGGTGTTGCGCAAGACCGGCATGGACCGCCTCTACCCGTCGGGCGACATGGCGCTGATGTCGGAGCTGGCGCTGCACGGACGGTTGAAGCTGCTGCCCGAGGTGCTGCTCCATCGCCGGCAAGGCCGGGGCACTTTCACGTCGATGCTGACGCCGCTGCAGATCCAGCGCGTGTACGACCCGAAGGCGCGTGCCCCGATGAAGCTCATCCACGGCAGGCGCCACTTCGACAACTTCTGCTGCATCCTGCGCGCGCCGCTGGCGCTGCGCGACAAGCTGCGCGCCAGCGGTGCCGCGCTGCGCCTGCTGCTGCGCGATCGCAACCACCTCTGGCGGGAAATGCGCTCGCTGGTCGGCCTGCAACCGGCAGCGCGATGAGAACCAACCTCGCCACACCCGCCGGGCCGCGACCCGGCGCTGCTGTACGGGTCGGCCTGCTGGGCATGTATGCCAGTGCCAACCTGGGTGACACGGCCATCCAGACCGCGGTGATGCAGGCCCTGCTGGCACGCCGGCCCGACATCGAATTCGTCGGGCTGTGCACCGACCCCATGGATGCCGCGCAGACGTTCGGCATCCGCGCGCGTCACCTCTCGTGCGAAAGCGCCATGCTGCTGCCGCCGGTCAACGGTTGCGACCAGCCCGTACCCGCCGGCGAGGCGGGCATCTCGTTCGAGCGCCTGCCCGCCCCCGTGGCGCGCTGCGTGTCGGCGTGGCGCATCGATCGGCAGATGCGCGACCTCGACATGCTGCTCATCTCGGGCAGCGGCCAGATCGACGACTTCTGGGGCGGCCCATGGGAACAGCCTTTCCGGTTGTTGGCCTGGACGGCTGCCGCTCGCCGCCAGCGCAAGCCAGCAGCCGTGTTCGGCGTGGGGGTCGATCAATTGCTCACGCGACTGGGCACCACCTTCTGCAAGCAGGCTTTGCAGCGCGCTCAATTGCGCGTGCTGCGCGACGCCGGCTCGCTGGATGCACTGCGCGCGATGGGGCTGCAAGTCGATACCGACGTCTGCCCCGACCCGGCTTTCCACCTGCGCCCTGCGGGCACGGCCGCTCCTGCCGACCCGGCTTTCGCCGTGATCAGCCCGATCGCGCGCAACGCCTGGCCCGGCGGCAACGAACCTTATGAGGCCTATCTCGCCGCCCTGGCCGCAGCCGCAGACCATCTGCAGCGCCGGGGGCTGGAGGTGCGCTTCGTCTGCTCGCAGACCCGCATGGACCCGCCCATCGTCGAACGCGTGAAGCAGCGCATGCGGGGCAATGCAGCAGGCACCCGCGTGATGGACGTGAGGACCGTCGACGAATACATGCAGGAAGTCGCCGGCGCCGCGGTGGTGGTGGGTTCACGGCTGCACGCGATGATCCTGGCGCTGGTGGCCGGCACGCCTGTGGTGGCGGTCTCCTATGCGCGCAAGGTGCAGCGCCAGCTGCAGGACGTGGGGCTGGCCGACTACCTGCTCGAGCTGCGTGACGTGCAGGCCGAAGCGTTGCTCGCACGCATCGACCGCGTGCTGAGCGAGCAGCAGGGCCTGCGCACGCACATCCGGCAACAGTCCACACTCTTCCGCGCACAGCTCGATGGGCAGTTCGATCGTCTGGCCGCGCTGGTGCCCCGCTGAAACGAGTGCGCAGAGCCATAGTCGTCTTGATGATGACAACCGACCCACCCTATGCAAGGGGGTCTCATCTGAAGAGCGACTCCTAAAATCAATTTCGGCCGATAGGCAGGGCTTCCACCTTCTTGGAGGCCGCTGTCAGGGAATGGCGGCCGCCCGGCTGCCAGGCGAAAACGCAATGCCTTTGTGGCATGCCGGCACCTACGACTGAAGTGCTGGAAAGCATATGGCCACAAGCAACCCCACCAGGGCCTGTCAACGCTATTTGGAGCCGACCGAGGGCCGACATGCCCGGTGCTGATGCGATGAAGGCCATGAAGATCGGCTTCGTGTTGCTGTCGAACTCGGCAAACCCGTTGCCCAGCACGCGCATCACGGTGCTCAACATGTTCCCGTACCTGCGGGATGCCGGCTTCGATCCGCACATCGTGTTCGAGCCGCCCTCACCGACGGAAGTACCCGACGTGTCGGGCCTTGCGCACGGCATCTCCAGCCAGGGCTTTCGCGCGGTCTTCTTCCAGAAGGTGCATGGCGCCAGCGTCGAAGTGCTGGCACGTGAACTGCGCGGCGCCGGCATCAAGACGATCTACGGCGTGTGCGACCTCGTCAACCCGTCGATGGTCGAAGCCACCGACGTCACGATCGCCGTCACCCACTACCTGCGCAGCCTCTACCCAGTGGCGCTGCAGAGCAGGATCCACGTCATTCACGACGGTATCGAGAACCCGCTGGCGCACAAGCAGTCGTGGTCGGAACACCAGGGCAGCCCGCAGCGCCGGCTGCGCTCGGTGCTCGTCACTTCGGCCACGCTGACCCGCCTGCCGGTGCTCGGCACGCCGCCCGAATGGCTGAGCGTGACCATCGTCGGCCGCTACCCACCGGCCTCCGCCCGCCTGGAGCGCCTGCGAGAAGCACGCTGGAAGCTGTTCGAACAACCGCCGGGCGCCCGGCTGGACTACGCCGCCTTCCTGCTGAACCGACACATCCAGCGGCTGCAATGGGACCCGGCGGGCGTGTATGAGCAGCTGAAAGAAGCTGACATCGGGATCATCCCGGTCGAGACCACGTCGCTGCCTTCGGAAGCAGGCGCTGCAGTGCCGAGCTGGAAGGTGAAGTCCGAGAACCGGTTGACGATGAAGATGTCGATCGGCCTGCCGGTCATCGCCACGCCGATCCCGGCCTACGAACCGGTGCTGCAGCACGGTACGAACGGCTTCTTCGCCAGCTCGCATGCGGACTGGCAACGCTGCCTGCTGGCCCTGCGCGACCCGGCGCTGCGGCGCGAGATGGGTGAACGCGCCCGCCGCGCCGTATTGCCCCGCTACTCGATGGAACGCCAGGGCAGCGAGTTCGCAGGCTTGCTGCACCAACTGCTTGGCGGGCAGCCCCACCAGGCCTCACGGCCGACCGCCCCTGCCGAGGCAGCATCACAAGCGACACAAGCAGCACCGCCCACCGGCCAGGAAGCGCGGCACCAGACCACGACCGCGCCTTCCGGCACACCACCCAGCCAAGGGATGCTTCGCAGCAGGGCGGCCTCATAGAATTTTTTGCATCCCGCACATCACGCTGTGCACCACCACCGTTGCGCGGTGCACAGACGCAACCTCCTGGGTCAATACCGTGAACATCGAACTGGAAGTCCAGAAGACCCTCAGGTCTGTCCTCAATCTTGACACCACCACCGCAATGGCCGCCGACACACCGCTGCTGGGCAGCATCGCCGAGCTCGACTCGATGGCGGTGGTGGCCATCCTCACCACGCTCGAAGAGCGCTTCGGCATCGTGGTCGACGACGACGAAGTCGATGGCCGCACCTTCGCCACGGTGGGCAGCCTCACGCAGTTCGTGCAGTCCAAGCTGGACCAATGAACCCCGCTGCACCGGGCCCCGTCGCGCGCTCGGCATCCTTCGTTGCCGCTGCGCGAGGGCGGCGTTTCCGCCTGGTGGTCGAACCTGCCTCGGGTAGTGCGGTGCGCGGCACGGTCGTGCTGGCCCACGCCTTTGCCGAAGAAATGAACAAGACGCGCCGCATGTGCTCGCGCATGGCCGGCTTGCTGGCTGCCGACGGCTGGCGCGTGGTCTTGCGCGACCTCGCCGGCTGCGGCGACAGCTCGGGTGAATTTCGCGATGCCACCTGGCACGAATGGCTCGGCGACCTCGATGCGGAACTGGCCGTAGCCGAGGCCCACCAGCCCGTCTGGCTGTGGTGCGTGCGCGCGGGGGCGCTGCTGGCACCCGCCCTGCTCGAGGGGCGCCCTGCGCTGAACCTGCTGCTGTGGCAGCCGGTCACGTCTGGGTCGCAGCACCTGCAGCAGTTCCTGCGCCTGCATGCGGGCGCACGCATCGTGGGCTCGGCAAAGTCGGCAGGCGAGCTCACACCGGCACAGCAGCTGCGTGCCGGCCAGACCGTCGAAGTGGGCGGCTACGAGCTGACGCCAGCCCTGGCTGGCGGCCTGGAGCAGGCCACGTTCGACGTGCCTGCAGGCCGTGCGGGTCGCATCGTCTGGCTCGACGTGACGACGGATGCGCCGCCGCAGCCCTCGCCCGCCTCGCAACGCGCGGCCGAACGCCTGCATCAACGCGGCGCAGCCTTGCACCTCGAAGCCATGCAAGGGCTGCCTTTCTGGCAAACGCAGGAGATCGAGGAGAACGAAGCACTGCTCGATCGCACGCGTGCATTGATGTCGGGCACCGACGGCCAGCCTCGCCATGCAGCCGTGCCGGTGCTTACCGAGTCGTTCTGCCATGAGTGAAGCCGCCGCCAGCGCAGTCACCGAAGACGTGCTCGCTTTGCGCTGCGGGTCGGAGCAGTTGCTGGGCATCGTCTCGCGCCCGCTGGAGCAGCAGGCCTCACCGGTGGCCGTGGTCATTGCCGTGGGTGGGCCGCAGTACCGCGTGGGCAGCCACCGTCAGTTCGTGTCGCTCGCACGCCGGCTGGCGGCCAGCGGCCATGTGGCACTGCGCTTCGACTGCCGCGGCATGGGCGACAGCGAAGGCGCGATGCAGACCTTCGAGCAGTCCGGCCCCGATCTGCAGGCAGCCATCGATGCGCTGTGTGCCGCGCATCCACAGGTGCGGCAAGTGGTCGTGTGGGGCTTGTGCGATGCGGCCTCGGCCGCCCTGATGTTCGCCACATCGCACCCGCGCGTGGCGGGCATCGTGGCCGCCAACCCGTGGGCACGCAGCGCGGCATCGCTCGCGGCCACGCAGGTGAAGCACTACTACGCCGCACGGCTGATGCAGGCGGAGTTCTGGTCGAAGCTGTTGCGCGGCCGGTTCGACTGGCGTTCTTCGTTGCGCTCGTTCGCCGGCAAGCTGCGCGATGCCACGCTCGCACCGCAAGGCGGCACACATGAAGGGCTGGCGCACGACGTGCCGTTCCAGACCCGCATGGCACGCGGCCTTTCGGCCTACGGCGGGCGCGTACTGCTCATCCTGTCCGGCAACGACCTGACGGCGCAGGAGTTCCTGCAGTACACCGCCGCCGCGCCAGCGTGGAAGGGGCTGCTGACCCGCCACCACGTCAGTCGCGTGGACATCGAAGGTGCGGACCACACGTTTTCAAGCCGCCCGTGGCAACAGCAGGCCGAAGACGCCACGCTGGCCTGGCTGCGCGGCCTGGCCGGCACCGCGTCGGCCTGACACACGACAAGGGGAGTTCCATGAGAGGGTTGTGCGGTCTGTTCACCGAACGCGCCAATGAAGACGTCGGCACCATGCTGCAACGCATGCTGGCCGCTAGCTACGCAACGCCGCAGGACGCCCAGTCCAAGGCGCTGCCGCTCGCCGGGCTCGCGGTATTCGGCAGCGTGGCGAAGCCGCGGCTGGTGGAAGCCGCCGGCTTTCATCTCGCCGTGGCGGGCCATCCGCGCCTGCTGCACAACGGCCAGCGCGATGCCGACCTGACGGCTCTGGCGCAGGCGCTGCGCACGCAAGGCAAGGACGCCCTCGCCATGCTCGGCGGCGACTTCGCGCTGGCCGCCTGGGACAGCACGCGCCGGCGCGGCCTGCTGGCCATCGACCGCGTGGGCATGCACGCGCTGGTCTACACGCGCACCGAGGGCGACCTCGTCTTCGGCTCCACGCTCGACCTGCTGAACGGCCACCCCGGCGTGCGCCGCAAGCTGTCGCCGCAGGCGCTGTACGACTACTTCTACTACCACGTCGTGCCCGGGCCTCGCACCATCTACGAAGGCATGCTGCGCGTGCCGCCGGGGCATTGCATCGAGTTCGGCGCCGGCGCCTCCACCGAGCCCGTGCCCTACTGGCACATGCACTACACCGAGGACCTGAAGGAGCCGGTGGACGTGCTGAAGAAGGAGTTCATGTCGCTGCTGCAGGACTCGGTGCGCGAGGCGGCCGACGGTGCGGACTGCGGCTCCTTCCTCTCCGGCGGCACCGACAGTTCCACGGTGAGCGGCACCCTGGGTCGCTTGAGCCAGAAGCCGGCGCGCACCTTCTCGATCGGGTTCGACGTGCCGGGCTTCGACGAGACCGAATACGCGCGCACCGCGGCACGGCACTTCGGCACCCAGCATCACGAGTACTACGTGACGCCGAAGGACGTGGTCGAGGCCTTGCCCAGGATCGCCGCCTCGTACGACCAGCCGTTCGGCAACGCCTCGGCCGTGCCTACCTACCACTGCGCTCGGTTCGCGCGCGAGAACGGCGTCATGCGACTGCTCGCCGGCGATGGGGGCGACGAGCTGTTCGGCGGCAACGAGCGCTATGCCAAGCAGCACCTGCTGGGGCTGTACCAGAACGTGCCTTCGGCGCTGCGCGGCGCGCTGGTCGAGCCGCTGCTCATGTCACCCATCGGGCAGGTGCCGCCTCTGCGCAAGCTGCGCAGCTACGTGGAGCAGGCCCGCCCGCCGATGCCGCTGCGCTACGAGTCGTACAACCTGCTGCAGCACCTGGGGGCCCACGAGCTGTTGACGGGCGACTTCCTCGCGAGCGTCGACGTGAACCACCCCCGCCAGCTCATGGCCGAGGCCCACGCGCCGTTCAAGGACGACAGCCTGGTGAACCAGATGCTGGGCATCGACCTGCGCTTCATCCTGGCCGACGGCGACCTGCCGAAGGTGACGCACATGTGCAACCTGGCCGGCGTGGACGTGACCTTCCCGCTGCTGGACGACCGGCTCATCGAGTTCTCGCGCCAGCTGCCCTCGGACCTGAAGCTGCGCGGCACGCAGCTGCGCTGGTTCTTCAAGGAGGCGCTGCGCGATTTCCTGCCGCCCGAGATCATCACGAAGAAGAAGCACGGCTTCGGCCTGCCGGTGGGCCGCTGGCTCATCGACCACAAGCCGCTGTTCGATTTGGCCGCGGCCAGCATCGAGCGCCTGAAGCCGCGCGGCATCGTGCGGCCCGAATTCGTGGAGCACCTGCTGCACACGAAGCTGCACGAGCACCCCAACTACTACGGCACGATGGTGTGGCTGCTGGCCATGCTGGGGTTGTGGCTGGAATCCCGCGATCTCTGATTCGGCACCAGAGATCGACGCAAGGCCAAGAAGCAACCCCGATGTGCCCCGCGGTGGATGTCACCGTTGGCGGGCCGCCGCGCCGGGCCGCTCCCAAGCAAGGCCCGCCCCCTCACGGAGGGGTGGCCGGCGTACCCGCTGGCCGGGGTGTCGTCATCTACGCCGCGAGCAACCCCGGCTTGCCGAAGTTGCCCAGCAGGCGCGCGCCGTAGCGCAGGCGGTCGCGGTCCCACGGGGCGAAGCGCGGCAGCTGGAAGCGGTCCGAGGCGGCGGACGCCGCACCTTGTGCGGTGGTCACGGCCGCCTTGAAGCCGCATTCGCGCACCATGCGCACATGCTCGGCCGCGTAGTCCCTGTTGGGCATGCCGTTGGGGTAGGCGAACAGGTCGACGCGCTCCTTCAGCAGGTCTTCGAGGTGCGTCTTGCTGCCGGCGATCTCGTCGAGCGCGGCGCCGGCGGAAAGGCGCGTGAGGATGGGGTGCGACACCGTGTGCGCGCCCACCTGCATGCCCATCTTGCTGAGCTCGCGCACCTGGTCGGGTGACATCATGAGACCCCGCGGCGGCTGCGAACCCGTGCTGGCCTCGATGGCGGCCACCAGCTCGCGGCGGCGCTCGGCCTCGAAATGCTTCACGTCGAGCACCAGCGAGATGATGGTGCGCTGGCGCTCGGCCACGGTCGCTGTCGAATAGCGCTTGAGGCCCAGCGGCTCGAGGTTCATCTCCTCGCCCTTGCAGCGGCGGATGGCTTCGACCACCTGGTCGTTCCACATGCAACTGCCGTCCAGAAAGCCGGTGGAGACGAAGAAGGTGGCGGTGAGGCCCAACCGCTTCAGGATGGGAGCGGCGATCTCCTCGTTGTCGGCATAGCCATCGTCGAAGGTGATGGCCAGCGCGCGCGACGGCACGGTGCCGGCATGCAGCATCTCGATGCCCTGCTGCAGCGGCACGACGTTGAACCAGTCACGCACCCAGCGCATCTGCGCCTCGAAGCCCGCGGCGTCCGGCAGCTCGGGGAACAGCGGATCGGGCTTGGGCAGCACGCGGTGGAACGTGAGGATGCTCAGGCGGCCGCGCGTGCCGGCCGGAGACAGGAAGGACAGAGGGATCCGCAGCACGATCAGGTGACGGTTCGTAGAGGTGGAATGGAGGGCTCGGCAGCCCGTGCCGCCGGCTCCCGGCGAGTGCTCGCCTCGCTGAGCTGCAGCGCCGACACCAGCGCTGCGAACAGCCAGAACTGCACCTCGGCCATGAGGTAGTCGGCGGCGATGCCGGCCACGATGACGACCACGAGCGCCCCGCAGCAACAAGCAGCCAGCGTGGTGATCTCGGGGTCGGCTCCCCGCGCGTTGAGCCGCCGTATTCGCAAGACCCGCGTGAGCGTCCACAGCACCAGCATCGTGAAGATCATCGCGCCCGGAAGCCCCTGTTCCACCAGCGTGGTGAGGAAGGTGTTGTGTGACGCACGCGCCGCCGTCGACTCGTCGCCGCCCTTGTCGAGCGTGAGCCACTCGCGGTCGATGTAGTTCGGGCTCAGCACCACGGTGCCTCGGTAGCCCGAGCCCAGCGGGTAGTCGTAGGCCATGCGCATCTGGGCTTCGTAGATCACCACGCGCGAGCGCGCGCTCATCTCGGCTTCGGGGTCGTTTTCCTTGGCAACGTCGCCGATGGTGAACATGCGCTCGATGAAGACGGTGTCGACGATCGAGGCGAAGCCCACGACCCCCACCATGGCCAGCATCCAGAACATGCGGCGATGTTCGCGGGCCTTGCACATCGCCACGACCAGCCCGCCGGCTGCCAGGCCCAGGAATGCGCCGCGGCTGTTGGCCAGCACGAAGCCCTGGCCGATGAGCGCCATCACCACCAGCCAGAGCCAGCGCTTCCAGCCCTTCTGCGCCAGGAACAGGCCCATGCAGCAGATGGCGCCGGTGGCGAGGTACATGCCCAGGGTGTTGGCATCGTCGATGCCCGGCCCTCCCACGCCGTCGAGGCGCCCTTCCACTCGCGGAGTGAAGTGGGCGAAGATGCCGAGCAGGCCGCAGCCGATCGCATGCGCGGCCATCACGTGCTTGAGCACCTGCTTGCTTTCGATGATGCGGTAGATGAACCAGAAGGCCAGCAGGTACTTGACCAGGCGCACGATGCCGTTGATGTGCGACTCGAGGTCCATCGCCCAGAGGATCTGCACGCACATCCAGGCGATGTACAGGCCGAACAGCACCACGGGCGGGTTGGCGGCCCAGTGAGGTTTCTTCGCCAGCCGATCGCGGTGGTAATAGATGGCCAGCATCGTGATCAGCGCCGACAGCAAGGCCCAGCGCGGGTCCGGCAGCATGTAGCCCCACCAGCGCGAGGGCGGGTGCACGTAGATGGTGGCGATGTAGAACGACAGCCCCCACACCGGGTGGCGCTGGAAGGCCCACACCGAGCACACGGCGCAGAACACCAGCCAGGCCAGGGCAGACAGCATCGGGCGTGCTCCTTGGCGAGCTGCTTCAGCCCGCGGCGGCAGAGCGCCAGGCGGCGGGTACCTGCACCTTGCCGTGCGAGGCGATGGCCCGCACGAACACCTCCATCTGCCCGCGTGCAATGGAGCCCCAGTCGAAACTGCAGGCATGGCGGCGCACGGCGTCGCGACCCGGCGGCGCGGCAAGCAGCGCTGCGATCTCGTTAGCGAGCTGCCTCGCGCCGCGCTCGGCCAGCACGCGGCCAGCCTGCGGCACGGTGAGCATCTCGCGCACGGCGCCCACGTCGGCGGCCACCACCGGCGTGCCGCAGGCCAACGACTCCAGCACCACGTTGGGCCAGCCTTCGCGTGTGGACGTGAGCAGCAGCACGTCGGCAGCCGCGTAGGCGTGGCGCAGCTGCTGTTGCGGCATGTTGGAGAGAAAGCTCACGCGTTCACGCACGCCGAGCTTCGCGGCAAGCTGCTCGAGCTCATGGCGCAGCGGGCCCTCGCCGACCACGGCCAGATGCAGCGCCGGCTGGTGCTGCAAGGCCTCGATGGCGAGCGCCTGCCCTTTCTCCGGCAGCAGGTTGCCCACGCACAGCGCCAGCGGGCCCTGCAGCGGCAGCGCAAGCTGCTGCCGCGACGCAGACTGGTCTTCGATGCGGAACACCTCGGTGTCCACGCCGTTGCGCAGCACGACGACCTTGCCTTCGTCCACGCCAAGTTCCACCAGCGCCTGCTTCAGCGGCGTGGACACGGCGATCACTGCAGCGGCACGCGAAGCCGCTGCCACGATGCGCTGGCGCGGGCCGGGCAGCCTGGCGATGAGGTTGATGTCACTGCCGCGGGCGGTGATCACGAACGGCACGCCGAGCTGTTCAGCCAACCAGGCCGCCGCCACACCGTCGGGGTAGAAGTAGTGCGCGTCGATGATGTCGGGCGCCCAGCCTTCGGCCTGCAGCGCCCGCACGTCGGCGAGCGCGGCACGGGCCATGCTGTCGGGCTGGGAGGCCATGCCCACGCGCGGCAGCATCAGGTAGCGCGGGTGCGACACCGGCACGCCACCGGCACGTTGCGCGTGGCGTGGCGTGGCGGCGAAACGCGCGTACTCGCCGAACACGCGGGCCGTCGACGGGAACCATGGCACCGGAGCGATCACCCGAGCATCCACCTCGCATTCGCGCCGCAGCTGCGCAAGCCGCGTCTCGACGAAGATGCCGTGGCGCGGCCGCGCCACGCTCGGAAAGAGCGACGAGAAAACCAGCACTCGCGGCGGCGCCATCGCGTGCACCTTGCGGTCAGGAAGCCAGCGCCGCGCCAGCGGGCACGCCGCGTTTCACGCAGCGCTCGACGATGCCGTCGAGCCGCTTCATCGCGTTCGGCCAGGCGTGGTGCGAGATCACGCGCGCGCGGCCGGCCTGGGCCAGGCGTGTGCGCTCGGCGGGGTCGTCGAGCACGCGGGAAATGGCGGCGCACAGCTCGTCGGGCGTGTCGGCCACCAGCAGGTGCTCGCCCGGCACGGCATCGACGCCCGCGGCCGCGATGCTGCTGGAGACCACCGGCACTTCCATCGCCATGGATTCGAGGATCTTGTTCTGCGTGCCGCGCGCGATGCGCAGCGGCGTGATGGTGAGTGCCGAGCGCCGCACGTAGGGTCGCACGTCTGGCACCGAGCCGGTGACGGTGACGCCTTCGATCTGGCCGAGCGCCAGCACGCGTGGCGTGGGCGCGGCGCCCACGATCTGCAGCTGCAGCCCGCGCCGCTGCCGGCGCAGCTTCGGCCACACCTGCGCACAGAACTCCACCATGCACTGCTCGTTGGGGAAGTAGTCCATGCGCCCGACGAAGGTGATCACCCGGGTGTCGTGCGCTTCGGGCCCGGGCGCGAAGAACTCGGTGTCCACGCCGTTGGGGAACCAGTCCACGCGCTCGGCCACGCCCACCTCGGCCAGGGCTTGCACTTCACCGCGCGTGGCCACGGTCACGGCGTCGAACCGGCCGGCGATGCGCCGCTCGGCGGCGGCCATGCGCAGAGCCTCCCAGCGATAGCCCACCGACAACGGCCAAGGCTTGAAGGCCACGTAGTCGAGCCATTTGCGCGAATCGACGTCGCAGTAGTCCATGAGCCTGGGCAGCTCGTGCACGTGCTCGACGTAGCGGCCCACCGCCGAGCAGTGGGCAAAGATGAAGTCGTAGCTGCGATCGGCGAGCCTGCGGTCCACTTCGCGCTGCAGTGCGACGCTGTGGAAGAACGCTTCCGAAGCGCTCACCATCGTGGGCAGCGCGAGGCCGATCTTGGCGGCCTGCACCACGTTGTGCACGCGCACCGCCTGGTGCGCGTGGCAGAAGGGCGCGATGCCTTGGGCTTCCTCGGCTTCCGCCTCGCTGCGGGCCAGCGACAGCACCGTCACCTCGTGCTCCCGCGACAGGTGCTTGATGGCGTTGAACGCGCGCACCTTGCTGCCGAAGGTGGGCGGATACGGGAAGCGGTGCGCGAGGAAGAGGATTCTCACGGTGACGTGGACTACGCGGCCTGCGCGAGCTCGGGCCGCACGTGCTGAGGGGGCGCCACCGACACGCCGGCACCGGCGTTGCGCAGGAAGGCCTCGAACATCAGCAGCGACCACAACGGCCCGCTGTAGTCACGCCGGCCTGTGCCGTGGGCTTCGATCAGGTGTTCGAGGTAGCGCCGTTCGAAGAAGCCGGTGCGGCCCAGTTCACCGTCGAGCACGGCGTGTCGCACGCGCTCGCGCAGCGGCCCGCGGAACCAGCGCACGAGCGGCACCGCGAAGCCCATCTTGGGCCGGTACATGATGCCGTGCGGCAGGTGCGGCTCCATCGCCTTCTTGAGCAGCCACTTGCCCTCGCCGCCCTTGACCTTGAGGTTGGAGCCCAGGCTGGCCACCCACTCGACCAGCTTGTGGTCCATCAACGGCTCGCGCACTTCGAGCGCGTGCGCCATGCTTGCGCGGTCGACCTTCGTGTTGATGTCGCCCACGAGGTAGGTCTGCATGTCGAGGTACTGGATCAGCGACAGCGGGTCGTCGGTCTGCACCCGGCGCGCATGCTCGTGGAACACCTCGGCCGCACGGTAGCCGCCGAGCTGCCGCTTGAACTCGCTCGAATAGAGCTGCTGCCGCATGTCGTCGCGGAAGATCGACACGCTGTGGAAGTAGGCCTCGACCGAGTCACGAGCCAGCGACTGGAAGGTGGACTTGGCGCGCAGGAAGCGCGGCGCACGGTCGGCCTTGGGATACAGGCGCCCCAGCGTGCCGAACAAGGGCTGGCGCACCGCGAGCGGCAGTGCCGAGCGCAGGCGTTCTTCGCCCAGGTGCAGCAGATAGCGCCGATACCCGCCGAAGCTTTCGTCGCCGCCGTCGCCCGACAGCGCCACCGTGACGTGCTGGCGCGCCAGCTGGCACACGCGATAGGTCGGGATGGCCGAACTGTCGGCGTAGGGCTCGTCGTACAGCGCGGCCAGCGTGTCGATGAGGTCGAAGTCGTCGGTCGCCACGCGGTCGACGAAGTGGCGCGTCTGGTAGCGGTCGGCCACCTGCTGGGCGAACTGCGTCTCGTCGAAGCGCGGGTCGTCGAACGAGATGGAGCAGGTGTTCACCGGCCCCACCGACTGGCCCGCCATCATGGCCACCACCGCGCTCGAGTCCACGCCACCGGAAAGGAAGGCGCCCAGCGGCACCTCGGCGATCATGCGCAGCCGCACGCTTTCCTTCAGGCGCTCGACGAGCTCGGCCTGTGCCTCGTCGGCCGAGATGGGCGCGCCGGGGGCGAAGCTCACGTCCCAGTAGCGGCGCGGCTCTGGCATGGCCTGGCCACGCCGCAGCGTGAGCGTGTGGGCCGGCGCGAGCTTGAGCGCCGACTTGAAGATGGTGCGCGGCTCGGGCACGTAGCTCAGCGCGAAGAAGTCTTCTACCGCCCTCGGGTCGAGGTCGCGCTGGAGCCCGCCGTGCGCCAGGAGCGACTTGAGTTCGGAGCCGAACACGAACATGCCGTCGGGCAGCATGGCGTAGAAGAGCGGCTTCACACCCAGGCGGTCGCGCGCGAGGAAGAGCGTCTGCCGGTTCTCGTCCCAGATCGCGAAGGCGAACATGCCGCGCAGGCGCAGCACGCAGGCTTCGCCCCAGGCTTCCCACGCATGCACGATCACCTCGGTGTCGCTGCGCGTGCGGAACACGTAGCCCAGTGCCTGCAGCTCGGGAATGAGTTCCCGGTAGTTGTAGATCTCGCCGTTGAAGACGATGACCACCGAGCGGTCTTCGTTGAAGAGCGGTTGCTGGCCGGTGGCCAGGTCGATGATCGACAGGCGCTTGTGGCCGAAGCCCACGCCGGGGGCGACGTGCGTGCCGGTTTCGTCGGGCCCGCGGTGATGCTGCGACTCGTTCATGCGCACGAGCTGCGCACGCTCGACGGAGCGTGTACCGCGTGAATCCCAGATGCCGACGATGCCGCACATGTTTGTTGACCAGTCCCTAGCTGTAGCGGTGCTTGAGCGCCCCGCGGGCTGCGGCCTGGGCCAGCAGCCGTTCGTAAACGTCACCGTAGGCCGCGACCATGCCGTCCAGGCTGAAGCGCGCCTCGACCTCCGCCCTCGCGCGGCGCCCGCGTTCGCGGGCCGCTTGCGGGTGCTCGAAATCGTCGAGCAGCGCGCGAGCCATCGTATCCACGTCTTGCGCCGGCACAAGCCGCCCAGTCGCGGGGTCTGACAGCAACTCGACGTTCCCCCCCACCTGGGTGGCGACGATGGGCAGCGCCGTCGCCATCGCTTCGAGGATGGTGTTGGAAATGCCCTCGGCGAGCGACGGCAGCACGAAGGCATCGAGCCCGCGCAGGATCTGCGGCACGTCGTTGCGGGCACCGGCCAGCCAGGCGAGATCGACCATGCCGGCTTCGGACAGCACCTGCTCGACCTGCGCACGCAGCGGGCCATCACCGGCGATCAGGAGGCGCATGCGCTGGCGAGCGGCCGGCGACAGCGACGCAGCACGGACGAACGCCTTGGCCAGGAGCACCTGGTCTTTTATGGCGGACAGCCGGCCCACCGTGCCGACGAGCCAATGGTCACCCGCCGTGAACGGCGAGCCCTCGATCGGGCCGCGGCTTTCGGCCGGGTGGAAGCGCTGCGTGTCGACGCCGTTGTAGAGCTGCGCAATGCGCCCGCCCGGTACGCCGATGTGGTCGGCCAGATAGCGCTCGATGTGTTTCGACAGCGCAATGAACTGGTGCACGAAGGGCCGATAGGCACGCCGCACCAGGCGGAACTTTTTGCTGCTGCCGTCGGGGTCGGCGCTGTCCCAGCCGTGCTCGCCGTGGATGCGCACCGGCACGCCGGCCCAGGCGGCCGGCAGCGCCATTTCGAGTGCGGCGATGTTGCGGGTGTGCACGATGGCAGGCTGCAGCTCGCGCAGCAGGCGCCGCATGCGCGGAGCCATCCACAGGCCCTGCCCCGGCGGCTTGTTCAATGCGAACAACTGCACGTCGTCGCGCTGGATGCGCTTGGCGAAGTCGGTCACTTCGGTGAGCGCGATCACCGCATGCCGGAAGCGGTCTGCCGGCAGCCGGTTGATCAGGTTGACGACACCGTTCTCGAGCCCGCCGATGTCGAAGCGCAGCAGCACGTGCGCCACCAACGGCCTGGGGTCATGGGACACCCCGCTCGCCGGGTACGGCGATCGACCCTCCGAGAGGGTCGGGCCTTGCT
>CAMLLU010000069.1 GCA_946480925.1 uncultured Rivibacter sp.
TCTTCGAGATGGCGCAGCTCGAAGTGCCCATCATCACCACCATCATCGGCGAGGGTGGGTCGGGCGGTGCACTGGCCATCAGTGTGGCCGATCAGGTGCTGATGCTGCAGTTCTCGGTGTACTCCGTGATTTCACCGGAAGGCTGCGCATCCATCTTGTGGAAGACATCCGAACGGGCTTCCGACGCTGCCGAAGCGCTCGGCATCACCGCGCACCGGCTCAAGGCGCTCGGTCTTATCGACAAGATCGTCAACGAACCCGTGGGAGGGGCACATCGCGACACCAAGCAGATGTGCGCCTATCTCAAGCGTGCGCTCAATGACGCGTTGCGCCAAGTCATCGACTTGAAGCCGAAGGAGCTGCTGCAGCAGCGCTACGAGCGGCTGCAAAGCTACGGCCGCTTCGCCGACACCAAAGACCGTTGATGAACAAGCCGGCGGTGGTCGGCGTCGCCTACAGCGGCGGGCGCGATTCCACTGCCTTGCTGCATGCCACGCTGCTGGCTGCCCAACGGCACGGCATGCAGGTGGTTGCACTGCATGTGCACCATGGGTTGAGTCCGTTTGCGGACGACTGGCTAGCGCACTGCGAGGCGCAATGCCAACGCTGGGCCGGCAAAGGCCTGCCGGTCAGGCTCCTTTCCGAGCACTTGCGCTTGAAGCCTCAGCGCGGCCAAAGCGTCGAAGCGCTGGCGCGCACGGCACGCTATGCCGCCCTGCGTCAGTTGGCGCTGCAGGCTGGCGCTCCGATCGTCCTGCTTGCTCACCACAGGCGCGACCAGGCTGAAACCTTCGTGCTGCAAGCGCTGCGTGGAGCTGGCGTCGCCGGCTTGGCCGGGATGCCCGCAGTGATCGAGCGGGAAGGAATCACATGGGCTCGCCCATGGTTGAACCAGCCGCGCTCGGCCATCGAGAGCTACGTGCGGCGGCATCGGCTCGCACACATCGACGACGACAGCAACGACGATGCGCGCTTCGCGCGCAACCGGTTGCGACTCGATGTATGGCCGTCGCTGCTGCAGGCGTTTCCGCAGGCGGAGGCCACGCTGGCCGATGCCGCTGCGTGGGCGCAGGAGGCAACGGCTTGCCTGGTCGATTTGGCGCAGCAGGACCTTGCCATCGTGCAAGCCGGCGAAAAGCTGGACCTCAAGGCCTGGGGTGAATTGGCTCAGCACCGTGCACGCAATGTGCTGCGCGCCTGGCTGCGTGGTGCCACCGGCGAAGTTCCCTCGGCAGCCGAGTTGACGCGCCTGTGCGATGAGCTGCCTGGTACTTCGCCGGCGAGCTGGTCGTTGAAGGCCGGCGTGCTGCGGCGCTACAGAGGCCGCCTGGGCTTCGAGCCTGGGAGGCAGGAGCCGTTAGCGTCGCCATTACGCGAGAGCGCGCTGCAAGTCCCGCGTGCTGGTTGCTATGCCTTGCCGGGCTGGGACGGCGAGCTGGTGGTTCGTCGTGTGAAGGAAGGCGGAGTGTCGCCGGAACGCCTGCGTGCGTTGCGGCTGTTACCCCGTGCCGGCGGCGAACAATTCCAGGCTGGGCCGGCTCGTCCTCCAAGGGCGCTGAAGAAGCAGTACCAGGCCGCTGCGGTGCCGGCATGGGCCAGGGAGGGGCCGCTCCTCTACGACGGTGACCGGCTCGTTTTCGTGCCGGGGCTGGGTGTGGACGCCCGTGCACGGGCGGGCCAAGGTGAGCCGCAGCTTGGCCTGGAGTGGGTGCCCTATGCGAGGGCGCGTACCACGCTGTGGCGGCCTGACAGTGGCTCGTAAGCGCTGCCGCTAAAATCGCTGGTTCTTCGCGTTTCGCGGCGCGAATTCACCTCGATCCTCCAACTCCGCGCATCCCATTTCCATGGCACTGATCGTTCACAAATACGGCGGCACGTCGATGGGCTCGACCGAGCGCATCAAGAATGTCGCCAAGCGCGTGGCCAAGTGGCATCGGGCTGGTCACCAGATGGTGGTCGTGCCCTCAGCCATGAGCGGCGAAACCAATCGCTTGCTGGCCCTGGCCAAAGAAGTCTCGCCCGGCTCGCAGACGCCTGAACTGGCGCGCGAACTCGACATGATCGCTGCCACCGGCGAGCAGGTGTCGTCAGGGCTGCTGTCGATCGCGCTTCAGGCAGAAGGCCTGCAGGCCGTGAGCTACGCGGGTTGGCAAGTGCCGGTGAAAACCGATTCCTCGTACACCAAGGCGCGCATCCAGAGCATCGACGACGCTCGTGTGCGTGCCGATCTCGAAGCCGGCAAGGTCGTGGTCATCACCGGCTTTCAGGGCATCGACGAAGAAGGCCACATCACCACGCTGGGCCGCGGCGGCTCCGACACCTCCGCGGTTGCCGTGGCGGCGGCGCTCAAGGCCGATGAATGCCTGATCTACACCGACGTGGACGGCGTCTACACCACCGATCCGCGCGTGGTGCCCGAAGCGCGCCGGCTGCACGCGATCAGCTTCGAAGAGATGCTGGAAATGGCGAGCCTGGGCAGCAAGGTGCTGCAGATCCGCTCGGTCGAATTCGCTGGCAAGTACCGTGTGCCGCTGCGCGTGCTGTCGAGCTTCACGCCCTGGGACATCCCTCTCGACGAGGAAGCCAAGTCGGGCACGCTGATCACCTTTGAGGAAGACGAAAAGATGGAACAAGCCGTTGTATCGGGCATCGCCTTCAACCGCGACGAAGCGAAGGTCACCCTGCTGGGCGTGCCGGACAAGCCCGGCATCGCGTTCCAGATCCTCGGACCGGTGGCCGAGGCCAACATCGATGTGGACGTGATCATCCAGAACGTGTCGCACGACGGCAAGACCGACTTCTCGTTCACGGTGCACCGCAACGACTATGCGCGTGCGATGGAGCTGCTGAAGAACCAGGTCGGCCCGAAGCTCGGTGCGAGCGAAGTGGTGGGCGATCCGAAGATCTGCAAGGTCAGCATCGTGGGCATCGGCATGCGCAGCCACGTGGGCGTGGCCAGCAAGATGTTCCGCGCGCTCAGCGAGGAGGCCATCAACATCCAGATGATCTCCACGAGCGAAATCAAGACCAGCGTGGTGATCGACGAGAAATACATGGAATTGGCCGTCCGCGCGCTGCACAAAGCGTTTGATCTGGAAGAACCTGCGGCATAATCGCGGTTTCCGATTTCCGGAGACGTGACCGAGAGGCCGAAGGTGCTCCCCTGCTAAGGGAGTATGCGCGCTAAAACGTGCATCGAGGGTTCGAATCCCTCCGTCTCCGCCAAGACAAACGCCCCCACCTGGGGGCGTTTTTCTTGGTGGCATCGGAGGGAAAAGAACCCTCCCAGGTTCGCTTCCGAAGAGTTCGGGGGATTTCTTCAGGGTTCTTCAAGGAC
The DNA here is from genome assembly GCA_946480925.1 of uncultured Rivibacter sp. Next base: position 3,338 of record CAMLLU010000069.1, read on the forward strand.
GTGGAAGCATGGACCTGGAGCGATAGCGGAAGGCCGGCGATCGGCCTGAGCCGATTGAGAGCAAACCGCTCGTCGCGAACAACGAGCCCAAAACCTCACTACCCGCCAAGCCGCCCCCGCAGGAAAATCACGCCCATGTCCGCCGTCACCACCCCCACCCCAAAGATCGGCTTCGTCAGCCTCGGCTGCCCCAAGGCCTTGACCGATTCCGAGCTCATCCTGACCCAGCTCAGCGCCGAGGGTTACGCCACCAGCAAGACCTTCGAAGGCGCCGACCTCGTGATCGTCAACACCTGCGGCTTCATCGACGACGCGGTGAAGGAAAGCCTGGACACCATTGGCGAGGCGCTGGCCACCAACGGCAAGGTCATCGTGACCGGCTGCCTGGGTGCCAAGGCCGGGGAGGGCGGCGACAACCTCGTGAAACAGGTGCACCCCAAGGTGCTCGCCGTCACCGGCCCGCATGCGACTCAAGAGGTGATGGACGCGGTGCACCAGCACGTGCCCAAGCCGCATGACCCGTTCGTCGACCTGGTGCCCGCCGCTGGCATCAAGCTCACGCCCAAGCACTACGCCTATTTGAAGATCAGCGAGGGCTGCAATCACCGCTGTGCGTTCTGCATCATCCCCAGCATGCGTGGCGACCTGGTCTCGCGCCCCGTGGGCGACGTGCTGAAGGAGGCACAGGCGCTGTTCGAGGGGGGCGTGAAAGAGCTGCTCGTCATCAGCCAGGACACCTCGGCCTATGGCGTGGACGTGAAGTACCGCACCGGTTTCTGGGACGGCAAGCCGGTCAAGACGCGCATGCTCGATCTGGTCGAAAAGCTGGCTGACCTTGCCGACAAGCATGGTGCCTGGGTGCGCCTGCATTACGTGTACCCGTACCCGCATGTCGACGAGGTGTTGCCGCTCATGGCTTCGGGCCGTGTGCTGCCTTATCTGGACGTGCCGTTCCAGCATGCGCACCCCGACGTGCTCAAGCGCATGAAGCGCCCGGCCAGTGGCGAAAAGAATCTCGAGCGCCTGCGGCGCTGGCGCGAGATCTGCCCGGAGATCGTGGTGCGATCCACCTTCATCGCAGGTTTCCCTGGCGAGACCGAAGCCGAGTTCGAATACCTGCTCGACTTCATGCGTGAGGCCCGTATCGACCGGGCTGGCTGCTTTGCCTATTCGCCGATTGAAGGCGCCCCCGCGAACGAACTGCCCGGCGCCTTGCCCGACGAAGTGCGTGAGGAACGTCGTGCGCGCTTCATGGAGGTGGCCGAGGTCGTTTCCACGGCCAAGCTGCGCGAGCGCATCGGCGCGACGATGCAGGTGCTGGTGGACTCAGCGCCCGCGCTGGGCCGCAAGGGCGGTGTGGGCCGCAGCTATGCCGACGCGCCGGAGATCGACGGCACCGTGAGGTTGCTACCGCCCGAAAAGGCGTCGAAAACGCTGAAGGTGGGTGAGTTCACATGCGCTCGGATCGTGGCGGCCGAAGGGCACGACCTGATCGCGCAGCCAATCTAACGAAGTATCTCGATCTCAGCGGTATCGAGCCGCACTTCGACACGCGCGTCATAGCGCAGCCCCTCGATCTCCGGCGCCAGCACCTCGACGATGCTGGGTGACTGGAAGTGGGTCTTCTTGGTCTGCGGGTGCGGGTAGTAGACCCAACAGCCTTCATACACACGGCCTTCGTAGGCCAACTGGCAACCCGAGAACGAAAACGTCTCGGGCGGGTGCAGTGAAGTCCACTCGACGTTTTCGAACGTCCACCGGGGTGCTCGCAGGCGGAATTGCCATGGCGCGATCGAGATGTTGAGCGTGCCCTCGAACAACCCGTCCAGATCAAGGCCCCGCTTGCGGAAGAAAGGCTTCTGCATGCGGATCGAGCTGTCGGGGGAGGGCGTGCCTTCTCCGCGGCCGGAAGCCACCTGATGGCCGGGCATCACGATGCCCTTGATGCCTTGCCAGTTCGTCGTCATGCACCCAGCTTCAGAAAGAGGTCGCGATCGGGCGCGAACTGCGCGTACAGCGGCAGAAGCGCGCCACCGATCGCCCGTGCATCGGAACCGATGGTTCCCCGCAGCACCTCCGGTCTCCACACGCCTTCCCAGCTGTAGACGTCGAGCGCGCGGGAAATGGATCGCATCAGCTCGTCAAGCAGCGTCTTGTGAAACGCACCATCGACGATCACGGCCTCCAGGTCGAGCAGACAGGCTGCGTTGTGGATGGCCAGCGCAATGCCGCCGGCTGCCTGCCGCAACCACGTGCGCGTGTGGGGCAGCCACTCGCCTTGGAGCGCACGTTCGTCGTTGCAGGCGGCAGGATCGAGGCTCGCATCGGCAAACAGGCGTTCGAGGTTGAACAGCGATGCGGCGCTCAGCAGCTGGGCCGGCACGCGCTGGCCTTCCTGCGTGACCGAAAGCGCAAATGAGCCCACTGCGCCGGCATTGCCATGTACGCCGCCACGCAGGTGGCTGTCGATGACGAGGCCGCCGCCGATGAATGTGTCGACGAACACATGAAGGAAGGTACGCATGCTGCGGCCGCGCCCGGCCACAAGCTCGGCCACGCAGGCGGCGGCGGTGTCCTTCGCAAATTCAACCGACAGCCCAGTCAGGGCTTCGATGCGCTGGCGGATGTCAACACCCTCCCAGTCGTGCGCCTGTTCGTCGGAAATGCCCAGCACCTGCTGCCACCCGCCAAGCGACAGCGGTGCGGCCACGCCGGCACCGCAAAGCCTGTCGGCCAGGGTGGAGCCCAGGCTCGCTCGCACGTCGCTGATCAAGGTCTGCAGCAGGCCGAACAGCGTGTCGGGGTCCGGGAATGCATAGCTGAGCGAGCGACGTTCGCGCACCTGCCCCGCGAAGTCCATCAACAACACGTCGGCACTGCGGCGGCCGATCTCGATGCCGAGCGTGAAGGCGCCGTTCGGCTCCAGCGCGATCGGCACTGAAGGCTGACCCACCTTGCCGCGCACCGGCTCCAGCTTGGTGACGAGGCCGTCTTCCAGCAAGCCGGCGATGATCAGTGAGATGGCCTGTGCCGACAGGTGCGTGAGCCGCGCCAGCTCGGCTTTCGGCGTGGGGCCATGCAGGCGGATGGCCTGCAGCACCACGCGCTCGTTGAACTCGCGCACGCCCCCTTGGTTGGAGCCTCGTGGCTTGAGGTGCGGCTGCGCGGGCGTGGGAGTAGCTGCAGGGGCGGGACTCACTTCTTGGAGCATGAATGGGCTCTACGCCACCAGGGGCTGGGCGATCACGCCCTTGCGGAAGGTGAAGTTGGCAAATGGCTGCAGCTCACCAGTCACCACGATGGCGCGGGCCGACGAACGCACGCGATCGTAGAACGCGAAACGCTCTATGGCTTGCGTCTGCGACCGTGCCGCGATGTCCTGCGAAACCATCCAGTCGATGACGCCGCGTTGCACCGCGGAGGCGAAGCCTTCGGGCCGCCCGCTCACCTGCATGTAGCCCACGGGCGGGCCGCCGTCCGCGTCGAGCGGCAGCACCGAAAGCACCGCCTCGCAGGCGCGTTGCAGGCTCACGCCCGGCAGCCGGATCACCGGCTTGCCGGCCGCCAGCGTCTCGGCGGTGAAATTGGCGTCGGCCACCACGATCTCGTCGCCGTGGCCCATGGCGGCGAGCACGTGCAGGAGCTGCGGCGACAGCAGCGGGTCGATGTTCTTCAGCATGGCAGTCGCCTCACGCCAGCGCGCCGGCCGGCAGGTCTTCGATCTTCATCGCGCCGGTCATCACGGCCACCGTGTCCGACATCGAGATGCCCTTGGGGTTGAGCACCGCGGCGCGGCGCCCCAGGCGCTGCACGTGGATGCGGTCGGCGATCTCGAACACGTGCGGCATGTTGTGGCTGATGAGAATGACGGGCAGCCCTTTGTCGCGCACGCGGCGGATGAGCTCCAGCACCATGTTGCCTTCCTTCACGCCGAGTGCGGCGGTGGGCTCGTCCATGATGACCACGTGCCGTGCGAAGGCAGCGCTACGGGCCACTGCCACGCCTTGGCGCTGGCCGCCCGAGAGCGTCTCGACTGCCTGCGTCATCGAACGGATGCCGATCTTGAGATCGGCCATGTGCGTGGTGGCTTCCTTCAGCATGCGCGGCTTGTCGAGCACCTTGAAGATCTTGCCCAGGATGCCGGACTTGAGCACTTCGCGTCCCAGGAACAGGTTCTCGGCGATCGTCATCGCGGGGGCGACGGCGAGGTCCTGGTACACCGTCTCGATGCCTTGCCGGCGCGCGTCGATCGGGCTCTTGAAATGCACGCGCTGGCCATCGAGCAGGATCTCGCCTTCATCAGGCACCAGCGCGCCAGACAAGGCCTTGATGAGGCTGGACTTGCCCGCGCCGTTGTCGCCGATCACCGCGAGGATTTCTCCTGCACGCACTTCGAAATCGGCGCCGTCGAGCGCCGTGACGTGGCCGTAGCGCTTGACCAGGCCGCGCGCTTCGAGCACCGGTACGTTGGCAGCCGCCGTGGCCGCCACATTGTGGGGAAGGGGGGCGTTCATCGTGATGAGCGGTGCGAGAGTTGATCGGTCGCCACCGCGAGGATGACGAGGATGCCGGTGATGAGGATCTGGTAGACCGACGACACGCCCATCAGCGTGAGCCCGTTGCGGAACACGCCGACGATGAGCGCGCCGATCAGCGTGCCGACGATGAGCCCGCGCCCACCGAAGAGGCTGGTGCCGCCCAGCACCACGGCGGTAATGCTGTCGAGGTTCTCTGTCTGGCCGGCCTGAGGGTCACCCACGCCCGTGCGGGCAATGGAGAGCAGCGAGGCGATGCCGTAGAACAGCCCGGCCAGCACGTACACGCAGATCAGCACGCGGTCGGTGGAGATGCCGGTCAGGCGCGCGGCTTCCTTGTTGTTGCCCACCGCGTAGACGTGGCGGCCGGGCGCCGTGTCGCGCAGGCCCCACCACATGAACGCGTACAGCGCGAGCATGAGCACCGTGCCGTAGTTCATGGTGGTGTCGCCGAAGCCGAAGGTGTTGCCCAGCCAGGTGTGTTCCGTGGGCAGGTCGGTCACCGTCTGCGCCGCGGCATACAGCTGCGTAATGGCGAAGGCGATGTTCATCGTGCCCAGCGTCACGATGAAAGGCGGCAGCTTGATCTTGGTGACCAGGAGGCCGTTGAGCAGGCCGAAGCCCATGGTGACCGCCATGCCGCAGGCAATGGCCACCAGCGGGGGCAGGCCGTGGTCCACCGCGAACTTGCTCATGACGATCGAGCCCAGCGCCATGACCATGCCGCACGACAGGTCGATGCCTGCCGTCAGGATGATGAGCGTCTGGCCGATGGCGATGACGCCCACCACCATCACCTGCTGCAGGATCAGCGAGAAGTTGCCGGCCGAAAGGAACCGGTCGGACTGGAACGAGAAGAACGCACAGGCGGCCAGCAGCGCGAGCAGCGGGCCCAGCGTGGCCATCGGTGGCAGGTGGTGTTTCCAGGCTGTCATGGTGTGCGTGGCGAGGGCGGGGGCGCCAAGGCCCCCGCGGTCATGAGCGGAGAGTCCCATGGTGGATCGGCCTTGCGCTTACTTCTTGCCCCAGCAGAGGTCGATGCCGGTCTTGGTGTCCTTGCTGTCCACGCCGGACATCGCCTTGTCGGCGATCAGCGTGACGCCGGTGTCGGTGTAGCCCGCGACCTTCTTGCCCGTCTTGGCGTATTCGACGCCCGCCTCGACGCCCATGGCGGCCATCTTCAGCGGGTACTGCTGCGAGGTCGCGGCAATGGCGCCGCCCTTCACGTCACGCACGCCCTGGCAGCCGCCGTCCACCGAGACGATCAGCACGTTCTTGTCCTTGCCGGCGGCCTTGAGCGCCTTGTGCGCACCGGCCGCGGCGGGCTCGTTGATCGTGTAGACGAGGTTGATGTCGGGGTTCTTCTGGAGGCAGTTTTCCATGCCCGTCTGGCCCTTGGCCTGGTCGCCATAGCTGTCGGCCATGCAGACCACATCAGGCGTCTTCAGCAGCTCGGTGGTCTTCGCGTCGGCCTTCGCGCCGTTGAAGCCGGCGAGGAAGCCGTTGTGTCGCTGGATGCCCACCGGGTGACCGGGGAAGAGATCCAGCGTGGCGATCTTGGCCGGCTTGCCGCCCAGTGCAGCCTTGGCGTACTGCCCGATCAGCACGCCCGCCTTGAAGTTGTCGGTGGCGAAGAGGGCGTCCACCGCTTCCACCGGCTCGGTGGGGCTGTCCAGCGCGATGACCATCACGCCTTTTTCGCGGGCCTTCTTGACGGCCGGCACGATGGCCTTGGAGTCGTTGGGTGTGATGAGGATGGTCTTGGCGCCGGCCGCAATCATGTTCTCGATCGCTGTCACCTGGCCGGCGTTGTCGCCATCGGATTTGCCCGCGGCGGTGAGCAGCTTGGCGCCCTTGGCGGAGGCTGCCTGCTGCGCACCTTCCTTCATCTTCACGAAGAAGGGGTTGGTCTCGGTCTTGGTGATGAGGCCGATGACCGGCTGGTCGGCGGCCTGGGCGGTGCACAGCGCAGTCAGGGAGGCGAGAGCCAGGACGGTGCGAATGGGTTTCAAGCTTGTCTCCTTGGTTGAGTGGGTACCAGGCCCGCTTGGGGCTGCAGCCGCGTATTGCCGGCTCGCGGAAAAGTATAGGAAGCAAACCATTAATAAATCAACACGCTTTATTAATGGAAAACCCCGATGCCTTGGCGCTGCGTGAAGCGAAGAATTCGGCCGGCGCTGCGACGTTGGCTCGCTGCACCACTTTTTTTGAGATGCCATGTCCGCCTTGTTCGTCGCCGCCGGCGAAGCCCTCATCGACCTGATCCAGCAACCCGATGGCCGTTACGAGGCCTGTCTGGGGGGCTCCGTCTTCAACTTCTGCATCGCGTTGGCGCGGTTGCTTGTGCCCACCGCCTATGCCAACCCTTTGTCGCGCGACCCATTCGGACGCCGCTTCTCGCTGCGGCTGCAAGACGACGGCGTGCGCGTGCTGTCGGCTGCGCCGGACGATGCTCCCACCTCACTGGCCGTCGTGTCGCTCGATACCCAGGGCAAGCCCAGCTACAGCTTCCATCGCGCTCACGTGGCCGACCGTCGCCTCGATGTCGAAGCGCTGTTGCCGCAGCTGATGGATACGGTGGGCGTGCACATCGGAGGGCTGGCGCTGGTACCTGAGGACGTAGATCGCTACGTGCGTATCGCGCAGGCGGTTGCCACCGCGGGCGGAATCGTTTCGGTGGACGCCAACCTGCGCCCGGCGGTGGTGCCCGATGCGGCGTGCTATGCCGAAGGTGTGCTGCGGGCGTTGTCGTGCGGCCACCTCGTGAAGGTCAGCGACGAAGACTTGCTCCATCTGGGCCTGGTCGAAGATGCGGAGAACGAGCACGCGCTGGTGGCGGCTGCTCGCTCGCTGCTGCAGCGGGCGGGTACGGCGACGCGCATCGTGGCATTGACACGTGGAGCACGGGGGGCGGATCTCATCACGCCCACCGTGCATCTGAGGGCGACCCCACCCGAAGGGCTGGTGGTGCAGGACACGGTTGGTGCCGGCGACTGCTTCATGGCCGGTTTGGTCGCGGGTCTGCACGAGGCCGGCGTGCTGCAGCCGGCAGCGCTGGGTGATGCGCCGCGTGCCGCGCTGGAAGGCGCATTGAAGCTGGCCGTAGCAGGGGCTTCTATCGATGTCACCCGCGTGGGTTGCGACCCGGCGCGCCGAGAAGAGGCCGATGCGATGAAGGTCCGTGTGAAGCTGGCTACGATGCCTGGATGACCGACGCATCCAACCCGCCTCCTCGTGCGCTCGACACCGAGCTGATCCATCACTCCTACCGGCCGCCGCAGGACTTCGAGTCCGTGGCTCCCGGCGTCTTCAAGGGCTCGACCATCTTCTTTCCGAACGTGGCTGCGCTGCGCGCGCGCCGCTGGGTCGACAAGAGCACCTACACCTACGGCCTGCACGGCACGCCCACCACGTTCACGCTCGAAGAGCGCATCGCCACACTCGACGGCGGCCGCCATACGGTGCTGGTGCCCAGTGGGCTCGCGGCCATCACGCTGGTGGACATGGCGTTGCTGAAGACGGGCGACGAGGTGCTGCTGCCGGACAACGTGTACGGCCCGAGCCGAGAGTTCGCTCGCCATGAACTCGCCCATTGGGGCGTCACGCATCGCTTCTACGATCCGATGGATCCGGGCTCACTGGCCGCGCTGCTCTCACCTGCCACGAAACTGGTGTGGCTCGAAACGCCCGGTTCGGTGACGATGGAATTCCCCGATCTGCGTGCTCTCCTGCGAACGGCCCGCGGCGCGGCCTCGCAGCCGCTGATCGCGCTGGACCACACCTGGGGTGCGGGCCTGGCTTTCAAGCCCTTCGACCTGGGCGAAGGCTTGGCGGTGGACATCAGCGTGCATGCGCTGACGAAATATCCGTCCGGCGGAGGTGACGTGCTGATGGGCTCCGTCACCACGGTGGATCCGATGCTGCATCAACGGCTTGCGCTCTCGCGCAGTCGCCAGGGGTTGGGGGTGGCAGCGAACGACGTGGAAACGTTGTTGCGCTCGCTGCCTTCACTGCCGCTGCGCTATGCCGCGCAAGACGCCGCGGGGCGCCGGCTCGCTGAATGGTGCCGGGGGCGGCCGGAGGTCACGCGGGTGCTGCATCCGGCCTTGAAGGGCTCGCCAGGGCATGAGCACTGGGCCTCGCTCTGCAAGGCGGCAGCAGGGTTGTTCACCGTCGAGTTCGACGAGCGCTACAGCCATGCGCAGGTCGATGCTTTCGTCGATGCGCTGAAGCTGTTCCGCATCGGCTGGTCATGGGGTGGGCCGGTGAGTCTGGCTGTGCCCTACCGGGCGCATAGCCTGCGCAGCCTGCCGGTGCCGTATCGCGGCACGCTGGTGCGTTTCTCGGTGGGGCTGGAGGCGGTGGGCGACCTGCGGGCTGATCTGGAGCAGGCTCTGAGCGCTTTGCAGGCCTGAAAGAGCTTCACTCCTTGGGATTCGAAGAGACCTTGTGCCGCATCAGGCGGCCTTTTTCTCTCTCCCAGTCCCGCTTCTTTTCGGTCTCGCGCTTGTCGTGCAACTGTTTGCCCTTGGCCAGCGCGATGTCGGCCTTCACGCGGCCGCCCTTGTAGTGCAGGTTCAGCGGCACTAGCGTGTAGCCCTTTTGCTCCACCTTGCCGACGAGACGCCGGATCTCGTCCTTGTGCATCAGGAGCTTCTTTGTGCGGTCGGCCTCGGGGCGCACGTGCGTTGAGGCTGTGCGCAACGGGTTGATGCGGCAGCCGATCAGGAACAACTCGCCGTCGCGGATCACCACGTAGCCGTCGGTGAGCTGCACCTGGCCCGAGCGCACGGCCTTCACCTCCCAGCCTTCGAGCACGATGCCGGCCTCGAAGCGCTCTTCGATGAGGTAGTTGAAATGGGCTTTCTTGTTTTCTGCTATCGACGACATGGCAGCGATGTGAGGCCAGAGCCTCTCAATACAATCGCGCGATTGTGAAGCACGTCAAGAAGTCGGTCCTGCTCTGGTATTCGCCGCACGAAATGTACGAACTCGTGACAGGCGTCGAGCACTATCCCAAGTTCCTGCCATGGTGCGAGCGCGCGGAGGTGCTGGGACACCACGACGATGGCATGACCGCGCGGCTGCATCTGTCGTACCACGGCGTGCGCCATGCGTTCACCACGCGCAACGTCCACGCCACCGACGAACGTGTGGTGGTCAATCTGGTCGATGGTCCGTTTTCGCAGCTCGAAGGTGAGTGGCGTTTCCTGCCGTTGGCCACGCCGGCGGCCAGCGCCGAACCGAGCGGCGGCACGTCTGCCTGCAAGATCGAGTTCGACCTGCGTTATGCGTTTTCGAGCAGGGCGCTGGAAGCCGTCGTGAGCCCGGTGTTCGACCGCATCGCCAACACCTTCGTCGATTCGTTCGTCAAGCGTGCCGAGCAGGTGTATGGCGCGCGCTGAGTCGCTGGGTACTGGGCTGTTGCGCGTCGAGGTGGCCTACAGCCCGGCCTCGCGCCAAGTCGACGTGGTAGCGGTGGAGCTGCCTGAGGGGGCCACCGTGCTGCATGCGCTGCGCGCCAGCCGTGTCTTGGAGCGGCACCCCGAGATCGACTTCTCGGTCAATCGTGTGGGCGTGTGGGGCAGGGTGGTTTCGCTCAGTGAGCCGCTGAAAGCGGCAGACCGCATCGAGATCTACCGCGGCTTGCAGGTCGACCCGAAGGAGGCGCGCCGCCAGCGCTACCGATCGCACAAGCAGGAGCACCCGAAGCGGCAGCCCTAGCGGTTCAGCTGCAGTCCGACGCGATGACCTGACGGTTGCGTTCGGCTTCCTTGGCGCGGGCCGCGTCGTCAAGGATCTCGCGCTCGCCCTTGTCGTTGGTGCGCGCGATGCGGATGCCGTCGTCGAGCGTGCGCTGGTAGCTCTTGGCGCGCTGGCAGTTTTCAGCCTTCGCCTTGGCGACCTTTTCTTCTTCTGCCTTGCGCTTGGCGGATTCTTCCTGTTCCTGCTGCTTTTTCTTCGCTTCGAGCTGAGGGTCGGAAGCGCGCACCGCTGGTTGCGGCGCGGCCGATGCCGCAGGCGTCAAGCCGGCGGGGGCGGGTGCGACGACTCGCGCGCCAGCAGGCTTGGACAATACGTCGTTCTCGGCCACGCCGGGCGGCGGCGGGCGGTCGCTGTACTGCACACGGCCGTCCTTGTCGCGCCACTTCCATTGCGCGATCGAAGGCGTTGCCATTGCAGCGCCCAGCAGGGCCACAAGCAGGAGCCGGGAGGTGTGTTTCATAGCCGATGAGTGTAGCGGTGGCCCTTGCGGCACGAAGCGGGAGGAGCGTGGCGGACCCTCGCTGAACTGTGAGGAATTGCACGCTTGGCGCCGCGAGGCTGTGCGCCGGCGAGGTGTCTGTCTTGCCTCCGTATAATCTGCTTTTGCGTCTGGAGCTTCCTCATGCGCCTTCTCGGCAAAGCGCTCACCTTCGACGACGTGTTGTTGGTGCCGGCGTATTCCCAGGTGTTGCCGCGCGACACCAGCCTCTCGACCCGCCTCTCCCGCAACATCACGCTGAACCTGCCGCTTGTGTCCGCAGCAATGGACACGGTGACGGAAGCGCGCCTGGCCATCGCCATCGCGCAAGAGGGCGGCATCGGCATCATCCATAAGAACATGACGCCCAAGCAGCAGGCGGCCGAGGTGTCGCGCGTGAAGCGCTACGAATCGGGCGTGCTGCGCGACCCGATCACCATCTCTCCGGGCGTGAAGGTGCGCGACGTGATCGAGCTGTCGCGCCAGCACGGCATCTCTGGCTTCCCGGTCATTGAAGACGGCAAGGTGGTGGGCATCGTTACCGGCCGCGACCTGCGCTTCGAGACCCGGCTGGACGCTCCGGTGCGCGAAGTGATGACGCCGCGCGAGCGCCTCATCACGGTGAAGGAGGGCGCAGCCCCCTCCGAAGCCAAGGCGTTGATGCACAAGCACAAGCTCGAGCGCGTGCTGGTCGTGAACGACGCGTTCGAACTCCGCGGCCTCGTGACGGTGAAGGACATTACCAAGCAGAGCAACTTTCCCAACGCCGCGCGTGACCCGCACGGCAAGCTGCGCGTAGGCGCCGCGGTCGGCGTGGGCGACGGCACCGAAGAACGCGTCGAACTGCTGGTGAAGGCCGGTGTCGATGCCATCGTGGTGGACACCGCCCACGGCCACAGCAAGGGCGTGATCGACCGTGTGCGCTGGGTCAAGCAGAACTTCCCGCAGGTCGACGTGATCGGCGGCAACATCGCCACCGGCGCTGCGGCACTGGCGCTGGCCGAAGCGGGCGCCGACGCGGTGAAGGTGGGCATCGGACCCGGGTCGATCTGCACCACCCGCATCGTGGCCGGCGTGGGCGTGCCGCAGATCATGGCCATCGACAGCGTGGCCACCGCGCTCAAGGGCAGCGGCGTGCCGCTCATCGCCGACGGTGGCATCCGCTACTCGGGCGACATTGCCAAGGCCATTGCCGCCGGTGCCTGCACCGTGATGATGGGCGGCATGTTCGCCGGCACCGAAGAGGCGCCGGGCGAAGTGATCCTGTACCAGGGCCGCAGCTACAAGAGCTACCGCGGCATGGGCTCCATCGGTGCGATGCAGCAGGGTTCCGCCGACCGGTATTTCCAGGAAAACACCGGTGCCAATCCCAACGCCGACAAGCTGGTGCCCGAGGGCATCGAGGGTCGCGTGCCCTATAAGGGCTCGGTGGTGGCCATCCTGTTCCAGATGGCCGGTGGCCTGCGCGCCTCTATGGGCTATTGCGGCTGTGCAACGGTGGACGAGATGCGCGAGCGTGCCGAGTTCGTGGAGATCACCGCCGCCGGCATCCGTGAAAGCCACGTGCACGACGTGCAGATCACCAAGGAAGCACCGAACTATCGAATGGAGTGACGCTCCTGCCGACCCCGCCACGCCGCCCGGTCATGACCGGGCGGTGCGGTTTCTGAAGCGCTCATCGTGACGAACGAAGCTCCCCGGTCCATCTCCACCAGCAGGCCGCAACGCGAAGCGGCCATGCCGTTCATCATGGTCGCGGTGCTGATCGACATGGTGTCGATCGGGCTGATCATCCCGGTGCTTCCATCGTTGGTGGGCACGTTCACCGGCTCGCAGGCCGACCAGGCGTTCTGGTTCGGGGCGGTGATGTTCGCCTTCGGCATTGCCAACTTCTTCGGCTCGCCGGTCCTCGGAGCGCTGTCCGACCGCTATGGGCGCCGGCCGGTGCTGCTCATCGGCTTCAGCGGGCTGGCGGTGAGCTTCTTCGTCACCGCGTTGGCTACCCACCTTTGGATGCTGATCGCGGTGCGGCTGGTGAGCGGCGCCATGCAGGCCAACGTGGCCGTGGCCAATGCCTACGTGGCCGACATCACGCCGCCCGAGCAGCGCGCCAAGCGCTTCGGCTTGCTGGGGGCCATGTTCGGGCTGGGCTTCATCCTGGGGCCGGTGATGGGCGGCCTGCTCGGTGCCGTGAACCTGCACCTGCCGTTCTACGCAGCCGGCACGCTCGCACTGCTGAACTGGCTGTATGGCTTCTTCGTGCTGCCCGAGTCACTGCCGGTCGAACGCCGGCGTGCCATCGACTGGAGCCGTGCCAACCCGGTCTCGTCGCTCAAGGGGCTGTCGCAGCTCAAGGGTGTGGGCCTGCTGGTCGTGGTGATCGGCATCAGCGGGCTAGCGCAGTTCATCCTGCACACCACCTGGGTGCTCTACACGCAGTTCAAGTTCGGCTGGGGGCCCAGCGAGAACGGCTGGTCGCTGTTTGCCGTGGGCTTGATGTCGGCGCTGGTGCAAGGCCTGCTGATGGCGCGGTTGCTCAAGCACTTCTCCGCACAGCGCCTGGCTGTGATGGGCCTGATGTCGTCGACGGTATGTTTTGCGCTGTGGGGTGCCGCTAGCGAAGGCTGGATGATGTATGTCGTGATCGCGGCCAACGTGCTCGGCTTTGCCGGGCCCGCAGCGGTACAGAGCATCGTTTCGAACGCGGCCGATCACCGCACGCAAGGCCAGACCATGGGCGCGGTCGCCTCGCTGAACAGCGCAGTCGCCGTGTTGGCGCCGGTGATCGGCGCACCGCTGCTGGGTGCCGTTTCGCACCTGCCGGCGGGCGACTGGCGCATCGGCGCGCCGTACTACTTCTGTGCCGCGCTGCAGCTGGCTGCCACGCTGCTGGCGCTGCGCCACTTCCGCACCCAGCGTGAACATCGCCTGCAGGCGGCCGCTACAACTTCCTCGACCTGAGCGCACACACCATGCACGACAAGATCCTCATCCTCGATTTCGGCTCGCAGGTCACGCAGCTGATCGCCCGGCGCGTGCGCGAGGCGCACGTCTACTGCGAGATCCATCCGAACGACGTGTCGGATGCCTTCATCCGCGAGTTCAAGCCGAAGGGCATCGTCCTGAGCGGCAGCCACGCCAGCACGTACGAAGACCACCAGCTGCGTGCGCCGCAGGCCGTGTGGGACCTGGGCGTGCCGGTGCTCGGCATCTGCTACGGCATGCAGACCATGGCCGCGCAGCTGGGCGGCAAGGTCGAATGGAGTGACCACCGCGAGTTCGGCTACGCCGAGGTGCGGGCGCATGGCCACACCAAGCTGCTTGCCGGCATCGAAGACTTCAGCACGACCGAAGGCCACGGCATGCTCAAGGTGTGGATGAGCCATGGCGACAAGGTGACCGAGCTGCCGCCAGGCTTCAAGCTGATGGCTTCCACGCCGAGCTGCCCCATCGCCGGCATGGCGAACGAAGAAAAGGGCTACTACGCGGTGCAGTTCCACCCCGAGGTGACGCACACGCTGCAGGGCACGGCGATGTTGACGCGTTTCGTGCGCGAGATCTGCGGCGCCAAGGGCGACTGGATCATGGGCGACTACATCGCCGAGGCGGTGGCCAAGATCCGCGAGCAGGTGGGCGATGAGGAGGTGATCCTGGGTCTTTCCGGCGGCGTGGATTCAAGCGTGGCTGCCGCGCTGATCCACCGTGCCATCGGCGACCAGCTGACCTGCGTGTTCGTCGACCACGGCCTGCTGCGCCTGAACGAAGCGCAAATGGTGATGGAGATGTTCGCCGGCAAGCTGCACGCGAAGGTGGTGCACGTGGACGCGAGCGAGCAGTTCCTCGGCCACCTCCAGGGAGTGAGTGACCCGGAGCAGAAACGCAAGATCATCGGCCGCGAATTCGTGGAAGTGTTCCAGCGCGAAGCGAAGACGCTGTCCAAGGCCAAGTGGTTGGCCCAGGGCACGATCTACCCGGACGTCATCGAGTCCGGTGGTGCCAAGACGAAAAAGGCCACCACCATCAAGAGCCACCACAACGTGGGCGGCCTGCCCGAAACACTGGGGCTGAAGCTGCTGGAGCCGTTGCGTGAGCTGTTCAAGGACGAGGTGCGCGAACTGGGCGTCGAGCTCGGCCTGCCGCCCGAGATGGTGTATCGCCACCCGTTCCCTGGCCCCGGCCTGGGCGTTCGCATCCTGGGCGAAGTGAAACGCGAATACGCCGACCTGCTGCGCCGCGCCGATGCCATCTTCATCGAAGAGCTGCGCTCGACCCGTGACACCGCTTCGGGCAAGAGCTGGTATGAGCTCACGAGCCAGGCGTTCGCGGTGTTCCTGCCCGTCAAAAGCGTGGGCGTCATGGGCGATGGGCGCACCTACGACTACGTGGTGGCGCTGCGCGCGGTGCAGACCAGCGACTTCATGACGGCCGATTGGGCTGAGCTGCCCTATGCGCTGCTCAAGCGCGTGTCGGGTCGCATCATCAACGAGGTGCGCGGCATCAACCGCGTGACCTACGACGTGTCTAGCAAGCCGCCTGCCACCATCGAATGGGAGTGAGCCATGCGCATCGTCTTCGGCGTGTTGTCGTTGCTGATCGTGGTGGCCGTCATTGGCATGGCGGCGAAGAAGCAGCTGCAGGCCGCTTCGACCTTGCAGGTGGCGCCGGTCGCTTCCGCACCCGCGGCCAACGTGGTGCAGCAGTCGCAGCAGATGCAGCAGCAGGTGCGTGACGACGTCAACAAGCTGATGCAGGAACGTGCCAGCCAGCTCGAGGCCGAGAGCAAGTGAGCCTCTTCACGCCTGCCGACGAATACGCGATGCGCATTGCGCTCGATCAGGCGCAGAACGCGTGGCTGGTGGGCGAAGTGCCGGTAGGCGCGGTGATCATGCGCGAGGGCCAGGTCATCGCCACCGGCTACAACCGGCCGATCACCACGCACGATCCCACCGCACATGCCGAGATCGTGGCACTGCGCCATGCCGCGCAGCTGCTCGAAAACTACCGCCTGCCAGAGTGCGAGCTCTACGTGACGCTGGAGCCCTGTGCGATGTGCGCGATGGCGCTGATGCACGCGCGGCTCAAGCGCGTGGTGTTCGGCGCGCTCGACTCCAAGACGGGCGTGGCCGGCTCGGTAATCGATCTGTTTGCCAACAACCAGTTGAACCATCACACGCAGATCGTGGGCGGTGTGCTGGCGGAGCCCTGCGGCAACCTGCTGCGAGAGTTCTTTGCCGAGCGGCGCGCTCAGCAGAAGGCCTTGCGCTTTGCGGCGGGCGAGGCCGAAACGCCTGGCGGTGACGAGATCCCCGTGGGCCAGACCGTCGAACTGGAGCTGTTTCCCGAGCTCCCGAAAAGTGAAGAGGACAACAACAAGTGAGCAACACAGCACAGTCCCTGGTGCTTTTCTCCCCGGCCGGTGTGGTGGGGCAGCCTGCCACGGTGCGGCGTGCGGCCAAGCGTCTGGCGAAGCTTGGCTTCGGCGTGAGCATCGACGAGGCGGCATTGGCTCGCCATCAACGCTTTGCCGGCGACGACGAAACCCGTCTGACGGCCTTGCATCGCGTGGCACGCGCTGGTGCCAAGGGCGAGCACTCGGTGGCGCTGGCCACGCGTGGTGGTTATGGCCTCACCCGGCTGCTCGACCGCATCGACTGGAAGCTCATGGCCAAGAGCGTGGACGCCGGGCTGCGCTGGGTTGGCTACAGCGACATGACGGCGCTGCAGTTGGCGGCTCTGGCCCACGATGCCGGAGGCTGCGCGGGGGGGCACGGCCATGCGCACCACCATCATCACGAGCTCGAAGGCGGCTGGTGGGCAGGCCCCATGGCTTCCGGCGATTTCGGCCAGAGCGAAGAGCAGGGCGGTGTCGACGACGTGACGCAAGACTGCTTCGTCGAGGCCATGCACGGTGAACTCGAAGCCATCGGTTTTCGCACGGAAGCGGGCTTCGACGGGATCGGCGTGAAGGGGCGCCTGTGGGGCGGCAACCTCTGCGTCGTGATGTCGCTGATGGGTACGCCGCACTTTCCCAAGATGCGCGGCGGCATCCTGTTCCTGGAAGACGTGAACGAACACCCCTACCGTATCGAACGTGATCTGCTGCAACTGCACCAGGCTGGTGTGCTCGATGCGCAGAAGGCCGTCGTGCTGGGCTCGTTCACCGACTACGTGAAGTCGCCGCTGGACCGCGGCTACAACATCAATGTGGCCGTCGCCCATGTGCGCACTGTCACCCAGACGCCCATCCTGACGGGCCTGCCGTTCGGCCATGTGCGCACCAAGGTGTGCCTGCCGGTCGGGCGGCGCGTGACGCTGGCCGTGCAGGGCCGCGATGCCTTCATCGGCTGGTAGCTGGAGAGCTCACCCTAGCGGGGGTGGTCGTCCAGCCTGGTAGCTATTGAAAACGTAGCTGCATGCACAGCAAAGACGCGGACATGCGGCTGTTTTTTCGCTCGATTTTGGGGTGCTTGCCTAGACAAGCTCGCTGCGGGTGGGCTGGCACGTCACTTGCGGGCGGGTGAACCCTGAGCGATGGAGCGCCCGGCGGGGCTTATCATCGCGGCGCCTCGCGACGGCCGGGTCACAAACCCGCACGCACGAGGCGATTTTGTTTGTGGTGTTGGTGTTGCGCTGCGTGCGGATCCACGCGGGCGTTTTGGGTCTGAGATGAATCCATCAAGCTTGGGAGCGGCTCGCATGCAAGACCGTATTCCCCTTTGCGGCCAATTGGGCCGGCGCGTGCTGGCGCTTTGCGGCGCGCTGCTCGCAGCCGCGTCGCTCTCGGCCTGCAACAACAGCCCGTATCCGGCCGGCTCGGAAAAGGAGAACATCCTTTTCAACTCGTTCGACGAGCGCTCGCCGCGCTATCTGGACCCGGTGGCGTCTTACAGCAACCCAGAGTCGGTCTACACCTACCAGATCTACGAGCCGCTGTACGCCTACCACTACCTCAAGCGGCCGTACGAGCTGATCCCTCGCACGGCGGAGTCGGTGGTCAAGCCGTATTACCTCGACAAGGGCGGCAAGCGGCTGCCCGACGATGCGCCGGCCGAGCGCATCGCCGAGAGCGTGTACGACATCAAGATCAAGCGGGGCATCCTGTATGCGCCGCACCCCGCGTTCGCCAAGGACGAGCAGGGCAACTACCGCTACCTGTCAATGACGCGCGAACAGCTCGGCAACAAGCGCTCGCCGCTGGAGTTCGAGCACCAGGGCACGCGCGAACTCACCGCCGACGACTACGTCTACGCGATGAGGCGACACGCCACGCCGCGCATCGAAGCGCCGATCTTCGGCATCTTTTCCGAGTACGTGATCGGCCTGAAGGAATACCGCAAGCTCATCCTCGAAGAAAACGCCAAGCTGCTCAAAGGCCTGCCGGCAGACGCGCGCGACAAGCCCTTCCTCGACTTCCGCAAGTGGGATCTTCCGGGTGTGCAGGTGCTGGACCGCTACACGGTGCGCTTTCGCATCAAGGGCAAATATCCCCAGTGGAAGTATTGGCTGCAGATGACCTTCACGGCGCCGATGCCGTGGGAAGCCGATGCCTTCTACGCGCAGCCCGGCATGGCGGACAACAGCATGTCGCTCAACCAGTGGCCGGTGGGCACGGGTGCCTACATGATGACCGAGTACGTGCAGGACCGCCGGCACGTGATGAAGCGCAATCCCAACTTCCGCGGCGAGCCTTACCCCTGCGAGGGCATGCCGGATGACAAGGAGGCCGGCCTGCTGGACGACTGCGGCAAGACCATGCCTTTCATCGACACGATCGTCTCCACCATCGTCAAGGAGCGCGTGCCTCGCAAGGAGATGTTCAAGCAGGGCTACCTCGACGTGCCTGAAATCGAGCGGCCCGAGTGGGGCGTGAACTTCCGCGCCGATGCCGAAGACTCCGACGAAGTGGCGAGGCTCTTCAACGAGCGTGGCTTCAAGTTCCCGCAAACCCTCGACGTCAACAACTGGTACATCGGCTTCAACTGGCTCGACCCGGTGGTGGGCAAGGGCGACACGCCGCAGCAGCAGGTGAAGAACCGCAAGCTGCGCCAGGCCTTGTCCATTGCCATCGACTGGGAGGAGGGCTATGGCCGCATCTTCCGCGACCAGGGCGGCGTGGCGGCCCACGGCCCCGTGCCGCCGGGCGCGTTCGGTTCGCGCGAAGGGTTGCCCGGCGGCCACAACCCCGTCACGCACAAGGTGGTCGATGGCCAAGTGGTGCGCCGCTCGGTCGAGGAAGCCAAGCAACTGCTGGCCGAAGCCGGATACCCGGGCGGGCGCGACGAAAAGACCGGCAAGCCGCTGGTGTTGAACTACGACTACCAGCGCACGCTCACGCCAGAGAAGAAGGCAGAGGTCGATTGGCTGGTCAAGCAGTTCGCCAAGATCGACGTGCAGCTCGAAGTGCGCGCCACCGACTACAACCAGTTCCAGGACAAGGTCATCAAGGGCAAGCACCAGATCTTCTGGTGGGGCTGGCTGGGTGACTACCCCGATGCCGAGAACTTCCTCTTCCTGCTGTATGGGCCGAACAGCAAGTCGCTGCACGAGGGCGAGAACACTGCCAACTACGAGAACCCTGAATACGACAGGCTCTACCGCCAGCTGCAGACGCTCGAAGACGGTCCCGAGAAGCAGAAGGTGATCGACGAGATGGTGCGCATCGCCCGTGAAGACTCCCCCTGGGCCTGGGGCTACTGGCCCTACGTGGCCACGGCCTACCAGTCGTGGGTGCGCAACGGCAAGCCGGGCATCATGATCCGCGACATGGCGCGCTACTACCGCGTAGACCCGGTGCTGCGCACGCAGAAGCTGGTCGAATGGAACAAGCCCGTGTGGTGGCCGCTTCCGGCCATCGGTGCACTGGCCGCGCTGCTGGTCTTCTATGCCCGTCGCAGCTTCATGGCGCGTGAACGTGCCACCGCGCGCCCCGCAACGGTGGCCGCGTCGCCCTCGAACTGACGACATCGCTCTGTTCTGCCATGTTCAACTACATCGTGCGACGCATCGGCTACGGCCTGCTCATCCTCATCGGCGTCAACCTGCTGACCTTCTTCCTCTTCTTCACCGTCAACACGCCGGACGACATGGCGCGGCTGAACATCGGCGGCAAGCGGGTCACGCAGGAGCAGATCGAGACCTGGAAGCGCGAGCGCGGCTACGACAAGCCGCTGTACTGGAACGCGAACGAGGAGGGCAGTGCCAAGCTCACGCGCACCATCTTCTGGGAGCGTTCGATCTCGCTGTTCATGCTGGATTTCGGCCGCTCGGACGCGCGCAATGCCGTCAACATCGGCCACGAGGTCCAGACCCGCATGTGGGTCAGCCTGCAGCTCGCGTTGCCGCTGTTCATCCTGCAGGTGATCGCGAGCACGGCGTTCGCGCTGCTGCTGGTGTTCTTCCGCCATTCACGCATCGACTTCTGGGGCGTCGTGCTGTGCGTGCTGATGCTGTCGATCTCCAGCCTCTTCTACATCATCGTCGGGCAGTTCTTTTTTTCGCGGCTGTTCAGGCTCGTTCCGATCAACGGCTACGCGCCGGGGCTCGATGCGGTGAAGTTCCTGCTGCTGCCCATTGCGCTGTCGCTGCTGTCGCGGCTGGGCACCGAAGCGCGCCTGTATCGCGCGATGTTCCTCGAAGAGATCGGCAAGGACTACGTGCGCACCGCGCGCGCCAAGGGCTTGTCGGAGCAGATCGTGCTGTTCCGCCACGTGCTGCGCAATGCGCTCATCCCCATCATCACGAGCGCTGGCAGCTACCTGCCGTATGTGTTCCTCGGTAGCCTGGTGTTCGAAAGCTTCTTCGGCATCCCGGGGCTGGGCGCCTTCGTCATCGAGGCCATCACGGGCCAGGACTTCGCCATCGTGCGCACCATGGTGTTCCTCGGTGCCGTGTTGTACATCGCTTCCAACGCATTGATCGACATCGCCTACACCTGGGTCGATCCTCGCGTGCGTCTGTCCTGAGGTGACCATGGGATTCAAGATCGTCCTGCTGTGGACAGACGTGGCGCTGTGGGCGCTGTTCGCCGCACTCGCGGCCTACGCGCTGCGCGTGCGGCGCGACCCGAACCTGCGCGCGAGCTGGCAGAAGGTACTGCGTGACCCGGCGGCGTTGTCGGCCGGCGTGGTGCTGCTGCTGTTCGTGGGCGTCACGCTGATCGACAGCGTCCACTTCCGGCGGGTTCTGCCGGGTACGGCGGGCCAATCGCAGGTCTTCTACGACACGCGTACCGAGTCATTGCTCGACGTCGTGCTGTCGCGCCAGCTGGCCATACGAGAAGTCACGTATTCCAGCCCGCTGGCCACGTATGCCCACACCAAGCAGTCCATCGAGGTGAACGGGCAGGTGATGCGCGACTATCCTCGGCTGGTTCACGGTGGTGCGCATCTGCAGGACCCTGCAACGCAATGGCGTGCAGACGTGATCCGCCGTGTTCTTGCCGGGGCGCTTGGGGGGGGCGTCGCGTTTGCCGCCGTGGCCGCCGCCGCTGCATTCGCCATGCGCCGCCAGCACGGTGGTGTGGTGCAGGCCTTGCGTGACGTGGCTGCCGACCGCACCACCTATCCGGTGCGCGCCGTGCTGGCCACCGTCCTCGTACTGTGCCTGCTTGCGGGGCCCACCATGGCATTGATGGGCCACTACCACGTGCTGGGTACCGATCAGACCGGCAACGACGTGCTCGTGCTGGCGCTCAAGAGCATCCGCACCGCGTTCGTGATCGGCGCGCTCTCCACGCTGGCGACCCTGCCGTTCGCGCTGGGTCTCGGTGTGCTGGCGGGGTACTTCCGCGGCTGGGTCGACGAGGTCATCCAGTACCTCTACACCACGCTGACATCGGTGCCCAACGTGCTCTTGATCGCCGCCTGCGTGCTGATGGTGCAGGTCTTCCTCGACAAGCACCCGGAGT
The DNA here is from genome assembly GCA_946480925.1 of uncultured Rivibacter sp. The sequence goes on from CAMLLU010000069.1 coordinate 25,023, forward strand.
TCTTCCAGACCAGTGCCGAGCGCTCGGACCTGAAGATCTTCCTGCTGTGCGCCATCCTCGGCGTCACCGGCTGGGCCACGCTGTGCCGCCTGGTGCGCGGCGAGACGCTCAAGCTGCGTGAGCTCGACTACGTGCAGGCCGCCACTGCCTTCGGCGTGAGCCACTCGCGCATCATGAAGCGGCACATCGTGCCCAACGTGATGCACCTCGTGCTCATCACGACGGTGCTGAACTTCTCGGACCTCATCCTCTACGAAGCGGTGCTCACCTACGTGGGCGTGGGGGTGGACCCTTCGATGAGCAGCTTCGGCGGGATGATCAACTTCGCGCGCACCGAGATGTCGCGCGACCCGGTGGTGTGGTGGTCGTTCATCGCTGCGTTCGCCTTCATGGTGACGCTGGTGCTGGCCGCCAATTTGTTCGCTGACGGTGTGCGCGATGCCTTCGATCCGCGTGCCCGCACGTTCCGCGCGCGCATCGCGCCCGCGGCCACCACCAAGTAGGCAGGGCACGACCATGCTGTTGCTCGACGATCTGAAAGTTGCGCTGGATGCCGATGCCGGCATCGTGAAGGCCATCGACGGCCTGAAGCTGTCCATCCAGCGTGGAGAAACCTTCGCCTTGGTGGGGGAGTCCGGCTGCGGGAAGAGCATGACGGCACTGGCCCTCATGCGCTTGCTGCCGGACAACGGCCGTATCACGCACGGCCGGCTCGAGCTTGAAGGCGAAGACGTGCTGGCACTGCCTGAGTCCCAGATGCGCAGCGTGCGCGGCGGTCGCATCGGCATGATCTTCCAGGAGCCGTCCACCAGCCTGAACCCGGTGATGCGTGTGGGCGACCAGATCGTCGAGGCGATCGAAGCGCACACCGAGTTGCGCGGGGCCGCGGCGCGCGCCAAGGCCATTGAATGGATGCGCAAGGTCGGCATTCCGGAGCCGGAGCGCCGCATCGACGAATACCCGTTCCGCCTGAGCGGCGGCCAGAAGCAGCGCGTGATGATCGCCATGGCCCTGGCGGCCGAGCCGGACTTCCTGGTTGCCGACGAACCGACCACCGCGCTCGACGTCACCATCCAGAAGCAGATCCTCGACCTGCTGAAGGACCTGCAGAAAGAGCAGGGCATGGGCCTGCTGCTCATCACGCACGACCTCGGCGTGGTGTCCGGCATGGCACACCGCGTGGCGCTCATGTATGCCGGGCAGATTGTTGAAGTGGCAACGGCCGAGGAGTTCTTCTCATACCCGAAGCACCCGTATGCACGCCTGCTGCTGAGCGCATTGCCTGACGCCGGCAAGCGCGGCCAGTCTCTGGCGGCCATTCCGGGGACGGTGCCGCCACTGTGGTCCGAGTTCAGCGCTTGCCGATTCGCGCCACGCTGCAACCGCGTGTTCGACACTTGCCGGCAAAAGCCACCGGAGCTGCTGTCTACCGGTGGTTCGCACAGTGTGCGCTGCTTCCTCTACAGCGAACCGCCCGCCGGCGTTCAGACGAAGGAGTCGGTGGAGGCGGTCGAGGTGATCCGACCTGTCGAGCGTCCAGCCACCGTGCAACCTGCCGACAGTGCTGCGCTGCTGGAGGTGCGCGACCTGCATGTGCGCTTCGCGGTGCGCAAAGGCCTGCTGCATCGCAAGGTCGGTCACTTTGCAGCGGTGGGCGGTGTCTCGTTCGACATTCGCGTGGGCGAGACGTTGGCGCTGGTCGGCGAGTCCGGCTGCGGCAAGACGACCACCGGCAAGGCCATCGTGCAGTTGCTGCGCGGCGTTGCCGACATCGACGGTCGTGCCACCTTCGGCGGCAGCAATCTCTTCGAGCTCGAAGGCGATGCATTGCGTGTCGCGCGCCGCGACATCCAGATCATCTTCCAGGATCCATTCGCGTCGTTGAATCCGCGCATGCGCGTGTCTGAGATCCTTGAAGAAGGGCTGGTCGCGTTGCGTCCTGATCTCGACGCTGCCGCGAGGCGCACGCAGCTCGAGCACCTGGTGGATCAGGTGGGGCTGCGGCGTGATGCCATGGACCGGTATCCGCACGAGTTCTCCGGTGGCCAGCGGCAACGCATCGCGATCGCGCGTGCACTGGCCGTGCAGCCCAAGCTGATCGTGTGTGACGAGCCGACCTCGGCGCTCGACGTGTCGGTGCAGGCGCAGATCCTCAACCTGCTGAAGCAGCTGCAGCGGGAGCTGGGTGTGGCCTACCTCTTCATCACGCACAACATCGGTGTCGTTGAATACATCGCCGACCATGTGGCCGTGATGCAGCGTGGGCGCATCGAAGAGGCCGGGGAGGTGTCGCGTTTGCTGGGCGCGCCTGCCTCTGCCTACACGCGAACGCTGCTCGCCGCCGTGCCGCGGATCGACATCGCGACGGCCCATTCGCAGGGCGAGCCGATCGCGCAGTGAGAACACGACCGGTGCATCATGAATTCGCCATGGACGTCAGCAAAAGTTTCTTTTATGGATCGTCAATGGGAAGTCGGTACGTGCCTCACGTTGGCGCTGCGGTGGCATGGGCCTTGCAACACGGTGGGGCACTTGTATACACAAGTCGTTTCCCGGGGTGAGGTGCACCAAGTACGGGTTGACCTGAGTGTTTCGTGATAGTGCGCTGAGTAGAATCCGCGCCCATACGGATGCGACTATCCCGCACGCTACAAGCCTGCGGGTTTTTGTTTTGTGACCCTTACCTGGGTCGATTTCGTGGAGTGACTGAAAGTGCTGCTGATACTCAAACAGCGTTCACGCGCGCGCCAGCGAGCATCCCCGTTGCTCGAAACGCCAGGTGAGGACCGCATCGAACAACGCTGATCTTTCGGGTTTCGCGATGGTCCTTTGAACCTGTCGAACCCATCCAACTCCTTGCAGAAACTTCCTAGCACGATCGGAGACTTCATGTTCCGCAACAACAGCTATTCCTTCATCTCGCGCATCGCCGCGGCCCTGGCCGCTGCGGTGGCCATTGCCGGCACGAGCCTGAGCGCACAGGCTCAAACCACGTCCGCGGCCGGCGAGCCCACGGCGGCCAGCGTGCCGGCGGCGATCAACCCGGCGCCGGCGGCGGTGCCAGCGGCCAAGGCGGCCAACGGCAAGGCCACCGAGACGGTGGAGAACCCCTACGGCCTCGAAGCGCTGTGGAAGGCCGGTGACTTCATCGCCAAGGGCGTGCTCGTGATCATGGTCATCATGAGCATGGGCAGCTGGTACATCATGATCGTCAAGCTGTGGGAGCAGGCCA
>CAMLLU010000070.1 GCA_946480925.1 uncultured Rivibacter sp.
TCTGCAACGACGACTTGAGACTGCTCCAGCGTTTGGTCCATGTTGTCCTCCAAGGATTGGGCCTGCCGATGGAGAGAACTGTAGGCGCCGGCCTACGAGCCCGGTAGTCAGGGGCCGGCCAAAGCGCGTGTACGAATTCGTCTGACAACCCGTCGGTCTGACGAGCGGTCCTTGTCCGCGCAAGGGCGGTCGCGGCGACCGTGGCGCCGACAGCAAATAGCCAGCGTTTCAGCGCTTGGCGGCAGGCGGCGTGAGCCTCGGCACGAGGTAGGCGCGGCCGGTTTGTTCGGCGAAATCGGCCGCGGTGAGGCCCATGTTGCTGCGCGCCGCGAGGCTGGCGCCGCGCGCCAGCAGCAGGTCCACCGTGGCCTCGGTGTCGAAGCGCACGGCCATCATCAACGGCGTGGCGCCGTTGGGTGCTCGCGCGTCGACGCGGGCGCCAGCCCCCAGCATCAGCGCGGTGACCTTTTCACCACCGCCGCTGGCGGCGTAGTGCAGCGGCGTCCAACCTTCGCGGTTGACGGCCGCGCCGCGCCCGATGAGGCGCTCGCACAGTTCGTAGCGACCGCGCAGCGCCGCCATCATCAGCGCGGTTTCACCGGCCTCATTGGCGGCGTCCACCACGAGCTTGGGGTGCTCGGCGAGCACCGCGGCCGCCTCGTAGGACTCGGCGCGCAGCGCCGCGTACAGCGCGGTCTGGCCGTTTTCGCTCAGGTTGGGGTCGGCACCGGCGGCGAGCAGGCTGCGCACGGCACGGGCGTCGTCGCGCATCACGGCGCGAAAGAGGTCTACAGAGACGTCAGCCCTTGCAGTAGAAAATCCAATCACGACAAATAGATAGAAAAGATATCTAAAGCTTTTCATCGCATTGGTTCAGCAGTTGTTCAGGCGTCTGTTCCGCAGTTCAAGTGATTCATGAACTTCGTTCAGCTGGCGTTCAGGCCGTGGTGGGCCACAGCAGGCACGCCGAACAGCCGCTCGAAGTTGTGGCTGGTCGCCTCGGCCACCGCTTCCACCGAGCAGCCCTTCAGCTCCGCCAGCTGGCGCGCCACGTGCGGCACGTACGACGGGTTGTTCGTCTTGCCGCGATACGGCACCGGCGCCAGATAGGGGCTGTCGGTTTCGATCAGGCAGCGCTCCAGCGGCACTTCCTTCGCCACCTCGCGCAACTCCACCGCGTTCTTGAAGGTCAGGATGCCCGAGAACGAGATGTAGAACCCCAGCTCCAGCGCCGCCCGGGCCACTTCGCGGGTTTCGGTGAAGCAGTGGAACACGCCACCGGCCGCGCCCCGTGCACCCTCACCCTCTTCCTTCAGGATGGCGATCGTGTCGTCGCTGGCGCTGCGGGTGTGGATCACCAGCGGCTTGGCGGTGGCCTGCGCGGCGCGGATGTGCGTGCGAAACCGCTCGCGTTGCCATTCCATGTCGGCCACGCTGCGGCCATTCAGGCGGTAGTAGTCCAGCCCCGTTTCGCCGATGGCCACGACTTTCGGCCGAAAGGCGAGCTCGACAAGGCCTTCGAGCGTGGGCTCGGTGACGCCTTCGTTGTCAGGGTGCACGCCCGCCGACGCCCAGAAGTTGTCGTAGGCCAGAGCCAGCCCGTGCACGTCGGGAAATTCCTCCAGCGTCGTGCAAATGCACAGCGCCCGGTCCACCTGCGCCGCGGCCATCGCCTCGCGGATGGCGGGCAGCTCGGCCTTGAGCTCGGGAAACGTGAGGTGGCAGTGGGAATCGACAAACATGGCGGAACGCTAGCAGCGTTGCGGCCGAACGGCCGCCGGGCACGGCGAAGTCAGATCGTCTGCGTGGGCTTGGACGACGAGATCGAGGTACCCAGGATCTCTTCGATCTTCACGCGCAGCAGGCGGGTTTTCTCGTCGGTGGGAAACCGCACGCCGACGCCCTGGGTGCGGCCACCCGAGGCATTGGGCGGCGTGAGCCAGGCCACCTTGCCGGCTACCGGGTAGCGCTGCGGATCGTCGGGCAGGGACAGCAGCAGGTAGATGTCTTCGCCCAGCTTGTAGTCGCGCGTGGTCGGCACGAACAGCCCACCTTCGGTGAACAGCGGGATGTAGGCGGCGTACAGCGCACCCTTCTCGCGGAACACCAGCTGGATGACGCTGGGACGCGAGGCGGACGTAGCTGCGGCAGCGGCAGCACCAGGGCGTGCGGTGATTTCGCTCATGCGGCTGAGTGTAACTTTGACGATGTCTTGGACAGGGCCTGTTGTCCGCGCAGGATTAACGCTTCCAGCTTGAGTCCGGCGTTCCAGGGATGTTCCGCGTGACGCGCGGCTTGGCGCAGCTCTGTGGCCCATTGCGTGAGTTGCGCCACGCCGTAACCGGGGGGCACGCTACCCGCGGGAAAGTAACGCGGTGCAACGCCATGCGCGACGAGCAGCGCATCGTGGCAGAGCTTCTGCAACGATTCGACCACCAGCGGCAGCGGCCAACCCGCCAGCGGCGTGGCCTCACCGCGCGCCACCAGCGCAGGCAGTTTTTTCCAGGTGGCGGCATCCACACCCAGCGCGGCCCGCTCGACCACCGACAGCGGCTGGCCGCCGGCCGCGGCCAGCATCAGCTCGGGCTCGGCGATGGAGCGCTCTGCCAGCCAAGCCAGCGCCTGTGCCGGCTCGGGCAGCCCCAGCCGTACCGACTGGCAGCGGCTGCGAATGGTCGGCAGCAGGCTTTCCGAGTCGCCACAGCTCAGCACGAAACGGGCGATGCCCGGCGGCTCCTCGAGCGTCTTGAGCAGTGTGTTGGCCGAGATCGCGTTCATGCGTTCGGCCGGGTGCAGCACCACCACCTTGGCTTGGCCGCGAGCACTGGTCTGCTGCGAAAAGGCCACCGCACCGCGCAGGGCCTCGACCTTGATCTCCTTGCTGGGCTTGGCCTTCTTGCCTTCGCTGTCGGTGGCAGGTTCGTCGCCGTTGCCCAGCCCCAGTGCGTCGCGCAGGGCTTCGGGCACCAGCACCATCAGGTCGGGGTGGCCGTGCGTGTCCACCAGGTGGCAGCTCGCGCATGCGTCGCAAGCCAGCGCCGCGCTGCGCTGTTCGACCGGCGTTTCGCACAGCCACGCCTTCGCCAGCGCCATCGCGAACTCGAACTGCCCCACGCCTTCAGGGCCGTGCACCAGCAGCGCATGCCCGCGCTGCGTGCGCAGCGCCTCGGCCAGAGGAGCCTGCAACCAGGGCAGCGCCATCACCAGCCCCGTGCGGCCAGCACGGCCTCGATCTGCTCGGCCACCGCCTCTCGCGGCCGGTTCGAATCGACACGCGCAAAGCGCCCCGGCTCGGCCTCGCAGCGCGCCCGGTAGCCTTCGATCACGCGCTCGAAGAAGGCTTCGCTCTGGCTCTCGAAGCGGTCGGGCGTGCGGGCCTGTGCCAGGCGCTGTGCCGCCACTGCGGCTGGCAGGTCGAACCACAGCGTGAGGTCGGGTTGCCGCAGCCCGGCCGGGCTTTGTTGCACCCAGCGTTCCAGCGTGGCCAGCACCTCGAGATCGAAGCCGCGGCCGTGGCCCTGGTAGGCGAAGGTGGCATCGGTGAAGCGGTCGCACAGCACCACGGCGCCACGGGCCAGCGCCGGCTCGATGACCTGTCGCAGGTGGTCGCGCCGGGCCGCGAAGATCAGCAAGGCTTCGGTCAGCGCGTCCATCGGCTGGTGCAGCACCATCTCGCGCAGTTGCTCGGCCAGCGGCGTGCCGCCCGGCTCACGGGTGCGCACCACCTCCAGCCCGGCGCGCTGCCAGCGCTCGGCCACGAAGTCGATGTGGGTGGATTTGCCGGCGCCGTCGATGCCCTCGAAGCTGACGAAACGGGACACCCCGCTCGCCGGGTGCGGCGAGCCGCCCTCAGAGAGGGCCGGGCCTTGCATGGGGCGGCCCGGCGCAGCGGCCGGCCCGCCCTTCGTTGCGTCGCTCACTTCCCCTGCCCTCGCTGGTACTTGTTGACCGCGCGATTATGGGCGTCGAGCGTTTCGCTGAACTCGCTGCTGCCGTCGCCGCGCGCCACGAAATACAGCGCCTTGCTGGGCGCCGGCCGCACTGCCGCCAGCAGCGAGGCCTTGCCCGGCATCGAGATCGGCGTGGGCGGGAGCCCGGGCCGCAGGTAGGTGTTGTAAGGGCCGTCGGCCTGAAGGTCGACCTTGCGCAGGTTGCCGTCGAACCGTTGGCCCAGCCCGTAGATCACGGTCGGGTCGGTCTGCAACGGCATGCCCACGCGCAGGCGGTTGCTGAATACCGCCCCTACCTGCGCGCGGTCGGCCTCGCGGCCGGTTTCCTTCTCGACGATGGAAGCCAGCGTGAGCGCTTCGTCGACGCTCTTGAGCGGTGTGTCGGGCGTGCGCTGCTCCCAGGCCTCGGCCAGGCGCAGTTGCATGGCATGCATGGCGCGGCGCAGCACCGCGAGGTCGCTGCTGCCTTTGCTGTAAGCGTAGGTGTCGGGGTAGAAGCGGCCTTCGGGGTGCACGTTCGGTTGCCCGAGCGCGACCATGATTTCGGCATCGCTCATCGCCGCCGTCGTGGATTTCAGGGCATCGGCTTTCGCCAACTCCGCGCGGAACTGGCGGAAGGTCCAGCCTTCGATCAGCTTCACGGTGGCGAGCGACTCGTCGCCTTGCACCATCTTCAGCAGCAGCATGCGCGGCGTGGTGCCGGCGGTGATCTCGTAGCTGCCCGCGCGGATCTTGCGGGCCTGGCCCGACCAGCGGAACCAGAGGTACAGCAGCGGCGCGGGCGTCTGTACACCGGCGGCGACCCAGGCGTTGGCGATCTCGCGCGGCAGCTCGCCGGGCTCGATGGACAGCTCGACGGAGGGCGTGGCCAGCGGCAGCGGCCGGTTGAGCCACCAGAACGCGGCACCGCCCGCTGCCACCACGGCGGCCAGCAGCAGGATCACCAACGACGTGAATGCTTTGCGCATTGCCCTCTTCTTGGATGGGACGGATGGGGCCTGATGATAATGAGCCCATGAACTCCCCCCTGATCCTCGACGGCGCGACCCGCCTGATGCATTGGGGCGTGATCCGCGCCCAAGGTGACGACGCGGCCAGCTTCCTGCACGGCCAGCTCAGCAACGACTTCGCCTTGCTCGGGCTATCACAGGCCCGGCTGGCGGCCTACTGTTCACCCAAGGGCCGCATGCTGGCGAGTTTCGTGGCGTTCAAGCGCAGCGCCGCCGAGCTGTGGCTGGCCTGTGACTCGCAGGTGCTGCCGGCCTCACTGAAGCGGCTGTCGATGTTCGTGCTGCGCGCCAAGGCCAAGCTCACCGATGCCAGCGGCGACGTCACAGCCGTGGGCCTGACCGGCGCGCAGGCCGAGGCCTGGCTGGGTGAAGCCGCACAGCTGACGGTCTGGGCCAAGACAGACACGGGCGATGCCAGCATCGTGCGCCTGCCTGACGCCGCCCTGCCCGACGGCCGCATCCAGCGGCGTTTCGTGTGGCTGGGGCCGGCGGCGGCTGCCGAGGCCGTGACGAGCGCCCTGCCCGCGCTGCCCCTGGAACAGTGGCAATGGCTCGAAGTGATGAGCGGCGTGGCGACCGTCAATGCCGCCACGGTCGAGCAGTTCGTGCCGCAAATGCTCAACTACGAACTGGTGGGCGGCGTCGATTTCAAGAAGGGCTGCTACCCAGGCCAGGAGATCGTGGCACGCAGCCAGTACCGCGGCACCATCAAGCGCCGTGCGGCCATCGTGCACGCGGCCGACGAACTCGCACCGGGCATGGAGGTTTTTGCCAGCAACGACCCCGGCCAGCCTGCGGGCTTGGTGGCACAGGCGGCGGCCAACCCGCAAGGTGGCCACAGTGCCATCGTCGAGATCAAGCTCGCGGCGCTCGAAGCGGCCAGCTTGCACCTGCGCGGCCCCGAAGGCCCGGCGCTTCACGTCGGCCGGCTGCCTTACAGCGTGCCGACAGACGCGGCCGCAACGGCCTGACGCCCTCGCCTCCTCGTGCCTGAGGCCACCTTGCGTGAGCTCTACATCTACTACCGCGTGAACCTCCGCAGCGAAGACGTGGCGCTGCAAGTGGCTGGTGCGATGCAGCAATCGCTGCGCGAGCGCCACCCCGGCCTGCAGGCCCGCCTGTTGCGTCGCTCCGAGGCGGGCGCTGACGGCCTGCAAACGTGGATGGAAACCTACGCGCTCCCCGGCATCGGCATAAATACCGCACTCGAGCGAGAAATCGCCGAGGCCGCCTCCGCATGGGCGGCATACATTAGCGGGCCTAGACACTGCGAAGTTTTCTGCCCATGTGCCTAGTTGCCCTGGCGATCGACCAGCACCGGCGCTTCCCCCTGGTGGTGGCCGCCAACCGCGACGAGTTCTTTGCGCGCCCCGCCGCGCGGCTGGCCTGGTGGTCGCAGGAGCCCGGCCTGCCGGAGGTGCTCAGCGGGCGCGACCTCGAATCCGGTGGCACCTGGCTCGGCCTCACAGCCACGGGCCGCATGGCCTTGCTGACCAACGTGCGCAACCCGGCCCACAACGACCCGAAAGCCCCGTCGCGCGGCGCCATCGTGCCGATGTGGCTGCGCGGCGATCTGCCGATGGACCGGTTCTGGATGCGCGCGGCCCTCACCGGCTACAACGGTTTCAACCTCATCGCCGCCGATTTCGCCCTGGGCGAATGCTTCTGGGCCAGCAACGTGCAGGGCCTGCCGGTACGGCTGGAGCGTGGCCTGTATGGGCTCTCGAACGGCGGGCTCGACACGCCGTGGCCCAAGGTCTCGATGCTCAAGAGCAGGCTCCTGGCCTCGGTTGAAAGCAGCGATTCGGTCGATGCACTGGCCGACCGGCTGTTTGCCGCGCTGGCCGACCGAACGCTCACGGCCGATGAAGAACTGCCGAACACGGGTGTTCCACTCGAACTGGAAAGGCACTTGTCGGCAGCGTTCATCCGCACGCCCGATCTGCGCTACGGCACACGCTGCTCCACGCTCGTGATCACCGAGCGGGTCAACAAGCGGCTGGTCACCCACGTGCTTGAACGCAGCTTCAACCCCGGCCCGGGCCTGGCGCTGCTGCGCCGTTCGATGCTGAAGGACTGGCCACCGCGCTACACCGAAGGGCTGAAGGCCGCCGCGGCCGAGGTCGAGGCGGTTTCCGAGTCCACGGTGGAGGACAGCAGCGGCGTTCGTTTGCCACCGGTGCCGGTCAAGGCTCAGCGTGCCAGGGGCCTGCTGCGGCCCACGAAGCCCCGGCGCTGATGCGCGTGCTCAGAAGGTGTGAATGAATTCGGCGTGACCGAGCAGGGCGCCAAAACCCGGCCAATCTAGACGCAAAGCACAGTCGTAGCTCGGGCTACGGCGAGCATTTGCAACGACGAGTGGCCGGGTTTTGGTGACCTGAGCGGGCATGGTGGATTCGTTCACACCTTCTCAGGCCTTGAACAGCAGGCACACGGCCCGCGTTTCAATGGCGCGGCCCTCGCCCACGGGACCCATCTTCTCGGCCGTCTTGGCCTTCACGTTGACCTGATCGAGCGCCAGCCCGAGCACTGCCGCAATGCGTTCGCGCATTGCGGTGATGTGCGGCGCCATCTTGGGCGCCTGCGCCACGATGGTCGAGTCCACGTTGCCGATCTGCCAGCCGGCCGCACGCACCGCGTTCGCTGCCTCGGCCAGCAGCACGGCGGAGTCGGCGCCCTTGAAGCGGGAGTCGGTGTCCGGGAAATGCTTGCCGATGTCACCCAGGCTCGCAGCGCCCAGCAGCGCATCGGTGATGGCGTGCAGCAAGGCATCGGCGTCTGAATGGCCGAGCAGGCCGTGCGTATGCGGGATGGTGATGCCGCCCAGGATGAGCGGGCGCCCGGTGACGAGAGCGTGGGTGTCCCAGCCTTCGCCGATGCGGATGTTTGGAAGGGTCATGGTGTCAGCTGAAACAGTGCATCCCGAACTTCGGTCCAAGGCACCGCGGAACCGGGGTCAAGGTCATGCGCGGCAAGACGCTGCTGCAATTCGGCCTCTTGTTCCTGTGTCAGGCGATAAGCATCAGCCGCCTGGTCGGCCGCAACGCTGTCCCACAGGTCTTCGGCAAGCTGAATCCGCTCCGCAACGGAGAGCTGCTTCAACTCGGCGATGGTGATCGTCATGTGGAACCTCCAGCCAGCGGCGCGATGCCGGAATCGTCTCGCAGCAGCCTGCTCGCCAGCTCGAAATCCGCCGGCCACGTGAGCTTGAAGTTTTCGTAGGAACCGACCACGAGCCTGGGGCGATGGCCCAGTGCTTCTATGGCGCTGGCTTCGTCGGTGACGGCATCGCCCGCATGGGCCAGCGCGGGTTTCAGCAGGCCGATGCGGAACATCTGCGGCGTCTGTGCGGCCCACTTGCCGGCGCGGTCCACGGTGTGGTCCACACGGCCATCGGATTCGTGCTTCAGGGTGTCTGGCAATGGCAGTGCCAGCAGGCCGCCTACTTCGTCGTCCGAGCATTGGTCGATCAGCCGATCGACCCATTCGGGCCGGACGAGGCAGCGGGCCGCGTCGTGCACCAGCACCCAGTCGTGCGGCTGTGCGCCGCGGGCGATCAACTCGTTCAAGCCGTTGGCCACGGTTTCGGCGCGCGTGGCCCCTCCGACCCGGGCCACCCATGCGTGCTCGCCTTCAAAGCCGGGCAGGTGTTGTTCGAACTGCGTGTCGTCTGGCGACAGCACCACGAGCGTGGCTTGGAGCCGCGCCACCTTGGCCAACGCCGCCAGCGTATGCGCCACGACAGCACGGCCGGCCACGGGGTGGTACTGCTTGGGGCCGTTGGTCCCGGCACGCTGGCCCACGCCGGCACAGGGCACCAAGGCAAAACAGCGCGGTTCGACGCCGACCGTATAGGCCGGCAAAGTGTTCTCTGGGGTCATCGCGGCCAATTCTAGAATTCGGCCCGTTCACGCCCCTCAGCCCGCGCTGCGGGGCGCTCTGTATTTGTGCTGTCGTTTCACATCACTCCATGCAGTTGCCCACCATCGCCCCCGGCAAGCGCTTCACGCTGCCCCGCCCGCTCGGCTCGGCCGATGCCTTGTTGCTGGCCCGCTTTGCGCAAGCTCAGGCAGGCAACAAGCAGCTCACCGCCATCGTCACCGCCGAGCCCGCCGACACGCAGCGGCTGCAGGACGAGCTGGCGTTCTTTGCGCCCGGCCTGCGCGTGGCGGTGTTCCCCGACTGGGAAACGCTGCCCTACGACACCTTCTCGCCGCACCAGGACCTGATCTCCGAGCGCCTGGCCACGCTGTGGCGCATTCGCCAAGGCGAGGTGGACGTGGTGCTGCTGCCGGCCACCACCGCGCTCACGCGGCTGGCGCCACCCTCGTTCCTTGCGGCCTACACCTTCCACTTCAAGCAGAAGCAGAAGCTCGACGAAGCGGCGCTCAAGGCCCAGCTCACGCTGGCCGGCTACCAGCACGTGAGCCAGGTGGTTTCGCCCGGCGAATACGCAGTGCGCGGCGGGCTGATCGACCTGTTCCCCATGGGCTCGCTGGTGCCCTACCGCGTGGACCTGTTCGGCGACGAGGTCGATTCCATCCGCACTTTCGACCCCGATTCGCAGCGCAGCCTCTACCCGGTGCCCGAGGTGCGCCTGCTGCCGGGCCGCGAGTTCCCGATGGACGAGGCCGCGCGGGCCGCGTTTCGTGCCCGCTGGCGCGAGAAGATGGAAGGCGACCCGACCAAAGCGCGCATCTACAAGGACATCGGCACCGGCATCGCGACCGCAGGCATCGAGTACTACCTGCCGCTGTTCTTCGACGAGACGGCCACCGTCTTCAGCTACTTCGGCGAGCGTGCCGTGATCGCGCTGCACGGCGAGATCGACGAGGCGCTCAAGCGCTTCTGGGCCGACACGCGCGAGCGCCACAAGTTTTTGCAGCACGACCCGGAGCGGCCGGTGCTGCCGCCCGAAGACATCTACCTGCGGCCCGAAGACTTCTTCACGTCATGCAACGCGCATGCGCAGCTCGCGGTGCGCGGCAGCGAGCCGGTGGAGTGGGCGCGCCCGCTGCCAGACCTTGCCGTCGAGCGCGGCGCTCAGGAGCCGCTGCGCAAGCTCGACCGGCACCTGCAGACCACCGAACACCGCGTGCTGCTGGTGGCCGAAAGTGCCGGCCGCCGCGAAAGCCTGCTGGAGCTGCTGCGAGACCACAAGATCGAGCCGCCCACGGTGGAAGGCCTCGACGCCTTCCTGAAGAGCGACCACCGCTACGCGATCACGGTAGCGCCGTTCGCCGGCGGCTTCTTCTGGGCCGAAGAAGGCGTGCAGCTGGTCACCGAGACCGAGCTCTTCGACTCCGCACCCACGACACGCCGGCGCCGCAAGCAGGAAGCGACCAGCGACGTCGATGCGCTGATCAAGGACCTGTCGGAGCTGAAGGTCGGCGACCCGGTGGTGCATGCCAACCACGGCATCGGCCGCTACGTGGGCCTCATCAACATCGACATCGGCGACGGGCCCAGCGAATTCCTGCATCTCGAATACGCCGACAAGGCCACGCTTTACGTGCCGGTGGCGCAGCTGCACCTCATCAGCCGCTACACCGGCGTGAGCCCCGAGGAAGCGCCGCTGCACAAGCTCGGCTCCAACCAGTGGGACAAGGCCAGGCGCAAGGCGGCCGAGCAGGTGCGCGACACCGCGGCCGAGCTGCTCAACCTCTATGCCCGCCGCGCCGCCCGCGAAGGCTTCGCCTTCCGCTTCTCTGCGCAGGACTACGAGGCCTTCGCGGCGAGCTTCGGCTTCGAGGAAACGCCCGACCAGAACGCCGCGATCCACGCAGTGATCCAGGACATGATCAGCCCCAAGCCCATGGACCGCCTGGTGTGCGGCGACGTGGGCTTCGGCAAGACGGAGGTGGCACTGCGCGCGGCCTTCGTGGCCGTGACCGGCGGCAAGCAGGTGGCGCTGCTGGCGCCCACCACGCTGCTGGCCGAGCAGCACTACCAGAACATCTCCGACCGCTTTGCGCAATGGCCGGTGAAGGTGGCCGAGATGTCGCGCTTCCGCTCGGCCAAGGAGGTGAAGGCGGCACAGGAAGGCATCGCCGACGGCAGCATCGACATCGTGGTCGGCACGCACAAGCTGCTTTCGCCCGACACCAAGTTCAAGAACCTGGGCCTGCTCATCATCGACGAGGAACACCGCTTCGGCGTTCGGCATAAAGAGGCGATGAAGGCGCTGCGCGCCGAGGTGGACGTGCTCACGCTCACCGCCACGCCCATCCCGCGCACGCTGGGCATGGCGCTCGAAGGCCTGCGGGATCTCTCCGTCATCGCCACGGCCCCGCAGCGCCGCCTGGCCATCAAGACCTTCGTGCGCAACGAAAACAACGGCACCATCCGCGAGGCGGTGCTGCGAGAGCTCAAGCGCGGCGGGCAGGTCTACTTCCTCCACAACGAAGTCGAAACCATCGAAAACCGCAGGCAGAAGCTCGAAGAGCTGCTGCCCGAGGCCCGCATCGCCGTGGCCCACGGCCAGATGCCCGAGCGCGAGCTGGAGCGCGTGATGCGCGAGTTCGTGGGCCAGAAGCACAACCTGCTCTTGTGCTCCACCATCATCGAGACCGGCATCGACGTGCCCACCGCCAACACCATCGTCATCAGCCGCTCCGACAAGTTCGGCCTGGCACAGCTGCACCAGCTGCGCGGTCGCGTGGGTCGCTCGCACCACCAGGCCTATGCCTACCTGCTGGTGCCCGACGTGGAGGGCCTCACCAAGCAGGCCGCGCAGCGGCTCGAGGCCATCCAGAACATGGAAGAGCTGGGCTCGGGCTTCTACCTCGCGATGCACGACCTGGAGATCCGCGGTGCCGGCGAGGTGCTGGGCGAAAGCCAGAGCGGCAACATGATGGAAGTGGGCTTCCAGCTCTACAACGAGATGCTGGCGCAGGCCGTGCGCGACCTGAAGGCCGGCCGCGAGCCCGATCTGCTGAACCCGGTGAACAGCGCCACCGAGATCAACCTGCACGCCCCCGCGCTGCTGCCCGACAGCTACTGCGGCGACGTGCACACGCGCCTGTCGCTCTACAAGCGCCTGGCCACGACCGACAAGATCGACAAGATCGACGCGATGCTCGAAGAGATCGTCGACCGCTTCGGCAAGCTGCCGCCGCAGGCGCAGACGCTGTTCGACACGCACCGCCTGCGCGTGCTGGCCAAGCCTTATGGCGTGATGAAGATCGACGCGGCGCCGCACATCATCAACATCACCTTCCGGCCCAAGGCGCCGGTGGATCCGATGCGCATCATCGAGCTGGTGCAGAAGAACCGCCACATCAAGCTGGCCGGCAACGACAAGCTGCGCATCGACAAGTCCACGCCCGAAGCCAAGGACCGTGCCCAGTTCGTGCGCGACGTGCTGCGTTCGCTGGGCAGCCCGGTGGCGGAAGCGGGCTGACCGCGGCTCAGCAGCGCGACCGCTACGCCGCCCACGCGGCGTGGAAGCCGAACGGCACCACCTGGGGCGCCTGCAGCATGGCCACGCACTGCATGCTGCGCGCGTCCACCACGCCGATCTGCGTGGCCACGTCGCCGTCGGCCAGCGTGGGCACCAGCAGCACGCCGTCGTCTTCGGCCGCGCTGCCCGGCCTGGGCACGAACAGCGGCTCCAACTGCACCGCGTCGCCGCGGCGCCATTCGCGCTGCTCGCCTGAGCGCAGGTCGAGCCGCACCGTGCGGTCGAAGAACACCGGTTTCGCTATGTCGATGCCGGCGCCCCAGGCGACGGTGGCGCGGGCCTTGCCGTCGCGCTGGGGGTGGATCTGCGGCAGCTCGAAACCTGCCCCGAAAGTCTCGACCTCGGCGTTCTGGCGCCCCGGTTTCATGCGGTAGCGCAGCAGCCTCGGCACGGCATGCGCCAGGCCTTGGCGCAAACAGTCCAGGCGCAGGTCTTCGACCACGCGTGCATCGTCGAACACCGGCATCTCCAGCACGATGTCTTCACCGTCGTGCCACGCCTGGATGGCATGGAAGCCCAGCATCGACGCGATGTCCCAGCTGTGCACCGAGCCGTCGGCCAGCGAAATGGCATGCAGCCGCGAGCCGCTGGCCGGCTCCCAGCGGAAGTTGCGGATGTAGGCCCGACCGGTGAACAGGAAGGACAGCGGCATCGCACGCAGCGCCGTCTCCCAGATCACGGCGTGGGTGGGCGTCATGGCGAAGGCATGCGTGTAGCCCGACTTGCGCACCTCGATGCTGCCGATCACCTCGCGCTTCGTGCTTCCGGCGCGGATGCGCACCAGCTTGTAAGTGCACTTGGGGCCGAGATGGATGCCGACGTTCCAGTAGTCGCCGCGCTCGTCGGTGCGGCCGTGGGCCGACATCAACTGCATCTGCACGTCGTCGCCGAAAGCCACGCGCCCGGTGCTGGCCAGCGTGTCGGGGTCGAAGCCGGTGAGGTGCGGCGTCTCGGTGTTGGCCACCCAGCGGCCGCCGATGCGCGACATCACCACCGAAGGGTTGTCGGTGACGGGCGGGTTCTTCAAGTGCAGCATGCGTTTGAAGAAGCCCATCGGGTTGCGCGTGTCGAAACCACCGAAGGCCGGCTTGCCGGCCGCCATGCTGCGCGTGTAGTCCTCGCTTTGCGCAAAGCGGCTGCGGTAGCGCGCGCGGCCGGCGCGGATTTCCACCTTGTGCAACATGGCCAAGCCGTCGAACCAGTGTTCATAGCCGCCTTGCGGCAGGCTCCACAACGCGGGGCCGTTGAGCAGCAGCCGGCCCTCGAGCCATGCGGGCAGCTGGCCTTCGACGCGCATGTCGGTGTCGTCGATTTCGCGCGCTCCGGACTCGAAGCCACGCAGGCGGCCCGATGAGGCGGCCACATCATCGGTAAGGGAAGGTTTCAGAACCGCGGCCATTGCTTTCCTCCTGAGGGTTGTGCATCGTGCTGGTGCCGCCCCGTACGTGGGGCGGCCAAGTCTGCGCGCTCATGGCGCCCTCGTCCAGCTGAAGTGGCGAGGGTGGCACGAAGCTTGATAGAGCCGCTGACCTTCACCCAACCAGGGAGCGCCTCATGTCCACCGGTCATCTGAAACCGAGCCTGAACGCATGGCACTTGTGGGGCCTGGCCGTCGGCCTCGTGATCTCGGGCGAATATTTCGGCTGGAGCTACGGCTGGGCCAGCGCCGGCACGCTGGGCTTCCTGGTCGTGGCCGTGCTGGTGGCGGTGATGTACACCACCTTCATCTTCAGCTTCACCGAGCTCACCACCGCCATTCCGCATGCGGGCGGGCCCTACGCCTACGCGAAGCGGGCGTTCGGGCCGCGCGCCGGCTTCCTGGCCGGCTTTGCCACGCTGGTGGAGTTCGTCTTCGCGCCGCCGGCCATCGCCATGGCCATCGGCGCCTACCTCGCGGTGCAGTTCCCGGGCGTCAACCAGAAGGCCATGGCCTGCGGTGCCTACGTCATCTTCATGGCGCTCAACATCATCGGCGTGCGCACGGCAGCCACCTTCGAGCTCTTCGTCACCGTGCTGGCCATCTTCGAGCTGCTCGTCTTCATGGGCGTGGTGGCACCAGACTTCTCGATGGCCAACTTCACGGCACACGGCTGGGCCGGGCAAGACGGCTTCTCCGGTGCTGCAGTGGCAGGCATGTTCGCTGCCATTCCATTCGCGATCTGGTTCTTCCTCGCCATCGAAGGCGTGGCCATGGCAGCCGAAGAAGCCAAGGACCCGAAGCGCACCATCCCGGTGGCCTACATCGCGGGCATCCTCACGCTCGTGGTGCTGGCGCTGGGCGTGATGCTGTTTGCCGGCGGCGTGGGCGACTGGCGCACCCTGTCGAACATCAACGACCCGCTGCCGCAGGCGATGAAGGCGGTGGTGGGCGAAAGCAGCGGCTGGCTGCACATGCTGGTGTGGATCGGCCTCTTCGGCCTGGTGGCCTCGTTCCACGGGATCATCCTCGGCTACTCGCGGCAGATCTTCGCGCTGGCGCGCGACGGCTACCTGCCCGCGTGGCTGGCCGCAGTGCACCCGCGCTTCGGCACGCCCTACCGGGCCGTGCTGGCCGGCGGCGCAGTGGGCATCGTCGCGATCTTCAGCGACGAATGGGTGAGCTTCGGCGGGCAGACGCTCACGGCCAACATCGTCACCATGTCGGTGTTCGGCGCGATCGTGATGTACATCGTCTCGATGGCCAGCCTGTTCGCGCTGCGCCGCAGGGAACCCGGTCTGGCACGCCCCTTCCCCGCCATCGGCTACCCGGTGTTCCCGGCCATCGCGCTGTGCCTGGCGGTCGTGTGCCTGGGCACGATGGTGTGGTTCAACGCGCTGCTGGCGGCAGTGTTTGCGGGGCTGCTCGGCTTGGCTTACCTTTACTTCCTGTCCACCGCGAAGCAGCGGCGCTCGGCCAGAGACCCGCTGCCGGTCGAAGAAGCGGTGGCGCCGTAGCCAGCGGAAGGAAACCATGCGCTACCAGCACACCGTCGGCCCGAGCACCTGGCAGTTTCGCGACCTGAAGGACGTGATGGCCAAGGCCACGCCGCTGCGTTCAGGCGACCAGTTGGCGGGCATCGCTGCCGGCACGGCAGCCGAGCGCATGGGTGCGCGCATGTGCCTGGCCGATCTGCCGCTGGCGCGCTTTCTCGACGAGGCGCTGGTGCCTTACGAAGGCGACGAGGTCACCCGGCTCATCGTCGACGGTCATGACGCGGCCGCCTTCGCGCCAGTGGCGCACCTCACGGTGGGCGACTTCCGCGACTGGCTGCTTTCCGATGCGGCCGACACGGCCGCCCTCACAGCGCTCGCCCCCGGCCTCATGCCCGAGATGGTGGCCGCCGTGAGCAAGCTCATGCGCAACCAGGACCTCATCCTCGTCGCCCGCAAGTGCCGTGTCGTCACGCGCTTTCGCAACACCATCGGCCTGCCGGGCCATCTGGCCGTACGCCTGCAGCCCAACCACCCCACCGACAGCCCGCGCGGCATTGCCGCTTCCATGCTCGACGGGCTGCTCTATGGCGCCGGCGACGCGGTGATCGGCATCAACCCCGTGAGCGACAGCCTGCCCTCGCTCGTGGAGCTGCTGCGCCTGCTCGACGAGGTGATCCAGCGCTTCGAGATCCCCACGCAAAGCTGCGTGCTCACGCACGTGACCAACACCGTGCAGGCCATCGAGATGGGTGCGCCGGTGGACCTGGTGTTCCAGTCCATCGCCGGCACCGAGGCAGCCAACTCGGGCTTCGGCATCTCCCTTGCGCTGCTGCGCGAAGCGCGCGAGGCCGCGCTCTCGCTCAAGCGCGGCACGGTGGGCGACAACGTCATGTATTTCGAAACCGGCCAGGGCAGCGCGCTGTCGGCGAATGCGCACCACGGCGTGGACCAGCAGACGCTCGAGGCGCGCGCCCATGCCGTGGCGCGCGCCTTCTCGCCGTTGCTCACCAACACGGTGGTCGGCTTCATCGGCCCCGAATACCTGTACGACGGCAAGCAGATCATCCGCGCCGGCCTCGAGGACCACTTCTGCGGCAAGCTGCTGGGCGTGCCGCTGGGCTGCGACGTCTGCTACACCAACCATGCCGAAGCCGACCAGGACGACATGGACACGCTGATGACGCTGCTGGCCAGCGCCGGCCTGCCCTTCCTGATGGGCGTGCCCGGCGCCGACGACGTGATGCTCAACTACCAGAGCACTTCGTTCCACGACGCGCTCTACCTGCGCCGCCTCTTCGGGCTGAAACGCGCACCGGAGTTCGAGGCATGGCTGGCGCGCATGCAGATCGCCGATGCGCAGGGCGAGCTGCGCCCCGTGGAAGCCGGCCATCCGCTGCTGCAGCAGATGAACACCTTGAGGCTTGCGGCATGACGACAACGAAGCCGCCCGTCACGCTGGACCCCTGGGCCGCCTTGCGCGCGCACACGCCGGCACGCATCGCACTCGGCCGGGCCGGCGCCAGCCTGCCCACCGGTGAAGTGCTGCGCTTCGGCCATGCCCATGCGATGGCGCGCGATGCGGTGCACGTGGCCGCGGACGTGCAAGCGCTCGAAGCCGCCTTCAAGGCGGAAGGCTTCGACACGCTGCACGTGGAAAGCGCCGCAACCGACCGAGCCACCTACCTGCTGAGGCCCGACCTCGGCCGCAGGCTCGACGAACGCAGCATGACGAAGCTGCAAACGATCGAGACACCCGCCTGCGACCTGCTGCTGGTGGCTGCGGACGGCCTGTCATCGCTGGCGGTGCAGCGCCACGCATTGCCTCTGGCATGCGAGATCCGCACGCAGGCGCCGGCGGGCTGGAAGCTGGGCCCCGTCGTCATTGCCACGCAGGCGCGCGTGGCGCTGGGTGACGACATCGGCGGTGTGCTGCGGCCTCAGCTCGTGGCCATGCTCATCGGCGAACGGCCCGGCCTGAGCTCGCCCGACAGCCTGGGCATCTACCTCACGTGGGCCCCCCAGCTTGGGCGCACCGACGCACAGCGCAACTGCATCTCGAACGTGCGCCCCGAAGGGCTGGGCTATACGGCCGCGGCGCGCAAGCTGTGGTGGCTGTGCACCGAAGCCCGGCGCCTGCAGGCCACGGGCGTGTCGCTCAAGGACATGAGCGACACCGCGCCGCTCGCGCCTGCGGCGGGTAGTGAACCGGCCCTTCCTGGCTGATGTTTCCTGGCCCGCGGGCGCAGTGCAGCCGGCGCATTTGCGACGACTCGTAAAATCGCTGCCTCTTTCTGCAGCACATCCCCGATGAATTCCAACACCCGGCCTGGCCTCGTGATCCAGGGCTTCACCCCGCCGCTGTCGTGGCACGACTTCAAGCTCGTCGCCTTCGACATGGATTCCACGCTCATCAACATCGAATGCGTGGACGAGATCGCCGACGCCGCAGGCCGCAAGGCCGAAGTGGCCGCCATCACCGAAGCAGCGATGCGCGGTGAGATCGCCGACTACAAGGAAAGCCTGCGCCAGCGCGTGGCGCTGCTCAAGGGCGTGCCGGTGGCGGCCATGCAGCAGGTCTACGACCAGCGCCTGCAACTCAACTCCGGTGCCGAAGCGCTGGTGCGGGCGGCGCAGGCCGCAGGCCTGAAGACGCTGCTGGTGTCGGGTGGTTTCACCTTCTTCACCGACCGCATCCGCGACCGGCTGGGGCTCGACTTCACGCGCAGCAACGTACTCGAAGTCGATGCGGGAGGCGCCCTCACCGGCCGCATGGTCGACCAGGACTGGGGCGACATCTGCGACGGCGAAGAAAAGAAGCGCATGCTGCTTCAGACCTGCGAGCGGCTGGGCATCTCGCCCAGGCAAGCCATCGCGGTGGGCGACGGTGCCAACGACCTGCCGATGATGGGCGTGGCCGGCCTGTCGGTGGCCTATCACGCCAAGCCCACGGTGCGTGAGCAGGCCATGGTGGCCATCAACGAAGGCGGCCTCGATCGCCTGTTCGAAGTGCTGAAGTGAACCACCCCCGTAGCGGCTTCGCCGCTCCCCCTCAAGGGGGCGACGCCAGCGGACCGGCGAAGCCGGATCCGCGGCGTCTGCTGGGCTGCGACCGCTGGACGCGGCGCACCGGTTCATGTGTCGAGGGTGCCGCTTCGGCGTCAGGGGAAAACTGAAGTAACGCGCCCTACATCAGCGCCAGCTGCGCCGAGTTGACGGCCGGCTTGCCACCGGGCAGTGGCCCGGGCCTTTCGGCCGCCGTTTCACCTGCTGGCATGGGCTGGCCAAAATACCAGCCCTGCCCGATGTCCACACCCAGCTCGCGCAGCTTCACGCACTGCTCGGCGCTTTCCACGCCTTCGGCCACGCACGCGATGCCGAAGCTGCGGGCGATCGACACGATGGCCGTGACGATGGATGAGCCGGAGTCGCCCTCGATGTGCTGCACGAAGCTGCGGTCGATCTTCACCGCATCGACCTGCAGCCGGTGCAGATAGGCCAGCGACGAATAGCCGGTGCCGAAATCATCGATCGCGATGCGCACGCCCAGCGCACGAAGCGCACCCAGCGCGGCCTCCAGCCGTTGGGCGTCGGCCGCGAACACGCTTTCGGTGACCTCGATCTCCAGCCGTTGCGCCGGCAGGCCGCTGGCCCGCAGGGCTGCCGACACATCGGCCGGGAAGTCGCTGCGTAACAGCTGCACCACCGACACGTTCACGTTGACGATGGGCGCCAGCTCGCCCGGCCAGCCCACCGCCGCGGCACAGGCACGCTCGAGCACCCAGCGCCCCAGCGCAACGATCGCGCCCGACTCCTCCGCGATGGGAATGAACTCCGTCGGCGCCACCTCGCCCAGCGTGCGGCTCTTCCAGCGCAGCAGCGTCTCCAGCGCGTGCAGGCGGCCGTCGTGCAATGAAGTGAGCGGCTGGAACACGAGGTGGAACTCACGCTCGGGGTTGGCGTGGCGCAAGGCCTGCGCGATTTCGTAGCGGCGTTGCGAGCGCTCGGCCAGCGCGGGTTCGAACAGGCGCACGCAGGCGCGGCCCTCGTTCTTGGCGGCGTACACCGCCATGTCTGCGTTGCGGATCAATGCTTCGGCATGGCGGCCATGCTCGGGGTAGCGCGCCACGCCCACGCAGGCATCGATGCGCACGCTCTGGCCGCCCACGTTGAGTGGCGCGCTCACGGCCTGACGCAGGCCCTCGGCAATGGCCAGCAGCGCCTCATCGCCTGCGGCATGGGTGATCACGGCCACGAACTCGTCACCACCCCAGCGCCCCACCGTGCCCTGCGTGCCGAGCGCCGCCTTCAGCCGCTTGGAAACCTGCCGCAGCACCACGTCGCCCGAGAAATGCCCCATCGCATCGTTCACTTCCTTGAAGCGGTCGAGATCGAGGAACAGCACGCCGGGGCGGTGGTCGCCGCCGAGGCTCGCCTCCAGTTGCTGCAGGATGGCATCGCGGTTCACCAGCCGCGTCACCGCATCGTGCGTGGCCAGCTCGGTGAGCCGTGCGGCGGTGCGCTCGCGCTCCTGCGCCTGCTGCTCGAGTTCGTTCATGCGCTCGCGTGCCTGCAGCACCTGCGCCTTCGCTTCCAGGAGCCTTGCATTGGCAGCATCCAGGCGACGCCGGAGCTTGTCACCTCGCAGTTGGTCTTTCTGGGCGGCATGGCGCAGCCGGGCGTACTTGCGGGTCAGCCGCAGCACGGCCACCGTGTGGCGGTGGATCTGGCGGGTGCGCTGCGCCATGCAGGCGTGGTACAGCAGCACCAGCACACCGGTCAGCACGTGCTCGTTCGTGCCTGCGACCACCATGCCCACCGCCGCCGGCACGAGCACCAGCGCGGCACAGCATTGGGCCAGGCGCTGCAGCGGGGCCAGTGCGGCAATGCCCGTGGCCACCACGCCGGCCAGCACCGCCATCGACACCAGCGCCTGCGGCCCCTGCTGTTGCGGCCACCACCATGCGGCATAAGCGCCCCACAAGGCGGCCGCCACAAAAGCGCAAGCCCAGAGCACACGGCGCACCTCGCGCCAGCGCCGCTTGAATTCGGCATGCGACAGCCAATGCCGCCGCAGCACGAAACTGGCGCCCAGCACGCCGAGCATCAGCAGCAGCCAGCCGACATGCAGGTCATGGTCGAGGCCAGGTTGCTGAAGGCCCATCGCGACCACGACACATGCGCCCACCGCCTGCGCCAGCAGCGCAAACACCATGCGTTCCAGGGCCCGGCGGGTCAGCGCAGGCTCCAACTCTGGGCCTGAAGCAGACGCGACGGAGTTGCCTTGCGCAGTGTCATGCGCAAGGCTTTGCAGCTGAGAAGTTGCGATGTCGGGCAGGCGTGTCACGGCGAAGCTGGGCATCGGCACCCAGGCTGGCCAATATCACCCGACACAGTTGGTCACAGCAACAGGCTCCCCCGTCGGCACCGGCCCAAGCCGGTACTTGTTGGCGCCAGCCGCTGTTCGCCATGCGCCATCGCACTGGCAGAGGTTCAAAGCATGCTGGCCGCCACGACCATGCCGTCTGCGTCGGCATAGAGCCAATCGCCCGGCCGCACCCACACGCCCTGCACCTGCACCGGCACGTCGCGCTGGCCGGTGTTGCGCTTTTCTGTGGGCAGCGGCATCAGCGCGAGCGCCCGGATCCCCACGTCGGCGCTGGAGATCTCGGCGATATCGCGCACGCAGCCATCCACCACCAGCCCGGCCCAGCCGTTCTTGGTGGCCGCGGCCGCAAGGTTGCCGCCCACCACGGCACGGCGCAGCGAGCCGCCGGCATCGACAACCAGCACGCGCCCGCGGCCAGGCTCTTCGACGGCGGTCTTGACCAGCGAGTTGTCTTCGTGGCACTTCACCGTGCTCACCGGGCCCGCAAAGCGCGGGCGGCCGCCGAAGTCGCGAAACACCGGCGGCAACACGCGGAAGGCGCCGCTGCCGTCGCTCTTGTGCAGGTCGCACAGGTCGCAGGTCGAGAAATCGTCGGAGGCTCGGCTCATGGTGAAGGCTTCGGTTGGTTGTGGATCAGGCGCTGTCAGGCGTTCTCGACCTTCTTGATCGGCGGCTTCACGTCCTCATGGCGCGGCGGCAGCATGACCTTGTGCTCGCGTGCGGCATTGAGAATGATCGACGTCGACGTCTCGGTGAGGATGCAGAACTTGGTGACCACCGCATCGAGGTGGGGCACGTCGATGACGGCGATCTCGAGGATCCAGCTGTCTTCGCCCGTCACGTTGTAGGCATTCACGACCTCGGGCGTCTGCTGCACCAGCTTCACGACCCGCGCATAGTCGGCGCGCCCGACCCTGACCAGCGCGCGGATGCCGTAGCCGAGCGCTGCAAGGTTCACCGTGGCCCGGTAGCCTGTGATCACCCCGGCCAATTCCAGCTTGCGTACGCGTTCGGTCACCGCCGGCTGGCTCAGGTGCACACGGCGGCCGAGTTCGGCCATCGAGAGGCGCGCGTCGGCCTGCAGCTCCGCAAGGATGCGGGTGTCATATTGGTCAAGGTCCAATGTGCCGTTCATGTTCAAAGCCTAGCAGCGCAATTGCCATTGATTTCAAACTGATTTGGCATGACATCCTTGATTCTTCTATCGATGCAGACACGCTTGTTTTCTAGGATGGCGGCATGAGTTCAGTCGCCTCCGCCGTCATCGCACCCCGCAGCGGGCTGTCGCCACTCGTCATCGCCTGCCTGGCCGCCACCTGGCTGGTCTGGGGCTCCACCTACCTCGCCATCAAGTTCGCGCTGGTGAGCTTTCCGCCTTTCGTGCAGATGGGCACGCGCTTTCTCTGCGCAGGCCTGCTGCTGATGGCATGGATGCGATGGCGCGGCGCCCCCTGGCCCACGCGGCTGCAGTGGCGCAATGCGCTGCTCGTGGGCGCACTGATGCTGGGCGGCGGCATGGGTGGCACGGCCTATGCCGAGCAGACCGTGGGCTCGGGCCTCGTGGTGGTCTTCATCGCCATCGTGCCGGTGATGATGGCCGCCGGCCAGATGCTGTGGCGCGTGTACCCCAGCCGGCTCGAAGCAGCCGGCATCGCGGTGGGCCTGGCGGGTGTGCTGATGCTTACGCAAGGTGCGGGCTTCCAGGCATCGACCGCAGGACTCTTGGCCATCGCGCTGGCCTGCCTCACCTGGTGTACCGGCAGCCTGATGAGCCAGCGCAGCTTCTCGCTCGCCCCCGGTGCGGTGGGCTTCGCGAGCGAAATGGTCTGCGGCGGTCTGGTGCTGATGGTGATGGCCGCCATCAACGGCGAGTACCCGGTGCTCGCAGCGCAATGGCCGCCAGAGCCCAGCGCAGCGCTCGCGTGGCTCTACCTCGTGGTGTTCGGCTCGCTGATCGCCTTCAATGCCTACATGGTGCTGCTGGCGCGCGCATCAGCGGGGCTGGCTTCGAGCTATTGCTTCGTGAACCCGGTGATCGCGATGCTGCTGGGGGTGAGCTTGGGTGGTGAGGTGGTCACCGGCTTCGAGTGGCTCGCGGCCGGGGTGGTGCTGGCGGGGGTCGTCTTGTTGCTCGCGGGGCGGGCGCGCTGAGCCCGCCCAGGGCTTTGCCGCAGCGTTCGCCAAGGACATAGCGGGCCTTCAACAACGAAAACGTCAGCTGACGATCCGCCCCGCCTCGATCCTCACCTGCCGGTCGCAGCGCGCTGCGATGCTGCGGTCGTGCGTCACCAGCACCAGCGTGGCGCCCTCTTCGCGGTTGAGCTGGAACATCAGCGCCATCACCGTTTCGCCGGTCGCGAAGTCCAGGCTGCCGGTGGGCTCGTCGGCCAGCAGCACGGAGGGCTTCACGACGAAGGCACGCGCCAGCGCCACGCGTTGCTGCTCGCCGCCCGACAGCACCTTCGGGTAGTGGTTGAGTCGCTCGCCCAGGCCCACGCGCTGCAGCATCTCGGTGGCCTGCTTACGCGCGTCGCTGCGGCCTTGCAGTTCCAGCGGCAACATCACGTTCTCGAGCGCCGTGAGGTTGCCCAGCAGCTGAAAGCTCTGGAACACGAAGCCCACACGCTCGGCCCGCACCGCGGCGCGGGCGTCTTCATCGAGCGCGAAGAGGTCGGTGCCCCCCAGGCGCACGGTGCCGGTGGTGGGCGTGTCGAGCCCGGCGATGATGGACAGCAAGGTGCTCTTGCCTGACCCGGAGGCCCCCACGATGGCCACGGATTCCTGCGGTGCGAGCGAAAAGTCGATATCGTGCAGGATCGTCAACACCCCGGTGGAGTCGCGTACCTGCTTGGTGACTCGCTCCACGGCAATGATGGTTTCATTCATGTCGTCTGCTTCTTTGTCGTCGGCTGGGCGGATGCGCCGGCACTTTATCCTGGGCGTTTTAGCCGTGGTTTATGCCGTGGGCCTTGCACCTGCAGCCGCGCAGGCGCAAGGCAAGCGTACGTTGCTGGTCGTGGGCGACAGCCTGTCGGCCGAATACGGCCTGAAGCGCGGCTCGGGCTGGGTCGCGTTGATGGAGCAACGGCTGGCGAAGGAAAAGCTGCCCGCCACCGTGATCAACGCCAGCATCAGCGGCGACACCACCTCGGGCGGGCGCTCTCGCCTGCCAGCACTGCTGAAGCAGCACCAGCCCACGCACGTGATCATCGAATTGGGCGGCAACGACGCGCTGCGCGGCCTGCCGATTTCGATGACCGAGACCAACCTCACCGAGATGACCCGCGCCGCAAAAGCAGCCGGCGCGAAGGTGATGCTGGTGGGCATGCAGCTGCCGCCCAACTACGGGCGCCAGTACGGCGCCGACTTCGAGGCGCTGTTCTCGAAGGTCGCCAAGACCGAGGGAGCGGCGTTGGTGCCCTTCCTGCTCAAGGGTGTGGCCGACGTGCCGGACGCGACGGAAAAGTGGTTCCAACCCGACCGCATCCACCCCCGCTCGGAGGCGCATCCGTTGATGCTGGACAACGTGTGGTCCGTTTTGCGGCCGTGGTTGAAGTAGACATTCCAAATTCATTCACCGCGGAGGCGCGGAGAACGCAGAGATTCGCGGAGGAATACAAATCCTTCTCTGTGCATCCCTCCGCGCCTTCGCGGTGAAGGCGGTTCGCTCTTCAGCGATTCAGCGCTTGGTGGCGGCCGGCGGCACGAACGGGAACATCGTCTCGGCCTGCTTCTGCATCTGTTCCTGCATCTGCACGAAGAGGTTCTTCGACTGGTCGAGGTAGTTGCTCATGAGGCCTTGCATCATGGGCGCCTGCACGTTCATGAACTGCGCCCATGACTCGGGGCTGAAGCCCTTGCCGCCCACCAGCCCGCCAGATTGTTCGGCAAAGCGGTTCTGCATGTCGATGAAGGCCTGCAGGTTCTTTTCGAGGTAGGTGCCCATGAGGCCCTGCATCGTGTGGCCGTAGAAGCGGATGATTTGCGCCAGCATGTTGGTCGAGAACATCGGCACGCCACCCGTCTCTTCCTCCAGGATGATCTGCAGCAGGATGCTGCGCGTCAGGTCCTCGTTGCTCTTGGCGTCGCGCACCACGAAGTCGCTGCCGTCGAGCACCATCTGCTTCACGTCGGCCAGCGTGATGTAGCTGCTGGTCTTGGTGTCGTACAGCCGGCGATTGGGGTACTTCTTCAGCGTGCGTTGTGCGGTGCCCGCGCTCTTGGTGTCAGCAGCGGAAGGCTCGGCGTCGGAACGGCGTTTGGCCTGAGACCTGGCCTGCGTCATGCAATGGCTCCTGTAGGAAGAGCCCGCATTCTAGGTAGTGCCATGCGGGCCGGCGCGAGGGGTTTTCCCCCGTCGGAGCGCCGCCACTTCACAGGCCGGGCTCCGGCGTGGTGAGCGAAACGCCGAGCTGCGCGCGCCGCCGCAACCACGGTGAAGGCCGGTAGCGCGGGTCGCCGGTGATGGCGGTCATGTTCTCGAGGATGCCGAGCACGCGCCGGGCCCCGAGCGCGTCGCCCCAGGCGAGCGGCCCGTGCGGGTAGCCCAGGCCCAACGTCACCGCGAGGTCGACGTCGCCCGGCGTGGCGATGCCCTGCTGCGCGATGTCGCAGCCGATGTTGACGATGCAGGCCAGCACCCGTTGCGCCACGAGTCCTACGCTGTCGCGCACCACGCTCACCGGCACGCTGTCGGCGCCGAACAGGCCCGCGGCCGCATCGCGATGTTCCGGCAGCGTGACGGGGCTTTGCACCACGGTGCGGCGCCTGCCTTGTGGCACCAGCATGTCGAGGCCCACCGTGCGCCGTGCGTCCCAGCCATGGCGGGCGCACAGCGTGCTCACGTCTTCGCCGCTGGGCGTGACGACGATGAGCGCCTGCGGGCTCGGCTCGGTGGTGTTCTCGGTGGCGGCGCCCAACGATGCGGCCAGTTCACGTGCCTCCTGAGCCCAGCCGGGCACGGTGCTGGCGACCCACACGCTGTGTGGTCGTGCCGAGGGCGCTGCAGCAGCCGGCGTCCTCACCTGCTGGCCACCCTCATAGCGGTAGAAGCCCTCGCCGCTCTTGCGCCCCAGCAGGCCTGCCACGCGCCGCTGAGCCGCCAGCGCCGAAGGCCGGTAGCGCGGCTCGTCGTAGAACTGGCGGTAGATCGACTCCATGACCGGCTGCGACACGTCCAGCCCGGTGAGGTCCATCAGCTCGAACGGCCCCATGCGAAAGCCCGCCTGCTCACGCAGGATCTCGTCGATCGTCTGCACACCGGCCACGCCCTCGCCCAGCAGCTTGAGCGCCTCGGTGTTGTAGCCGCGCCCGGCGTGGTTGACGACGAAGCCTGGTGTGTCGAGCGCTCGCACCGGCTGGTGGCCGAAGCGGCGCACCAGCACCATCAGCGCGTCGCCCACCGCCCGATCGCTACACAAGCCGTCGACGACCTCGACGACCTTCATCAACGGCACCGGGTTGAAGAAATGCAGCCCGGCCACGCGCTCGGGCCGCCGGCAGGCGGTGGCGATGGCGGTGATGGAGAGCGACGAGGTGTTGCTCGCCAGCACGGCATCGGTTGCGACAGCACCTTCAAGCTCGGCGAACAGCCGGCGCTTGACGTCGAGGTCTTCGACGATGGCCTCGACCACCACCTGTGCCGGTGCCAGGGCGCCGAGGTCGTGCACCACACGCAGCCGGTCGGTGGCCGCTGCGGCGGCTTCCGGGGTCAGCTTGCCCTTCGAGGCCAATGTATCGAACGTGTGCTGCAGGGCTTCGCGCGCCTTGGCTGCGGCATCGGCCTGCGCATCGAACAGCAGCACCGTGCAGCCGGCCTGCGCCGCGATCTGCGCAATGCCACGGCCCATGGCACCGGTGCCGACGACGGCGAGTTTCAGGTCAGGTGCTTGCGGGTCGAAGGGCATGGCGGCTTCAGTCGGGGATGACCGCCGTCACTTCGATCTCGACCTTGGCCCGGTCTTCGATCAGCGCCGACACCTCCACCGCCGTCATCGCGGCGTTGAAGCTGCCGATGAGCTCGCGAAACGCGGCGCCTACCTCGCGATATGCCGCCATGTACTCGCGCTTGTCGGTCACGTACCACGTCATGCGCACGATGTGTTCGGGCCGGGCACCGGCCTCCTCCAGCACGGCCACGACGTTCTGCAAGGCCTGGCGCACCTGGCCGGCAAAGTCGTCGGTGTGGAACACGCCGTCGGCGTCCCAGCCCACCATGCCGGCCACGAAGACCATCTGGCCGCGGGCCATCACGCCGTTGGCATAACCCTTGGGACGCGGCCACCCAGGTGGCAGCAGAACCTTGTTCGTCATCGTTGCATCTCCTCTTGTTCTGCTTCGAAGCGCTGCAGCGCCTGGCGCACGTCCGCCGGCAGCTCGACGGCCTTGTGCGTTTCGAGCGAGGTGCACACCAGCACCTGCTTGGCCCGGAAGCGGGCTTCGTCGCCGAGCCGGCAGCCCAGCGAGAGCGCGATGGAACGGCTGCCCACACGCTCGACGGAAAGACCCATCAGCACCGTCTCGCCCATGCGGCTGGGAGCCGTGAAGTCGACTTCGAGCCGCACGGTGGGCAGGCCGGTGCGGCGATGGCCCAGCAGCTCGGCATACGGAATGCCCAGGCTCAGGTCGAACCAGTCTTCGACCAGGTTGTTGAGCATGACCATGTACTGCGGGAAGAAGACGATGCCCGCCGGGTCGCAATGCGCGAAGCGGATGGTTTGCTGCCGTTCGAAGGCGTGGCGTGTGGCAATGGATTGACTCATTCAGACTCCGATGTAGCGCTTCCACAGGGCAGGGTCGGCGGCCAGCGCTGCCGAAGCGCCCTGCCAGGCGACCCGCCCGCGCTCGATGATGGTGTGCCGGTCGGCCAGGCGCACCAGGCGCTGCACGTATTTGTCGATCACGAGGATGGTCTGCCCCTGCCCGCGCAATGCGGCCAGGCAGCGCCAGATCTCCTCGCGGATCAGTGGGGCCAGCCCTTCGGTGGCCTCGTCAAGGATCAGCAGGCGCGGGTTGGTCATCAACGCGCGGCCGATCGCCAGCATCTGCTGTTCGCCGCCCGACAGCTGGTTGCCCATGTTGTGGCGCCGCTCTGCAAGGCGCGGGAACAGCGCATACACACGCTCCAGCGTCCAGGGCTCGGAAGCCCCGGCACGGTTGGCCGCGAACGCCCGCAGGTTCTCTTCGACCGACAGGTTCGGGAAGATCTGCCGCCCCTCTGGCACTACAGCCAGCCCCATGCGGGCAATGCGATCGGGCTCCAGGCGCTCGATGCGTTCGCCAAGGAAGCGCACCTCGCCGCCCTTGGCGCGCACCAGCCCGAGGACGGAGCGCACGGTGGTCGTCTTGCCCATGCCGTTGCGGCCCAGCAGCGTGGCCACTTCGCCGGCGGCGATGTTGAAGTCGATGCCGAAGAGCACCT
>CAMLLU010000071.1 GCA_946480925.1 uncultured Rivibacter sp.
GCGAACTCGAAGTCCAGGTCGGCGACTATGTGTCGGTCGCCATCGACGCCATCGAGAACGGCTACGGCGACACCATCCTGTCGCGCGACAAGGCCAAGCGCCTGGCCTCGTGGCTGTCGCTCGAGCGCTCGCTCGACTCCGGCGACTTCGTGCAAGGCACGGTCTCCGGCAAGGTCAAGGGCGGGCTCACCGTGCTGGTGAACGGCATCCGCGCCTTCCTGCCCGGCTCGCTGCTCGACACGCGCCCGGTCAAGGACATGAGCCCGTTCGAGGGCAAGACCATGGAGTTCAAGGTCATCAAGCTCGACCGCAAGCGCAACAACGTCGTGTTGTCGCGCCGCGCCGTGGTCGAGGCCTCGATGGGCGAAGAACGCGCCAAGCTGCTCGAGACGCTGACCGAAGGCGCCATCGTGAACGGCGTGGTCAAGAACATCACCGAATACGGTGCGTTCGTCGACCTGGGCGGCATCGACGGCCTGCTGCACATCACCGACATGGCATGGCGCCGCGTGCGTCACCCGAGCGAAGTGGT
Source organism: uncultured Rivibacter sp. (assembly GCA_946480925.1). The sequence continues at coordinate 533 of CAMLLU010000071.1, forward strand.
CACGGTCGGCCAGGAACTCACCGCCAAGGTGCTCAAGTTCGACGCCGAGAAGAACCGCGTCTCGCTGGGCCTGAAGCAGATGGGCGACGACCCCTGGGTCGGCGTGTCGCGCCGCTACCCCACCGGCACCCGCCTGTTCGGCAAGGTCACCAACATCGCCGACTACGGCGCGTTCGTCGAGATCGAACCCGGCATCGAAGGCCTGGTGCACGTCTCCGAAATGGACTGGACCAACAAGAACGTCGCCCCGTCCAAGATCGTCACGCTGGGCGACGAAGTCGAAGTCATGGTCCTCGAGATCGACGAAGACAAGCGCCGCATCAGCCTGGGCATGAAGCAGTGCAAGGCCAACCCTTGGCAAGAATTTGCCCAGGAAACCAAGCGCGGCGACCGCGTGAAGGGCCCCATCAAGTCCATCACCGACTTCGGCGTGTTCGTGGGCCTGGCTGCCGGCATCGACGGCCTGGTGCACCTGTCCGACCTGTCCTGGAACGAGCCGGGCGAAGCCGCGGTGCGCAACTACAAGAAGGGCCAGGAAGTCGAAGCCGTCGTGCTGGCCATCGACGTGGAGCGCGAGCGCATCTCCCTGGGCATCAAGCAGCTCGACGCCGACCCGTTCACCAATTACACGGCCGTCAACGACCGTGGCATGACGGTGACCGGCAAGGTGAAGACGGTTGACGCTCGCGGCGCCGAGATCCAGCTCAGCGACGAAGTCACTGGCTACCTGCGTGCTTCGGAAATCTCCCGCGACCGCGTGGAAGACGCCCGCAACGTGCTGAAGGAAGGCGACGAAGTCACCGCCCTGATCATCAACATCGACCGCAAGACGCGCTCGATCCAGTTGTCGGTCAAGGCCAAGGACAGCGCCGAGCAGCAGGAAGCGATGCAGCGCATCTCCGCGGAAAACACCCGCGAGAACGCCGGCACCACCAGCCTTGGCGCACTGCTCAAGGCCAAGCTCGACAACCAGAACAACAGCTGATGTTGTGCAGCGGGGGCTTCGGCCCCCGCTTCTTCTGGCTTCCATCAATCAACACAACAAGCATCGCCAGGACTTATGACCCGATCCGATCTCGTGGCCCTGTTGGCTGAACGTTTTGGCCAGCTGACGCACCGCGATACCGAGTTCGCCGTCAAGACCATCCTGGATGCGATGTCCGATGCGCTCGCCCGTGGGCACCGCATCGAGATCCGAGGCTTCGGCAGCTTTTCGATCAACCGCCGGCCGCCCCGTGTGGGTCGCAACCCGCGTTCGGGTGAGCAGGTGATCATTCCCGAGAAGCTCGTGCCGCACTTCAAGCCCGGCAAGGCGTTGCGCGAATCGGTCGATGCGCAGATCCCGGTCGAAGACGACCCGGTGCCGCAGGCTGATCTCAACAGCGACACCAAGCCCACCGTCTGAGGCGCGCTGCGCTCGCAGCAGCAGCCCCTAGAATCGCGCTGGCATGCGCGCCCTCACTTGGCTCTTCCGAGCCGCCATCTTCTTCGTTCTCTTCGCCTTCGCGCTGAACAATCAGCACGAAGCTGCCTTGCAGTGGTTCTTCGGCCACCAGTGGCGTGCGCCCATGGTCTTCATCGTGCTGGCCGCGTTTACGCTTGGTTGCGCCTTCGGCGTGCTGGCCATGGTGCCGAGTTGGTGGCGCCATCGTCGCGAAGCGCAGAAGCATCAGCGGCCGGCCACACCGGTGCCCGGTGAAACCATGGCGCCGCCTGCCACTGACCTGACTCCCCTGGAACACCCGCCGCGCGATGGACTTTGATCTGCAGTGGCTGCTGCTCGGCCTGCCTGTGGCGTTTGCGCTCGGCTGGCTCGCATCGCGCCTGGACTTTCGCCAATGGAAACGCGACGAGCGTGATTCCCCCAAGGCGTACTTCAAGGGACTGAACCTGCTGCTCAATGAGCAGCAGGACAAGGCCATCGACGCCTTCATCGAAGCGGTGCAGCAGGACCCCGGCACCTCGGACCTGCACTTCGCACTCGGCAACCTGTTCCGCCGTCGCGGCGAATACGAGCGTGCGGTGCGCGTGCACCAGCACCTGCTCGGCCGTGCAGACCTCGCGCCCGCCGAACGTGAGCGCGCACAGCATGCGCTGGCGCAGGACTTCATGAAGGCGGGCCTCTTCGACCGCGCCGAGGAAGCCTTCAAGGCACTCGAAGGCACGGCCTTCGGCACCGACGCTCGGCTGTCGTTGCTGACGCTGTACGAGCGCTCGCGTGACTGGCGCGCCGCGGTTGAAACCGCCCGCCAGCTCGAGGGCACGGGTGCCGGCTCGTTCGCTGCGCGCATTGCCAACTACTGGTGCGAGCTGGCGCTGGAAGCCGATGCCCGCCACCAGCCCGACGAGGCCGAGGCCGCGTTGCGCCGCGCACGCGAAGCGGCGCCCCAGGCAGCCCGCCCTCTGGTGCTGGCCGGCCAACGACTGGCCCGCCAGGGGCGACACGACGCGGCACTCGAAGCCTGGAGCGAGCTGATGGCCATCAACCCTGCGGCGTTTTCGCTGGTGGCCGGTGACTATGCCGCCAGCGCCGTGGCTTGCGAACAGCAGGCACGCGCGCTGGAGCGGCTGAAGAGCCTGTATGCCCGCGCACCGTCCGTCGACGTGCTACAGGCGCTGACGCGGCTCGAGACCGACCCGCTGGCTCGCCGCGATCGGCTCGTCGCACACCTGCGCACCCAGCCCACGCTGACGGCCGCGCTGGGGCTGCTGCAGGAGCGCATGACCAGCGAGCGTCCGTTCAGCGCCGCCGAGATCGAGAACCTGCGCCAAGCCATCGGCACGGCTGCCAAGCCGCTGCAGCGCTACCGTTGCGCCGCCTGCGGCTTCGAAGGCCAGCACTATTTCTGGCAATGCCCAGGCTGCCTGAGCTGGGACAGCTACCCGCCTCACAGGCTGGAGGACCAGTGAACCAACCCATCTCGAAAGAACGCCTGGCCAAGGCGCGCGTGCTCGTGGTCGGCGACGCCATGCTCGACCGCTACTGGTTCGGCGCAGTGGACCGCATCTCACCCGAGGCACCGGTACCGGTGGTGCGCGTCAACCGCGAGGAAGAGCGCCTCGGTGGTGCCGCCAACGTGGCACTCAACGCCAAGACGCTGGGTGCGCAGGCCACCCTGCTCACCGTGGTGGGCGACGACGAACCCGCCCGCAAGCTCAAGAGCCTGCTCGAGCGCGACGGCGTGGCCACGCTGCTGGGCAGCGACCCGCAGCTCTACACGATCGTGAAGCTGCGCGTGATCGGCCGCTCGCAACAGCTCATTCGCGTCGACTTCGAGAACACGCCGGACCATGAAGTGCTGGCGCAGATGCTGGCCGACTACGAACGGGCCCTGCCCGGGCACGACGCCGTGCTGTTCTCCGACTACGGCAAGGGCGGCCTCACCCACATCCCGCGCATGATCGAGCTGGCCCGCGCGGCCGACAAGCCCGTGCTGGTGGATCCGAAGGGCAGCGACTACTCGCGCTACGCGGGGGCCACCGTGATCACGCCCAACCGTGCCGAGCTGGCGCAGGTGATCGGCGCCTGGTCGAGCGAAGCCGTGCTGCACGAACGCGCCCACGCGCTGCGCCAGCAGCTCGGCCTCGAAGCCCTGCTGCTCACCCGCTCGGAAGAAGGCATGTCGCTGTTCGACGCGGCCGGCGAGTTCCACGTGCCTGCCCAGGCCCGCGAGGTGTTCGACGTGACCGGCGCTGGCGACACCGTGATCGCCACGCTGGCCGCCATGCTGGCCTGCGGCTTGCCGCTGCGTGAAGCGGTGGCCCATGCCAACCGCGCCGGCGGCATCGTGGTCGGCAAGTTCGGCACGGCCACCGTCAGCCACGAGGAGTTGTTCGCATGACCCGAGTCGTCGTCACCGGAGCGGCCGGTTTTAGTTCCGGCGTAACTTGCGTTCGCAAGTTAGCCTCCTCTGAAACCGGCCGGAGAAACCCATGCGTGTAGTCGTCACCGGAGCGGCCGGTTTTATCGGCGCCAACATCGTCCAGGGACTCAACAAGCTCGGCATCGACGACGTCATCGCCGTCGACAACCTGACCAACGGCCCCAAGTTCAAGAATCTGCTGGGCGCACGCATTTCCGACTACTTCGACAAGACCGACTTCTACGCCCGCTTCGCCCGCGGCGAGTTCGGCAAGGTCGAGGCCGTGTTCCACGAAGGCGCCTGCTCCGACACCATGGAGCACAACGGGCGCTACATGCTCGACACCAACTACCGCTGCTCGAAGGATCTGCTCGACGCCTGCATGGCCCAGGGCACGCGGCTGCTGTACGCCTCGTCTGCCGCCACCTACGGCGCCAGCACCACCTTCCGCGAAGAGCCAGTCTTCGAGCAGCCGCTCAACGTCTACGGCTACTCGAAACTGCTGTTCGACCAGGTCGTGCGCCGCCATCTTCCGGTGTCGCCGGTGCAGGTGGCGGGCTTTCGCTACTTCAACGTCTACGGTCCGCGTGAACAGCACAAGGGCCGCATGGCTTCCGTGGCCTTCCACCACTTCAACCAGTTCCGCGAGAACGGGCAGGTGAAGCTGTTCGGCGAATACGGCGGCTATGGCCCCGGCCAGCAACAGCGGGACTTCGTGTTCGTCGACGACGTGGTGGCCGTGAACCTGTGGTTCTTCGAGCACCCCACCGCCCGCGGCATCTTCAACCTGGGCAGCGGCAAGGCCCAGCCGTTCAACGACGTGGCCCATGCCACCGTGAACGCCTGCCGCGCGCTCAAGGGCGAAGCGCCGCTGTCGCTCGAGCAACAGGTGCAACACGGGCTGGTGAGCTACATCCCCTTCCCCGAGGCGCTGGTCGGCAAGTACCAGTGCCACACCGAAGCCGACCTGACCGCGCTGCGCAACACCGGCTGCGAGCACCCGTTCGCCGACGTGGCGACGGGCGTCACACGATACGTGGATTGGCTCGCTCAGCAGCCGGCCTGAGGCTTGGCCTCAGGCGATGCAAGTGCGGTTCTTGCCCGTGCGCTTGGCTTCGTAGAGCGCTTCGTCGGCGCGATCGAGTGTTTCCTCGACACGTTCGCCGAGGCGGAACACCGTGACGCCCGCCGAGAACGTGACGAAGGTCTGCTTGTTCTCGTGCATGAAAAGCTCGGCCGACAACGACCGCTGCAGCCGCGTGAGCACTTGCTGCGCTTCGGTCACCGGCGTATCGGGCAGCAGCACGACGAATTCCTCGCCGCCATAACGCGCCAGCGTGTCGCTCGGTCGCAGCGCCTGCTTTACGCGCTGCGCCAGGAACTTCAAGGCTTCGTCGCCGGTCGTGTGGCCGAACTGGTCGTTGAGCTTCTTGAAGTCGTCCACGTCGATCAGGCCCACGGCCAGGCTGCTGGCTTCTTCGCTGCCGGCACGCTCGACGCGTGAACGTTCGGCCTCGAAAGCCTGCAGCAGGCCGCGCCGGTTGGCCACCTGCGTGAGCTGGTCGGTGGAGACTTCATCGGAAAGGCGCTTCAGCTCGGCTTCGAGCTGCTGCACCCGCTCCGACATCTGCGCCGCCAGCGTGTGCTCGGCCTGCAGGCGCTCCTGTGTCTGGCTCACCACGGTGTGCACCGTGCGGGTCTCTTCGACCATTTCGCGCACCACGCCGGCCAGGCTCTCCAGCGAGTCGGCGCTTTCGATCACGTCGGCATAGCGCACCACGCTGTCCTGGAACCGGCCGGTCTGCGTTCCCAGTTCGGCGATCTCCTGCAGCATGCGGTTGATCGAGAGCTTGAGCGCCTCGCGGGCCTGCGCGCGCTCGACACGCAGCTGCTGCTGTCGCAAGCGCGTGCCGTGCAGCAGGTCGCCCACGGAGCGCACGCTGCGCGCGGTGAGGCCGTCGCCCAGCTGCGTGCGCATCGCATCGCACTGGCCGCGCACCCACGAATCGTCTTCGGCCAGGTCGGTGAGGCCTTCCGTCAACTCGTAGCACAGCACGCCCAGCTGTGCGATCAAGTGATGACGATGCTGCAGCACACGCTGCGCCTGCGCGCAGGCATCGGCCACTTCGGCGGCCAACGCCGCATGCGCGGTACCGGGCGGCTTGAGTCGATCGGTCAGCGCGCGCAGCACGTCAGCCGCTTCGCGGCCTCGCACTTCGGCCGTGGGCAGCGCGCATTGCACGGTGGCACCGAGCTCCTGCACGACGCGCGACCAAGCCCCTACATCCACGGCCGGGTCGGTAGTCGCCGCCGGCACGCCGGGTTCTTGGGTCACCGCAACGCCGACGGCTGGCACCTCCAGCAACGCGCCAAAGTCGGTGGCCGAGAGCGGCGCGGGCGCGCTGGTGGCAGTTTCAACCGAGCGGTCGTCGGCGGTATCGGTGTCCCAGTTGCCGATGAGTTGCTGCAGACGCTGCTGCAGCTTGGCCGGGTCGCTGCGGCTGCCGGCCAGCACGCGTTGCAGGCTGTCCTTCTTGCGCGCCGCCGTCCAGTTGCGGCCACCGCGCTCCACACCCCGCACCACCCGTTCGATCAGCGCGGCCCACGCATGCGCCTGGGCACCCGGCTCCTCCACCGTGACTGCAGGGCGCAGCGTCACTTCCTCACCGGCCTCGGCCTGGTAGGCCCGCTGGTAGTTCTCGGGCGTGGGCTCCAGCCGCTCCATCACCAGTCGCCGCAACGCAGCCTTGGCCAGTTCGGCAGGGGACAGTTCGGCGGCACGCGTCGGTGCGGCGCGTGTGGGAGCGTTCATCTGGAGTACTTCAGTTGACGGGGGAGTTACGCGCGCCGCGGGTCGAGGCCACGTGCAGCAGGTCGGCATCGCCTTCGCCGGCCTTGCCGATCCAAGGAGCCTTGCGCGGCAGCACGGTCTGCCTGAGCCACTCTTCCAGCTCGTCGGGCGGCAGGGCCTTGCTGAACAGGAAGCCTTGCATCACCGTGCAGCCCAGCCGGTTCAACACTTCCATCTGGCGCAGGTTCTCCACGCCTTCGGCGATGACGCGCAGGCCCAGCGAGCGGCTGAGCGCGATGATGGCCGTGACCACCGCCGAGCTCTGCAGCGTGACGCCGAGATCGCGCACGAAGGAGCGGTCGATCTTGAGTTCGCTGATCGGCAGCGCCGTCAGGTAGGCGAGCGACGAGTAGCCGGTACCGAAGTCGTCGATGGAGATTTCCACGCCGATCTCGTTGAGCCGGTGCAGTGAAGGGATCACGTTCTGCAGGTCCTTCATCAGGCCCGTTTCGGTGATCTCGAGTTCGATGGAACGGTGCGGCACGCCGTAGGCGCCCACCGCATGGTGGATGTGTTCGACCAGATCGGTGCGCTCGAACAAGCGGCTGGGCAGGTTGACCGCGATGGACGCCTCGAAGCCGATGCTCTGTTGCCAGATCTTGGCCTGGCGGGCCGCCTCGCGAATGGCCCATTCGCTCATCGGCGTGATGAGGCCGGTTTCCTCGGCCAGCGGGATGAAATCGCCCGGCGGCACCAGCACACCGTTGCGCTGCCAGCGCATCAGCGCTTCGGCGCCCACCATGCGGGCCGTGCGCACGTCGACCTTGGGCTGGTAGTGCAGCACCAGCTCGTCACGCTCCAGCGCCTTGTGCAACGCGCTTTCGAGCTCGAGCTTTTCGCGGCCCTTGCCGGCCAGGTGCGGGCGGTACAGCGTGGCAGCGTTGCGGCCTTGTGACTTGACCGAGTACATGGCCACGTCGGAATTGCGCAGCAGGTCGGCCACGCTCAGTCCGTCGCGCGGGAAGAGCGCAATGCCGACGCTGGCAGTCACGAAGCATTCCTGCCCGCCCACGAAGATGGGTTCGCGCATCACGTCGAGGATGCGCAGCGCCACGCGCTCGGCGTCGCGCTCGTCGGCCACCTCGGGCAGCAGCGCCACGAACTCGTCACCGCCCAGCCGGCCCACGGCCTCGAGCGTGCGGTGCGAGCGAGAGCCCATGGATTCGAGCGAGCTTTCGATCACCTGGTCGGAATGGCGCACGCACGAACGCAGGCGGCGCGCCACTTCCATCAGCAACTCGTCACCGGCGCCGTGGCCCAGCGTGTCGTTGATGACCTTGAAGCGGTCGAGGTCGATCAGCAGCAAACCGACCTGATGATTCAGCCGCTTGGCGTGTTCGAGCGCGCGTTCGGCGCGCCAGATGAGCTGGCGGCGGTTGGGCAGGCCGGTCAGCGCATCGAAGTTGGCCAGGTGCTTGATCTTGTCTTCGGCGATGCGGCGGTCGGTCACGTCCTGCACGATGCCTGTGTAGCCAGAGAGCCCGCCCTGGTCGTTGAACTCGGGCTCGGCTTCGACGTGCACGATGCGCTGACGGCCGTCGAGCAGCGTGACCGGGATGTCGGTGCACAGCACCGTGCTGTGCTTCACGACCTCGTGCAGGATGGTCATGAAGCCGTTGCGGTCGTCTTCCGGGATCATGCGCGAGAGCTCGCGGAAGCCCAGCTTGTCGCCCGGCCCCAGGCCGAACACCCGCAGCCCTTCGATCGACAGGTTCAGCGCACCCTGAGCACGCCGCCAATCGAAGCTGCCCATGCGCGCGAGGTCTTGCGCACGGGCCAGCTTGGCCTTGCTGCGCTCGAGCTCCTGGCGCGTGCGGGCCGAGCGCAGCAGGTAGCGCAAGCGCCCGGCCAGCAGGCTCCACTGCGTGGACTTGACGAAGAAGTCCGTGGCGCCGGCCTCGTAGGCGCGGGTGATGGAGGCATCGTCGTCCAGCCCGGTGAGCATGAGCACGGGCAGCGACTCGAAGCCCGGCAGCTGGCGCACCTCGCGACAGGTCTCGAAGCCGTCCATGCCCGGCATCATCGCGTCGAGCACGATCACGTCGGGCAGCCAGTCGGCCAGCAGCTGCAGCGCGCGTTCGCCGCTGGGTGCCTCGGTAATGGAAAACCCCCGCTCGCGCAGTGCGATGGAAGTCAGCAGCAGGTTGACCTCGTCGTCGTCAACGAGCAGCACCCGCGGGGACACCAGCGGATCGTCATCGGCAAACGACTGCGAGGCATTCATTCAGCGGGCTTCCAGCAACGCACGCAGGCTGTCGAGAACGCGGTCGATCTCGGCGCGCATCGCATCGATGCGCGCGTCCAGGTCGGTGCTGGTTCCCTGACGAATCATGAATTCGATTTCGGCACACATCTGGGACAACTTGATGGCGCCGATGCTGGCCGACGACGATTTCAGCGTGTGTGCCACATGGCGCACACCGGTGAGGTCGCCGTTCTGCTGCGATTCCACGAGCTGCGGGACGAGCCGGGCCACCGAGCCGTCGAAGGCCTTCAGCACGCGCTCCATGAGCTTGTTTTCGCCGGTGGGGTCGAGCTCGCGCAGCCTTTGCAGGGCCTGGGCATCGAGCACGCCGGTATCGCCGCCGCCGTTGCGCGGTGTGGCAGGTGCCGGCGGCAAGCCCCCTGCGGAGGTGGATTCACCGCTCTCGGCGGACTCGACGACGGAGGGCAGGCGCGTGGTCATCATGCCGAGCAATTGACTTTGTCGGAAGGGTTTGGAGAGGTAATCATCGAAGCCTAGCGCGAGGAAGCGCTCTTCGTCGCCACCGAGGGCATTGGCCGTCACGGCCACGACGGGCGTGTGCGGCGGGGTGATGAATGCAAAGCGGTTGCCCGGCCCCTTGCGGAACCAACCGAGCGCCTCCACGCCGTCCATGCCGGGCATCTGGATATCCATCAAGACCAGATCGAATTTCTTCTCGCACAACGCCCGCAAACCCTCGAGCGCCGAACCGGCCACCTGCACACGACACCCCAGGCGCCGCAGCATGTGGCCGATGACCTCCTGGTTGACCGGGTTGTCTTCGATCACGAGGATGTGCCGGTTGAGGCGCGGCGTCAAGGCGGCCCCCTCGGTGCGGGGGGCGGACACGCCAAGTATGGCCTGTCTCAGCTCGGCTTTGCGCAGGGGTTTGGCCACGAAGCGGTGGAAACCCGCCTCCTGCGCACGCCGCGCGTCGTCCGGGGACGACACCGACGACAGCATGATGAGCTTCAGGTCCTCGTGCCGGCTGTCGTGCGTGACGGCGCGGGCAAACCCCAGGCCGTCGAGCCGCGGCATGTTCATGTCCACCAGCGCGAGGTCGAACTCCCGCTCACCGGGCCCATGCTGGCCGTGCAGGATCTCCAGCGCATGCAGGCCGTCGGACGCCAGCGTGACCCGCATGCCCCACGCGCTCAGCATGTTCTCGAGCACCGTACGATTGGTTTCGTTGTCTTCCACCACCAGCACGCGCAGCGTAGGCATCTCGGTGGCCTCGAGCTCGCCCAGGCCGGTGCCCAGCGCCACGCTGCGCAGCGGGATCGAGAAGCCGAACGCCGAGCCGATGCCCGGTGTGCTGCGCACCTCGATGCTGCCGCCCATCAGCTCGACCAACTGCTTGGAGATCGCGAGCCCCAGCCCGGTGCCGCCATAGCGCCGCGCCATGCCGCCATTGGCCTGCGTGAAGGCGTTGAACAGGCGCGGCAGCACGTCCTCGGTGATGCCGATGCCGGTGTCGCGCACCTCGAAGCGCATCAGCGCCTGTGCACCCGGTGCCTGCTGCGTTGCATAGCGCACGTCCACCACCACCTCGCCGCGCTCGGTGAACTTGATGGCGTTGGCCACCAGGTTGGTGAGCACCTGCCGCAGGCGCAGCGGGTCGCCGTGCACCCAGGCGGGCAGGCCGGGCTGCTCGTGGAAGCTGAGCTCGATGCCCTTCTCGTGCGCGCGCGGCGCCAGCAGCTCCAGCGTGTCTTCCACCACGCTGCGCAACACGAAGTCGGTGGGCGCGAGCTCCAGCCGGCCGGCCTCGATCTTCGCGAAGTCGAGGATGTCGTTGATGATTTCCAGCAGGCTCTCGCCCGAGCGGTAGACGGCCTGTGCGAAGCGGCGCTGCTTGTCGTTGAGCGCGGTGCCCAGCAGTAGCTCGGTCATGCCGAGGATGCCGTTCATCGGCGTGCGGATCTCATGGCTCATGTTGGCCATGAACTGGCTCTTCGCCTGGCTGGCGGCTTCGGCGGCGTCACGCGCACGCGCGAGCTGCAGCTCGTGCTCGCGTTCGGCGGTGATGTCCGACGTGAGGCCGTAGACGTGCACCTCGCCGCTGGGCAGCTGCTGGGCAGCTGCTGGGCGCGCGTGCGCTGGCGCAGCCACCGCACGCCGCCATCGGGGTGGTGGATGCGGAAGCACAGGTCGGTGGACTGCAGGCGCTCTTCCAGCTCGCGGCGGTGCTCAAGCAAATAGCGGTCTTCGGGCACCACCAGCCCTGCCAGCACACCGGGGTCGGCACGCACTTCGTGCTCGTGCACGCCCCAGATGTCGTGCGCCCGGGGGCCGAGGTAATAGAAGCGATCGCGCTCGGGCGTGGTGACGAACACGCAGTCGTCCATCGACTCCACCAGCTCACGGAAGCGCAGCTGCGACTCCATCAAATCGAACTGTGCCTTGCGACGCTCGGTGATGTCGCGCACCAGCGAGATCAACAGGCGCGGCCGGCCGTCCGCGTGGCGCAGCGCGAAATGGCGCGCGTTGATGAGGCGGTCGCCATTCGGCGTGGCCCACACGAAGTCGTGCTCCACCGTCGTGCGGCCGTCCATCGCCTGCCGCATGGCCGGCTCGGTGGCCCGCAGCACCGAGCGGCCCAGCGCCGCTTCGATGGAGCGGCCCACCACCTCGTCGCGCCCCATGCCGAACTCCACCTCGGCGTAGCGGTTGATGCTGACGACCCGAAAGCCTTCAGGGTCGATCACGAAAAGGCTCACCGGCAGGTTCTCGGCCAGCGCCTCCAGGTGCTCGTGGCTCTGCTGGATCTGGTGCTCGCGCTGCCGGCGCAGCGTGATGTCGGTGAACAGGCACAGCAGCTGTGGCGCGCCATCGCCTTCGTCGACGACCATCTGTATGGCGTCGATCTCGCCCCAGTAGTGGCTGCGCGGCACGCCGGCCTCGCGCAAGGCCTCGTACTCGAGCCGGAACACTTCTCCGCGCCGCAGCATCTGCGTGAGCTGCTCGCATGCCGGCGCGGCCACTTCGTCGCGCTCGAACATGCGCACCAGCGGCTGGCCCAGCAGCGCCTCGGGCGCCCAGCCGGTCACTTCGGTGAAGGCCGGGTTCACCCATTCGACGAGGCCGCAGCCATCGACGATGGCCACGCCGCTGGCGATGCGCTGGGCCACCTGTGCCAGCCGGCTCAGCGGCTCGGCATGGGTTTCGAATTGCGTCTGCGCCGCCTCGCGTTCGGCCACCAGGCCGAGCTGCACGCGTGCCACGTCGAGCAGCGCCAGCAGTTCGTCGGGTTCATGGCGCGGGTCGTACAGCTCCAGCACGGCACGCGGCTGCCCGCCCAACGCCACCGGCAGCGACACCGCCCGCTCGGCCCAGTCGGGCCGCCAATCGCCGGCAGGCGCACCGGCAATGCGCAATTCGCCGAGCACAGGCTTCTGTGTGGCAATGGCCTCGCGGGCCGGGCAGTTGGAGCGTTGCGCGCTCCACAGCGCGGAGACGTCGATGTGGTCGGCCCACAGCGTTTCGGCCTGCGGCCAGTGGCGCACCAGCGCGGTTTCGCCGTTCCAGCCGTCCACCCACAGGCGTGTCACGGCACGGGCCTCGAGGTGGTGGGCCAGCACCGCACCCACACCGGTGAGCGCCTCGCCGAGCGAGGCCGCGCGATGCGTCACCTCGCTGAGCGACTGCGCGATGGCCATGCCAGCGGCACGGGACTTGCCAGAAATGGGGCCGGACGAAGGAACCCGCACCTGCCGGCGCCGCCACAAGGCTGCACCTGCGAATGCACCGGCCAACAGCAAAAGCAGAGCGATGGAGATCAGCATGACCGTCTTGTGGGCGGTGTCGGCCGGCTACCACCACGGTGCACCGACTCAACGCTCGTTGCAATTGTTGTTCTATGTGAACCGCACCGGGTGGGTTCTCACAGAGTGATGTCGGCACCGCGCATCGGAACTTGAGCTCTTGCGAGCCCACTCCTGTGACCCCTTGCACGAATCGCACCGCCGATCCGCGAAAGACCGCCTCCTACAATCGTTTACATGTATCGCGCAGACGACCACTGGCCCACTCCTCTTCGCGGCCTGCTGTTCGCTTCGCTCACCGCGGCGGTGCTGGCACTCGCCAGCCTGACCTGGGTCTGGTTGTCGTTGCCCTCCGCGCCCGGCGGTTCTGCGGCCACGGCCGCCGCCACATCGACCTATTGGCTGGACATCGGATTGCTCGCCGCGCTTGCGGCGGCGGCGGGTTTCGGTAGCTGGTGGGCGATGTCGCGCCGGCAGATGCAAACGCGGCCGCAGGAGCCGGCATTGCAGCCGCAGCAGCTGCTCGGGTTGCTGGACGTATGGTTCTGGCAGACCGACCGGCAGCACCGCGTGGTGCGCTGGCGCCCACCGGCCGCGGCGGCCGGCACGGCGTGGCTGCAGGCACCGATCGGCCAGCCGCTGCACGAGGTGTTGCGCCCGCAGGCCACCGATGCCGGCGCCTCGCTGCAGCAACGCCTGAATGGCGAGGCCACGTTGATCGACTGGCCGCTTTCGATCACAGGCCCCGGCGGCGAGCACGAACAGTGGCTGCTGCGCTGCCAACCCCGACTCGATGCGCACGGCCGCTTCGACGGCCATGACGGCACGCTGCGCCGCATCGATGCCGCACCTGCTGAAACAGCGAGCAACTTCGCAACCCAGCTCGATGCCGTACCACAAGCCACCCTCTGGGCCGAAGCTGGTGCCGACACGCCGCACGTGTTCAAGCTGCGCCGCGTGAACGCCGCTGCCGCCGAACTGCTGGGCGCCAGCCCCGAAGAGCTCACGGGCCAGCCGCTCGCGCGCAAGCTGCTGGCCTCTTCGGCCGCAGACGCCGCCGAGCAGGAGTCGTTCAGCTACACCGTGTCGCACGACCTGCGCGCGCCGATCCGCGTGGTCGAGGGTTTCACGAAGATCCTCAAGGAAGACTACGGCCGCGTGCTCGACCGCATCGGCAACGACCACCTCGACCGCGTGCTGGGCGCCGCCGCACGCATGAACGGCATGATCGATGCGCTGCTGGCGCTGTCGCAGCTGTCGGCCAAGCCGGTGTCGTACCAGCCAGTGAACCTGTCGCAGCTGGCCGGCTACGTGGTCGAGGACCTGCGCCGCCAGCAGCCGGAGCGCCGCGTCGAGGTTCGCATGGCGCCCGACGTGCAGGCGCACGGCGATCCCATCCTGCTGCGCGTGGCGCTCGAGAACCTGCTCGGCAATGCGTGGAAGTACACGGGCAAGTGCAGCGGCACGGCCCGCATCGAGTTCGGCGTGGAAGAACGCATGGTGCCCACCAGCCTCGGCGCCACGAGGGCACGCCGCGTGTACTTCGTGCGCGACAACGGCGCCGGCTTCGACATGCGCTTCGCCGAGCGGCTGTTCGGCGTGTTCCAGCGGCTGCACAGCGCCAACGACTTCCAGGGCACCGGCGTGGGGCTGGCCACGGTGCGGCGCATCGTGCAGCGCCACGGTGGCGAGATCTGGGCCGAAGCCGAGGTGGAGCGCGGCGCGACGTTCTTCTTCACGCTGGGCTGAAGCGGCCCCACGTCACCATCACTTCGAATCTTCCGACTGCCAGCGCCTGCGGCTGCCGCCGTGTCGGCGATCGGCCTGCACGTCGAGCGCATGGGCGCGGTTCACGTCGGCTGCGTGTTCGGTGAGGCGCCGCCCCGCCTCGCTGAGCGCCACCACGGCACGCCGCGCATCGCCCGGCTGCGGCACGCGGTGCACGAGCTGCTTGCCCACCAGCGAGACGATGCTCGATGCTGAAGGAAGACTTCGAGCGCTGGAGCCCGCCGATCAAGGCCTCGGGCTTCAAGGGCGATTGATGCAGGTGCGGCGGGCCGCGCGCGGATTCAGAGGTTCGCGCCGCCCACCAGCGCGAGCCGCTCCATCGCGGCCAGCAGCCGCTCGCAGCTGTCTTCGAGCGTTCGCCCTTCGGAGGCTGCGAGCTTGCGCAGCTTTTCGAGGGCCTGTGTGCGCGGCAGCGAGTAGCGGTGCATCACCACGCCCACCGCGATGGACACCACGTGGCCCAGCGGGTCGTTGCCGGCTTCGCCGCCGGCCGCGCGCTCACCGCCATGGAACGGCAGTGCTTCCTGGTGCGGGTGGCCCATGCCGGCGAAGGCGGCCTCCACTGCGGGCACGATCTGGCGGATGTCCAGCGGCTTCACGAGGTAGGCCACGGCGCCGAGTTCCTTCACCTGCGCCACGGTCGCGTCGTCCGAGAACGCCGACAGGAACATGAAGGGCATCTGGCAGTAGTCGCGCAGGTAGGCCGCCACGTCGAAGCCGCTCTTGCCTTCCATCCGGATGTCCAGCAGCGCGAGCTGGGGCTTGTGTTCGCGCGCGAGCAGGATGGCATCGTCGCCGTTGTCGGCATCGATCACTTCGTAGCCGGCCTGCGCGAGGCCATGCGTCAGTGTGGCGAGCACCAGCCGGTCGTCATCGACGACGAGGATCTTGCCTTTGGACGCTGCGGTGGACATGGCCGGGATTGTGAGGCGAGCGATGGTTGCAGACCAAGCGGGAACAACCCGTCATGGCGCCGGCGTGACCTTCTTCACGCCGGGCGGCACCAGGCTCACGCTGGCCACCACCTGCTCACCGCGCGGGCCCAGCGCGAGCGTGGCGCTGCGCCGCGGCAGCAGCGCGCGTATGAGGCCCAGGCCCGACACGCCACCGGGAAAGCGGTCGAGGCTGAAGCCTTCAGGCAGCCGGCCGAAGTTGCTCACTTCGAGGCGCACGCCGCCGTCGCCGGCCGTGAAGGTGCAACCGATGTCGCCCGCCGGCTCGCTGTGCTTGATGGCATTGGTGAGCAGCTCGTTGAGCGTGAGCGCGATGGGAATGGACTCCGCCTCCGGCAGGCCCCATGCATCGGCCGGCTCGCCGACCACCGACAACACGATGTGGCGCCCGAAGGTGCGCTGCACCGAAGTGGCGATGGCCTCCACCACGCTCTTCAACCGCAGCGGGCCGCTCACACCCACCTGCAGGCCGTAGACCTGCGCGATCGCCTGCACCTGCCCAACCACTTCGGCGATCACCGGGGCCACCTCGGGCTTCTTCGCGGCGATCTGCTGCAAGAGGCCCGCCACGCCCTGCAGGTTGTTCTTGATGCGGTGGTGCACTTCCTTGACCAGCATCTCGCGCTGCGCGATGGCGGCCTCGAGCCGCGCCTGCTGGGCGGCGCGCTGCTCGGTCACGTCGGCCGCCACCAGCAGCAGTTGGTCGGGCGGCTCGCCGGGCCGGGCCAGCGGCAGATAACGCGCGTCCCAGTGCTGGGTGCGGCCTTCGCGCTCGATGCGGTATTCGCGATGCGTGACCTCGCTGGAGTGCAGCGCCTCCTCCATGTGGGCACGCATCTGCTGCCCGGCATCTGCGCCGTACAGGTCCTCGGGCGCCTTGCCCACCACGTCGTGCTGTTCGAAGCCGGTAATGGCGGCGGCGATCTTGTTGATCTGCAGCACGCGCAGCGTCTTCGCGTCGCGCAGCGTGATGGCCAGCGGCGCCATCTCGATGAGGCGCTGCAGCGAAGCCTGCGCCTCGGCGATGCGTGCCTCGGCCTGGCGCCGCCGCGAGATGTCGAGCAGCGCGTAGGTGAGCTGGCGTGCGCCGGTGTCGGAGCGCGTGGACACCGCATTGCCCACCACCCAGAACTCGCGGCCGTCGCGGCCGCGCATGCGGCATTCGAAGTTGTGGGCCTGCCCTTCGGGCAGTTCGTCGAGCAGCTGGGTCTGCTGGAAGGGGTGGTCTTCCTCGGGCGTGGCCACGGTGGCGATGGGCTCGCCCATGAAGTCGGCCAGGTCACCGCCGAACATGCGGCGCGCCGAGCGGTTCATCCACTCGATGCCCGAAGCGCCCACGGTCACGATGCCGACGAACACCGAATCGAGGATGGCGCGCGTGCGCTGTGCCTGCAGCGCCACGGCCTCCGCCAGCTCCTCGAGCTCCGTCTGCTGCGTTTTCAACCGCGTCACGTCCGACAGCACCGCAATGGCCTCGGCCACGCCGCCCACCGGCGCCATGCGCCGCACCGAGAGCGCGTACCACTGCGCCGGGCGGTTCTTGAGCGTGACCTCGATCTCGGTTTCGTAGATGCCCGACTCCGCCAGCGCGGCCTCGCTTTCCTCGACCACGCGCTGCCCGGCCGCGTGCTGGCCGAAGAGTTCACCGATGCTGCTGCCGGCCACGGCGCCGGCCGAAAAGCCCAGCATGCGTTCGAAGCGGCGGTTGCAACGCACGAGCGTGTTGCCGCGCAGGTAGGCGATGCCCGCCGGCGAGCTTTCGAGAATGGTGGAGAGCTCGCGCAGCAGCTGTTCGCTGCGCGCCTGGGCCTGCTGCTGCTCGGTCACGTCGAGCGTGACCACGGAAGTGGTGCGCTGGCCCGAAGCAAGCTGCCCCGGCTCCACGCGCGTGAGCAACCAGCGCGTGCCGTGTACGGGGTGGCGGATCGCATAGCGGGCCTCGGCACGCTCGCCGTGCTTGACGGCCTGCTGCACGCGCTCGAATTCCGCCAGCGACTCGGGCAGCACCACGTCGCGGCCGATGGCCTGCAGGTTGGGGGCAGCGCCCTCGCCCGCGGCCAGCGCCTGGGCAGGCGCGCCAGGTCCCGCAAGGGCACGACGCTCGCCCGCGGAGGCTTCCTGGAAAGTCGCCAGCCCGACGCCCGCGGTATCGACCAGCGTGCCCAGCTGCAGCTTGGCGAGGTCGCGTTCCTCTTCGGCGCTCAGGTCTTCGACCACGCACATGTAGCGCCGCCGGCTGCCGCGCTGTTCGTAGCAGCGCAGCAGGCCGCGCAGGCGGCGCAGGCCGCCGTCGGGGTCGGGCACCCAGCCTTGCGATTCGACCGGCGCGCCGCCCGGCAGCAGCTGCGCCAGCACGCCGCCCGGCTCGCCGTCGCCACCCAGCCAGCCCAGCAGCTGCTGCACGGCGGGCGAAGCTTCCGACAGCAGCACCGGCACGTCACCCACCAGCGCCTCGAAGGCGGTGTTGGTGCGGACCACGAGGCCCGAGTCGTCGAACATCACCATGCCGGTGGGGCTCAGCTCGAACCAGTGCTCGAGCTCGTGCACCGAGCGGTCGGCCTGCTCGCGTGCCACGTATTCCGGCGTGCAGTCCTGCAGCACGGCGAGGTAGAAGCGGCGCCCCTGCGCATCGACCAGCACGCGGCGCGCCGCGCGGTACCAGCGCTCGCGGCCGCCCGCATCGACGATGCGACGCTCCACCATCTGCGGCAGCTCGCCGATGCCGCCGGCCTTCAGGAAGCGCTGGCGATCGGCCAGCACGGCGGCGCGGTCTTCCTCGGGCTGCAGCAGGCAGGGGTCGAGCCCGATCAGGCGTTCGCGGGGAAAGCCGGTGAACTCCACGTACGCGTCGTTCACCTCGACGAAGCGGAAGTTCTCGTCCTGCAGTGCGAGCGGAAAGGCCGAGCTCCAGAACATGCGGTAGACCTGCTCCCACTCGGCGGTCATCTGCACCGCGTCGGGCAAGGTGGCGGTGCCGGGCGATGCCGTGGCGCGGTGCAGCGGCGGCAATCGCAGGGCCCACAGGCGCCCCTCCAGCGGCTGCAGGCTGGCGCCGGGCTGCAGTTCGCCGTGAGCGCGCCGGCCCGCCAGCACCTCGCGCACCCTCTCGACCAGCCCGCCGTCGAGCTGTTGCGCGAGCTGGTGCAGCGGTGTGCCGGGCTCGCAAGGCAGGCGGCGCAGCGCCGCGGTGTTGGCGAACGTCACGCGGCCGGCCGCGTCGAGCACCAGCACGGCGTCGGACAGGCTGTCCAGGAACGAGGTCGGCAGCCCCGGACCGGTATGGGTGATCGCGGTCATGGCGGTGGCGGCACCGCCGCGGCGCAGCGGATCATCCGGGCATCAATCGAGCGAGGCGCCGTCGGCCAGCGACTTCAGCAGCGCGCGGTTGATCTCGACCGAGCCCATCATCAGGTTGTCCGAGGCTTCGCGGATCGCATCGAGCGTGTCGCCCTCGACCGCCTGCACCAGCTGGAAGTACGGCGCGTAAGGGCCGCTGTTGTCGGCCAGCGCGGCATACACGCGCTCGGGCACCGGAATGGTGGTGAGCAGCTCGCTGAACGGCTGCTTGAACATGCGGTCGAGCAGCGAGAACACGCCACAGATGAACATCTCGTTGCGCATCTCGTCGTCGCCCGAGGAGCGCACCAGCTCTTCCATCATGAGGCCGCGGCGCACCGCGGCGAACATCACGGGCTTGAGGTTGGCGTCCTTGCTGGCGGTGGCCAGCAGCAGTGCGAGCCAGCGCTTCAGGCGCGTGTAGCCCAGCATCATGATCGCGTGGCGGAACGAGCTGATCTCCACCGAGAGGCCGAAGGCCGCGGAATTGATGTAGCGGATGAGCTTGAACGCCAGCGTCGGGTCGCGGCGCAGCGTGTTCTCGAGCTTGTCGATCGACTCGGCCTTGTCCACGCGCTGGATCAGCTCGACGATCACCTGCAGGTCGTGCTGTACACCGGGCTTGCTGGCCGTGGCGTTGGTCACCACGTCTTCGATGGGCCAGCCCAGCACCGCAGCGGCGCCGCGCTTGAAGCTGGCTTCCATGTCGACCACGGTACGCACGCCCGACTGGAAGAACGAGATGGTGCGGTTGAACGATGCGCCGGCATCGCTGGCCTCTCCCTGGCGGCGGTCGTCTTCCAGGTCGATGATCGAATGCTTGAAGCACGGCAGCACTTCGCGCGGCAGGCGGCTGAGCGGGCGGCCCTTGACGAGCAGCACGTTGCCGGCGCCGTGCAGCGCCTGGATGTGCGCGACGTTGCTTTCGTCGCAGGCCATGAACGCCGGCACCTCGACCATGACATTGGCGCTCGGCCGCGCCGCCATCAGCTCGTGCAGCAGCGATTCGGACAGCACGTTGAGCGACACCTTGCCGCCGTTCTCGGGCCACACGTCGGCCACCGCATTGAGCAGGCTGGCGGCATTGAGCGGCGCGCCGGGCATCAGCGGAAACACCGTCAGGCGCGTCGCGGTGACGGCGCGGTTGCGGTCGATGACGGGTGAATAGCTCATCGCGAGCTGGCCGAGGATGTTGTTGTCCATTCGTGTGCTGCCGGTAGCTGTGAAATCGGGTTCGCGTGCGCCCATTCGTGTACCTGCCTCTCCCTTGCGCCTGACGTGAAGTCAGCTGTTGATGTACTGGAACAGCGACATGCGCTGCACCATCGAATAGGCCTTGAGCGCGGCATCGTAGCCCGTCTGCTGTGCCTGGAAGTTCGAAATCGCATCGACCATGTCGAGGTCCTCGGCTTCCGAACGGGTGGTGCGCACGGCCAGCGTGTGGTCTTCGATGCGATCGGTCACGCCATCGATGCGCTTGAGCGTTTCACCCGCCCCCGTGCGGGCCGATTGCAGGCGTGCCATCACCTGGTCGACGTCGCGCAGCGCGAAGCCCACCACCTGCGCGGGCAGCTCGCCGCTCTCGAGCCCGGTGATGGCGGTGTCCAACGCCTCGAAGACCGACAGGTCGGTGGTGGACGGGCGGGTCTCGAAGCGGTCGCCGTTGGCCGGCGTGCCGGTGAGGGTGAGCGCCATGCCGTCGATCTGGATGGCCTCGCCGCTCTTGTAGGCCACGTTGGTGAGCGCGGTGGCCGCGCCGTCGCGCAGCACGCTGTAGGTGGTGGTGTCGTTCGGCGTGCCCGGCGTCACGGTGAACTGGATCTCGTAGGTGCTGCCGGTGATGGCCGAGGGATCGGTGACGTTGCCCGGGTCGATGGCGGCCGTGCCGTTCTGTTGCAGCGCGCGCGTTTCGAACACGCCGTTGCCGCGCCGCGCCTGCAGCCAGATGGCCTGGCCGTCGAGCGTCATCGGCAGCGGCTCGCCGGCCGACACGTTGCCCTGCCCGCCCAGGCCCTGGAAGGTCACGCCGGTGGGTGTGTCGACGAAAGGCGGCGTGGCCGAACCCTGGCCGCCGAACAGGAAGCCGTTGCCGCCATCGGCCCGGTTGGCCACCCCGAACAGCTGCGCGCGGATCTCGCGCAATTGCTGTGCCTGGATGCGGCGCTCAGCATCGCTGTAGCTGCCGTTGCCGGCCGCCACCAGCGCCTCGCGGGCCTGCTGCAGCAGGTCGTTCGCGTCGCCCAAGGCGCTTTCGGTGAGCACCATCGCATTGCGGCTGGCATCCACCGCGCGCAGGCTGGCGTTGTCGCGCCGCTCGGCGGCCAGCATGCGCTCGGCGCGCGAGGCCCCGGCGGGGTCGTCGCTGGCGCGGGCAATGCGCTTGCCCGTGGTGAGCTGCAGCTGGCTCTCGCTCATGGACTGCTGCCGGCGCTGCAGCTGGTCGACCGCGGTGTCGTAGGTGTTGGCGGTGGCGATTCTCATGGTGTGCCCCTCTTTCCGGTCTTCCCGGTCCTCTCAGACTTTCATTGCGCTGTGCCCCACCAGCGACACGTGAAACGGTGAAAGACCAGCAGCCTTCACCACAGAGGCGCGGAGGGCGCAGGGTTCCCCGAAGAAACGCGAATCTCCTCTGCGGACCTCCGCGTCCTCTGCGCCTCCGTGGTGAATGAATTGGAATTTCATGGCTGCCGGGCCGTTCAACGCGTCATGTCGAGCAGGGTGTCGAACACGGTCTGCGCCACCTGCAGCACCTTGGCGGCCGCCTGGTAGCTCTGCTGGAACTGGATGAGTCGCGCGGCTTCCTCGTCGAGGTTCACGCCCGCGGTGCCGGCGCGCAGCGCCTCGGCGTTGTCGGCCACGGCCGACGAGATGTTCGATGCCGCCTTGGCGCTTTGCACGCGCGTGCCGACGTCGGCCATGGCCTGCGCGTAGGCCGAGGTGATGGTCTCGCCCGGCACCACCGAGCCGCCGCTCAGCACCTGCACGCCCACCATCGCCTCGTCGCGCAGGTTCATCAGCGCGACGGCGTTGCCGTTGTTGGTGGAGGGGAACTGCGTCTGCATCACCGAGAACGTGTCGCCCGAGCGCGGCACGCCGTTGAGGCTCAGCTCGAAACCGTTCAGCGCGATGGGCTGGTTGGCCGTCCATGTGCCGGTGCCGCTGGACACCACGGTGTTGGAGGCGTCGCGCAGCTCCCAGCTGTAGGCACCGCTGTTGTTGGTGAAGTTGATGCTCGCCGTGAGCGTGGGGTCGATGGTCGAGCTCACCACGGCCAACGACGCCACGGTGGCCGTGCCGGTGTTGTTGGGCCCCACCGTGCTGATGACCGGTGACGCCGCTGCAATGCCCTTGGGCTCGTCGAGCACACGCTGCATGTCCTGCCCGGCCATGGCCACCGGCTGCAGCAGGAAGCGGTCGGTGGGCCCCGGCGCGGGGGCACCGACGGTGACGGTGAAGCCGTCCACCGTGTCGCCGGAATTGACCTGGCGCGCCAGCCCGTCGGACAGGCGCGTGAGGATGTAGCCACCCGGCGTGGCGGGGTCGTTGCGCAGCTCGTAGTCGCTGGCCTGCAGCTGCGTGGCGTCGGCAATGTTCACCGACACCGGCACCGCGGCCGACGAGTTGTTGACGTTGGGCAGCACGCGCGGCGAGCCGGTGCTGAAGATGGCCGCGCCGGCCCCTGCGGGCTGGCGCAGGTCCAGGCCGAACGACTGCTGCTCGTTCACGCGCGAGGCAAAGGCCGCGGCCATCTGGCCCAGCAGGTTGCGCGCATCGGACAGGTCGCCCTGGAAGCGCAGCAGCCCGGCGATGGTGCCGCCGGCCAGCGTGCTGGGCGGCACCGGGCGGTTACCGCCGGCTTCGCGAATGGAGATGCGCGACTGCATCTGGTCGAATTCGCCCGGCTCCACCACCAGCTCGAGCGCCTGGTTCGACAGCACCAGCCGCTGGCCGCCGCCGATGAACAGGCCCATCGTGCCGTCGTCGGCCTCGATGGTGGTGACCTGCATGTACTGGTTGATCTCGTTGACCAGCTGGTCGCGCTGGTCGAGCAGGTCGTTGGGTGTGTGGCCCAGGCCCTTGGCCTGCGCGATCTGCTGGTTGATGCTGGCCACCTGCTTGGCCAGCGCGTTCACTTGCGAGACTGCGTTGCGGATGTCGGCGTTGGTGCCGGTCTGCAGCTCGTTGATCTGGTCACCCGCGGCGCGAAAGCGCGAGGCCACCTCGTCGGCCCGCGACAGCACCACCTGGCGCGCCGACGGATCCTGCGGGTTGTTGGCCACGTCGACGAAGGCGTTGAGCATTTCACCGGCGGCATAGCCCAGGCCCGCCTCGCCGGTGGGGAACACCTTCTCGAGCTCCTGCAGCTGCTGCAGCCGCGTCTCGTCGGCCGCGGCCTGCGAACGCGACAGCGCCGCCTCCTTGGTGAGGAAGGCGTTGTGCGCACGCGTGATGGTGTCGATGTTCACGCCCTTGCCGAAGAAGCCCGCGCCGGTGAACTGCCCACCCGCGGTGGAGAGCTCGACCTGCTGGCGCGAATAGCCCGGCGTGTTGGCGTTGGCGATGTTGTTGCCGGTGGTCTGCAGCGCCGCGTAGTTGGCGAACATCGCCCGCGTGCCGATCGACAGGAGACTGGATCCCATGAGCGCCTTCCGTTACGCGACGATCGTGCGCTGCAAGCGCAACGTGGTGTTGATGACCCGCGAGAGCTTTTCCGCATAAGCGGGGTCGGTGGCGTAACCGGCCTTCTGCAGCCCCTGCGCGAAGCCCTGCACCGAATCGCCCTGCGCCACCACCTTCGAATAGCGCGGGCTGTCCTTCAGGAGCCTTGCGTAGTCGCGAAACGCCGCCTCGTAGGACTCGTAGGCGCGGAACTTCGCGACCACCTTGCGCGGCTGGCCGTTCACGTATTCGGTGGTGGTCACCTCGGCCACGTCGCCCTTCCAGTTGGCGCCGGCCTTGATGCCGAAGAGGTTGTGCGAATTCGAGCCGTCGCGGTCGCGGATCTCGCGCCGGCCCCAGCCCGACTCGTGCGCCGCCTGGCCCAGGATGTAGGCGGCCGGGATGCCCGTTTCGGCTTCGGCTGCCTTGGCGGCCTGCTGGTGTTCGCTGACGAAGTCTTTCGCGGCACCGCTGCCGCCGCTGCCCACGCGCGAGGTGTTCACGGGCGCATTCGCCGCGGCCGCCGGCGGCACCGCCGCCGCTGCTGAGGCAACACCGCCGCCGCCCAGCTGGCGCTCTAGCTGCCGCGCGATCGCTTCGCTCAAGCCGCCGGGCATGCCGGTCATCTTGGCGGCGAACTGGTCGTCGAGCATCTCGGTGCCCATCTTGGAGCCGGCGTTGTCGAGCCAGCCCTCGCCCAGCGTGCCCGAGCGCATGCTCTTCAGGAGCTCCTGCATGAACAGCGCTTCGAACTGCTTGGCCGCCTCCTTGATGGCGGCCTTGGGATCGCGGGACGCAGCGCCTCGCAGCGCGTCTATCGACGCGCTGCCAGGAAGTGCGAAGTTGTTGTTGACTTGCGAGCTGGACATGTCACGACTCCTGGCCGGCGGTGCTGCCATCGAGTGGACGCCGCGGATCCGGCTTTGCCGGTCCGCTGGCGGCGCCCCCTTGAGGGGGAGCACCGAAGGCGCAACGGGGGTGGGTCATATCACTTCGAGTTCGGCGTTGAGCGAACCCGCGACCTTCATGGCCTGCAGGATGGCCAGCAGGTCCTGCGGCGTGGCGCCCAGCGCGTTGAGCGCTCGCACCACGTCGGTGAGCTTGCTGCCGGCGGGCACGTTGATCAGCGAGCCGCCGTCCTGGCGGATCTGGATGTCGGCCTTCTCGCCCACCACCGTCTGCCCCTGCGACAGCGGCGCGGGCTGGCTCACCACCGGCGTGGAGCTGATGGTCACCGACAGGTTGCCGTGTGCCACCGCGCACGGACCCAGCGTGACGGACTGGTTGAGCACGATGGAGCCGGTGCGAGCGTTGATCACCACCTTGGCGGCCGGCGCGGCCAGGTCCAGCGGCAGGTTCTCGATCTCGGCCAGGAAGCTCACGCGCTCGTCGGGCGAAGCCGGCATGCGCACGCGCACCACGCGGCCGTCCATGGCCTGTGCGATGCCGTCGCCCATCTTGCGGTTGATGGCACGCGCCACTTCGCGCGCGGTGTTGAAGTCTGCGGCGTTGAGGTCGAGCTGCAGCGAATCGCCCTGAGCCAGCGGCGTGGGCACGGCGCGTTCCACCGTGGCGCCGCCCGGCACGCGGCCGGCGTTGAGCGTGTTGATCTGCACCTTCGAGCCGCCCTGCGACGCGCCAGCACCGCCGATCACGACGTTGCCCTGGGCCAGCGCATACACCTGGCCGTTGGCGCCCCTGAGCGGCGTGGCGATGAGCGTGCCGCCGCGCAGCGACTTGGCATTGCCCATCGACGACACGTTCACGTCGATCACCTGGCCGGGCTGGGCGAACGGGGGCAGCTGGGCCGTCACCATCACCGCGGCCACGTTGCGCAGCTGCATGTTGGTGCCCGGCGGCACGGTCACGCCCATCTGCTGCAGCATGGCTTGCAGGCTCTGCGTGGTGAAGGGGGTCTGCGTGGTCTGGTCGCCCGTGCCGTCCAACCCCACGATGAGGCCGTAGCCCACCAGCTGGTTGGTGCGCACGCCCTGCACGCTGGCCACTTCCTTGATGCGGGTGGCGGCATCGGCCGTGGCCGGCCACCACAGCGCGGCGCTGGCGGCCAGGGCACTCAGTGCGACGAGGAAGCGGACGAAGCGGTCGAGTTGCATGTGGAAGTGACCAGTGACTCGTGACTAGGGCCCTGACCAGTCACCAGTCACGAGTCACCGGTCACTGGCCCCCTGGGGCCATGAAACCGATTCTGGTTTTCTTTAGAGCGGCAGAACGTTCAAAAAGAAGCGCGCCAACCAGCCTATTCCCTGGGCTTCGGCCTGCTGGCCGCGCCCCTTGTGCTCGATGCGCACGTTGGCGATCTGGGCCGAGGCCACGGTGTTGCCCGCCACGATGGCGCGCGGGTCCACCTGACCCGAAAAGCGCAGCACGTCGACGTTCTCGTTCACGCCGATCTGCTTTTCGCCGGCGATCACGAGGTGGCCGTTGGGCAGCACGTCGACCACGGTGGCGGTGATGGTGCCCGAGAAGTTGTTGCTGCTTTCGGTGCTGCCCTTGCCCGCAAAGGTGTTGGACGAAGAACCCGAAGCCGAAGCCCGCGCGAACGAATTGGGGTTGATGCCCGGCAGCGCGGTGATGCCCGCCTCGAGCGCACCGGTCTTGTCCACCGTGCTGGTGGACTTCTGGCTGGCCGTGACCTTCTCCACGATCTGCACCGTGAGCGTGTCGCCCACGAGGCGCGCGCGGTGGTCTTCGAACAGCGGCCGGTAGCTGGCCGCCTGGAAGATGGCGCCGTTGTTGACCTCCGGCTGCGACTGCACCTGCGGCCGCGCCGACATCTGCTCGGGCATGTCGACCTTGGGGCTCAAGGCGCCGCAGCCGGTGAGCAGGGCGGCTACAGCAAGGCAGGTGAAGCGAATGTTCATGTGGGTTCTCGTGTGCCAAAGGGTCAACTACCGCACACGGCCAACCAGTGGGGGCCGCGGATCCGGCTTTGCCGGTCCGCTGGCGCCGCCCCCTCGAGGGGGAGCGGCGAAGCCGCTACGGGGGGGAGTCATCAGAGCTGACCAAGGCGCTGCAGCATCTGGTCGGCGGTCTGGATGGCCTTGGAGTTGAGTTCGTAGGCGCGCTGGGTCTGGATCATCGAGACCAGTTCTTCGACCACGTTGACGTTGGACGTCTCGACGAAGCCTTGCGCCAGCTGGCCCAGCCCGTTGCCGCCCGGGGCGCCGGTGTTGGGCGTGCCGGAGGCGGCGGTTTCGGCGAAGAGGTTCTGGCCCTTGGGGTCGAGGCCCGCGGGGTTCACGAAGCTCGCGAGCTGCAGCTGCCCCACCGCCTGCGGCGTGGCCTGGCCGGGCAGCGCCACGCTCACCGTGCCGTCGTCGGCGATGGTGATGCTTTGCGCGTTGGCCGGGATGGTGATGCCCGGCTGCACGACGTAGCCGTTGTTCGTGACGAGCTGGCCTTGCGCATCGACCTGGAACGCGCCGTCGCGCGTGTAGCCGGTGGTGCCGTCGGGCAGCTGGATCTGAAAGAAGCCGTTGCCCTTGATGGCGAGGTCGAGCGGGTTGGTGCTCTGTTGCAGGTTGCCCTGCGAGAACTGGCGCGTGGTGGCGGCGGCCCGGGTGCCCAGGCCCACCTGCAGGCCGGTGGGCAGCTGCGTCTGCTCGGAGCTGTTGGCACCGGCCTGGCGCAGGTTCTGGTACATGAGGTCTTCGAACACGGCGTGCGAGCGCTTGTAGCCGTTGGTGGCCGAGTTCGCGAGGTTGTGCGAGATGTGGTCCAGCTGGGTCTGCTGGGCTTCCATGCCGGTCTTGGAGATCCAGAGGGAGCGCATCATGGTCGGGGCTCGTGCTTTCGGGGGTGATGGGCTGGATTCTTGGGGTTGGCGGGGGTGGGCTTTAGGAGGAATAAAGGGGGGAAGGCGTGGTTTCTTTGCTTTCGTGTTGATTCATCTTGTCGATGTGGCAGCCCGCCGGGAGTCCGCCCCGGCAGGCGGGTAACTTTGGTGTTCACATCACTTCGCTACGCGAAATG